>JBBASQ010000033.1:0-24482 GCA_040399185.1 Prochlorococcaceae cyanobacterium
GGGGCAGCCCCCGCAACAGAGGCTGGTTCAGCGGGGCCGCATCCCGAGCTGCCGGAGGATCCGGATCCGTTCATTGAGGAGGGGGAGCAACCTTTTATGGACGAACTGGTTGCCTGATCGCTTCCGGATCGCCGCTACCCAGGCGCGGCGCTAGCCAGCTTCAGCCCTGCCAGTGCTGCAGCCAGCTTTCCGGAATCTCGCCGCTGTAGTCGTGGGTGCGCTCGAATTCGAACGGACCTGCCAGCGAACCCCACACCTGTTCATGGGTGCTGGGGTCATGGCCAGTGTCGATGGTGCGCATCCCGTTGGGCCCCAGTTCCAGCCGGCTCACGAGATAGGTGGTGGCGCCTTTGCGTTCCACCAGGCAGCGGCAACCCGGCTCCACTTCGCCCACGAATCCTTCGCCCTCTTCTCTCACCACGTAGGCGCAGCCCTCGAGTGGCACCAGGTCGCTCGTCTGGATCTGGGCCCGCCGTTCGGCGTCATCCACGGCTCCCCAGAAGCGCTGGTCGTCGGTGAGGGCCTGGTTGTGAATGATGATCTCGCCGTTCTGGCGTTCCGCCCGCAGCACCCGGATCCGATAAGGGGCAGCGGGGTTGATCGCATAGCTCTGCTCCAGGAGCAGGGATCCCGGGGCCAGTTGCGGCAGGGGCCGGAACTTCACCAGGATGTGGGCGTAAAGCGGGGGATTCTCAAAGGCCTGCTCCTGGTTGCTGAAGCCGGCGCTGAGCAGCCGCACCAGCCGGGTAATGGAATCCGCCATGGGGCGAACGCTACAGCCCAAGCAAGCGCAGCCGGAAGCGCGCCACCTGTTCCGACAACTCCGGTTCGCTCTGGCGGAACGGGTGCTCAGCCACCTCGGCCAGGATCAGGGGGAGTTTCTCCTCGGCGTCGAGGCCATGGCCTGGATGGCGCCGATTGTGCTGCTGCCAGGCCTCGTCGAACGCCTGCGCGAAACTGTCGGCGTTGTTGAACACCTGGGGACCATCCTGGGGGATGGGCAGCGGCATGGCGCTTTGGCGCCTCGGGCGCGAATCAACAAATGCCAGGACCCAGATTTGAACTGGGGACACGGCGATTTTCAGTCGCCTGCTCTACCAACTGAGCTATCCCGGCCTGTCGCCGTGGCGACCCGGGGATCTTAGATCACGGCCTCGCCGTCGTCCCCCCGGGGTGCGTGCCAGGCAGGCCAGTCCAGCCACCCGCCAGCCCGCTTCGCCGAGGGCCGCAGCGGCGGCGCAGGCCGTGGCACCGGTGGTGAGGATGTCGTCCACGAGCAGTACCGGTGGGCGAGGCCCCAGGTGCTGGCTGGGGGCGGGCTGGGCCACGAAGGCTCCCTGTTGGTTGGCCAGGCGCAGCGTGCGGCCCAGGTGGTGCTGGCCGAGCACCGGTCGGCTGCGGTGCAGCAGTTCTGGCCGCAGGCTCCAGCCCAGCCGCCGGCCCAGGGCTCCGGCCAGCAGGGCGGGCAGGGGATTGGCGTGGCGTTTCCAGCTGGGCACGGGCACCACCAGGCCCCTGCGGCTCCCCTCTGCGGGGCCGCATTCCAGCAGGGGCACCAGGGGGGTGAGCCAGGGTTCGAGGCCTGCCGCCGTCGGGTGATCCCGCAGCCGCAGCAGACGGTGGCGGGCCTGGCCGTCATAGGAGCCGGCTGCCCACCACAGCAGGGGTGTCTTGCCGCTCAGCCCGTCTAGGCCTTCAATCCCATTCACCGCAGACGGTCCTGGGCAGGGCTGGCTCAGCCAATTGAGCAGGAAGGCCCTAAAAGCCATGGCAGCGATCGCTCCGCAGGCGCTGCCCTGAGCATTCCCACAGGTTTCGGTGTCTCAGCGGGGCATGGCCCGCAGCATGGCCACCAGGGTGCGGTGGGCGTCTTCGCTGTCGCTGAGGGTGTGGTCGAACGCCACAGTCACAGTGGCGCCATCCACCTCCAACTCCATGGCCTCTGGCTTCACCGCCACCATGCGGGCCTGGCCGGGACTGTCCACGCCGCCGTAGTGCTTCGCGTAAGCCAGCACCGCGTCGGCATGGTCGTCGTTCATGTGCTTGCAGATCCGGTCACTCACGGCGGAGGTGAGGGGGTCGGCGGCCATGGCGGAGCGAACAGGTTGGCGCGATTCTGAAGCCGCTCAGGCACCGGCGCCGAAGCGCTGCCAGAGCAGCAGCCCCAGCCGGAGCGCGCTGAAGCCCACATAGCCCGCCAGCACCACAAACAGGCCCATCGAAATCCAGGCCTTGAGGCGATCGTTCATGGGGTTGGCAGGGCGGTTGCCGCCAGTTTGGCCATACCCAGGGCAGCGCCCAGCTTGGGTCGGTTCAGCACCGGCAGCCCCAGCAGCCGTTGGCGGATGGCGCGCCATTGGGTGTTGCGGGCTCCGCCCCCCAGGCTGATCACTCGCTGCACCGGTGGTGCCCCAAGGGCCTGGAGCCGCTGCCAGCCGGCCGCCTCAATCGCTGCCAGCCCCTCCAGCAGCCCCTGGAGATAGAGGCTGTCGCTCACCGGCCGGGGGGCCAGCACAGGCTCCAGCTCGGGATCATCCACGGGAAATCGCTCCCCTCGTGCAGGAAGGGGCCGCAGCTGCAATCCACTGGGCTGGCGCGGATCGATCTGGCGGCTCAGTTCCTCGAGCTGGCCATCGCTGAAAAAGCGGCGCAGCACGCCGCCGCCAGCATTGGAGGCCCCGCCCACCAGCCACTGTCCTGCCACCCGGTGGCAGCTGATGCCGGCTCCCTGGATCGGCCGCGCGCAGAATTGCTTGAGCACCAGGGTGGTCCCGAGCACGGTGATGCCATCCCCGGGTGCCGGGTCGGCGGCCAGCACGGCCGCGTTGGCGTCGGTGCTTCCGGCCACCACCTGGCAGGTGTCCGGCAGGCCAAGGGCTTGGGTGGCCTCCGGCCCCAGGGGGCCGAGCACGGCGCCGCTAGCGACGATCTCCGGGAGCGCCGAAGCCCAGGTCTGGCAAGGGATCTCGCCCGCCCATCGCTGGGGTTCGAGCTGCCAGCCCAGCCTCAGGTTGTTGCCCTCCTCGCCCCAGCGCCAGTCGCCCAGCAGCCAACCCATCAGCCAGTCGGCCTGGTGCCGTAGTAGCCAGCTGTCTGGCTTCAGGCCGGCGGCGGCGGCGTTGGTGAGGAGCCGCAGGGCCCGGGCGAGGCTGCCGCTGGCACTGGCGGCCGGCGATCCCGGACAGTCCGCCACCAGGGCAGTAGCAGCGCCGGCCTGCTCCTGGCAGGCCAGGGAATAGGGCAGGGCAAGCCCCAGGGCGCCAGGGGCCAGGGCGCCATCAGGGCGGCAGAGCAGCAGGGTGCCGGAGGTGCCATCGAGGGCGATCGCTCCAACGCGGCGCTTCAGCTGGGGATCGAGCTGCCCCATCAGGGCGATCAGCCCCTCCCGCCAGCCCTGGGGGGCCTCAAAAGGGCGCGGGTAGGGGCTGGAGTCTTCCGCCAGCAGGGTGCCGTCGTGATCCACCAACGCCAGCCGCAGGCCACTGGTGCCGAAGTCGACACCCAGGGCCAGCGGCTGATGCATGGCGATCAGGCGGCGGCGCCCACCTGGCCAGCGGTGGCCTGACGCAGGGTCTCAGCCATGGCGCCCACGTTCTCCCAGGGGAGGTTGAGGTCGCTGCGGCCGAAGTGGCCGTAGGCCGCCACGTCTTGGTAGAAGCGGCCTCCGCGCTCCTGGGGCAGGCCCCGCAGGTTGAAGGTTTCGATGATGGCGCCAGGCCGCAGATCGAAGTGCTCCTGCACCAGGGCGGTGAGGTCGGCATCCGAGATGGCGCCGGTGCCGAAGCTTTCCACCAGGATGCTCACAGGGCGAGCCACGCCGATGGCGTAGCTCAGCTGCACCTCAGCCTTGCGGGCGAGGCCAGCGGCCACCAGCGCCTTGGCCACATAGCGGGCCGCGTAGGCGGCGGAGCGGTCCACCTTGGTGGGGTCTTTGCCGGAGAAGGCGCCACCACCGTGGCGGGCATAGCCGCCGTAGGTGTCCACGATGATCTTGCGGCCGGTGAGGCCCGCATCGCCCTGGGGGCCGCCCACCACAAACTTGCCGGTGGGGTTCACCAGGAAGCGGGTGGCCTCCTTGCTGGGCTTGAGGCTCAGGTCGCTGGTGGCCGGTTCCACCACATGGCTCCACAGATCGGCCGCGATGCGCTCGCGCAGGGCGCCTTCCTCGCTGATGCCGTCGATCTCGGCGGTGTGCTGGGTGGAGATCAGGATGGTGTCGATCGCCACGGGCACGTCGTTTTCATAGACGACGCTCACCTGGGTTTTGCCGTCGGGCAGCAGGTAACCGAGGGTGCCGTTGTGGCGAACTTCCGCCAAACGCCGCGCCAGCCGGTGGGCCAGGCTGATCGGCAGCGGCATCAGCTCCGGGGTTTCGTTGCAGGCGTAGCCGAACATGATTCCCTGGTCGCCGGCGCCCACGAGGTCGAGCGGATCGCCGGCGTGGTCGTCGGCCTCATCCACGCCCTGGGCGATGTCGGGGGATTGCTGATCGAGCGCCACGAGCACGGCGCAGCTATTGGCATCGAAGCCGCCGGCGCGGGCACCGCTGTAGCCGATGCGCTCGATCACGCTGCGCACCAGGGTGTTGAAGTCCACCCGGGCCTGGGTGGTGACTTCGCCGGTGATCAGGCAGAGGCCGGTGTTCACCACGGTTTCGCAGGCCACGCGGGAGGCGGGGTCCTGGCTCAGCAGGGCGTCGAGCACCGCATCGCTCACCTGATCGCAGATCTTGTCGGGATGACCTTCGGTCACCGACTCGGAGGTGAAGACGTAACGGCTACCCATGAATCGCGCATCGGGAATGGGGAAACACCCTATTCCCGGCCTGAAAAGCACTGACGCCCCAACCGACCTTCGGGGTCGGGATTTCTCTGGTTCCTGTTGCTAGGCCTGTTTGCGGCACTCAGGTCCGCAGGCTGAGCTCGTTCCAGTGATGCACCTGGGGAAAGCTGGGATCGAGGGGCGGGCGCTGGCTCCAGGCGGCGGTGTAGCCGAGCACCACCGGCACCCCGGCGGCGCGTGCCATGCGCAGATCACTGTTGGCATCGCCGATCAGGGCGCAGTCGGCGGCGCGCACCCCCAGCTCACGGCATAGGGCGTGTACGGCGGCGGGGTCGGGCTTGCGTGGGGTGTGCTCGGCACTCCAACAGGCCTGGAAGTGCTGGGTGATGCCCTGGCTGGCCAGAAATGCCTCAATCCCCGCCACTTCGTCGTTGCTGATCACGGCGCAGCGCAGTCCTGCAGCAGCCAGTTGCTCCACCAGAGCGTGCAGCCCATCGGTGGCGATCGGCTTGTGGGTGCTGCCGGTGCCGTGCAGCCCATCGGTGGAGGCAAACACCGCTTCGCTCAGGGCCAGGGCCTCAGGCCAGCCGAGGCCCACCTGGGCCAGGGCCGTGGCCGTGGAGATCAGGTTGTGCAAACGGCTGGCGACGGCCGTGGTGCCGGCGGGATGCACACCGCTGGGGCCCAGGCCATAGGCCCGCCGCAGCAGGTCGTCGAGTTCAGCCGCCGCCGCGACGGAGAGCTCGGGATGGTGTTCGGCCAGCAGACGCAGGCAATGAAAAACCCTGGCCTCGGCCAGGGCATGGAGCATGGGTTCGCTGATGGAGAGGGTGCCGTCCTTGTCGAACAGCACCGCACGAATCGATTGATCCGCCTCTCCGATCGGCTCCCCCCGCAGCAGCAACTGGGCCACGGATTCGGGATCAGTCGAGGGTGACGCCCATGGGCTCGTTGTCCTCGGCCTGCTCCAGCAGCATCTGCTTGTAGCGGGCAGCCATCTCCTCGGCCCGGTCGAACACCTTCTGGGGATCGGTGAGCATGTCGCCCGGTTCCGGCTCGAGGGCCTTGGTGGAGAGCGAAATCCGGCCCCGCTCGGCGTCGAGGTCGATGATCATCACCTTCATCTGATCATTCACGTTGAGCACCGTGTGGGGTGTCTCGATGTGCTCGTGGCTGATCTCCGAGATGTGCAGCAGGCCGCTCACGCCACCGATATCGATGAAGGCGCCGTAGGGCTTGATGCCGCGGACGGTGCCAAGCACCACCTCGCCCACTTCCAGGCGATTCATCTTGCGCTCCACCAGGGCGCGGCGATGGCTGAGCACCAGGCGGTTGCGCTCTTCGTCCACCTCCAGGAACTTGAGGGGCAGGAAGTCGGCCACGAGCTCTTCCTTCGCCTTGCGGGTGCTGATGTGGCTGCCGGGGATGAAGCCGCGCAGGCCCTCCACGCGCACCAGGGCGCCACCACGGTTGGTGGCGAACACCTCGGAGTAAATGGTGGCGTCTTCCTTCTGCAGCTGACGCACGCGCTCCCAGGCCCGCTGATACTCGATGCGGCGGATCGAGAGGGTGAGCTGGCCGTCTTCGTTCTCCTCGCTCAGGATGAAGAACTCACGGATCTCACCGGGCTCCAGCACGTCGCTGAGGCCCTCCACGCGGTTGATCGACACCTCCTGCAGGGGCATGAAGGCGGCGGTTTTGGCGCCGATGTCGATCATGGCGCCCTTGGGCTCCAGGGCGAACACGGTGCCGTTCACCACGTCGCCGGGCTTGAAGTTGTAGTCGTACTTGCTCAGCAGCGACGCGAACTCATCGAGGGTGAAGCCCACGCCGTCGAGATCGCGGCTGGCGGCACGGCTGCTCGGGTCGTCGGCGGTGGGAACCTCTTCCGGGATGGCGAGGTCGAGGTCTTCGGCTGCCGCTTCAGCGGCCAGATCGAGATCGACCTCGGTGGTGCTGACGTCGGAAGGGGTCACGGTCATGGGGAGTTGGCGGCCTGCCCGCAGGCAGTGCGAAAGGAATGGTGTTCTGCCCGCCAGCAGAACACGCAGCCTTTCACTGTATCAATGCACGCCGTGCTCAGCCGATGGCCGCCAGGGCTGGTTTCGACTTGCTCCGCCCGTTCGTACGGCGGTTCAGGCCTTCCAGGGTGGCCACAAAATCGCTGATGCCCTGAAACTGCCGATACACCGAGGCAAAGCGCACGTAGGCCACCTCGCTCATCTCGCTGAGCTGCTGTAGCACCAGTTCACCGATCTCCACGCTGCTCACCTCCCGCCCGCTCCGTTGCTGGAGCTGCAGCTCGATTTCGTCCACCACCGTTTCTAACCTCGCTGGCTCAAGGCCGGTCTTTTCGCATGCCCGCAGCAGGCCGTGCAGCAATTTGGAGCGGTTGAACGTTTCGCGATGACCATTCCGTTTCACCACTGTGATCGGCACGGTTTCCACCCGTTCATAGGTGGTGAAGCGAAATTCGCAATTCAGGCATTCACGCCGCCGACGCACACTGCGCCCACCATCGGCAGCCCGTGATTCGAGCACCCGGCTGTCCGTGTGTTGGCAGGAGGGGCATTGCATCCCCGAAAGGCGCGGGTTTGTGGTGAAGCAAGTGTAGACAGGTGTTTTCGTTTTGAGAAGCCCACGCTGGTCTCAAGCCACGCATGCACACAAAAAAGCCCCTGCTTTGGCAGGGGCTTTGGGATTTTGGGCTGAGATTCACTTGCCGATCTTCGGGGGATCGCGGAAGGCGATGGCGAAGAACAGGGTTGAGATGGCCAGCGCAAGGATGAGGATGTAAGCGAAGCTTTCCATGGTTTCTCCTGGTGCTGGCGATCAGCTGAGGGGGGAGCCGGCCGGGGGCACATAACCCTCGGGCAGGCGGCGGGTCGAGCGGTCGCCCAGTTTCTGGAACAGACCGAACTCCACCTGTTCGCCCAGGTCGGGGTCGATACCGGCGAACACGTCGCGGTACAGGGTGCGGGCGCCGTGCCAGATGTGGCCGAAGAAGAACAGCAGCGCGAAGGTGGCGTGGCCGAAGGTGAACCAGCCGCGGGGCGAGCTGCGGAACGTGCCGTCGGAGTGATAAGTCTCGCGGTCGAATTCGAACGCTTCACCCAGCTGAGCCTTGCGGGCCAGGCGCTTCACGTCGGCAGGATCGGTGAAGGTCTTGCCGTCGAGGGCACCGCCATAAACCGTAGCGGTCACGCCGGTCTGTTCGAAGGAGTACTTCGCTTCAGCGCGGCGGAAGGGGATGTCGGCGCGCACAATGCCGTCGCTGTCCTGGAGAACCACAGGGAAGTTCTCGAAGAAGTTGGGCAGGCGGCGCACTTCCAGCTCGCGGCCGTCCTTGTCGGTGAAGGAGATGTGGCCCAGCCAGCCGGTGGGCAGGCCATCACCGTTCACCATCGGACCCACGCGGAACAGACCACCCTTGGCAGGGCTGTTGCCCACGTAGTCGTAGAAGGCGAGCTTCTCAGGAATCGAGGCCCAGGCTTGCTCCTTGGTGGCGCCGTTTTCCATCGCCGTTTGCACGCGACGGTTGATCTCGGTTTTGAAGTAGCTCTGATCCCACTGGTAACGGGTGGGGCCGAACAGTTCAACGGGAGTGGCGGCTGCGCCGTACCACATGGTGCCGGCCACCACGAAGGCGGCGAAGAACACGGCGGCGATGGCCGAAGCCAGCACGGTTTCAATGTTGCCCATGCGCAGGGCCTTGTAGAGGCGCTCCGGCGGGCGGGTGGTGATGTGGAAGATCCCGGCGATGATGCCGACGATGCCAGCGGCAATGTGGTGGGCCACGATGCCGCCCGGGTTAAACGGGTTGAAGCCCTCTGGGCCCCACGAAGGCTGAACTGGCTCGAGGTGACCCGTGACGCCGTAGGCGTCACTCACCCACATGCCAGGGCCGAAGACACCGGTGAGGTGGAAGGCGCCGAAGCCGAAGCAGGCCAGGCCGGCCAGCAGGAGGTGGATACCGAAAATCTTGGGAAGGTCCAGCGCCGGTTCACCGGTGCGCGGGTCTTGCCAGATCTCGAGATCCCAGTAGGTCCAGTGCCAGATGGCAGCAAGGAACAGCAGGCCACTGAGGATGATGTGGGCGGCTGCCACGCCCTCGAAGCTCCAGAAGCCGGGGTCGACACCGGTTTCGCCAGTGATGCTCCAGCCGCCCCAGCTGCCAGTCACGCCCAGACGGGCCATGAAGGGCATCACAAACATGCCCTGGCGCCACATCGGGTTGAGCACCGGGTCGGACGGATCAAAGATCGCGAGCTCGTAAAGCGCCATCGAGCCGGCCCAGCCGGCCACCAGCGCGGTGTGCATGAGGTGCACGGCGAGCAATCGGCCCGGGTCGTTAATGACGACCGTGTGCACCCGATACCAGGGCAATCCCATTGGGGGTAGTTCTGGGTGGGTTGGGCGATCGTAAGGGTCGTGCCTGCCGAGCGGCGGCGCTGGTTACGGAGCGCAACGGCCCGCCTCAGAATCACACCAGTTGCTGTGTGGTCCCATGCCCGTGATCCGTTTTGTGCGCGAAGGTCGCGATGTGGAGTGCTACCCAGGCGAAAACCTCCGGGACGTGGCCCTGCGGGAGGGGATCAAGCTCTATGGCCTGAAGGGAACCCTCGGCAACTGCGGTGGCTGTGGCCAGTGCATCACATGTTTCGTGGAGGTGCCCGATGGCAACCCCTCCCAGGCGCTGAGTGGTCGCACCGTCGTGGAAGACCAGAAATTGCGTCGCCGTCCCCAGAACTGGCGCCTGGCCTGCCAGGCCCTGGTGCAGCAGTCGATGGTGGTGATCACCCGCCCGCAGGTGGGCCTGGCGGGCAAGGACGACGCCGTGGCCACGGCCCTGGCCCAGCCTCTCCCCGCAGGGCCCATCGCCTGGCCACAGCCGCCCGAGGCGGATCTCGACGACGAGGCTGATGCCGAGGAGTCGGCCTCCGACAGCACGGCCAACACCGCAACGAGCGGTGAAGGGGCCTGATCTTCAGCCGGTCGCCGGTGATACCCTCCCGACACCCGAAACCACCGCCATGGAAACCAACGATCTCGGCTTCGTCGCCAGCCTGATGTTCGTGTTGGTTCCCACCGTCTTTCTGATCGTGCTCTACATCCAAACCAGCAGCCGCCAGGGCAGCTGAGCGCTGGAGAGCTCTCTCCGTGATTGGGCCCGCAGATCAGCGGGCCCTTTTTGATGCCCGAGCTGGTCTGAAGCTCGGGCGTGCCTGGTCTCAGGTTCGGCCTTCCGGTTCGCGCACCAGCAGCACCGGTGCCGGGGCATGCACCCGGATGTAGTCGCTCACGGAACTCCCCAGTAGTCGATCCAGGTCCACCAGGGCCTGGGCCACCACCGGGCGGCGATCCTGCGAGGCGATCACCAGCAGGTCGGCCTTGGTTTCCTCGGCGGTGGCGCACACCGTACGGCCGATGTCGCCGGTGCGGTGTAGGGGCTTCATCTCCACGCCGTAACCCCGGGCCCGCTGCACAGCCTTCTCCAGCACCTCATCGGCCGGGCTCTTGCCCCCGCGCGACGGGGTGATGTCCTGGCGGGTGACATGCACGCCGGTGAGGGTGCCGCCGGGGATCTCGCGCACCATCTCGCAGGCCAGCTTCAGGGCGTCATCGCCCACGCCCGTGCCGTCCACGGTCACCATCACGCGGTTGATGTGGCGCACGTAGAGGTCGTCGCGCACCAGCAGCATCGGCCGCGTGGAGAGCTGGAACACGTATTGGCTGGTGCTGTTGCTGAGGATCGACTGCAGCCGGCTCAGGCCGCGCGATCCCATCACGATCAGGTCGGCGTCGAGTTCGTCGGCCACCTTCAGCACGGTTTGCTTGGCATCGCCCTGGCGAATGATCGTGTTCACCTCGCTGGGGTCGAGCCCGAGCCGACCCACGGCCTCGGCCACGATGCCGGCGGCCTTCTGCCAGTGATCCTGGAAGTTCTCGCCGGCCTGCTCGGTCACCACGTGCAGCAGGTTGAGGCGGGTCTGCCGCACGGCGGGGATATCGCGCAGCATGCGCACCATCTCCTCCACATGACCCTTGCCGGAGTCGGCGATCAGAACGTTGCGGAACACGGAACGTGTGAGGCTGGCTGGCAGCCTATGGCCGATTGGCTGGCCTGAAGCCGGCCCTGTGCACACCGTGATGGAGGGGCCGTGAGTGATCCCAGCCACTGGATCCTGCGGCGCCGCGTGCTGCCCCAGCACACCGACCATGCGGGGGTGATGTGGCATGGCGCCTACCTGGCCTGGCTGGAGGAGGCACGGGTGGAGGCGCTGGCGGCGGCGGGCCTCGACTACAGCGCGCTCTCGGCCCGGGGGCTGGAGCTGCCGGTGGTGAGCCTGAGCATTGATTACCGCCAGGCCCTGCTCCATGGCGATCAGGTGGAGCTGCGCAGCGCCGTGGAGCTCCGCCGGGGCGTGAAGTTGCCCTGGCGCAGCTGGTTTGTGCGCCACGACGGCACCGTGGCCGCTGAGGCGCGGGTGGAGCTGGTGCTGGTGGATCTTTCGGAGGGGCCGGGGCAGCGCCGGCTCCTGCGCCGCCTGCCCCACGACCTGGCCGAGGCCGTGCAGGCCCTGCAGCGCGGACCGCACTAGGCTCAGTACATCTGTACTGATTGCTGTGGGCGAAGTGGTGCCGCTGCGGGCCAGGGGGTGCTCGGTTGAATCCCCAGTGGATGGGGGCGCCGATTTGGCCGCTGATTCCGCCGCGAATTGGCTCGTGGATTGGGAGCTGGAGCGGCGCCATGGCTGGAGCCAGTCCCGCCGGCTGTGGTGGTGGTTGTGGAGTCGGTGCCCCGGCCTGGGCTGGGTGCGGCTGAACCGCCTCTGGGCCCGCTATCCCGATCCGGCCGTGGCCTGGTCGGCCCCCGTGGCCGAGTTGTTGCGTGGGCTGGAGCTGCCGGCCCGCAGTGGGCCGGCGATCGACCGTTTCCGGCGCCACTGGGGGGTGGAGCCGCTGGCTGCGGCCCAGGCCGCCCTGGCGGAGCAGGGCCCGGTGTTGCTGCCTGGGGATCCGGCCTTGCCTGAGGCCGTGATGGAGCTGGAGCGGCCTCCTCTGGCCCTGCACTGGCGCGGGCGCGGCAGTTTGTGGGCGCCCCTGCGGTTGCGGCAGGCAGTGGCGGTGGTGGGCACGCGCCGGCCCTCCCCCCACGGCCTGGCGATGGCCGAAGCCCTTGGTGCTGCCCTGGCCCAGGGCGGCTGGCCGGTAGTGAGTGGTTTGGCGGAGGGCATCGACGGAGCGGCCCACCGGGGCTGTCTGGCCAAGGGTGGTCGGCCGGTGGCCGTGCTCGGCACGGGGCTGGAACGGGTGTATCCGCGTCACCACGCCGGGCTGCAGCGGCGGGTGGCTGCGGAGGGGCTGCTGCTCACGGAGCAGCCCCTCGGGGCCGCGGTGCAGCCCGGCCATTTCGCCGCCCGCAACCGTCTGCAGGTGGCCCTGGCCCGGGCCCTGGTGGTGGTGGAGTGTCCAGAAGCCAGTGGAGCGCTCCATTCCGCCCGGATTGCCTGGGATCAGGCCCTGCCGATCTGGGCGGTGCCCGCCGATGCGGGGAAGCGCTCCGCCGCCGGTAGCAATCGGTTGCTCAGTGGCATGGCCTCGCCCCTGTTGGATCCTGCGGATCTGGTGCGGCAGCTCGGGCCAGGGCCGCTGCAGGCCCCGGTTGCCGCACCAGGGGGATCTCCCGCTGCTGGGGCTCAAGATCCCGAGTTGTTGGAGGCGATGGGTTGCGGGGCCTCGCTGGAGCAGTTGTGCCTGGCGCTGGATCAGCCCGTGGCGGCGGTGTCCACGCGGTTGTTGGCGCTGGAGTTGGCCGGCGCGGTGCGGGCCCAGCCCGGGCTCTGCTGGCGGCCCACCTAGCCTGGCCCCATGCAGGCAAACGAGCCGCAGCTCACCGGGGCCGAACTGCTCGCCTGGCGGCGCGCTCTGCTGGATTGTGGTGGCCAGCCTGCCGACCTCGACTGGCTGTTGGATCTGGCGGGGGGGGTGGGCTGGCAGCAGCTCCAGGCTGTGCGGCTTCACCCCCATCAGCTGTTACGCCTGCGGCGCCCGCTGGTGGATCTTGAGGCGTTGTGGGGTTGCCATCTAGCCACCCAG
The DNA here is from genome assembly GCA_040399185.1 of Prochlorococcaceae cyanobacterium. Classification (GTDB taxonomy): domain Bacteria; phylum Cyanobacteriota; class Cyanobacteriia; order PCC-6307; family Cyanobiaceae; genus UBA5018. The sequence continues at coordinate 12,883 of JBBASQ010000033.1, forward strand.
GAACCCCTGCAATACCTGGTGGGCGTCTGCCCCTGGCGCGATCTGGAACTGGCGGTGGCTCCCGGGGTGCTGATCCCCCGCGCCGAAACCGAGGTGCTGGTGGAACTGGCCCGCCAGTACTTCCCTGCGCAGCCGCCGCAGCATTGGGCTGATCTGGGCACCGGCTCAGGTTGCCTGGCGGTGGCCCTGGCCCGGCTCTGGCCCACTAGCCGCGGCTTGGCGGTGGATCTGAGTCCGGAGGCCCTGGCCCAGGCGAGCGCCAACCTGGCCGCCCATGGCCTGCTGGAACGGGTGGAACCGCGGGCGGGCAGCTGGTGGGAGCCCCTGGTTGATCAAATGGGCCGCCTGGATCTGGTGGTGGCCAATCCGCCCTACATCCCTTCGGCGGTGTGGCGGGAGCTCGAGCCTGTGGTGCGCGACCACGAGCCCGCCCTCGCCCTCGATGGCGGCGGCGATGGCCTCGATGCAATTCGCCTGATCGCTGCCGGTGCTCCCTGTCAGCTCGCCCCTGGTGGCTGGCTGCTGCTGGAGCACCACCACGACCAGAGCCCTGCCGTGCTGGCCCTGCTGCGCGAGGCCGGCCTGGTGGATGCCCGTGCCCACCCCGATCTGGAGGGCAAACTCCGCTTCGCCGCTGCCCGGGCGCCCTTCTGATCCGCCATGACCGCTGTTGCCCCCCCGTCTGTGTTCCCCTCCGGCAGCCCGGATGTGCTCGGCCCTGCGGATCTGGCCCAGCGCCTACGGGCGGGTTCCGCAGCGCTCTTTCCCACCGACACCCTGCCGGCCCTGGCGGCCACTCCGCCCCACGCCGGCCAGATCTGGCAGCTGAAGCAGCGACCCGCCGACAAGCCGCTCATCCTCATGGCGGCGGATCTCGAGCAGCTGCACCACGCGCTCGGCCAGCCCTGGCAGCCCGAGTGGCTGGAGGTGGCGGATGCGGTGTGGCCCGGCGCCGTCACCCTGGTGCTCCCGGCTTCCAGCCCCTGGGCCGAGGCGCTCCATCCCGGCGGTGGCAGCCTGGGCCTCCGGATCCCGGCCTGTGATCAGGCCCGCTCGCTGCTGCGCTGCAGCGGGCCGCTGGCCACCACCAGTGCCAACCGTTCCGGAGAACCTGCGGCCACAACCGCCGCGTCAGCCGCGGAGCTGTTTCCCACCGTGCCGCAGCTGGCGCCGGTGCCCTGGCCCGCTGCGGGTGGCACCGCCAGCACGGTGCTCAGATGGAGCCACCAGGGTTGGCGCGTGCTGCGCGCCGGTGCCACCCTGCCGGCAGGGCTGCGGTTGGTGCACTGAATGGGAGCCCTGCTGCTGGTGTTGCTGATCACGGTGGCTGCCGGCCACTGGCTGCTGGAGCCGCTCCTGCACCTGGCGCTGGCTCCCTTCCAGTTGGAAGCACTGCCCTGGTTGGCCCTTGCAGCGGGGGCCTGGCTCCTGGCCGGAACCGGTCCGGCCCGCCCCTGATCGGGCCTGGCCATGGGCTGGAGAAAGCCGGCTAACGGATTTGAACCGATGGCCTTCGCTTTACAAAAGCGCTGCTCTACCGCTGAGCTAAGCCGGCAAACAGGGCCTGCGCCGAGAAGACGCCACACCTGCCTGCGGCATCGTATCGCCACACTCCAGCTCGGAGTTCAAGGTCCACAGCAGCAGTTCGGTGCGGCTGCGGCAGCCGGTTTTGGCCAGCAGGCTCGACACGTGGCTTTCCACGGTGCGGGGGCTGAGCACCAGGACGGCCGCAATGGCCTTGTTGCTCAGCCCATGACGGAGTTCGGAAAGCACCCGCCCCTCGGCCGGCGTGATCGGGCCAAGCGGGGCGCGGGGGAGGGCCATGGCGAACAGGGTGGGCTGCCCAGAGGATTCCCACACCTGGCCACTCTCAGGGTGAGCCGGTGAGCGCGCCTTCAGCCTGGGGCTCGGCGGCGTTCTCCGCGCCCGGGTTCTCCTCGCCTTTCGCCAGCGGTACCGCCCGCGCCCGCTTGATCGGCAGGTTGGCCACCAGGGCCGTCACCCTGTCTTCGGTTTCCAGGCTCACATCGCCCTCCTCCATATCGATCTCCACGTAGCGGCTCACCACCTCGAGGATTTCGCGCCGCATCTGCATCAGCAGCTCGGGGTTGAGGTCGGAGCGGTCGTGCGCCAGCACCAGCTGCAGCCGCTCCTTGGCGGTTTCGGCGCTCGCCTGTTGGCGGCCCAGCAGCCTGTTGATCAGATCACGCAGGGTCATCGCCTTCAGAACAGTTTCTTGGTCATCAGCCGGCCGAGCTTGGCCCGCAGGCCCCGGCCTTCCTTGGCGGGATCGATCAGGGGCACGTCTTCGCCCCCGAGGCGACGGGCCACGTTCATGTAGGCCCGGGCGGCGGGCGAGCTGCTGCTGTTGAGGGTGAGCGGCTCGCCCCGGTTGGTGCTCACGATCACCTGCTCGTCCTCCAGCACCAGGCCCAGCAGGGGCAGCGCCAGGATGTCGGTGACATCGTTCACCGCCAGCATTTCCTGGTTGGCCATCATCTTGGGCCGCACCCGGTTGAGCACCAGCTGGATTGGCTTCACCCCGTTGCTGTTGAGCAGCCCGATCACCCGGTCGGCGTCGCGCACGGCCGACACCTCCGGCGTGGTCACCACGATGGCCTCGCGGGCGGCGGCCATGGCGTTCTTGAACCCGCCCTCAATGCCGGCCGGGGCGTCGATGAGCACGTAGTCCACCGATTCCCCCACCATCGCCACGATCTTCTGCATGTCCTCGGGGGTGAGCCACTCGAGCATGCGGGGGTTGCCGGCCGGCAGCAGGGCGAGGTTGGGCTCCTGTTTGTGCTTCACCAGGGCCTGTTCCAGCCGGCAGGTGCCGGCCAGCACCTCCTGGGCGGTGTACACGATCCGGTTTTCGAGGCCGAGCAGCAGGTCGAGGTTGCGCAGGCCGAAGTCGGCATCCAGCACGGCGGTGCGCTTGCCCTGTTTGGCCAGGGCAATGCCCAGATTGGCGGTGAGGGTGGTTTTGCCCACGCCCCCCTTGCCGGAGCAGATCAGAATCGTGCGGGTGGAGGCGGCGCTCACGGCTGGCACTGGAGTCGGGGCAGGTTAAGCCCAACTCCCGGGCTGGTACCTCGGCGCGGTCAGTGTGTTGCCGGTTGCCTTGTGCAGCGGGTCGGGGGGTTTACAAAGGGGCCGTAGTCCACGGCACTGCCGGCAATGGCCGATCAGCTCCCCAACCACCAGCAGCTGATCGTGATGCCCGACGACGGAGCCGATTCCGTGGTGGCGCTGATCGATGCCGCCACCAGCGAGCTGCGCCTCAAGCAATTCAAGCTGCAGTCGCCCGCCGTGCTCGAGGCCCTGCTGCGGGCCCATCAGCGGGGTGTGCAGGTGCGGGTGATGCTCAATCCCCACACCTCCGGCGGTGACCGTTGGAACGATGAGGCCTATGCCCAGCTGCAGGGTTGGGGCATCCAGGTGGCCTGGACCAGCGAGGCCTTCCCGGTGACCCATGAGAAGTCGCTGGTGGTGGATCGGCTGGCGGCGCTGGTGGCCACCTTCAACCTCTCCGACAAGTACTTCACCCAAACCCGCGACTACGGCGTGGTGAGCCGCGCTCAGCCGGTGGTGGATCAGGTGATCGCGGGCTTCGAGGCCGATTGGAACCGGGAGTTCTTCCATCCCGACCTCACCGTGGGCCTGGTGTGGAGCAGCGTGCACAGCCGCGGGCAGATGGCCCGCATCATTGATTTGGCCACCAGCACGCTCTGGATCCAGCACCCCAAGTTCGTGGATGCGGTGATCCTGGAGCGGATCATCTCGGCCCGGGAGCGCGGCGTGAAGGTGCGCCTGCTGTGCGGCGGCAAGCACGGCATCTCCGACTGGGACATCTACGACACGTTTTCCTCGTTGCGGGTGATGGAGCGCTTCGGGGTGAAGATCCGCCGGCAGAAGCACATCAAGCTGCACGCCAAGTTGATCCTCGTGGACGGGGCCTATGCCCAGACCGGCTCGATGAACATCGACCGCAGCGCCTTCGATCTGCGCCGCGAACTCGGCATCGAATCCGATGCCCCCGATGTGGTGGGCCGGCTCAAGGCCACCTTCCAGGCCGACTGGGACCAGGCCAAGAAGTACCGCGCCCCCGATCCCCTCGATCCGAGCCTGCATGAGGAGGGAGAGCTGCCGCCCGACCCCCACTTCGTGCACGACTGATGGCCGTTGCCTCCGCTGAATCCAGCACCGAGCTGGCCCCGGCCCCCGGCCTCCGGGAGCTGTTCTTCGGGATGTTGCAGGTGGCCCTCTCCGCCTTCGGCGGTGGCCTCTCGGCCTGGAGCCAGCGGATCGTGGTGGAGCAGCGCCGCTGGATGACGAACGAGCAGTTCCTCACCGGTCTCACGGTGGCGCGGCTGTTTCCCGGGCCCAACCAGATCAACATGGCCGTGTACATCGGCGCCCAGTTCCGAGGGTTGCGCGGAGCGCTGGTGGCGCTGGCGGGGATGCTGCTGGTGCCGTTCACTCTGCTGATGGCGCTGGGGGTGGCCTACTTCTGGTTGCACGAGATTCCCTCCGTGAACCGTGTTCTGGCCGGCGTGGTGGCCGCGGCGGCGGGGATGGCCCTCTCGATGGGTTTCAAGATCCTCGATGAGTACTGGCGGGATCCGGTGGCGCTGCTGCTGGCCGCCGGAGTGTTCGTGGCGATGGTGTTTTTCCACGTGCGCCTGATCCCGGTGGTGCTCATCACGGGTCCGCTGGCCATGGCCTGGTATTGGCCGCGCCAACACACCAAGCCATGAGGGTTGCCGCATGAGCACGATCCTTCTGGCTGCCGCCTGCACCGCCCCGACCCGGCTGACCGATCTGGGCAACCTGCTGCGGGTGCTCTGGGAATTCCTTTCCCTCTCACTGTTTTCCCTGGGCGGCGGCAACACCCTGCTGGCGGAATACCACCACCTGGCGGTGAACCAGTTCTGCTGGCTCACCGATGCCCAGTTCGCCGACCTCTACGCCCTGGCTGAGGCGGCCCCCGGGCCCAGCTCGATGCTGGTGGGGTTGTTGGGGCTGGGGGCCGCCTGGAAGGAAGGCGTGGGCTGGGGACTGCTCAGCGGCTACGGCGCCGAGATCGCGATCCTGCTGCCCTCCACCCTGCTGATGGTGGTGGCCTGCCTCAGCTGGCGGAAGCTGGAGCATTCCCCCTGGCGGATCGCCTTTGAGCGGGGGATGGGCCCGATCACCCTGGGGATCCTCTTCGCCGTGGGCATCAAGATCGTGCGCACCGCCGACAGCACCAGCGCCGGATCGCTGAGCGTGCCTGGGGTGATCGTGTCGGTGATCGTGTGTGTGCTGATGCTGCGCACCAAGATCTCCCCTCTCTGGTTTATGGCCTTCGCCGGGGTGCTCGGCGGGCTGGGGATCATCAACCGCTGAGGGGCCAGATCGGGCTAGCCGCATCGATGCGGATGGCCCCATCCACCAGCCGCGCCTCTTCCGCCAGTCCCGGCGGCGGGGGCTCCTCGGGGCCGCGCGCCACCACATCGGCGATGCGGAGCTGCAGGGGCCGCAGCTGCATCGCCACGATCCTGGCCCCCATATCGCCGTTGCAGCCCGCGTGGGCCACGCCCCGCAACCGCCCCCACACCAGCACGTGGCCTCCGGCCTTCAGCCGCGCCCCGGGGTTCACATCGCCCAGCACCAGCAGCGAGCCCGCGGCCTCCAGTTGATCCCCGGAGCGCACCGTGCCCCGATGCAGGGTGAGCTCCTGTGGGCTGGGGATCGGTGGAGACGCGCTTGCGTTTCCTTGGACGGCGGGCGCGGGTGCCACCCAGCGGAGCCCAACGGCCGCGGCGGCCACCCGGGTGTGGGGGTTGGAGCTCACCACCTGAACCAGGGTCAGCTCCGCTGCCTGCAGGTGCCCCTGGATCGCCGTGAGGCTGCTGGCCCCCAGCCTGCGGGTGCCCACATCCAGGGTCAGGTTCCGGGCGGGGGCCCCGGGGTGCTGCAGCCGCCGATCCTCCAGGGCGGCGCTCACCAGCGCCAACGCTGCCTCCCCGGCGTCAGGCAGCTGGAGCAGCATCGGTAAGCCGGGGCCGGCCGATTCCAACCACTGGGCACCCATCAGCGGCTCCTCCACACACTCATGCCCCCGGCGGAAGCAGCTCGGCGAGCCGCAACCTAAGGGCATCGCTCACGTCGGCCGGATGAATCAGCCACACCAGTTCGGTGGTGTGGGTGAGGCTTTGCACCAGCGGTGAGCGTTGCTCCAGGGCCTGCAGCCGCTCGCCGTTCCAGAGGCGCAGCCCGCCTTTGTAGGGGTCGTAGCCCCGGCTCTGGCGTGCCAGCAGGGTGCAGTGGTGCTCCGGTGCCAGGCCGGCCGCGGCGGAGAGCCGCTGGGCCAGGGCCAGGAGTTCCAGCCGCTCACCGCTGGCCAGGTTGCCCACATCGGTGGCCTTGAGCAGCCGGCGCTGCAGCAGCCGCCCGCAGAGCTCCGCCAGGGGGGGCGGCCCCTGCTCCATCCAACGCATCAGGTGATACCCGGTGCGCACGTCATCGTTAGCGAGGAATGTCTCCAGATCCAAGGTGTCGCTGTGCCAGAGCCAGTGGCCCATCACCCCATCGGCGTCCACCTGCTGGGGGCCCAGGTTTCGGGCGGTGGCGATCACCTGGGTGAACAGCCAGTTGCACACCACGTTGAGCCGGTGGTTGTACACGCTGCGGTACATCAGATTGCGCACCACCAGGTAGTGCTCCACCGCCATCAGGCCGCGGGGATGCACGGCCAGCGAGCCATCGGGCGCCAGGGTGAGGGCCGCCAGGATCCGCTCCAGATCGAGTTGCCCATAGCTCGTGCCGGTGCTGTAGCTGTCGCGCAGCAGGTAGTCGAGCCGGTCGCAGTCGAGTTGGCTGCTCACCAGGGCCTTGATCGCCGGCGACACGCAACGGCCGTGCTCCAGCAGATCGGCGACGGCATCGGCGGTGCCCGGGGCATGGGCGTCCAGCGGCTCGCGCAGGGCCGGATGCTCCCGGATCAACCGACCCGACCAACCCTCATGGTGCAGCCCATACATCTCTTCCCCCGTATGGCTGAGGGGGCCATGGCCCACGTCGTGCAGCAGCGCCGCGGCGTAGAGCAAGCCCCGATGTAATGCCAGGTCCGGGTTGGCGCGCTCCAGGTGCTGGAGGGCCAATCGGGCCAGGTGCAGCACCCCCAGGGAATGGGTGAAGCGGCTGGATTCCGCCCCATGGAAGGTGAGATAGGCGGGGCCCAGTTGGCGGATGCGCCGCAACCGTTGGAACGGCGCCGTGTCGATCAGCGCCATGGCCAGGGCCTCCGCGGGCTGGGCTGGATCCAGCCGGATCGCCCCGTGCAAGGGGTCGTGATAGGTGCGAGGGCTCTTCACGCCAGGCGCTCCACCAGTAGGGAGGCCGCCTGCTCCAGCCAGCGGTCGCCGTCACCGCCGGGGTTGAGCGGTTCAGGTTCCGGCAGGGCGCGATCGGGTGCGATGCCCTGGTTCTGGATGTCCCGGCCACTGGGGGTGAGGTAGCGGGCCACCGTCACCGCCAGGCCACTGCCATCCCCGAGGGGGATCAGGGTCTGGATCAGGCCCTTGCCGAAGGTGCGGCTGCCCAACAGTTCGCTGCGGCCGTCGTCCTGGAGGGCTCCCGCCAGGATTTCGCTCGCGCTGGCCGTGCCGCCGTTCACAAGGGTGAGCATCACGCCGCTGTAGAGCTGGCCGGGGCCGGCCTGGGCCGGTGAGTTGAGGCCGTCACGGTCTTGGGTGGTCACGATCGGCTCGTTGCTCAGCAGACCGTTCGCCACCGCCAGTCCCGCACTCACCAGGCCGCCGGAGTTGTTGCGCAGGTCGAGGATCAGGCCGTCGATCTCCCGGAAGCTGTCGCTGGTCAGCACCTGCTGCACCTGCACCGGCACCGGCTCGGAGAACTGGGTGATCCGCAGATAGCCGAGGCGGTGGCCTTCCTTCTGGATCAGTCGGTGGCGGACGGGTTGGAGATTCACCGTGCGTCGCTCCAGCTCCAGTTCCCGTTGCTGGCCATCCGCGCGTTCCAGGAGCAGCAAGACGCGGGTACCGGCATTGCCACGCAGCGCATTGGCCGTCCCTTCCAGGCCCAGCTCCCGGGTTTCGGTGCCGTTCACCGCGAGAACGGCGGTTCCGCTCGTGATGCCGGCGTCAGCGGCGGGGGATCCATCGAGGGGGGCGATCACCACGATCTGGTCGTCGGCGCTGCGCAGGGCCAGTTGCAGCCCCACCCCACTCACGCTGCCCTGGGTGTTGGCCTTGAGGGTGGCGTATTCCTCCGGCCTCAGCAGCCGGGTGTAGGGATCGCCGAGGGGGGCCAGCATGGCGCTGATGGCGTCGTAGGCCTCCGTGGAGGTTTGGATCGACCGTTCGAGGCTTTTCTGGCGGAGTCGCTTCCAGTGCACCGCCTCGAAGCGGGCCGGATCCACGTAGCTCTGATTCACCAGCCGCCAGGCTTCCACCACCAGCTGCTGGGCATCGCTGAGGGCGAGCGCAGGGCCTGTCCAGCCGAGCAGAACGCTCAGAACCACCGCCAGGGCAGTGATCTTGCGCAGCCGGCGGAGTTGCTGCTGCCGCGGTCGGCTGGGGCGCAGGACGCTCACGGAGGGTTCGAGGCGGTCAGTAGACTCTCGCAACCGACATCCCAGCTGCATGGCGAATTCCTCTCCTGCCGCGAAGTCGTCACCCGTGTACGACTGGTTCCAGGAGCGCCTGGAGATCCAGGCGATCGCCGACGACATCTCCGCCAAGTACGTGCCGCCGCACGTGAACATCTTTTATTGCCTTGGCGGCATCACCCTGGTGTGCTTTCTGATCCAGTTCGCCACCGGGTTCGCGATGACCTTCTATTACAAGCCCACGGTGGCTGAGGCCTATGCCTCGGTGCAGCACCTGATGACCGACGTCAGCTTCGGCTGGTTGATCCGCTCGGTGCATCGCTGGAGCGCCTCGATGATGGTGCTCATGCTGATCCTGCACGTGTTCCGCGTGTACCTCACCGGCGGCTTCAAGCGTCCCCGGGAGCTCACCTGGGTCACCGGCGTCACCATGGCCGTGATCACCGTGAGCTTCGGCGTCACCGGCTACTCCCTCCCTTGGGATCAGGTCGGTTACTGGGCCGTCAAGATCGTGAGTGGCGTTCCTGCCGCCGTTCCCGTGGTGGGCGACCTGATGGTTGAGCTGCTCCGTGGGGGCGAGAGCGTTGGTCAGGCCACGCTCACCCGCTTCTACAGCCTGCACACCTTCGTGATGCCTTGGTTGCTGGCCGTGTTCATGCTCATGCACTTCCTGATGATCCGGAAGCAGGGCATCTCCGGTCCCTTGTGAAGCGCACTTCCGGGTGCCTTCCGATTCCGTCTAGCTTTCCCTCAAACCAGCGATCCCTGCGTCAGGCCTGAGCCATGCACATCCTCAAGAAGCCAGATCTCACCGACCCCAAGCTGCGGGCCAAGCTCGCCAAGGGCATGGGCCACAACTACTACGGCGAGCCCGCCTGGCCGAACGACCTTCTCTACATGTTCCCGGTGGTGATCCTCGGGACCATCGGCTGCATCGTTGGTCTGGCTGTTCTCGACCCGGCCATGCTGGGTGATAAGGCCGATCCGTTCGCTACTCCTCTCGAGATCCTTCCCGAGTGGTATCTCTACCCCGTGTTCCAGATCCTGCGGGTGGTGCCTAACAAGCTGCTGGGCATCGCCCTCCAGACAATGGTGCCCCTGGGTCTGATGTTGGTGCCCTTCATTGAGAGCTTCAACAAGTTCCAGAATCCGTTCCGTCGCCCTGTGGCCATGGCCGTGTTCCTGTTTGGCACCGTCTTCACCATCTATCTGGGCATCGGTGCAGCTCTTCCCATCGACAAGTCCCTCACCCTCGGTCTGTTCTGATCTGGGTATTTCCGGGCCTTGTTTTCCCCCGATTCATCACCGCGGCCTAGGCCGCGGTTTTTTTATGGGCGTCCTCAGCGTTGCTCCAGATCCAGCAGTCGCACGTCGGCGGGGTTGACCCGCAGGAAGTGATGCAGCAGTAGGAAGCCCACAATCGTCCAGGTCTGATAGGTGCGCGCCTGTTGGCCCACCCATGTGCCGGTGGGTCCGTCGAAGTACTCCGCCCATTGCTGGCGTGGCAGCTGGTTGAGGTGGCTCCAGTAGCACTCCTCCACCAGGGCCTTCATCTGGCCCATCAGCAAGAGATCGGCTGACGGGTTGCATTGCTCATGGAGGAGCACGGCGCTGCCGAAATACCACAGCAGGCTGGGCCAGTGCCCACCGTTGTGGTAACTCCAGGGCCAGTTCTTGGGATCTGAGCCGGTTTTGTTGGCCCACTCCTCCCGTTCCATCGGCGGGTGGCAGATGCGCATCGGCATCTGGGCCATCAGATCCCTGCGGTTGTGCAACACCAGCCGAAACAGTGCCCGCTGCTGGGGTGCGGTGAGCAGGCCGAACAGACAGGCGAGGGCGTTGCCCAGGCTGTAAAAGCGGAAGTCGGGCCGGCCCGTGCGCATGTTGCCGATCAGGTAGCCGCCCCGGTTTTCCAGCCAGTCCTGCAGCCAGGGGGGGATCACCTGCGGCTGCACGTTGAACTCGTTTTCGTGCTGGTGCTCGCCGTACTGCTCGGTGGGTCTGCGCCGTAGCACCTGCATCGTCTTGCTCGTCACCCAGTAGTGCTTGAGCAGATGGCAGCGCAGGTCATGCAGCCACTGGCGTGTGAGCACCAAGCGCTGATCCAGGAGCCGGCTTTGCTGCTGGCGCTGGGCCAATTCCATCAACTGACAACAGCTCCGCAGGCATCCGTAGAGCAACACCTCTACTTCCAGAGGGGCACCCCAGACATCCATGGGGCGATCAATCATGAAGGCGCAGTCGGGCACGAACAGAACCGGTGTGCCCTCGAAGGTGGGATGGAGCACGAGATCCAGCAACAGCTGCACGCCGCGCTGCACTTTCTGGCTCGTGCCGAAGTCGAGGTCGCCACTGCGCTTCACATAGAGCCAGCACACCACGGGCCACCAGAGACTGGCGTCCACCGACGAGATGCGCCCGATCGAGCGCTGGCCGTAGTCGGCGAGCAATTGGCCGTTGTCCTCCACAAAGCTGGTGGGAAACACGCCCCGTGTCTGGTAGGTGCTGCTCTGCAGGTCGAGACACACCGTGAGAAAGTTGCGCACGATCTCGGTGCGTCCCTGCAGCAGCAGGTAAACCATCACCGGCACGTTGTCGCGCAGGAACACCTCCCCGTAGTTGGCCTCCTCATGGCGGTTGGGATGTTCCAGGGCTGCAACAGAACCAACGAGCTCGCCCCGCACGCGCACCAGGGTGCGCTCGAACTGAGCTGAGGCGTTGGCCACCACAGCGTCTTCTCTGGAGCTGGGCCGAACCCTCAGTTGTTCCTGGCTGAATTGCCTTGCCATGGGCGCTGGTGTGGCCGGTTTGCTGCCAACCCGACCGTAGAAACGGCAGACGGATGCGTCATCAGCCCTTTGGTAGCAAGGGATGCAGCGGATCCAGGGCGGCCCCCTTGCAGAAGCGGGAACCGGTGGGTTATGGTTTTGGACTGCGCGACGAGGGGAAGCCCCTGAGAAGCGCAGAGCCAACAACGAAGAAGGCG
>JBBASQ010000034.1:0-23610 GCA_040399185.1 Prochlorococcaceae cyanobacterium
GATCGTGATCGTGCGGGTCATGGCTGCCGGGTCCTCGCTCAACCGAAACGCAACAACGCGGCGCCTTCCAGCACCGGCATCTCGCCCCGCAGCAATGGCTCCACGGCAGCGCGGATGCGCTCGGCCGACGGCGGACAGCCCGGCAGGTAGAGATCCACTGGGATCACCTCATGCAGGGGCCGCACCCGATCCAACAGCTCCGGCACGATGCCGGGGGCATGGGGGTGCTGGGCACCGGTGTCGGCCAGCTCCACGTAGCCGCGCTCCAGCACCGCCTGGCGGCTGGCACCTTGTTCCGACTCCCAGAGGTTGCGCAGGGCGGGCACGTTGCCGGTCACGGCGCAATCACCGAACGACACCACCAGCCGCGTGCGCTCCCGCAGCCGTAGCGCCAGTTCCAGGTTGTCGGCATTGGCCACGGCCCCCTCCACCAGGCACACGTCCACGCCCTCGGGATAGGTCTTGGCGTCGCTGGCCACGGGCGAGTACACGATCTCCACGTGCCGGGCCAACTCGAACAGCCACTCGTCGAGGTCGAGAAACGACATGTGGCAGCCGCTGCAGCCGGCCAGCCACACCGTGGCGAAACGCAGCTTCTCCATCAGTGCCCCCCTCCCTGGTTGTGCCACACGTGCTGCTCCCGCGCCGTGCGCAGCAACTCGGGCCGGTCGCGGTGGGGATCCTTCTCGCCGGTGGTGTCGGCCTTGCGGAAGATGGCGCCGGTGGGGCACACATCCACGCATTTGCCGCAGCTGGTGCAGGCCTCCACCTCTCCCCAGGGCTGATCGAGCCCGGCCACGATCGTGCAGTGGCTGCCGCGGTTGGCCACATCCCACACATGGGCGCCCTCGATCTCATCGCACACGCGCACGCAGCGGGTGCAGAGGATGCAGCGGTGGTGGTCGATCGCGAACTGCGGGTGCGACGCATCCACGTGGCGAGCCGGGTATTGATAGGGGAAGCGGGAGTGGTCCATCCCCACCTCCACCGCCGCGTTCTGCAGTTCGCAGTTGCCGTTGGCCACGCAGAAGGCGCACACGTGGTTGCCTTCCGCGAAGAACAGCTCCACCGCCATGCGCCGGAACTGGTTCAGCTGATCTGAGCTGGTGCGCACCTCCATGCCTTCGCTGGCCGGGGTGGTGCAGGCGGGCTGGAGCTTGGGGCTGCCGCCGATCTCCACCAGACACAACCGGCAGGCCCCCACCGGCGTGAGGCCATCGAGATGGCAGAGCACCGGCACCGACGCCCCCGCTGCCCGCACCGCCTGCAGGATCGTGGCGCCCTCCGGCACCGCCACATCACGGCCATCCACCTTCAGGGTGAGCACACTCATGACGCACCTCCCGAAGCCGGCGCCACCGGCATCCGGCAGGCGGTGCGGGGCTCGCAGATCGCCGGCTCGCGGCAGGCAGCTTCGTATTCCCCGCGGAAGTGGCGCAGGGTGCTGAGCACCGGATTGGGCGCCGCCTGACCCAGGCCGCAGAGGCTGGTGCAGCGCACCATCGTGCAGAGCTCCTCCAGCCGCGCCAGGTCGTCGGGTACGGCGCGGCGCTCCACGAAGCGATCCAGCAATTGCTCGAGCTGCACGGTGCCGGCCCGGCAGGGAATGCACTTGCCGCAGCTCTCGTTGCGGCTGAAGCGCATGAAATGGCGCGCCACCTCCGGCATGGAGGTGGTTTCGCCCATCACCACCATGCCGCCGGAGCCCATCATCGAGCCGAGGGCCAGGAGGCTCTCGTAATCCACCGGGGTGTCGAGCAGGGGCTGGGGGATGCAGCCACCGGAGGGGCCTCCCGTTTGCACCGCCTTCACCGGCGTGCCATCGGGGGTGCCGCCCCCCATCAGCTCCACCACGGTGCGCAGGGGCGTACCCATCGGCACCTCCACCAGCCCGGTGTGGCGCACGGCACCGGAGAGGGCGAACACCTTGGTGCCCTTGCTGGTGGCGGTGCCCTTCGCCGCATACCAGTCGCCCCCCTCCCGCAGGATCACCGGAATGGCACTGAGGGTTTCCACGTTGTTGATCAGGGTGGGCTCCCCCCACAAACCCGACTGGGCCGGGAACGGCGGCCGGGGCCGGGGGGTGCCGCGCTGGCCCTGGATCGAGGCCAGCAGCGCCGTTTCCTCGCCGCACACGTAGGCGCCGGCCCCCACGCGCACCTCCAGCCGCAGATCAAAGCTGGTGCCGGCCACCTTCGGGCCGAGGAAGCCCTTGGCGCGAGCCTGTTTGAGGGCCAGCCGCAGCCGCTCGATCGCCAGCGGGTATTCGGCGCGCACATACACATAGCCCTGGTGGGCGCCCACCGCATAGGCCGCAATCGCCATGCCCTCGATCAGCCGGTGCGGATCGCTCTCCAGCACGCTGCGGTCCATGAAGGCGCCGGGGTCGCCCTCATCGGCGTTGCACACCACGGTGCGGGGGCCAGGAGGCTGCAGGGCCACCGTGTCCCACTTCAGGCCGGTGGGATAGCCCGCGCCGCCGCGGCCCCGCAACCCGCTGCGCTTCACCTGCTCGCGCACCTGCTCGGGTATGCACGCCTCCAGCACGCGCCGCAGCTGGGCGTAGCTGCCGTGGGCGATGGCGTCGTCGATCGATTCGGGATCCACCACGCCGCAGTTCTCCAGCACCACCGGCTGCTGCAAGGCGAAGAACGGATGGGCGCCATCGATGGCGTGGGGTTGGAGCCGGGCGTCGTTCTGTTGCACCAGCGCGTCGGCCTGCTCCGGCGGCACACCGCCATAGAGCTGGCTGTCGCCCTCGGCCCGATCCACCGCCACCAGGGGCCCGCGTCCGCACAGGCGCAGACAGCCCACGGCCTTGATGCGCGGCGCCTGGCCAGCAGGCATGTGGGCGGCAGCCTCCTCCAGGGCGTGCTGCAGCACGTCACTGCCGGCAGAGCGGCAGCCACTGGCGCCGCAGCACCGGATCGTGACGGCTGCGCGGCTCACCATGGCTCCTGCGCCGCTGCGGGCGCGGGTTCGGGCAGACCAGCCGTGCTGAAACGCCGCTGCAAAACCTCGGGGTCATCCACCGGCAACCGGGTTTCCATCACCCCATCCACCACCACCACCGGCGCCTGGCCGCAGGCCCCCACGCAGCTCACGTGCTGCAGGGCCCAGGTGCCGTTGCCGGCGGCATCATCGAGCTGCACGCCCAGATGGCGCTCCAGGGCCTTGGCCAGGTCGGCGCCCCCCTTTACAAAACAGGCGGTGCCGAGGCAAACGGCGCAGCGGTGGGGCGTGGGTGCCTCCAACCGAAACAGGTGATAGAAGCTCGCCACCCCCTGCACCCGGCTCAGGGGCAGGCCCAGCCCCCGCGCCACCTGCCGCAGCGCCGCCGGGCTGAGGTAGCCCTCCAGCTCCTGCACCTGATGCAACACCTCGATCAGGGCATCGCCGCGACCGCCCTGCTGGCGGATCAGCCGGGCGATGCGCTCCTCGATCGAGAGCGTGGACGTGGGCTTCACACCAACCACCGCATCCCGCCGGCGACATCCCCTGGCTAGCAACCCCACGGTGGGTTGGCTGGGGGTTGTGGCAGTCCGTTGTGCGCCCGGTGAGGGCCCACATACTGAACGGAGCGGCGGGACACATCGGTGGAGGGAGCACCAGGGGCCTCTGCAGCGGGCACGGGGCTGGTGCTCTCACCCCACTACCTGGATCACGACACCGGAGCCGGCCATCCGGAAAGCCCGGCGCGGCTGCAGGCCCTGCTGGCTGGCCTGGAGCGCGATGGGCTGCTGCAGCGCTGCACCCCGATCACGCCCTACCCCGCCAGCGACGCCGCCCTGCTGCGCTGCCACAGCCAGCGCTACCTGCACACGGTGCTACGCGACATCGCCTACGGCCATGCCTGGCTCTCCACCGGCGACACGGCGATCGGCGAACACTCGGAAGAGGTGGCGCGGCTGGCAGCCGGTGGCGTGATGGCCGCCGTGGATGCGGTGCTGGCAGGCAGCGTGCGCAATGCCTTCGCGCCGGTGCGCCCCCCCGGCCACCACGCCGAACCCAGCCGCGGCATGGGGTTCTGCATTTACAACAACGTGGCGGTGGCCGCCCGCCATGCCCAGGCGGCGCACGGCCTGGAGCGGGTGCTGATCGTGGACTGGGACGTGCACCACGGCAACGGCACGGCCGCGGTGTTCCGCAGCGATCCGAGCGTGCTGCTGTTCAACACCCATCAGTGGCCCCTCTATCCCGGCACCGGCCGCGCCAGCGACCGGGGCGAGGGCGCCGGCGCAGGATTCACGATCAACTGCCCCCTGCCGGCCGGCAGCGGCGGCGCTGAAGTGCTCGAAGCGGTGCGCCGCCAACTGCTGCCCGCGGCCGAAGCGTTCCGCCCGGAGCTGGTGCTGATCTCGGCCGGCTTCGATGGCCGCCTCGGCGATCCCCTGGCCGACTTCCGCCTCAGCGACGACGACTACGCCGCCCTCACCCGCGAGGTGATGGCCATCGCCGAGCGCCATTGCCAGGGCCGGCTGGTGTCGAGCCTGGAGGGGGGCTATGCCCTCGATGGCCTGGCCAGGGCCGCCGCGGCCCACGTGCGGGCGCTGCTCGGCTGAGCTCAGACCCGATCTCAGGCCAGATCAATCCAGGCCTCCACCACCTCCGGCGTGGCCCGCAACGTGAAGCCCACCTTCTCGCACACCCGCTGCATGGCCCGGTTCTCGTGCAGCACCTCCGCCGTGATCCGCTCGAGCCCCTCGTCGCGGCCGATCTGCAGCAACAACCGCAGCAGCTCGGTGCCCAGGCCCTGGTGCTGGTGGGGATCGCTCACCAACATCGAAAACTCCGCCTGGTTGCCGCCGTGCAGCCGGCTCAGGCGCGCCACCGCCAGCACCGCATGCTCGCCGCTGTCGGGGTCGCGGCGATCGGCCACCAGGGCCATCTCGCGGGCGTAATCGGTGAAGCAGATGCGAATGAGGCGCTCATGGGTGGTGCGCGCACTCAGCGACATCATGTGGAAGTAGCGCAGATACACGCTCTCCTCCGAGAGGGTGCGGTGGAACGCCACCACCAGCGGTTCGTCCTCCGGGCGGATGGGGCGGATCGTGACGGCGCTGCCATCGCGCAGGATCCAGGACCGCACGTACTCCGCCGGGTAGGGCCGAATGGCCGGGCGCGGCGCCGTGCAGATCGCGCCCTCACCGCCCACCAGCAGGATGCGCGCATCGAGGGCCACCAGCGGGCGCGCCGTTCCCCGGGGCGCCACCAGCAGCGGGTTCACATCCAGAGCACTGATGGCGGGGTGATCGAGCACCAGCTGACTCACCCGCACCAGCAGCTGCTCCAGCCCCTCCAGATCGGCGGGCCCCATGCCCCGCACCCCCTGCAGGGCCCGGTGGATGCGGGTCTGCTCCATCAGCCGCCGCGCCAGGGTGGTGTTCAGCGGCGGCAGAGCCACGGCGCTGTCGCGGAACACCTCCACGAGCGTGCCCCCGGTGCCGAACAGGATCACGGGCCCGAACTGGGGATCCACACTGCTGCCCACGATCAGCTCCAGGCCGTCGTTGCGGGCCACCATCTCCTGCACCGTCACGCCGGCGAAGGCGGCCTCGCCATGGGCCCGGCGGATGGCCAGCTCCATCGCCTCGTAGGCGCCGCGCACCGCGGCGGCATCGGTGAGGTTCACCACCACCCCGCCCACATCGCTCTTGTGGGTGATCGCGTGGGAATGGAGCTTCACCACCACCGGGTAGCCGATGGCGGTGGCGGCGGCCACCGCCGCATCCGCCGAAGTAGCCAGGCGGGTGTCCACCACCGGCACGCCATAGGCGCCAAGGATGCGCTTGGTTTCCCACTCGCTCAGCAGGCTGCGGCCCTCGGCGCGGGCGGTGCCGATGATCGCGTCAGCCACGGCTGCGGGCGCGGGTTCGCCGCTGGAGGCCACCAGCTCCGCTTCCGGCAGCAGGGCTGGGGTTTCGTAGAGGGCCCGCAGATTGTCGCCATACCGCCAAAGCGTGTGAAACAGCCGCGCAGCGGCATCGGGGTAGCGGTTGGTGGCAATGCCGGCGGCATTGAGGATTGCCTCGCCCCCACCCACCTCGTCGCCGCCCATCCAGCTGGCCACCAGGGGCTTGGTGCTGCGGGCGGCCAGGTCGCGCAGCCGCTGGGCAATCGCCACCGGATCGGTCATCGCCTGGGGCGTGAGGATCACCAGCAGGCCATCGCTGTTGGGATCGGCCATGGCGATCTCGATGGCCTTGGCGTAGCGCTCCGGATCGGCATCGCCGAGCACGTCGATCGGATTGGCACGGCTCCAGTGGGGCGGCAGCACCGCATCGAGGGCCGTGATGGTGTCGGGGGCGAGGGCGGCCAGCTCACCGCCACTGAGCACCAGGGCGTCGGTGGCCAGCACCCCCGGACCACCGGCATTGGTGATGATCGTGAGCCGTTTGCCGGCAGGCCGGCGCGGCTGCTTGGCCAGCAGATCGGCCAGATCGAACAGATCCGAGAGCCGCTCCACCCGCAGCACACCACAGCGGCGGAAGGCCGCCTCGAGCACCGCATCACTGCCGGCCAGGGCCCCGGTGTGGGAGGCCGCTGCCTTGGCGGCCTGGTCGGTACGGCCGCCCTTGATCACCACGATCGGCTTGGTGAGCGCCACTTCGCGCGCCGCTGAGAGGAAGGCGCGGGCATCGCCGATCGCCTCCATGTAGATCACGATGCTGTGGGTGTCGGGGTCATCGCCCAGGTGGGTGATCAGGTCGCCCCAGCCCACATCGAGCATCGAGCCGATCGACACAAAGGCGCTGAAGCCCACCCGCTGGCGGCGGCTCCAATCGAGCACGGCCGTGCAGATCGCCCCCGACTGGCTCAGGAAGCCCACATGGCCCGGTTCGGCCAGCGATGCCGCGAAGGTGGCATTCAGGCCAAGGCGCGGGTTCATCAGCCCCAGGCAATTCGGCCCCAGCAACCGCAGACCGCTGCCTCGAATGGCATCGCGGAGCCGCGCTTCCAGGGCCAGGCCCTCCGGCCCCACCTCGCGGAAACCGGCACTGAGCACCACGGCCGCCTGCACGCCGGCCGCCGCACACTCCGCCACCAGATCGGGAACGGTGGCCGCAGGGGTGGCGATCAGGGCCAGATCCACCGGCTCCGGGATCGCTGCCACACTTGGGTAGGCCTGAATCCCCAGCACGCTGTGGCGCTTGGGATTCACCGGATACACGGTGCCGCCGAAGGGATGGCGGATCAGGTTCCAGAGCAAGGTGCGCCCCACGCTGCCCTCGCGCTCACTGGCCCCAATCACCGCCACGGTGCGGGGCGCAAAAAACGCTGCCAGCGGCTGGCGCTCGCTGCGCAGGATGTCGTAGGTGCGGTCGGTCGCCAGGCCCATGGCCAAGGGGAGCAGGCTCAGGTCCAGTTGCCGCCGAACATGTCGTCGTATCCCTCGTAGGGATCGAACTCGGCCCAGCCCGGGCTGGCCTGGTCGAAGAGGCCGTAGCGCGCCGCCTCGTCATCCATCAGCGTGTTGCCGGTGGGCCGGGTGTCGCAGCTGATGCTGCCGTCAGCCGCGGTTTGGCAGTTTTCGAAAACCACCCCGGCGACGCCGGGCAGCGCCAGGGCGACGGGGGCCAGCAGGACCGCCAACAGCCAGGCGATCGGCTGGGATGATGGGGCCGCGTTCAAGTCCGCCCTGGAGTCTGCAGCGATGTACACCGACTGGACCGCCGTCATCCTTCTGCTCCTCACCGCCGCCCCGCTCGCGGTGGTGGTAGCCACCGCCGGCTTCTTCATCTGGAAAAAGAAGAAGGCACAGCTCCGCTGAAGCCGCGGGGCAGGGAGCCCTGGAGCAGATCGGCGGTGGTGGTAGCCGCTGAGAGCCCAGGGTTGCGGCCCTGGCCCAGGCAATCGAGACACGTGCGATAACGCTGATCCCCAAGCCGCAGCATGCCGCTGCCGCCACAGGTTCGACAACGCTGGAGCGCGTCGCCGGATGGATCGGAGGGAGTCATGACCATGGGCCAGGACTGGCCCGCTGTTGATGGGATCAGTGTGGTGGGATTCCTGCCGATTGATCCCGAAGCTTTCCTTAAGCATCAGCGCCCCTGGCACCCGAAGCGCCAGCCGGAGGCTGCTGCGATTGCAGCGCCGCATCGAAGCGCTGGGTGGTGAGTTCGAGGAGGAGCTCCCCGGCGCTGAGGCAACTGCCGGAGGGCACGAGGCCAGCACTGGCGGCCAGCTCGCCGATCACGGCCGCCGCCTCCAGCCCCCGATCCCGATAGCCAGCGAGCCCTTCGGCGCCATCCCGCTTGCTCAGCCGCTGGCCCGTGGCATCGCGCCAGAGCGGAACGTGGCCGTAGCGGGGCGGCTCCGCCCCCAGCAGCTCCATCACGGCCACCTGGGGCGCGGTGGAACTCCAGAGATCGTCGCCGCGCAGCACGTCGGTGATGCCCAGGCGCAGCTCATCCACGGCGGTGGCCAGGTGATATGCAATGAAGCCATCGGCCCGGCGCAGCACCACATCCCCCACCGCCCCAGGGCCATCCACCACGCCCGGGCGGCCCCAGCGCTCCTGCCAGCGGAGCTCCCCGGCGGGGAGCCGCAACCGCCAGCTGGGCAGCCGCCCCTGCTCCCAGCCCCAGCCGTGGGCGGCAGGGCGGCACAGGCCCGGGTACACCACCAGCCCTCCATGGGGGGCCGAGATGTCCGCCAGCAAGCGGCGACTGCAACGGCAGGGATAGAGCAGGTCGGCACGACGCAGGGCCGAGAGCACCGAGCCATACAGGCCGCGGGCCTCGCTCTGGCGAACCACGGGGCCATCCCAGTGGAGCCCCAGCCAGCGGAGGTCGTCGAGAATCGCCTCCTCAGCGCCGGGCCGGTTGCGGGGCGTGTCGAGGTCGTCGATCCGCAGCAGCCACTGGCCACCCCTTAGACGGGCATCCAGCCAGCTGAGCAGGGCCGTGCGCAGGTTGCCGCGGTGCAGGGCGCCGGTGGGGGAGGGGGCAAACCGGCCGCGGTAGCCGCCTTGCCGCCCTTGGCGCGCAGCCTTGATCAGCTCCGCCAGGTGGCCGGGCAGGGGCACGGGCGCTCGGGTGTGGCCAGACATGAAAAAGGCGGCCCCGCGGACCGCCAGTTTCGATCGTGATGGGTGGGTACGACCCAGCGGGCGATCAGCCCTGCACCTTGTCCTTGAAGAGCTTGCCGGCGGTGAAGGCGGGCACGCGCTTGGCGGCAATCTTGATTTTTTCGCCGGTCTTGGGGTTCAGACCCTGACGGGCAGAGCGGTCGCGGGGCTCGAAGGAACCGAAGCCCAGGATCGACACTTTCTTGCCGTCGACCACCGAATCAATGATGGTGTCGATCAGGGCGTCAACGACAGCGGCAACGTCGGTCTTGGTGAGTTCGGTGCGAGCCGCAACCACGTTGACCAGATCAGCTTTGTTCATGGGAGGGAGGACCTCGGATTGAGCGGAGGGGGCGGCGCGTCGAGACACCCGACCGCCCAGCAGGGAGCGCGCCAATCGTATGGGCCACAGGCGCCGACTGCAACTCGACACGTGAACCACCGCAACGGTTCTGGGGGATTCAGAACCGAAATCAGGGCATGGCGGCGCCCAGGTCCTGCAGGTTGAGGCTGGCCAGCAGCGCAGCGCCGGGCTTCACCAGCACCTCGCCCCGCAGCGCCCCGAGCCCCGCACCGGAGGCGATGGCTGCGGGGGAGCCGGCGGGCAGCCAACACCGCAACTTCTCAATGCTGGCAAGCTGTCTGGGCCAATGGAAGCACCGCTGGGTGCGCAGAGGTGCCAGCACTCCCGGCCCCGCCGGCACCAGCAGCCGGCCACAAAACAGCAGGTCGCCCCAGACACCACGGGCATGCACCACGCAGGAGCCCGGCGTGGGCCCAGGGGTCCACAACAACCGAATCCCCTGCGCCGCTGTGTGTTCGGATCCAAACGCCTCGATGGCCGGCACATTCGGCAGGAGATAGGCCTCCTGTTCCTGCACCAGCACCGACCAACCGGTGGCCTCCTGGATGCGGCGACAGCGGCCGTGACCCTCGCGGCTGGTGAGCACCAGGGTGCCGCCCGCCCCCAACCCGGCCAGAAAGTCGAGATTGGCCTGGGTGACACCGGGGCAATCGATCAGCAGGGGCCCCTCGGGGCGCTCCAGCAGCCAGCTGCTGCCGCCCTGGGTGTCGCGGTTGGGCGCGAACAGCCACAGCCCCGGGCACACCTGCCGGGGTGGACGGCCGACCTCCGGTTCGGGCTGCTGCAGCACGGGCACCGGTCAAACGCTGGTTTGAACACAAGCACACCGCCTTTAGGTTGAGGCCTGCAGCGGCCCCGGTGCCTTGTCCGCCCCCACCCCGGCGATCCGACTCGGCACCCCCTCGCCGCTGGGGGCCAGCGTGACCCCATGGGGGGTGAATTTTTCGGTGGTGGCGCCGCTGGCCACCCGGGTGGAACTGCTGCTCTTCGCCAACGGCAACGCCAGCGAGCCCGAATGCGTGATCGAGCTCGATGGCCAGCACCGCTCCGCCGACCACTGGCACGTGGAAGTGGAGGGGCTCGGGGAGGGGGCCTGTTACGGCTACCGCGTGTTCGGCCCCCTGCAGCCCGGGGGCCATGGCTTCAACCCCTCCAAGGTGCTGCTCGACCCCTGCGCCCGGGCCATCGCCGGTTGGGGGAGCTATCGGCGCGGGGCCGCCGTGGGCGCCGCCCCCAACACCGCCCACTGCCTGAAGGGAGTGGTCACGGAGCGCGACCGCTTCAACTTCGATGCCGCTCCGCGGCCGCGCCACCCGTGGCAGCGCTCAGTGATCTACGAGCTGCACGTGGGCGGCTTCACCGAGGGCACCGGCTCACCGGTGCCGCCGGAGCGGCGCGGCACCCTGCTGGGGGTGATCGACACCCTGCCCTACCTGCTGGAGCTGGGGATCACCGCCATCGAGCTGCTGCCGGTGATGGCCTTCGACCCCACCGACGCCCCCAACGGTCGGCTCAACCACTGGGGATACAGCCCACTCAGCTGGATGGCCCCCCACCCCGGCTACCTGGCCGGGGGCACCCCCACCAGTGCCCGGGAGCAGGTGCGCGAACTGGTGCGCGCCTGCCACCAGGCCGGCATCGAGGTGATCCTGGATGTGGTGTACAACCACACCAGCGAAGGCAACCAGCAGGGGCCCACCCTCAGCTGGCGTGGGTTCTGCGACCGCCTCTACTACCACCAGAACGCCCGGGGCGATTACCTCGATGTGAGTGGCTGCGGCAACTCCATCGCCGCCAACCGCCCCCTGGTGCGGCGCCTGATCCTGGAGTCGTTGCGCTGCTGGGCCACCGAACTGGGCATCGATGGCTTTCGCTTCGATCTGGGCATCGCCCTCAGCCGCGGGGAGGAGCTGATGCCGCTCGATACCCCGCCGCTGTTCGAAGACATCGAGGCCGATCCCGACCTGGCCGATATCAAGCTGATCAGTGAGCCCTGGGACTGCGGCGGGCTCTATCGGCTCGACGACTTCCCGGCCCGACGGGTGGCCACCTGGAACGGTCGTTTCCGCGACGATGTGCGCCGCTTCTGGAAGGGCGACGGCAGCACCTGCTGGGCCCTGGGGCAGCGGATGAGCGGCAGCCCCGACCTATTCACGCGCACGCCGGTGCGCCCCGGCCAGTGCATCACCTTCCTCACGGCCCACGACGGCTTCACCCTCGCCGATCTGGTGAGTTTCAACGGCAAGCACAACCTGGCCAATGGCGAAGACGATCGCGACGGCGATAACCACAACAACAGCTGGAACCATGGCGTCGAAGGCCCCAGCACCGACCACGCCGTGGTCACCCTGCGGGAACGGCAGGTGCGCAACATGCTCGCCACCCTGCTGCTCTCCCCCGGTGTGCCGATGCTGCTGATGGGCGACGAGGTGCGCCGCAGTCAGGGCGGCAACAACAACACCTGGTGCCAGAACAATCCCCTGGGCTGGATGCACTGGCTGCCCGACGATGCCGACCTCGCCCTGCGCACCTTTCTGCGCCGGCTGTTGACATTGCGGAGGCGCCTGGCTCCGCTGCTGAATCCCGAACTCACGGGCATGGAGCGCCATTGGCATGGCGCGGAATGCAATCGCCCCGACTGGGCCAGCTGGTCGCACACCCTGGCCTGGAGCCTGCACGAACCCCAAGGCCATCCCCTGCTCTGGTGCGGCCTCAATGCCTATGCCAAGGCCATTCATTTCGAGTTGCCCGCCAACCCGGATGGATGGCTGCGGGTGATGGACACCGGCTTACCCGCCGGAGACGACCTACCCGCCAACCCATCACCCTGGACTCCGGAAGGCATTCCCCTGGAAAGCCGCAGCCTGGTGTTGCTGGCCAGCAGCAGGCTGGCCGCCGAACTTCCCCTGGATTGATCAGGGCCGCGCCGCGCCGATTCCCGCGGCCGCTGTTAGCCACCAGAGCCGGATCTAGCCCGCCACCAAAATCTGGGAGGGTGCACCTTCAGAGTTATTGTTTGAGGGCATTTCTTCCTCACCATGCTCACCGGCGCCGAACTACTGGCCAAAGTCAAGGAACTGGGCGACGCCTCGAAATCAGAGCTGGTTCGCGAATGCGGCTACGTCAGCAGCAAAAAGGACGGCAGCGAGCGGCTGAACTTCACCGCGTTTTACGAAGCCCTGCTTGAGGCCAAGGGCGTCACCCTGGGCGAAAACGGCGTGGGCAAAGGCCCCGGCGGTCGCAAACTCAGCTTTGTGGCCACCGTGCAGGGCAACGGCAACCTGCTGGTGGGCAAGGCCTACACCGCCCAGCTGGGCCTGGAGCCTGGCGATGAGTTTGAAATCAAGCTCGGCAAGAAGCAGATCCGCCTGGTGCCCGTGGGCGGCGCCGACGAAGAAGAGTGAGGCAAGGCTGAGGCCAGGCAACACCGTTGCCGAGCTGAATGGCTGAGTTGACACTCAGCCGATGCATCGATCCCGGAGGCAAGGCCCATCGCTGGGTCGTGCCTCTTTTTTGATGGCGATTCAGAAAGCGGGCGGCGGGAATCGAACCCGCATCATCAGCTTGGAAGGCTGAGGTTTTACCACTAAACTACGCCCGCAGCAGTACATCAGTATTCCGTTTGCGCCGTGGCCCGGGGGCCGAATCGGCGGCGGTGATGCGATGCCGGCCTGGACCTGAAACGGCCTCAAGCTGCAGCATTATGGCCTGCGTTCGACAGCGTCTCCCGTGACGAGTCAGGTCCGAGACGCCGCCGACCTCCGCGGTGGGGCGCGGCAACGGCTGCTCTGGTCGTATGGGCTGGGCGACGTGGGCACCGGCATGGGTGCCGCCCTGATCGGTTTCTATCTGCTCCGCTTCTACGTCGCCGCGGGCCTGCCCCCGTGGCTGGCGGGCCTGGCCTACGGCGTCGGCCGCCTCTGGGATGCGATCAACGATCCGATCGTGGGCTGGCTCAGTGACAAGACCAGCCAGCACCGCTGGGGGCCCCGCCTTCCCTGGATCCTCTGGGGCGCGGTGCCCCTGGGCCTCGCCATGGCGGCCATGTGGTGGCTTCCGCCCACAGACAGCGTGGCGATCAAGTTCGTGATCTTCATGCTGATCTCGGTGGTGGCGAACAGCCTCTACACCTGCGTGAACCTGCCGTACACAGCCCTGGCGGCGGAACTCACCACCGATGTGTCGCTGCGCACGCGACTCAACACCTCCCGTTTCACCGGCTCGATCCTCGCCACCATCACGGCAGCGCTGCTGGCCGGGGTGCTGGTGGGCAATCTCGGCGATCCGAGCAGCTACCTGCCGGTGGGGCTCGTATCGGGCCTGATCATTGCCGGATCGTCCCTGCTATGCGGCTGGGGCCTGATGCCCAGCGCCCGCCAGTGCCAGCGCCCGGAAAGCAGCAGCGGCACCACCCGCCGCCTGCTGCGGCGCGTGGTGCGCAACGGCCGTTTCGTGATGGTGCTGGGGCTCTATCTGCTCCTTTGGTGCGCCCTGCAGCTGATGCAGGCGGTGTCGCTGTTCTTCCTGCCGGTGGTGCTGCAGGTGCCGGAGGGGCTCAGCAAGCTCATCCTGCTGCCGTTTCTGGTGAGCTCCCTGGGTGGGCTCTGGCTGTGGAACTGGGTATCGCACACCAGCGGCCGGCTCACGGCCCTGCGCTACGGCGGAATCCTCTGGGTGGGAGCCTGCCTGCTGGTGATGGTGCTCCAACCTCTGGAGGCCGGAGCCGCCACCTTCGCCATCCCCGGCAATGGCCTCAAGCTTCTGGCCCTGCTCGGCACCATCGTGGTGGCCGGGATTGGGGCCTCCACCGCCTACCTGATCCCCTGGTCGCTCTTGCCGGATGCGATCGATGCCGATCCCGAGAAACCGGCTGGCCAATACAGCGCCTGGATGGTGCTCGCCCAGAAGGTGTGCATCAGCGTGGTGATCGCCCTGCTCGGTGTGCTGCTCACCGCCAGCGGCTATAGCGAGGCCCTGGCCAACAGCGCCCAGCCCGCCAGCGCCGTGGCCACGATCCGCCTCTGCATGGGCCTGATCCCGGCGGTGCTGGTGGTTCTGGGCCTGCTGGTGATGCGACGCTGGCCCGAGAAAGGCCTTCACCACAGGCGGTCTGAGCCATGACCCGCTCCCTCACCCGCCCACCGGTTTCCCTGCCCCGCTGGCTCTCCCGGCTGCTCACCAGCCTGCTGATCGGCGGCCAGGCCGTGAGTGCGATGGCCCGCGGTCGGATCAACGTGAACGACCTGATGCAGGAACTGATGGAGGCAGGTCCGGCCAGTTTCCTGATCGTGGTGATCACCGCCCTGGCCGCCGGCACCGTGTTCAACATCCAGGTGGTGGCGGAACTGTCCAAGCAGGGGGCCAGTGCGGCCGTGGGGGGGCTGCTGTCGCTGGGGCTGGCGCGGGAGATTGCCCCCCTGCTCACCGCCACCCTGCTCACCGGCAAGGTGGCCACGGCCTATGCCGCCCAGCTGGGCACCATGAAGGTGACCGAGCAGATCGATGCGATCACCATGCTCCGCACCGACCCGGTGGAGTATCTGGTGGTGCCACGGGTGCTGGCCATGGTGATCATGGCGCCGGTGCAGTGCCTGCTCTTTTTCTGGGTGGGGATCTGGTCGGGGCAGGTGAGCAGCACCTGGCTGTACAACATCCCACCATCGGTGTTCTGGAGCTCGGTGCGCACCTGGATGAACACCGACGACCTCCCCTCCATGTTGTTGAAGGCCCTGGTGTTCGGCCTGCAGATCGCGGTGATCTCCTGCGGCTGGGGCCTCACCACCCGGGGCGGCCCCAAGGAGGTGGGCACCAGCACCACCGGTGCCGTGGTGATGATCCTGGTGACGGTGGCCCTGATGGATGCCCTGCTCACCAAAGTGCTGTTCGGTTGAGGCCCGTCGGTGGACATGGTGACCAAGAACCCTGAGATCCCCCTGGCGCCCGGTAGCGGCGAGCTGCTGGCCCCCAGCGTTGGCGTGCCGATCGGGGTGGTGGTGCTGGGGGCGGCCTGTCTCGGCTTGTGGCCCCTCTGGAACGGCGCTCCCTGGCTGGCGGGCGTAGTGGCGGTGTTCGGCCTGTTCCTGCTGCTGCAAACCGCCCTGCTGCGGCTGGAATTCACCGCCGACAGCCTGCTGGTGTGGCGCCAGAACACGCTGCTGAAGCGCTTCCCCTACGCCGAATGGCTGGCCTGGCGGCTGTTCTGGCCCAGCCTGCCGGTGCTGTTCTATTTCCGGGAACAGCGGAGCATTCACTTCCTGCCCGTGCTGTTCAACGCGGCCGCCCTCCAGCGGCTGCTCGATCACCATCTGGGCCACCTGGCCCCCGACGCCGCCTCCAACGGCTGATGCCATGACCACGGACACCCCCTCCGCGCCAACGAATCCCGAGACGAATCCCGAGCCCAGCCCCCAGGAGAGCCTGCTGGCGCTGGCCCTGAACGAGCTGCAGCAGCGCCGTGAGGCCCTGCAGGCCGAGATCGCCGAGCTGGAGCAGCGCCGGCAGCAGATCGAGCAGCAGATGGCCAGCACCTTCGCCGGCCAGTCGGATCTGGTGGCACGCCGCATCAAGGGCTTCCAGGACTACCTGGTGGGTGCCCTGCAAGACCTGGCGGTGAGTGCCCAGCAGGTCGACCTGGTGCCCCAGACCGTGCTGGTGCAACCCTCCCCGCTCGATGCGGCCCAGGCCTCCCCGGCCGCCCAGGCCGAGGCTGCCGCAGCGGTGGCGGCGGCCGGCCTGTTCGCGGCCGACGAAGCCCTGATCCGCGAGCGGCTGGCCAGCTTCCAGGGCCAGCCCGACTTCTACGCCGATCCCTGGAAACTGCGCCGCACCCTGGAACCCTCCGGCGCGGCCGTGCTCGAGGACTGGTTCCTCAGCCAGGGGGGCCGGGGGGCCCAGCCCAGCAGCGGCAGCCGCAACCGCAACGCCCTGACGACCGCCGCAGCGATCGCCATCCTCGGGGAGCTCTACGGCGATCGCTTCCAGACCCTGGTGCTGGCGGGCGAGCCTGAGCGGCTGGGGGAATGGCGCCGGGGCCTGCAGGACTGCCTGGGCCTGGGCCGGGAGGATTTCGGCCCGAGCAGCGGCATCGTGCTGTTCGAGCGCCCCGATGCCCTGATCGAGCGCGCCGACCGGCTGGAGGAGCGCGGGGAGCTGCCCTTCATCGTGGTGGACGCCGCCGAGCAGGTGGTGGATGTGCCGATCCTGCAGTTCCCGGTGTGGCTGGCCTATGCCGCCACCCCCGGCGAACTGGCGCTCGAGACCGACGCCTACTGATTCCTTCTCTCCAGCCCATGACCCTGATTCCCGGACTGCTCGCCCTGGTGGCGGGCTACCTGCTCGGCTCCATCCCCAGCGGCTACCTGGCGGGCCGCTGGCTGATGGGCATCGACATCCGCCGGGAGGGCTCCGGCTCCACCGGTGCCACCAACGTGCTGCGGGTGGTGGGCAAGGGCCCCGCTCTGGTGGTGTTCCTCGTGGATGTGGGCAAGGGCGCCCTGGCCGTGCTGCTGGCCAAGGCGGTGCTCGAACCCCTCGGCGTGCCCCTTTCGGCGCAGGCGGTAGCCGTGGATTCCTGGGTGGTGGCGGCCGGCCTCGCGGCCCTGGCCGGCCATATCTGGCCCGTGTGGCTGGGCTGGAAGGGCGGCAAGGCCGTAGCCACCGGCCTGGGGATGCTGCTGGGCCTGGCCTGGCCGGTGGGCCTGGCCTGCTTCGGCATCTTCCTCGCCGTGCTGAGCGCCAGCCGGATCGTGTCGCTCTCCAGCGTGGTGGCCGCCATCTCCCTGCCACTGCTGATGCTGGGCTGGTTCCCCAGCCAGGGCTTCGGCATCCGCTGGCCCTATCTGGTGCTGGCCGTGATCACCACGGTGCTGGTGGTGTGGCGCCACCGCACCAACCTGCAGCGGCTGATGGCCGGCACCGAACCCAAACTCGGCCAGAAGAAGGGCTGATCAGGCGAGCTGGCGGCTCCGCTCCGCCGCGGCCACCACGGCCTCAATGAGAGCCGAGCGCAGGCCGGCACGCTCCAGCTCCCGGATCCCGGCGATGGTGGTGCCTGCCGGGCTGCTCACCATGTCCTTGAGGGCACCGGGGTGGAGCTCCTGCTCGTGCAGCAGGGCGGCAGTGCCCGCCAGGGTGCGATGGGCCAGATGGTGGGCCAACTGGCGGGGCAGGCCCGAGGCCACTGCCCCATCGGCCATGGCTTCCGCCACCAGGGCCACGAAGGCCGGGCCGGAGGAGGTGAGGGCCAGGAAGGCATCGAGCTGGCTCTCGGGCAGCTCCTGCACCTCGCCCACCAGGGCGAAGAGGTCGCGCACCCGGGCCCGCTCCTCCTCGCTCACACCGGCGCCGAAGGCCAGGCCCGTGAGGCCGGCCCGCACCAGAGCTGGCGTATTGGGCACAGCACGCACACAGGTCCAACTGGGGAACGACGCCTCCAGCCGCTTGAGGGTTACCCCCGCCAGCACCGAAATCAGCAGCCCCCCGGACGCACCGGTGGAAGCACATGCCGCTGCTGCCGCATCGAGCTGCTGGGGCTTCACGGCCAGCAGCACTACGGGTGCCTGCCAGGCCTGATCCGGGGTGGTCTGCACGGCGATGCCATGGGCAGCGGCAAGCCGTTCAGCCGAAGCCGGGCTGGCCACGGCCGCCTGCACACCGGAGCGCTCCACCACCCCGGCTTCCAGCAGCGGCAACAACAAAGCCTGGGCCATACGGCCCAGGCCCACGATGCCCAACTGGGGGGATCCCTGCGCAGAAGGTGCCGGAACGGCGGTCGTGCTGCCCAAGGGATCCGATGACGCAGCCTTCAGGCTCTCAGATCAGCGCCTCTGAGCGACCCCAGGCGGGGCTGGGGGCCGCCTCCTGGCTGTCGCTGGCGTCACGGCTCACGATGGTGGGGGAGGAGGCTTCCTCGCTCACGGCGGTGGTCACGGTGACGCAGCTGGGGGCGAACAGGAAGATGCTCTCGCCCACCCGCTCCTGGTGGCCGTCGATGGCAAAGGTGCCGCCGGCCACGAAATCCACGGCGCGCTGGGCCTGGTCCGGCTCCATCATCGTGAGGTTGAGGATCACGGTCTTGCGCTCGCGCAGGGCCTGGATGGCGCGCGGCATCTCATCGAAGCTGCGGGGCTCCATCAGGGTGACCTCAGCAGCGCTGGAGGCCAGGCCCGGCATGCCGATCACATTGGTGCCGGCGAAGGGATCTTCGCTGCCGAAATCGGAGGTGAGCGCCAGGGCACTGGAGCGGCTGGAAGCCGTGCTGCTGCTGGTGTCCTGCAGCTGACCGCCGTCGTAGTCGAGCTCGTCGTCGTACTCACCGTCGAGGTAGTCGTCTCCGGAAACGACGGCGCGCAGGCGGGAGAACAACGACACGGAGCGATCCTCGTGGAAGCTTTGATCCTGAATAGCGTCCCATGCGAGTGGCCGCAAGGGTTTGCGCAGCGATTGAGACGCTGTTCAGCCGCGGGCCCCGAACAGGGCACTGCCGATGCGCACCCAGGTGCTGCCGGCTGCCGCGGCCTCCCGCCAGTCGCCGCTCATCCCCATGGAGAGCTCCGGGAGCCCCAGCTCCCGGGCCAGGGCAGCGCAGTCGCCGAAAAGCTCCGCCAGTTGCTCCTGGCTGAGGCCCAGCGGAGCGATGGTCATCAAGCCCACCGGGGCCAGCGGAGCGAGCTGCTGCAGCTCGGGCCCGGCCTGCCGCAGTTCGTCCGGCTCAAAACCGGTCTTGGCAGGATCGGGGCGCAGCTTCACCTGGAACAGCACCCTCGGGGCGCAGCCCTCCTCGGCGGCGATGCGGGCCAGCCGACGGGCCAGATCCAGGGAATCCACCGAGTGGATCGTGCCAAAGGCGCGCACCACCCCCCGGGCCTTGTTGGCCTGCAGGCGGCCGATGAAATGCCAGTCCAAGGGGTCTAGATCCGCCAGCTCCGCCTGCTTGGCCAGGGCCTCCTGCAGCCGGCTTTCGCCGAAGCTCCGCTGCCCCGCTGCCACGGCGTCGCGGATCAAGGCGGCCGGCTGCCCCTTGCTCACCGCCAGCAGCCGGGTGCCAGAGGGGAGCTCCTGGCGCAGGGCCTGCAGCCGCTGTGCGATCAACCCAAACTCAGCCACCGATCCCACTCCCAGGGGCCCCGCGGTGCGGGCGCTCAGATGAAGGTTTGATCGAAGAGATCACGCCAGTGCTTCACGACATCGGGGCCGTCGCGGCGGGCCCGGGCCAGGTTCTGCTCGGCGTAGTGACGAGCATCCATGAGCGGAATCACCTCAAAGGTGGCTCCCCGCGGCTGGAGCGTCACCAGAAAAAAAATGCGCTGGGCATACAACGTGGCGTAGAGATCCTTGGCCTCACCCACCGGAGCCACCCGGTAGAGCATCCCAAACGTGGGATGGGTGAGGTATCGCTCTGCGCTCACGGAAGCCGGCGTGCTGGAGGTATTAAAGGGCACCGACTTTCCAGCGAAGGCCGCTTAGCACAATCAGCGCAACGACAGCGAGCCCGTTGCGGCGACGATCGCCCGGCTGGAGCTGCTCCGGCCGGGCATGGAGGCGATCGGGGGGAAGCCAGCGACCCCCCTGGGCCAGCAGGGCCTCAGCCCCCTGCTCCGCCCGCAGCAGCAGGTTGGCCAGCAGGCGCTCGCCCAGGGCCAGCACCAGGGCCAGTCCGCCCTTCCAGCCGAGACGCTTGAGGTTGACGGCCCGGGTGGCCACGGCCCGCAGCAGGTTCTGCAGCTCCTCCTGCACCAGCGGCAGGAAGCGCAGGGCCAACAGCAACGTGAACCCGAGCCGCTCCACCGGCACACCGAGCCGGCTGAGGGGCATCAGCAACCAGCTGATCGCCCACACCAGATCCTCCGGCGGGGTGGTGAGCAGCAACAGGTTGGCGCTGTGCACCAGGGTGAACAGCAGGGTGGCGCCATTGAGCCCTAGCTCCGCCGAGCGGCGGGTGATCACCAGCGGCCCAATCCGCGCCAGGTCCCAGGGCAAGCCTGCCTGCGCTGCTGGGGGAGTACCGGGTGAGCCGGGCATGAGGCGAATCTCCGCCGGCGGCCGCTGCAGGGGCGCCGGGGGGGCGCTCCCGGCGGGCAGCACGGCGGCCAGCAGCCCCACCAGCAGGGCCAGGCCCAGGAGCAGCGGCACGCTGCGGCGCCACAGGCGCCAGGGCAGGCCACTGGCCAGCGTTACGAGCAACAGCAGCGCCACCAGCGCCAGCCGCCAGATCGGCCCCGCCAGGATCGGCGTGACCAGGAAGGCCACACTCCAGAGCAGCTTGAGGCGCGGATCGAGGCGCCGCAGCCAGCTCCCCCCGGCCTTGGCCTCCGCCGGGTCTTCGGCCACGTACTGGCCGATCGGCACCTGGCGCAGCCAATCCACCCTGGATCAGCGGGAACGGGATTGCTGACGGGCCAGATCCCGCTCGGCGTCGCGCTGCTGCTTGCCGCGCCAGAACAGCCGGATCGGCGTGCCCTCAAAGCCCAGGCCCTCGCGAATCTGACGCTCCACGTAGCGGCGGTAGGTGTCGCCGAACAGTTTGGGCTCATTCACGAACAACGTGAAGCTGGGCGGGCGCGTGGCCACCTGGGTGCCGTAATACAACCGCCCCTGACGACCGCCACGGCTGGTGGGCGGGGTGCGCCAGCTGAGGGCTTCCTTCAGCACCTCATTCACCACCGAGGTGCTTACCCGGCGGCGGTGCTGCTCCACCGCAAGCCAGGCCAGGGCGAACACGCTCTGCACCCGCTGGCCGGTGAGGGCCGAAGTGAACAGCATCGGGGCCCAATCGAGGAAATAGAGCTTGGCGCGGAGTTCCTTCTCCATCGCCGGCATGGTGTGGCTGTCCTTCTCGATGGCGTCCCACTTGTTCACCACCACCACGCAGGCGCGGCCGTCTTCTTCAATGCGGCCAGCGAGGCGCTGATCCTGCTCCGTCACCCCATCGAGGGCATCGATCACCAGCACACACACATCGGAGCGCTCGATCGCCTTGAAGCTGCGGTTGATCCCGAAGAACTCGGGGCCGTAGTTCACCGAGCGCTTGCGGCGGATTCCGGCGGTGTCGAGCAGCTTCCAGGTTTTGCCCTCGCGCTCCACCGTGGTGTCGATCGTGTCGCGGGTGGTGCCGCGGATCGGGCTCACGATCGCCCGCTGCTCACCACAGATGGCATTGAGCAGGCTGGATTTGCCCACGTTGGGCCGCCCCACGATCGCCAGCTGGATCGGCTCCTCGCCGCCCTCCTCTTGGGTGGGGGGCAGGAAACCGATCACCTGATCGAGCAGATCACCGGTGCCGGCGCCGTGGATGGCGGAAATGGGCTGGGGCTCGCCCAGGCCCAGGCCCCAGAACTCGGCGGCCATGGCCAGGCCCTGCTCGGGCGACTCGCACTTGTTCACCGCCAGCAGCACCGGCACGCTCTGGCCCCGCAGCCATTCGGCAATCGATTCATCAGCGGCGGTGCAGCCCTGCTGGCCGTCCACGATCACCACGGCCACCGAGGCTTCCGCCAGGGCGAGGTTGGCCTGCTCGCGGATCTCCGGCAGAAATTCGCTGTCGTCGTCAAACACCAAACCGCCGGTGTCCACCACGCGGAAGTGGCGATCGGCCCAGTAGCCCTCCTGGTAGGTGCGATCCCGGGTAACCCCGGGCTCGTCGTGCACGATCGCCTCCCGGCTGCGGCACAAGCGATTCACCAGGGTGGATTTGCCCACATTGGGGCGGCCAATGATGGCGACGACCGGTAAAGCCAAACGTTTTATCGCGACGACTGTCTTCCTTTGACCCTACAGGCCGGCACATAACACGGGATCCTGGCGCTGCGCCGAGCCTTCTCCGTGGCCTCGATCACCCGCCTGCTGCGGCAGCGACACCGCTTCTACCGCGTCCTGCTGCTGGTGGAGGTACTAGTGCTGATCGGGCTCAGCAGCCTGCAGCGTGCGCCGCAACTGATGGGGCTGATTTATGTGCTGATCACCGGGGCCGTGGTGGTGCTGGATTCGCCACTGCTGCCGAAGAACCGCCTGGAACTCAATGGCATGGCTGTGGTTTCACCCGGCAAGCGCCAATCGATCGAACGGTTGATCCTGCGGCGCGAAGGAATGGTGCTGGGTTGGTTTGTGTGCCTGGCCATGGAGCTGGCCTGGCAGAGCGCCCTGCTGCTGAACCCACCCCTGGCCGTGCAGCTCAGTGGCCTCCACCTGGTGGTGTGGCTGGCGTTGATCCTGCAGTTGCTGTGGAGCCTGGTGAATGCCCTGGCCGAGGAGCCGGTGTTCAACGGCTCAGTCCTGATGGGGGCGGCCGCCGGCTATCTCCTGGTGGGGTTTGCCGGCGGCATCGCCCTCAACTCGCTGCTGGTTCTGGAGCCCGGCGCCTTCAACCTGCCAAGCAGCACGAATGGGCTGCCCGCGGGGATCATCCACGCACCCAAAGCACTGGGGGCCGCTTTCGGCTGCCTCACCACCCTGGGCAGCCCGGTGATCAAGCTCGACCACCTCTCCGGGCTCACCGCCGCCGTGGCGATCGCTTCGGTGGGCCAGCTCTACATCGCGATCTTGATCGCAGGCGTGCTGGGGAAACCACGGCAGCTGGCCACGGTGCGCAGGGCCCGGGCCCGCCGAGGGATACCCGGGCAGAACGTCAGCCTGCTGCGCCGCACCCGCGCACGCAACGGCGCAAGCCGACTGAGTTGACCCACCTCTGGGATGCGGACGGAGGCATCTACGCCAGCGTTAGCTGATGGACAAATCGCCCGGATGGCCCACCACCGGATCGGCCGGTGCCGGCAGCAGCTCCGGCAGTAGGCCTTGCGCGGGCAGCGACTCCCCCCGCTCCGCCAGGTAAGCCAGCAGCCAGTTCACGGCCGTGGCGCGGCGGGTGCGGCGGGGGTAGAGCTCGCCAATCTTGTAGCCGCCGAAGCCCAGCTGCTCCTTGAGCAATTGCTTGTGCTCCTTGGCGATCGAGCGGGTGAGCTTCACGCTGGCGGGCCGCTCGGCGATGAACTGGGGCGAAACGGGGAAGGCTTCCCGCCAGTCGGCACTGGTGGCCGGGCCCGCGCTCCAGCTGCCGGCGCCATCGGGCTCGTAGCCCAGGCGCGGCCAGATCAACTCACACACGAAACGATCGCTCACGCGGTCGGCCAGCACCGCCTCCAGCAGCGTGCGGCTCAGGGGGTGGGGAATGGGGGTGGCGGCG
>JBBASQ010000035.1:0-23303 GCA_040399185.1 Prochlorococcaceae cyanobacterium
AACTCCATCACGTCGCCCTCTTCCACCACGTAGTCCTTGCCCTCAGCCCGCAGCCAGCCCTTGTTGCGGGCCTCCGCCAGGGAGCCGGCCTCGAGCAGCTGCCGGTAGCCGATGGTCTGGGCGCGGATGAAGCCGCGCTCGAAGTCGGTGTGGATCACGCCGGCCGCCTGGGGAGCGGTCATGCCGGCCTTGATTGTCCAGGCGCGGGTTTCCTTCTCACCGGTGGTGAAGTAGGTGCGCAGGCCGAGGAGCTCGTAGGTGGCGCGGATCAGGCTCTGCAGGCCCCCTTCCTCCACCCCAAGGCCCGCCAGGAATTCGGCGCGATCCTCCTCGGGCAGCTCGATCAGCTCGGCCTCCACCTGGGCGGAGATGCGCACGGTGCCGGCGCCCTCCTTCTCGGCCAGGGCCGCCACCTCCTCGCAATAGGCATTGCCGGAGGCCAGGTCGTCTTCGCTCACGTTGGTGGCGTAGATGATCGGCTTGGCGGTGAGCAGCCCCAGGGGCTTGATCATGGCGGCCTCCTCCTCACCCAGCTCCACGCTGCGGGCCGCCCCACCGGCCTCCAGCACCTGTTGGATCCGCTCGAGAGCGGCATCTTCCACCTGGGCTTCCTTGCTGGTGCGCACCTGCTTCTTCAGCCGCTCGCGCCGCTTCTCCACCTGGGCCAGATCGGCCAGGCCAAGCTCCAGGTTGATCACCTCGGCATCCCGCGCCGGGCCCACCGATCCACTCACGTGGATCACGTCGTCGTTTTCAAAGCAGCGCACCACGTGCACGATGGCGTCTACCTCGCGGATGTTTGCCAGGAACTTGTTGCCCAGCCCCTCGCCCTGGCTCGCCCCCTTCACCAGGCCGGCGATATCCACGAACTCCACCCGGGTGGGGATGATCTCCCTGCTGCCGCTCAAGGTGGAGAGCTGGTCGAGACGGGGGTCGGGCACCGCCACCACCCCGGAGTTGGGCTCGATGGTGCAGAAGGGATAGTTGGCTGCCTCCGCCTGGGCATTGGCCACCAGGGCATTGAAGAGGGTGGACTTGCCCACATTGGGCAGTCCCACGATTCCGGCTTTAAGCATGGCTGGAATCTACGAACCACCGGCCCGGCGCACCCGCCAAGGGGAGTCGCGCGCGAGACTGGTGCCCACGCGAAACTGTTACAAGCGTCCCGCGAGCCGATTCCTACCCTCACCCCGCCTCCCCCGGCCGCCGCGCAATCCGTGGTTCCTGGTCCGAAGTCCGAACAGCGTCGCCGCCCGCCGTTCCGCCGCCGCCGCGTGTGGGCCGGGGCTGTCGTGGTGCTGGCCCTGGTGGTGGCAGGCGGCCTCTGGCAGCGCCAGAAAGCCGGCACAGTGCGCAATCTGGAGAAATACACCGTGCTGGCCGAAGCCGGCACCCTGCCTGGGGTGGTAACGGCCACCGGTGAACTGCAGGCCGAGCAGCGCGTGAATGTGAGCCCCAAGCGCCAGGGGCTGCTGCAGGAGGTGTACGTGGAGGAGGGCGACCGGGTGAGCGCCGGCCAGCCAATCGCCCGCATGGACAGCGGCGACCTCAACGACCGCCTCGCGGAGTTCCGCTCCACCCTGCGGGCGGCCGAGGCCCAACTGGTGCGCAGCCGCAGTGAGTGGGAGCGGCGCCGGGATCTGGTGAAACGCAATGCCATCAGCCTCGACGACTACAACCGGGCCCTCAGCACCTACAAGGCCGACCTCGCCTCGGTGAATGCCGCCCGCGAACGGCTGAACCAGCGCCAGGTGGAGTCGCGCGAGCTGGTGGTGCGCGCCCCGTTCACCGGCGTGATCACCCAGCGTTACGCCGACCCCGGCTCGTTCGTGACCCCCACCACCACCGCCGCGGCCGTGGCCGGCGCCACCAGCTCCTCCATCGTGGAGCTGGCCCAGGGGCTGGAGGTGGTAGCGAAGGTGCCCGAGAGCGACATCGGCCGGATCCGGCTGGGTCAGCAGGCGGCCGTACGGGTGGATGCCTTCCCCGACCGCCGTTTTGCCGCGGTGGTGAAGCGGATCACGCCCCGGGCCGTGAAGGTGAACAACGTGACCTCCTTCGACGTGGTGCTCCGCTTCGTGGATCCCGCAACCCAGCTGCGCATCGGCATGACCGCCGACGTGGACTTCCAGACCGGCTCGGTGCGCGCCGACACCCTGGTGCCCACCGTGGCGATCGTGACCGAGGACGGCCGCCCCGGCGTGCTCGTGCCGGGCAAGGGCAACAAGCCCAGCTTCCAGCCGGTGGAGCTGGGGATCAGCGGCGGCCGCAACACCCAGATCCTCTCGGGCCTCAAGCCCGGCAGCCGGGTGTTCATCGACCTGCCGCCGGGCAGCAAGCGCGACAGCAAGAACTGATCTACCTGAGCGACCGAGCAGCCAGGAAGCGGCGGGCGGCATCCACAATCCGGCCGCTGGCCTGGCCATCGCCGAAGGGATTGTGGGCCCGGGCCATGGCCTCATAGGCCGCGCCATCGGTGAGCAGCGTGCTGGCCTCGGCCAGGATGTCGGCGCTGTCGGTGCCGATCAGCTTGGCCGTGCCGGCCGTGACCGCCTCAGGCCGCTCGGTGGTGCGCCGCAGCACCAGCACCGGCTTGCCCAGGGCTGGGGCCTCCTCCTGGAGGCCGCCCGAATCGGTGAGCACCAGGGTGGCGCCGCGCATCGCCGCCACCAGCTGGTCGTAGTCGAGCGGCTCGGTGAGGAAGGCGCGGGGATGGCTGCCGAGCATGGCCTGCAGGGGCTCACGCACGGTGGGGTTGCGATGCAGCGGCAGCAGCAGGGCCGTGTCGGGGAAGCGCTCCAACAGCTGGAGGAAGCCAGTGCCGATGTCGGCCAGCCGATCGCCCCAGTTCTCGCGCCGGTGCACGGTGGCCAGGATCACCCGCTGCTTCTCCCAGTCGAGCCCGGGCAGCTCGTAGGCCGGCGCCTGCTCGGCCATCAGCAGCAGGGCGTCGATCACCGTATTGCCGGTGGTGAGCACCTCCCCGATCACCCCGGAAGCCCGGCAGTTCGCGGCCGACACCTCGGTGGGGGCGAAGTGCAGCAGCGCCAACTGGGAGATCAGGCGGCGGTTGGCCTCCTCGGGGAAGGGATCGAACAGGTTGTCGGTGCGCAGGCCCGCCTCCACATGGCCCACCGGGATCTGCTCATAGAAGGCCGCCAGAGCGGAGGCAAAGGCGGTGGTGGTGTCGCCCTGCACCAACACCAGATCGGGGCGGTGGTTGGCGAACTCCTCCTTGAGGCCCTGCAGGGCGGCGCAGGTGATGTGGGTGAGGGTTTGCTTGGGCGCCATCAGCGCCAGGTCGTGGTCGGCCCTCAGGCCGAACAGCTCCATCACCTGGCTCACCATCTCCCGGTGCTGGCCGGTGAGCACCACACGGGTGTCGAAATCGGCGGCCTGCTGGAAGGCTCGGATCACCGGCGCCAGCTTGATCGCCTCCGGCCGCGTGCCCAGCACGATCGTTACCAGGGGATTTGCCACGGCCGGCCTACAGGTGGCCGGATCCTAGGGATGGTGCGCGGGGCGGCCCATGGCGGCTGACAGCCCGGGAATTCCTGGCAAAGCTGGGGCTGCGCCTGATCGCCCCCCCCTTCGGCCCCCTGCGTCGGCAAACGCCATGACTTCGGCCCCCTCCCCGTTTCCGCCGTCACCGTTCCCGCCGATGCCGGGGGGCGCGCCACCGATGCCGGCGGCTCCCATGGCACCGCCACCCGCACCGGCAGCCCCGGTTCCACCGCCCGCAGCCCCAGGCGGTGCCCCGGCCTCCCTGCAGGAGATCGTGCGCATCGCCCACGACAAGAACTACTCCGATGTGCACATCGGGGTGGGCGAGGAACCGCGCTACCGGGCCCGCGGAGACATGCTCCGCACCGGCTGGCCCAGCACCGATCTGGCCACCTTCAACGGCTACCTGCGGGAGATGCTCAGCCCCGCCCAGGTGGATGCCTTCCAGCGCGACAAGGAATACGACGGCTCGTTTGCCTTCCCCTTCGTGCGGGTGCGGATCAACCTGCTCGATTCCCTGCGCGGCCCCGGCATGGTGCTGCGCCTCATTCCCCAGAAGATCGCCAGCCTCAACGACCTGAAGCTGCCGCCGGTGCTGCGGGATCTGTGCGAACGCCCCAAGGGCATGGTGCTGATCACCGGCCCCACCGGCTCCGGAAAAAGCACAACGCTCGCGGCCATGATCGACTGGATCAACCACAACATGGCCCGCCACATCCTCACCATTGAGGACCCGGTGGAGTTCGTGCACCAAAGCGATCAATCCCTGATCCGCCACCGGGAAGTGGGGCAGCACACCAAGGTGTTCCACAACGCCCTGCGGGCGGCCCTGCGGGAAGACCCCGACGTGATCCTGATCGGTGAGATCCGCGATCAGGAAACCCTCTCCACGGCCATTGAGGCCTCCCAAACCGGCCACCTGGTGTTCGGCACCCTGCACACCAATTCCGCCGTGAAAACCGTGGAGCGGGTGCTGGGGATGTATCCCCCAGACCAACAGGACAGCGTGCGCCGGGCCGTGTCCGAATCACTGCTGGGGGTGATCTCCCAGGGTTTGATCAAAACCAGCGACGGCAAACGGGCCGCCTTTCACGACATTTTCATCAACACCGAAGCCTGCAAGGACTACATCATGCGCGGCGATCTCGGCGAGATCGAAGACATCATGGGTCGCAGTGCCTTCGACGGCATGCAAACCATCAATCAGGCACTGCAGAAGTTGGTGGAGGAAGGCCGCGCCAATGCCGAGGACGCCATCGCCCAGAGCCTGCGGCCCAACGAGCTGGCCATGGCCCTGCGGGGCAAATCGTGAGGGCGGCTCAGCCGGCGATCAGCCGGGCCAGGAGCACCACCGCCAGGCCCACCGAGAGCCCGAGCATGGCCAGCCGACCATTCCAGATCTCGGCCTGGGGTGTGAAGCCACGGCGCCAGGCGTTGAGCTCCTCCGGGCTGACGGGTTCAGCGTCGAAGGCCTCGTTGAGGGCCGTCTCAGAGCTTTGGATGTCCATGAGGATCACGCTCACGGCAGGAATCGGCCCAGCGTAAGGGGATTAAAAAGCGGGCGGGGTTTCGTAAAGACGACCCGCATCATTGAGGGGTAGTCGGGCTGCCACCCCCAGGTCGATCGGGCTGGTGAGCCCCATCCCGAAACGCTGGGCGGCGGCCACCCCAATCATCGCGGCGTTGTCGGTGCAGTAGGCCAAGGGCGCCACGCGCCACTGCAGGCCCGTGGCGGCGCAGCGCTGCTCCAGCAGGGTTCGCAAGCGCCTGTTGGCCGCCACTCCCCCCACCAGCACCAACGTTTCGAGGCCGTGATCCTCGGCACAGCGGCAGCTGCGTTCCACCAGCACCTCCGCCACCACCTGCTCAAAGCTGGCCGCCAGATCCGCCACCGGCAGGGGGGGGCCGCCGGCGGCGAGATCGGCCTCCAGGGCCCGCACCTGGCGCAGCATCGCCGTCTTCAGGCCCGAGAAGCTGAAGTCGTAGGGGTGAAAGCCCCCCTCCGGCCGCGACACCCGGCCCTTCGGCAGGGCGAACCGGCGGGGATCCCCGCCATCCGCCGCCGCCTGGATCGCGGGGCCGCCGGGGTAGCCCAGGCCGAGCAGGCGGGCCACCTTGTCGAAGGCCTCGCCAGCCGCATCGTCGTGGCTGCGGCCCAGCCGCTCGTAGCGCCCCGGGCCCTCCACCTTCACCAGTTCGGTGTGGCCGCCACTCACCAGCAGCACCAGATAGGGCCCGGGCGGCAGGGGCTCCCCCAGCTGCACCGAGCAGAGGTGTCCTTCGAGGTGGTGCACCCCCAGAAACGGCTTGTGGTGGAGCCGGGCCAGGGTGCGGCCGCTCACCGAGGCCACCAGCAGCGCCCCCACCAACCCCGGCGCCACCGTGGCGGCTATCGCATCCACCTCCCCTACGGCCACGCCGCTCTCGCTGCACACCCGCTCAATCAGCTGGGGCAAGGCCTCCACATGGCGCCGCGAGGCAATCTCCGGCACCACGCCACCCCACCGGGCATGCTCCTCCACCTGCGACGCCACGGCGCTCGCCAGCACTGCCGTATCGCGCACAATCGCCGCGGCCGACTCGTCACAACTTGTTTCGAGGGCCAGAACGGTGGGCATCGGGTCTGGGGAGCTCCCCTACTGTCCGCGAAGACATCCTGCCCCGCGGGCTTTACACCCGATGCGCCGACTTTTCGCCGTCGTTCTCTCCGCATTCCTGCTCTTCGGCTTCGCTCCGATGGCCAAAGCGGACGTGGCCGGCCTCACGCCCTGTGCCGAAAACGCCCGCTTCCAGCAGCGTGCTGCCGCCGCCAAGACCGACCAGGCCAAGGCCCGCTTCGAGGCCTACGGCCAGGCCCTGTGCGGCACCGATGGCCTGCCCCACCTGATCGTGGACGGTCGCTGGAGCCACTCCGGTGAATTCATCATCCCCGGCATCGCCTTCCTCTACATCGCCGGCTGCATCGGCTGGGCTGGCCGCAACTACCTGATCGCCATCCGCGGTGACAAGGACGCCCAGATGAAGGAGATCCAGATCGATCTGCCCCTGGCGTTCAAGAGCACCCTGGCCGCCGCCACCTGGCCCCTGGCTGCCTTCGGTGCCCTCACCAGCGGCAAGCTGCTCGAATCCGACGACAAGGTGACCGTCAGCCCCCGCTGATCACCTTCCCAGTCATTCCCTCCACCTTTCCCAATCTCCTCCGATGAAAAAGTTCCTCACCACCGCTCCGGTGGTTGCCGCTGTCTGGTTCACCCTCACCGCCGGCATCCTGATCGAGTTCAACCGCTTCTTCCCAGACCTGCTCTTCCACCCCCTCTGAATCCGGGGTTCAGGTACACATCAACAGCGGCCCATTGGGCCGCTTTTTTGTTGGCGATTTGTTGCCGATCAGCCCGCCACACCCATGTGCCGCTCGAGCTCGGCCAGGGCCGCCTCCAGATCGCCATTCACCAAGGCCGCATCGAATTCGCCCTCGGCGGCCAGTTCCACCCGGGCACGCTCCAGGCGGCGGGCGATCGCCTCGTCGCTATCGGTGCCGCGGCCGCGGATGCGGCGCTCCAGCTCCTCAAAGCTGGGGGGCTTGATGAACAGCTGGAAACCGGCCGGGAAGCTCTGGCGCACCTGGCGGGCCCCCTCCAGCTCGATCTCCAGCAGCACCGGCCGACCCGCGGCCAATTGCTCCTCCACCGGCCCCCGCGGCGTGCCGTAGAGGTTGCCGGCAAACTCGGCCCACTCCAGGAAGCCACCCTCCGCCACCTGGCGCTCAAACGCCTCCCGGCTCAGAAAGAAGTAGCTCTGCCCGTCCACCTCGCCGTCCCGCGGGGCACGGGTGGTGGCCGACACCGACAGCCAGATGCTGGGGTGCCGGGCCAGCAACCGGCTCACCAGGGTGCCCTTGCCCACCCCGCTCGGACCGGTGATCACGGTGAGGCGCGCTTGGGCCATGGCAGAGCTGGAGGCTGGGCTGCACAGTAGAAAAGCCAACCTGCTTGGGAACGCCCTGGGCCATGGCCAGCCGGCAGCCGCTGCAGCCCATGGACGTGACCAGCCTCAAGGCCGTGCTGGTGGAATGGCGCGCCCAGCTGCTGCCAAGCCGGTTCGAGAAGGCCCAGCAGCCCGAAGCCCAGGCCATCCAGCTCGGGCTGCGCAGCCTCCAGGGGATGCAGTGGCTGCAGCTGAGCTGGCAACCCGAGGCCGCCCGGCTGCACCGGATCGCCCCCCCGCCCCGGCAGGGGGAGGGCAGCACCCTGGCCCAGCAGCTGCAGCACGGCCTGCGGGGCCTGGCCCTGGTGGAGATCGGGCAGGGCGGCTGGGAGCGGGTGGTGGAGCTGGGCTTCGCGCGGCGGCCCGGCGAACCGGTGGAGCGCTGGCTGGTGGCCGAACTGATGGGCCGCCACAGCAACCTGCTGCTGCTGGATGGGCAGCGCAGCGTGATCGCGCTAGCCCGCCAGGTGAAGGACAGCCAGTCGCGGCTGCGGCCGATCGGCACCGGCGACGCCTACAGCAGCCCGCCGCCCCTGGGGGGCGAGCCCCCGCGGGTGGCGGAGAGCCAGGAGAGCTGGCGCAAACGCCTCACCCTCTTGCCGCTGCCCCTGGGCAAGGCGCTGCTGGGGGCCTACCAGGGGGTGAGCCCGGCCCTGGTGGGACAGCTGCTGGAACCGGAGCAGCGGGAGCTGCCGGTGCAGCAACTCGATGACGCCACCTGGGGGCAGCTCTGGCAGCGCTGGCGCCGCTGGCTGGAGGCGGTGGATCAGCAGCGTTACGGCTGGCAGGCCCAGGCGAGTGGCTACCGCTGCTGGGACTGCCCGCCGGCGGAACCCGCCGGGGATGGCTGGGCCCTCAACAACGCCCTCGCGGCGTATTACGCGCTGCGGCTGGGGGAACGGCGCCACCAGGAGCGGCGCCAGCAACTGCAGCACGCCCTGCACGCCGCAATGGCCCGCGAACGGCTGCAGGAACAGGAGCAGCTCCAGCTGCTGGAGGCCACCGCCGGCAGCGAGGCCCTGCAGCAGCAGGCCGATGCCCTGCTCAGCCAGATGGCCCCCACCAAAAGCTGCATCGAGGAGGCGCAAAAGCTCTACCGCAAGGCCCGCAAGCTGCGGCGGGCCGTGGAGGCAATCCAGGAGCGGCTGGCCCTGCACCGCCAGCGGCTCGCGGCCCTGGAAGCCAGCCTCACCTATCTGGAGCAGGCCGAAGGGGGGGAAGCCCTGGAGGCCGTCGCCCACGACATTGAGGCCCTCCATGCCCCACGGCGCCGCCGGCGCGGTGCGCGGCAGGGGGGTGAAGCGGGGGTGCCCTGCCCGCTGGAGCTGCACACCGCCGCCGGCCTCACCGTGCAGGTGGGCCGCAACCACCGCCAGAACGAGTGGATCAGCCTGCGCCAGGCCCGCCGCGGCGACCTCTGGTTCCACGCCCAGGAGATCCCCGGCAGCCACGTGGTGCTCAAGAGCTCGGCCGCGCCGGCCAGCGATGGGGATCTGCAGCTGGCCGCCGACCTGGCCGCCCACTTCAGCCGCGGCCGGGGCAACGCCCGCGTGCCCGTGGTGATGGTGCCCACCGACGACCTGCAGCGCATTCCCGGGGCAGCCCCTGGCACGGTGCGCCACCGCGGCGGCGAAGTGCTCTGGGGCGAACCCCAGCGCGCAGCCGCCGTGCTGGAGGGGGCGCCTAGCCTGCCGGGATGACGACTCCCGAGTCAGCCAGCACCACCCTGCCGCCGCCGGCGCCGATCCGGGTCAACCGGTCCCCGGCCCCAGACGAGTGCCCAGGCGAAGTGGAGATGAGCCTGGTGGACCACCTGGAGGAACTGCGCCGGCGCGTGTTGCGCAGCCTGCTGGCCGTGGTGGTGGCCGCAGCCCTCTGCCTGGCGGGGGTGAAACCCCTGGTGCGGCTGCTGGAGATGCCAGCCGATGGCATCCGCTTCCTGCAACTGGCGCCGGGCGAGTTCCTGTTCGTGTCGCTGAAGGTGGCCGGCTACGCCGGCCTCACCCTGGCCCTGCCCTACGTGCTCTACGAGCTGCTGGCCTTCGTGCTGCCGGGCCTCACCCGCCGCGAACGCACCCTCGTGGCGCCAGCGGTGGCCGGATCGGCGGTGCTGTTCGCCGCCGGCCTGGCCTTC
This sequence comes from Prochlorococcaceae cyanobacterium, assembly GCA_040399185.1. GTDB lineage: Bacteria > Cyanobacteriota > Cyanobacteriia > PCC-6307 > Cyanobiaceae > UBA5018. The sequence goes on from JBBASQ010000035.1 coordinate 9,623, forward strand.
GCCTGGTGGGCCCTGGTGCCTGCGGCACTCAAGTTTCTGGTGAGCTACGGGGCCGATGTGGTGGAGCCGAGCTGGTCGATCGAGCGCTATCTCGATTTCGTGCTGCTGCTGATGGTGGCCACCGCCCTCGCCTTCCAGCTGCCGGTGCTGCAGCTGATCCTGGGGGCCCTGGGCCTGATCAAGGCCCGCACCATGCTGGCCGGCTGGCGCTGGGTGGTGCTGGTAGCCGCAATCGGCAGTGCCGTGCTCACCCCGTCCACCGACCCGGTGACGATGCTGCTGCTGGCCGGGGCAATCACCGCCTTGTTTTTGGTGGGGGTGGCGCTGGTGGCCCTCAGTGAGCAGCTGCGGCCAGCTGCCGCTGACGGCGTCGCCGGCTAGAGCAGGAATTCACTGGCCCGCTCCGGCGGCAGCTCCAGGGCCAGCCCCATCGCGCGGCCCAGCCGGGGCTTGTCACTGGTGGTGCTGAGCCAGTCGCGCACCTGGTCGGCCACCCCCAGCCCATTGAGGGTGCCCACCAGCTCCTCGAGCTTGGCCCCATAGGCCTCGGCCGTGAGCGGAAACGACTGCTGCTCCAGATAGGCCCACATCACCTGGAGGTACAGGCGCCCGCGCCGCTGGATCAGCTGCAGGTCGTAGGAGGCCTGCCAGCGCTCCCGGAGGATCCCGAGCACCTCGGCCGCCGTGAGCGGGGTTGCGGGAGAGTCCGGGCCGGAGGAGAGCACGGGAAGATCGAGCTGCACAACAGCATGTTGCAGGGCGACCGCAGCCCCCGAACCAGGAAGCAGCGCGGGGAGGGCAGGTTTTAATGTGGCGCCACGTTGCCGTGGCATACCCGCCCGACCCGTATGACCCAGATCCCAGCGAGCGCTTCGAGTGGTGATGTTCCCGGAATGGGTCGTCGGCAGTTCATGAATCTGCTGACCTTCGGGTCGGTCACCGGGGTAGCGCTGGGCGCTCTGTATCCGGTGGTGAACTACTTCATCCCCCCCCGGGCCGCAGGCTCCGGCGGCGGCACCACCGCCAAGGATGAACTCGGCAACACCGTGACCGCCAGCGGCTGGCTCACCACCCACAAGGAAGGTGACCGCAGCCTGGTGCAGGGCCTCAAGGGTGATCCCACCTATCTGATCGTCGAAGGCGACGACGCCATCGGCAGCTACGGCATCAATGCCATCTGCACCCACCTGGGCTGCGTGGTGCCCTGGAACAGCGGCCAGAACAAGTTCATGTGCCCCTGCCACGGCTCCCAGTACGACGCCACCGGCAAGGTGGTGCGGGGCCCTGCTCCCCTCTCCCTGGCCCTGGCCCACGTGTCGGTTGAGAACGACACCGTGTTCCTCAGCCAGTGGACGGAAACCGACTTCCGCAACGGCGACAAGCCCTGGTGGGCCTGATTCCGCTCCCCTCCGTCGTCCGTCGCCCCGCCCCTTCTCCGATGCGCCGCTCCCTCTCCCTGCTGCTCGGCTCGCTGATCGGCACCACCCTCAGCCTCACCGTGCTGCTCGCCGGGGCCACCCCCAGTTGGGCCTATCCGTTCTGGGCCCAGCAGAACTACGCCTCCCCCCGGGAAGCCACCGGCAAGATCGTCTGCGCCAACTGCCACCTCGCCAAGAAGCCCACGCGGGTTGAGGTGCCCCAGGCCGTCTTCCCCGACACCGTGTTCAAAGCGGTGGTGGAGATCCCCTACGACACCAGCGTCCAGCAGGTGTCCGGTGATGGCAGCCCCACCGGCCTGAACGTGGGTGCTGTGGTGATGCTTCCCGATGGCTTCAAGCTGGCTCCCCAGGACCGCCTCACCGAGGAGCTGAAGGAAGAGACCGCCGGCATCTACTACACCCAATACTCCGACGACCAACCCAACATCCTGCTGGTGGGTCCCCTCCCCGGTGATCAGCACCAGGAGATCGTCTTCCCGATCCTCTCGCCCGATCCGGCTGAAGACAGCTCCATCCACTTCGGCAAGTACCAGCTGCACGTGGGCGGCAACCGCGGCCGCGGCCAGGTGTATCCCACCGGTGAGAAGAGCAACAACGGCGTCTTCAACGCTTCTGCCGCTGGCACCGTGTCGGCCATCACGGCCGGCGACAACGGCGCCAATGTGGTGGAGATCACCACTGCTGATGGCAGCAAGGTCACCGAAACCGTCCCCGCCGGCCCGACCCTGACCGTGGCCGTTGGTGATGCCGTGGCCAACGGCGGTGCCCTCACCAACGATCCCAACGTGGGTGGCTTCGGCCAGATCGATGCGGAAATCGTTCTCCAGAACCCCGTTCGCATCTACGGCCTGCTCGCCTTCTTCGCCGCCATCGCCCTCGCCCAGATCATGCTGGTGCTGAAGAAGCGCCAGGTGGAGAAGGTGCAGGCAGCGGAAGGCTTCTGATCGGCGGCACGATGCCGTTTCTGGTGTTCACCTCTCCGGGGCCCCTGGTTTTCCAGCTGGGCCCCTTTGCCTTGCGTTGGTATGGGCTGCTGATCGCCCTGGCGGTGCTGCTGGGCCTGGGCCTGGCCACCCGGTTGGCCAAAGCCCGTGGCATGGATCCAGCGGTCGTGGCCGACCTGCTGCCCGTGCTGGTGCTCGGGGCCGTGATCGGCGCCCGTGCTTATTACGTGGCCCTGGAGTGGCGTCAATACGCCGGTAACTGGGCCGATGTGATTGCCATCTGGCGCGGCGGCATTGCCATCCATGGCGCCCTGATCGGCGGGCTGCTCACCACGGTGCTCTACTGCCGCTGGCGGCGCCTGGCCTTCTGGCCCCTGGTGGATGTGCTGGTGCCAGCCGTGGCCCTGGGCCAGGCGATCGGCCGCTGGGGCAACTTCTTCAACTCCGAGGCGTTCGGTCTGCCGACCGACCTGCCCTGGAAGCTGCGCATTCCAATGGAGAGCCGGCCGCCCGAGTTCCTCGGCGAGCTCTATTTCCATCCCACGTTTCTCTACGAATCCCTCTGGAACCTGGGTGTCTGTGCCCTGTTGCTGGTGCTGTTCCGCGCAGGCCTGCGGGGCCGGATCCAACTGCAGGCCGGTGCCCTCAGCTGCGTTTACCTGATGGCCTACAGCAGCGGCCGGGTGTGGATTGAGGGGCTGCGCACCGATCCCCTCTGCCTGTTTGGCACGGCCCCCTTCTGCGACGGCGGGCTGCGCATGGCCCAGCTGGTGAGCCTGCTGCTCATTGCCCTCGGGGGCCTGGGCCTGTGGTGGCTCTACGGCAAACACCGCAACTTGCCCGACCCGGGTGGCCTAGCGCGCACCTCTGGAGCCAACCGTTGAGCACCCTCACGCAAGCTGTCTGGATTGTGGGCGCGGGCCCCGGCGCCCCAGATCTGCTCACTGTGCGAGCCGCCCGAGCCATCGAGCAGGCCGAGGTGCTGGTGTGGACCGACTCCCTGGTGAATCCCCAGATCGCCGCCCTGGCACCCGAACAGTGCGAGCGGGTGCGCACCAGCACGCTCACCCTGGAAGAGGTGGTGGCACTGGTGCTGGACCGCGCCCGTGCCGGCAAGCGGGTGGTGCGTCTTCACGACGGCGATCCCTGCCTCTACGGGGCCCTGGCCGAGCAGATCTGCCGCCTCGCCGATGCCGAGATCCCGGTGGAGGTGGTGCCGGGCATCAGCGCGTATCAGGCCGCTGCTTCAGCCCTGCGCAGCGAACTCACCATTCCCGGCCTCGTGCAGACGATCGTGCTGGGCCGGGCCGGCGGGCGCACGGGCGTTCCAGAAACCGAATCCTTAGCCCGCCTAGCCGCCCTGCGGGCCTCCCTCTGCCTCTACCTGAGTGCCCGCCATGTGGAGGAGGTGCAGGCGGAACTACTGCAGCACTACCCGGCGGATACTCCGGTGGCGATCGGCTACCGGGTGAGCTGGCCCGATGAATGGATCACCGTGGTGCCGCTCACCGAGATGGCGCGGATCACCCGGGAGCGCAACCTGATCCGCACCACGCTCTATGTGGTGAGCCCAGCCCTCACCCCGCCGGATCAGGCCCGTTCCAAGCTCTATTCCGCAAGCCACCGCCACCTTTTCAGAGGCGGCGCCCCGGAGGACGATCCAACTCCACCTGCTGCTTAAGCAGCAGCCGTTTCCTCGCCATAGAGCTCCCGGGCGAGGCGCTCCCGCTCAAAGCGGCAACCCAGGCGCTCCACAATCGCTTCGAGATCGCGGGCCGCGTTGCCCAGGCAGCAGGTGCCCCCTGGCGATGGGGTCACGTTGAACACCAGCCCCGGCATTGCCGGGATACTGGCCTCCCCGAGCATCAGCTTGCGGTTGGCCTTGTCGATCAACTGGGGACGCACGCCGCCGTAGCCCTCCGCAAAGGTGAGGTCGTTGAGCTGCATGCCGGGCACGATCTTGCGGGCATCGGCCAGAAACAGGCGGCGCCGCAGCCAGGGCACCTCAAACAGCAGATTCTTGAGGATGTAATTGCGGATATCGGCAATGCGGAACAACTGCCAAAACACCGCCAGCACGGCCCAATCGAGGCGCAGCACCTTCAGGAATTCCCAGAACGAGGCCGGCTTGTAGCGCTCTAGTAGGGGCAGCAGCAGAGCCGTGGGGCCAAAGCGCGTCTTGCCGGGAGCACGCACATCCGGGTCGCCGTGGATGGCGGCGAACGGCAGCTTGTCGTTCTGCACCGTGTACACCTTGCCCTTGAGCAGATCGGGCGTGAAGTAGAAGCTGCCCGCCACCGGCAGGCAGGAATACTCCAGGCCAAAACCCATCTGCTGGGCCATCAGCAGGCTGTGGGCGCCGGCATTCACCACCACGTGGCGGGCTACCAGCTCACGAGGCTCAGAATCACCACTGCCGCATCCCGGCGTGGGCCGCAGCCGCACCCGGAAGTGTTCCCCCTCGGGGGTGATCTGCTCCACCGTGGTGCCCAGGCGGAGATCGAGCTCACGGCCGCTGCCGTCGGCAGCGGTGGTTTCGGCCAGGGCGGCGCGGGCCTGGGCCACGAAGGAATCGGCGAGCTCTTCGTAATCCACAGCGGTGTAGGTGCGGCGGATGCCGATCGCCACCAGCTCGTCCGGCCGCAGCTCGCCGTTCACCATCCCCACCTGGGGCTCCCACTCCGCGATCTGCTCCTTCTCCAGCAGCTCCATCGCCGGGAAGTGGGGAGAAAAGCGCTCGAAGCGTTCCCGCAGGAAGGCGCACTCCTTCTCGCCCACCGCCAGCACCATCTTTGGGGTGCGAAACACACAGCGCTCCCGCACCGCCGGCTCCAGCAGCTCGGCGTAGTGCACGATCATCTCGGCGGTGCGCTTCACCCGCACGGCCTTCTCGAGCGTGTAGTTCGTCTCGATGTCACCGCAGTGGATCGTCTGGCTGTTGTTGGTGGCCTTGGAGTTCACCCGGGCCAGCTGGTCGTAGCGCTCCACCAGGGCAAGCCGGCCCAGATCGGTGTAGCGGGCCAGCTCAAACAGCAGGGCCGTGCCGCACACGCCACCGCCCACGATCAGCACGTCCACCAGCGGCTCGGGCGGCTGCTCAGGCCTGGGGAGTGGGGCCGCTGCGCTGGAAGCTGAACCGGTGGCAATGGGCGCGGCGCTCAAGGGCTCGGCGAAGGCGTCGAGTCCCCATCCTCCCTGAGCGGGGGATAGGGGGCAGGCCGTGTTTTAAGCTCTGGGGGTGCGGGCGATTAGCACAGCGGTAGCGCACTTCCTTCACACGGAAGGGGTCACTGGTTCGAATCCAGTATCGCCCATGAAAAAGCCCAGATCTCTTGCAGTGCAAAAGATCTGGGCTTTTTGATTTGTGAGCTTCACGGGGTTGGATCACCCGGAGATGGGTAACGGATGAGCCGCGCCAGCGGACGATTCAGGTGACAATTCCGCAAACACCCCCTTCCGCGCTTCCGTGGTGGCCAGCGACCTGCCCAGCGATTCCTCGGCCGCAGCCTCCCTGCCGGAACTGGAAGCCCTGGGGTGCAGCCTGCGGCAGGCCCGTGAAGCCCAGGGGTTGAGCCTGGAGGCCCTGGCGGCGCGGCTCAACATGGGCTGCGAACAACTTGCCGCCCTGGAGAACGGCAACCGGGAGGGGCTGCGGGAAGCCGTGTTCGTGATCGCCCAGGCCCGGCGCATCGCCGGCTCCCTCGGGGTGAGTGTGGACAGCCAGATCGAAGCGCTGCGCCGCAATCCAGCGTTTGATCAGGCGCCACCCAAAAGCAAACCCCAAGCGCCCAGCCGGCCGCCATCGCCAACGGCAACCAGGCACCAGCCCGCGAGCGCCGGTGCTGTCCGTTCTCCCCAGAGCGCCCCACCCCGCCGGTTCCCGCTGCCGGTGCTGGCGCTGGGCCTGGTGGCCGCCGCTGGCGGCGGGGCCGTCCTGGTGGCCCAGCAGCGCGGCACTCTCCCCCTGGGCAGGCCCGCCTCAGCGCCGCCACCAGAGGGTCGCCCGGCGCCGGCGGCCGGATCGCCAGCGGCCGACAGCCTGGTGCTGGAGGCCCAAGGGCGCAGCTGGCTGGAGGTGACGACCCCTGAGGGCAAAACCCTGTTCCGCGGCACCCTGGAAGGCAGCAAGCGCTTCCCCCTCGGCCAGGGACTACGGGTGCTGGCCGGCCGGCCGGATCTGGTGCGGGCCCAGGTGGGAGCAGGCCCGGCCCAGGTGCTGGGGCCAATCGATCAGGTGCAGTGGCGCCGGTTCGCGCCCGGGGTCACGGCTCCCGCACCCTGAGGGTCACGCCGGAGGCCTCGAGCACCACCTCGGCGCAGGAGCGCAGGCTCCAGCGCTCCAGGCTCAGGTCGGGTGGGGCTTCGCCGGGCCGGGCGGCGGCGGGCACCAACTCCACATCCAACAGCTCTGCTCCCGCCGGATGCACCCGGATAGCCTCGATCACACCGGCCGGCCGGCGATCGAGGGCGGCCGCCAGCCGCAGCAGCAGGGCCATGGCGGCCACCGTGCGGCGCTGGTCGCGGCCTTCGATGAGCTGCCACGACTCATGGCGCTTCTTGGGGAGGCTGCGGCGGTGGTAGCGGGCAATGGCCGCCACCATCAGGTGCTCCACCTGGGAATAGCCGAGCAGCTCCCCGTGGCGGATCAGATACCAGGTGTGCTTGTGGTAAGCCCCGATGTTGATGCTCTTGCCACAGGTGTGCAGCTGGGCGGCGGCCCAGAGCAGGGAGCGGCCGCTGCCGTTGTCGTGGTGCAGCAGGCCGCGGGTCTGGTCGTAGAGGCTCAGGGCCTGGGCCGCCACCCGCTCGGAGCGGGCCAGGTCTACCCCGAAACTGCGGGCCAGATGAAGCACGGTGCGCTCGCGGATCGTGCTCTGGAACGAGAAGCGATCCCCCAGCAGCTGGTTGCGCAGCATCCAGTCCACGATCAGCCCCTCGCGCAGGGCCCGCTCACAGATCACCAGCTCACGCACCCCCAGCATCCCCATGGCGGTTTGCAGGATCAGGGCGCCCGGCACGATGATCTCGGCGCGGCGGTCGTTGATTGGAGCCAGGGCCCGGCGCTGCTCCAGCGGCATCGCCAGCAGCCGGGTCACCAGTTGATCCACGCGCTCCTTGCTGAGGCGGTAGCCCTGCAGCCGCAGCGGTGGTTTGGGATCTTCCGCAGCCGCCAGGGCCGCCAGCGCCATGGCCGTGCCACTGGTGCCCACCATCAGGGGCTGCTCACCAGGGCGCAGGTTGGCCTTGAGCTGGGCCACCGCCGGATCCAGGGCTCCCTGGATGTAGGCCCGCAGGAAGGAGGTGCGCTCGGGCGTGAGCGGATCCTGCTGGCAGAACTCCCGCTGCAGCCGTACGGCGCCGATACGGGTGCTGGTGAGACTGCGGGAATCGTGCTCGTCGGCCAGGATCAGCTCGGTGGAGCCGCCGCCGATGTCGATGATCAGGTGGGGCTGCGCGCCGAAGGCCATCGCCGAGAGCACACCCAGGTAGATGAGGCGGGCTTCCTCCGGCCCGCTCACCAGATCCACGCTGAGGCCCAGCTGCTCCTGCAGGGCCTGCAGGAACCCAGCCCCATTGGGGGCTTCGCGCACGGCACTGGTGGCAGCGGTGACGATCTGCTCCACGCCGTGGCTCTGGGCCAGCTCCCGGCAGTTGCGCAGGGTGTGGAAGGCGCGCTCGATCGCCGCGGGGCTGAGGTCGCCGGTGTCGGGGTCGCGGTCCCCCAGGCGGGTGGTGCTCTTCTCGGTGAGCACCACCGAAAAACTACGGAGCACCGGATCCACCTCGGCAATCACGAGGTGGGTGGAATTGGTGCCGATGTCGATGGCGGCAACGCGGCGCCTCTCGTCGCGGCCGGAGACGGTCTGCGCGGGGGCGGAACCGGCGGCGGGACTCTGGGCCAAGGCGGAACCGGTCCGGTGCGGCGGCGTCACTTTGCCATCCACCTGGCTCGTTAGCTTGCGCCCATGCAGGCAACACTCACCAAGCGCGTGCGGGCCTGGATCGAGCTGCTGCGCTGGCACAAGCCCAGCGGCCGCCTGATCCTGCTGATTCCCGCGGGCTGGAGCCTCTGGCTCACCCCCGAGGCCCCGCCGCCGGCCGTGCTGGTGGGCCTGATCGTGCTCGGCGGCCTGGCCGTGAGCGGCGCCGGCTGCGTGGCCAACGACCTCTGGGACCGCCGCATCGACCCCCAGGTGGAACGCACCCGCACCCGGCCGATCGCCGACGGCCGCATCGGCGTGGCCGAGGCCGCCGTGGTGCTGGTGCTGGCCCTCGGGCTGGCGTTGGCGGTGGTGCTGGCCCTGCCGCGCCTGTGCCTGGTGCTGGCGGTGGCGGCCCTGCCACCAGTGCTGCTCTATCCCTCGGCCAAGCGCTGGTTTGCCTTCCCCCAGGCGGTGCTGGCCCTCTGCTGGGGGTTCGCGGTGCTGATTCCCTGGGCCGCCGCCACCGGCACGCTGGCCGGAGGCTGGCCCCTGCTGCTGGCATGGCTGGCCACCCTCTGCTGGACCTTCGGCTTCGACACGGTGTATGCGATGTCGGACCGCGACGACGACCGCCAGGTGGGGGTGCGCAGCAGCGCCCTGAGCCTGGGCGAGCACGCCCCTAGGGCGATCGGCGCCTGCTACGCCATCACGGTGCTGGGCCTGGCCCTGGCGGCCTGGCTCGCCGGGGTGAATCCGGTGTTCTGGCCGCTGTGGCTCCTGGCGGCGGCGGGCATGGTTCGGGAAACCTGGCTGCTGCAGCGGGCTGAAACCAGCCAGCAGCGCGGCGGCCCCGCCACCAGCCGGGGCTTCTACGGCCAGCAGTTCGCCGGCCAGGTGCGCCTCGGCGGCCTGCTGCTGCTGGCCCTGGTGCTGGGACGGGTGGGCTGATGCGGCCCCTCCAGCCGGGTGATCGGGTGCAGCTGGTGGCCGCCAGCTCGGCGCTGGTGGGCGAGGGGGCGGCTGAGCGCCTGCGGGCCGGCTGCACCCTGCTGGCCGGTTGGGGCCTGGAGGTGCCCGGCCCAGAGGAGCTCGAACACACCTGGCTGGCCCGACGCTGGGGCTACCTGGCGGGCCGGGACAGCCAGCGTCTAGCGGATCTCGATGGGCAGGGAGCGCCCCTGCTGGCCTGCGTGCGCGGGGGCTGGGGCGCGGCCCGCCTGCTGGAGCAGCTGCAGACCCTGAACCGCCAGCTGCCGCAGCGCTGGCTGCTGGGCTTCTCGGATGTCACTTCGTTGCTCTGGGCCCAATGGGCCCAGGGGAACAGCGGCGGAATCCATGGCCCCCTGCTCACCACCCTGGCGGCGGAGCCGGCCTGGAGCCAGGAGCGGCTGCGCCAGCTGCTGTTCGGCGAACCCCTGCCGGCCCTGCACGGAGAGGGCTGGGGCGGCGGCGTGGCGACCGGCCCGCTGCTGGCCGGCAATCTCACCGTGGCCACCCACCTGCTGGGCACCCGGCTGCTCCCTGATCTGCAGGGCGCCATCCTCGTGCTGGAAGACGTGGGCGAGGCCCCCTACCGGATCGAGCGCATGCTCACCCATTGGCGCCTCTGCGGGGCGCTGCAGCAGCTGGGGGGCATCGGCTTCGGCAACTTCAGCGGCTGCAACGACGAGGACGACCCGGCGGCCGCCGCCGAGCAGGACGCCGGCCGCCGCTTCTCCCTGGAGCAGGTGCTGCGGGAGCGCACCGCCGACCTGGGCATCCCCGTGGTGGCGGGCCTGCCGGTGGGCCATGAACCGGGCAATGCCGCCCTGCCCCTCGGCCGCCAGGCCCGCCTCGACGGCCAGCGGGGGAGCCTGGAGCTACTGGGCTGAGTACTGGCCTGGGCCCCGCGCGGCCAGCACCGCCTCGGCCACCGTGAGATCGAAGGGAGTGGTGAGCTTGATATTCGAGGGCGGGGCCTGGAGCACCTGCACCGGCCAGCCCAGTCGCTCGAACAGGGCCGCGTCATCGGTGACGCTCCAGCCCTCGGCCGTGGCGGTGGCGTGGGCCTGGCGCAGCTGGGCCACGGGGAAGCCCTGGGGGGTCTGGGCCGCCCAGAGCACGCTGCGATCCGGGGTGGCGGTGATGGTGCCGCCGCCGTCCACCTGCTTGATCGTGTCGGTGACCGGGGTGGCGGCAATCACGGCGGCGCCGGCGGCCACGGCGGCCCCACAGCGCTCCAGCAGCTCGGGCTCCACCAGGCAGCGGGCGCCGTCGTGGATCAGCACGCCTTCGGCCCCGGGGGGCAGCGCCGCCAGACCCCGGCTCACCGACTCCTGCCGCGTGTCACCCCCGAGGATCCACTCCACCGGCCGATCAGACCCAGCCGCCGCCACAATCGCCGCGATGGGCTCGGCATCAATGGGCTGGCCCACGATCCCGATCCAGCGGATGGCTGGGCAGGCCAGGGCCGCCTCCAGGGTCCAGGCCAGCACCGGGCGGCCGGCCACCTCCAGCAGCAGCTTGTTGCCGGCAGCCCCCATGCGGCGGCCGCTGCCGGCGGCGGCGATCAGCAGATGCATGGGGGCGGGACGCGGAACAGAACGACGGCAACGGAGCGCACGGTTCACTCCGAAGTGGCTCCATACAATCAGGCCGCTGTGCCCGAGCCCACGCGATGCGCGCCCTGTTCCTGATCCCGGGCACGGCCGCTCGCCAGCTGCAGCTGTTCCCGGCGGTGGCCGCCGTGGCCGAGCAGCTCCAGGCCCAGGTGCAGGTGGTGTGCCCCGCCGGCGTGGCCGGCTGGTGGGCCCTGCATCCGGCCGTTGAAAAAACGATCCCCTTTCCCTTCGAGGGCGCCAACCTGGCGGACTGGGCCAACCTGCTCGGCTCGGTGCGCGAACCCGATTTCCAGCTGGTGGTGAACCTGGCCAGCGGCCGCCAGGTGGATTTGCTGCTCTCGATGAGCCACATCCCCACCCGCGTGGCCACCGGTGGCTTTTCGGCCACCGACACCGTGACGCCCGGTGACGGCTGGCCAGCCCAGGCCATGGAGACCTTTCTCCGGCCGATCGGCGTCACCCTCGATGCGGGCACCTTCCGGCTGCCGGTGCCCCAGGCCGATCTCGATGGGGCCGCCCAGAACCTCCCCGCCGGCCAGGGGCCGCTGCTGCTGCTGGCCAAATCCGGGGCACCGGGCGACTGGCCGGCAGCGCAGTGGAGCGCCCTGCCTGGGCAGATCCGCACCCGTCTGCCCGACCTGCGGGTGATGGAAACCGGTGGGGCCGCACCGGCCGGTTCACCCCGGCAGCAGGCGGCACGCCTGGCCTGCGCCGATGTGGTGCTCGCCAGTGATCCGGTGAGCGTGGAGCTCGCCTTGCTGCTGGGCCTGCCCCTGGTGGCCCTCGGCACCCCCGGCCCGCTGCCGGAGCGGCAGGGGGTGCAGGCTGTGGGTACTCCGGGCTCGCTGGCCGGCGTCAGCACCGACGCCGTGCTGGCCGCCCTGGGATTTGCCTGACACGCCCGGCCGTTTGGTTCCCCGCCGCCGCCCCCCCTCCCGTCGCGTTCGCCGGCCCTGGCTGAGGCCGTTGCTGGCGTTGATCGTGCTGATCAATCTGGCGGCCATCGGCTACCGCATCACCGACGGCTGGGACTGGGGTGACTGCTACTGGATGGTGCTGATCACCCTCAGCACCCTGGGGTTCAGCGATGGCACCACCCAGGTGCTCACCACCGGGGGACGGGCCGTGACCGCCCTGTCGCTGGTGGGCGGCTTGGTGGTGGTGCAGCTCTCGATCCAGAGCGTGCTGGGACTCTCAGAATCGGGCTACTTCCGGCGCCTGCGCGAGCGCCGCTTCCGCCTTTGGATTCGCTCGATGGAGAACCATGTGATCCTCTGCGGCTACGGGCGCATCGGCCGCGAGATCGCCGAACAGCTCGACCGGGAAGGCGTGCCGCTGCTGGTGGTGGAAATGGACCCGGAGCGCCGGGAGGAGGCGGAAGACCAGGGACTGGCCGTGCTGATGGCCGATGCCACCCTCGACGAAACCCTGGTGGAGGCCGGCATCCACCGCTGCCGCAGCCTGGTGGCGGCCCTGCCCAGCAATGCGGCCAACCTCTACGTGGTGCTCAGTGCCCGCGGCATCCGGGCCGACTGTCGCCTGATCGCCCGAGCCGACAGCGAGGAAGCCGAGCGCAAACTTCGCCTCGCCGGTGCCAGCCAGGTGGTGAGCCCCTACGTGGCGGGGGGGCGCACCATGGCCGCCACCGCCCTGCGGCCGCTGGCGGTGAGCTTCATGGAGCTGCTGGCCGGCTCCGACTGCGAGGTGGAGGAGTTCCAGCTGAGCGATGAACCCCAGCGGCTTGAGGCCCTCGAAGGCCGCACCCTGGCGGAGCTGCAGCTGGGCCGGCGCAGCGGCGCGATGGTGCTGGCCATCCGCAACCCCGAGCCCGGCTCCGGAGGATCCAGCCTGATCGCCAACCCCGGCGGGGACGTGAAGCTGGCGCCGGGTCAGCTGCTGGTGGTGATGGGGAGTAAGGAACAGCTGCGCCATTTCGGCAAACTGCTCGGCCCAGCCCTGGAGGGGGTGGGCAGCATGCCGGCCTGAACCGGCCCCGCAGGGCGGCTCCTACGCTCCGGCTCTGCACGTCTCCATGCGCCGATGGCCACCGCTTCCCCCCTTGCCGGTCAGGTTGCCCTGGTCACCGGCGCCAGCCGGGGCATTGGTGCGGCCATTGCCAGGGAACTGGCCGGGGCCGGCGCCACGGTGGTGGTGAACTACGCCAGCTCCCCCGCCGCCGCCGACGCGGTGGTGGCCGAGATCCAGGCGGCCGGCGGCCAGGCCTGGGCCCACCAGGCGAACGTCGCCGAAGAGGAGCAGGTGGAGGCGATGGTGAAGGCAGTGCTGGAGAAGGAGGGCCGCCTCGACGTGCTGGTGAACAACGCCGGCATCACCCGCGACGGCCTGCTGATGCGCATGAAGAGCGCCGACTGGCAGAGCGTGATCAACCTCAACCTCACCGGCGTGTTCCTCTGCACCCGCGCGGTGAGCCGCTCGATGCTGAAGGCCCGCAGCGGCCGCATCATCAACATCACCTCGGTGGTGGGCCTGATGGGCAACCCCGGCCAGGCCAACTACAGCGCCGCCAAGGCCGGCGTGATCGGCCTCACCCGCAGCAGCGCCGCCGAATTCGCCAGCCGCGGCGTCACCGTGAACGCCGTGGCCCCGGGCTTCATCGAGAGCGACATGACCGCCGAGCTCGACAAGGAACCGATCCTCAAGGCCATCCCCCTGGGCCGCATGGGCCAGCCGGCCGAAGTGGCCGGCGCCGTGCGCTTCCTCGCCGCCGACCCCGCCGCCGCCTACATGACCGGCCAGGTGCTGCAGGTGGATGG
>JBBASQ010000036.1:0-16147 GCA_040399185.1 Prochlorococcaceae cyanobacterium
ATGTCGTCGATGCCGTGGCGCACCATGCAGAAGCGCTCCACGCCCAGGCCGGCGGCGAAACCGCTCCAGCGCTCGGGATCCAGGCCCATGCCGGTGAGCACGGCTGGATCCACCATCCCGCAGCCCATCACCTCCAGCCAGCGGCCGCGCCACTGCACGTCCACCTCGGCGCTGGGTTCGGTGAAGGGGAAGTAGCTGGCGCGGAAGCGCACCGGCAGATCGCCGAAGAACTGCTGCAGAAAGGCCGTCACCGTGCCGCGCAGGTGGCTGAAATCCAGGCCCTCATCGATCGCCAGCACCTCCACCTGGTGAAACACCGGCGAGTGGGTGGCATCCACGGCATCCCGGCGATACACCCGGCCCGGCGCGATCACCCGCACCGGCGGCGGGTTGTTCTCCAGGTAGCGGATCTGCACCGGGGAGGTGTGGGTGCGCAGCAGGCGGCCGTCCTCCAGGTAGAAGGTGTCCTGCATGTCCCGGGCGGGGTGATGCTCCGGGATGTTCAGCGCCGTGAAGTTGTAGTAGTCGGTTTCGATCTCGGGCCCTTCCGACACCCGGTAGCCGAGGCCGGAGAAGATGTCGACGATCTCCTCGATCGTGCTGATCAGGGGATGGCGATGCCCCGGTGGCACGTAGGTGCAGGGGGCTGTCACGTCGAGGGTTTCGTGGGCGATGCGCTCGGCCATCGCCGCAGCTTTCACCGCCTGCAGGCGCTCGCCCAGCAGCGATTGCACCTGCTCCTTGAGCACGTTGGCGCGCTGGCCCACCACCGGCCGCTCGTCGCCGGGGAGCTTGCCCATGGCCCCCAGCACGGCCGACAGCCGTCCTTTCTTGCCCAGCAGCCCCACCCGTAGGTCTTCCAGCTCGGCGGCGGTCGCTGCGGCCCGGATCTCATCGGCGGCGGCGCGCTCCAGGGCGTCGAGCTGCTCGGTGAGCTGCTGCAGGGACACGGTGGCGCTCACGGCGGCCTCTGGCTCGGGGGCAAGGGGGAGACTGTACGGATCAGCCCTCTGCCGCCGCCATGGCTCCCTTGAAGATCCTGATCAGCAACGACGACGGGGTCTTCGCGGAAGGCATCCGCACCCTGGCGGCCGCCGCCGTGGCCCGCGGGCATCACGTCACCGTGGTTTGCCCCGACCAGGAGCGCTCCGCCACCGGCCATGGCCTCACCCTCCAGACCCCTATCCGCGCCGAGCGGGCCGATGAGCTGTTCGCCGATGGGGTGCATGCCTGGGCCTGCAGCGGCACCCCCAGCGATTGCGTGAAGCTCGCGCTCTTTTCCCTGCTGGATGAATGGCCGGATCTGGTGCTCTCCGGCATCAACCATGGCCCCAACCTCGGCACGGACGTGCTCTATTCCGGCACCGTGAGTGCGGCGATGGAGGGCACGATCGAGGGGCTCCACGCCCTGGCGGTGAGCAGTGCCGATTTCCAGTGGCGCCAGTTCGCTCCGGCGGCGGAACTGGCCCTGGATGTGGCCGAGCGGATGCTGGCGCAGGGCTGGCCCCCCGCCACCCTGCTCAATCTCAATGTGCCGCCCCTGCCCGCCGATCAGATCGGCCCGCTGCGCTGGTGCCGCACGGCGGTGCGCCGCTACACCGACCAGTTCGACAAGCGCGTGGATCCCCGCGGGCGCACCTATTACTGGCTGGCCGGAGAGGTGGCGAACGACCTGGCGGCCGAGGTGTCCGGCCCGAGCGACTGGCCCACCGATGTGGCCCACGTGAATGGCGGCGGCGCCTCGCTCACGCCCCTGCAGCCCGAGATCTTCTGGCGCGGCGACTGCAGCACCCTGCCCGCGCTCGGCTGATCAGCTGCTGGCCCGGTAGATGCGCTGCAGCAGCCAGAGGCTGATCCACAGCCCGATCAGGTGGGCGAACAGCACCTGGGTGTTGCTCAGCACCGAGAGCATCTCCAGGGAGGTGATCGGGTAATTGGTGATGCGCCCCCCCGGGGTGGTCATCACCCCGCCGAAGGCGAAGCCCGCCTGCATCGAAGCCTGAAAGAAGAGGCTGCCGGCGAGCGACTGATAGCCCACCACGGCCAGGGTGAGCCCCGCGAGATCGGCCAGCACGCCCCGCTTGATCAGGCGAGCTGTTTCGCCCTTGCTGGGGCGTACGGGGCTGGCCAGGGCCCGGCCGCAGCGCACCAGCAGTCCGCTTTGCCAGATGCTCCAGAGCAGGATGAAGAACGACAGCGTGGTGAGCGAGAGGCCAGGCCCCAGGCCCAGGGCCTTGTCGGCGCGGGCGCTGAGCTGGCCGCCGATGTTGTTGAACAGCAGCACCCCCAGCACCACCACGGCCAGTACCACCTGGGCCCACAGCCGGATCCAGCTCATCCGCCGCAGCGCCGCTGAGATCAGCTGAAGGTCGAGCCGATCGGCCATGGCCGCCCCGTCACTGGTCCCAAGTTGCCACGGCCGCCTCGGCGCGCCAGGTGGGGTGGGAGGATCCGCGTTACAGCCCGTTGCCCTGGCCGAGCCGCGTTGATTCCTCTGCGCTCTCCTCACGACGCGCTGCGGCCCACGGCCATCGCCCTCGGCAGCTTCGATGGGCTTCACCAGGGCCACCGCCGTGTGATCGCCGCCGTCACCGGCGACGCCAGCCCGGACGTCACGCCCTCGGTGGTGAGCTTCTGGCCCCACCCACGCGAGGTGCTGCATGGCGACACCCGCCTGCGGCTGGATCTGCCCGAGGAAAAGCTGGAGCTGCTGGAGCCCCTGGGCATCCGCCAGCTGGTGCTGGTGCCCTTCAGCCGGGAGCTGGCGGCCCTGAGCCCCGAGGCGTTTGTGGAGCAGGTGCTGGTGGGCCAGCTGCAGGCCCGCCGGGTGGCGGTGGGCGACAACTTTCGCTTCGGGGCGGGCCGCAGTGGGGATGCGGAGGCCCTTCAACGCATTGGTGCCGGCTTCGGGATGGAGGTGGCGGTGCTGCCGATGCTCTGGGACGGCGAGGAGCGGGTGAGCAGCAGCCGTATCCGCCGGGCCCTTGGAGCGGGCGACATCACCGAAGCGCGGCGTTTGCTGGAGCGTGCTTATCGCTTCAGCGGCCAGGTGGTGCAGGGCCGGGGGCTGGGGCGCCAGCTCGGCTGGCCCACCGCCAACCTGCAGGTGGACGGCCGCAAGTTCCTGCCCCTGGAGGGGGTCTATGCCGCCTGGGCCTGGGTGACAAGCTCGGGGACGCCGCCCGAGGGGCCGCTGCCCGCGGTGATGAACCTGGGCCCCCAGCCCACGGTGGATCCCGATGCCCCGTCAGCGGTGGAAGTGCATCTGCTCGACGGCCATCACGAGCTGGTGGGCCGATGCCTCACGGTGGAGCCGATCGCCCTGCTGCGGCGCCAGCAGCGCTTTGACGGCCTTGATGCCCTCCGTGCCCAGATCGGCCGCGATGCCGACCAGGCCAGGGATCTCTGCCGAGCTCAGGCGGCCGGGTAGGCGTGGGTGAGCCCCCAGCCGATGAAGGCCGCGATCCCGCCCAACAGCAGAATCCCCGACACCAGCACCAGCATCGGGCTGCCCTCGTCGGCGTGGTTCATCCGGCCTGCTCCAGCCACTGGGCGCAACCCTAAGCAGCGCAGCCCTTTCCACCATGCATCCTGCGACCGATTCCACACCTGCCACCCAGGAGCAGGCCGTGCGGCGTCTGCTCGACGCCAACCTCGATCGGGCCCGGGAGGGCCTGCGGGTGCTGGAAGACTGGGCCCGCTTCGGGTTGGATCGCGCCGATCTGGTGGCCCGCACCAAGGATCTGCGCCAGCGGCTCGGGCAAGTGCATGGCGATCACCTCAAGCTGGCCCGCCACACCGCCACCGATCCGGCCGCCGGCCTGGGCCATCCCGCCCAGGCTGAACGGGTGGCGCCCGAGCAGGTGCTGGCGGCCAATGCGGCGCGGGTGCAGGAGGCGCTGCGGGTGATCGAGGAGTTCGGCCGGGCGCCCGAACCGGCCCTGGCGGCCGAGGCCGCGGCGGTGCGTTACGCCCTCTACGACCTGGAGGTGGATCTGCTGCGCGCCAGCCGGCTGCAGGCCAGCGGCGCCGAGCGCCGGGCCCTGCTCCAGCGCTGTCACCTCTATTTGGTGAGTTCCCCGGTGCCGAACCTGGAGGCCACGGTGGAGGCGGCGCTGCAGGGCGGCGTGCGGCTGGTGCAGTACCGCGCCAAGCCCGAGGCCACCAATGCGGCGGGTGGGCTGCTCACCGATGGGGAGCGGCTGCAGCAGGCCCGCGCCCTCCGCCAGCTGTGTGCCCGCCATGGGGCCCTGTTCATCGTGAATGACCGAATCGACCTTGCCCTGGCGGTGGAGGCCGATGGGGTGCACCTGGGCCAGGGGGATCTGCCCCCCGCGGTGGCGCGGCAGCTGCTGGGCCCGGAGCGCCTGATCGGCCGCAGCACCCACGCCATCGATCACTTGCGGCAGGCCGTGGCGGATGGCTGCGACTACGTGGGTGTGGGCCCGGTGAATGCCACCCCCACCAAGCCGGGTCGCCAGCCGGTGGGCCTGGATTACGTGCGCCAGGCGGCGGCTGAGTGCCCGATTCCCTTTTTTGCCATCGGCGGCATCGATGCGTCAGCCCTGCCGCGGGTGCGGGAGGCTGGGGCGGATCGGGTGGCGGTGGTGCGGGCGATCACCGAAGCGGCGGATCCGGCGGCGGCGGCGCAGGCGCTGCTGGCTGGGCTGCAGAGCGAGGCCTGATCCCCCCCACTCCCCTTGCCCGCTCTTGTTCGCGCTCGCCCCTCCCTGAAGTCATGACGTCAGAGACCAGCCCCCGTGAACCGCAGATTGCCCTCCAGGTGAATGGCGAGCCCCGCACCTGCCCTGCCGGGCTGAGCCTCGATTGCGCCCTGGAGGCCCTGGGCTATCGGCCGCAGTTGGTGGTGGTGGAGTTCAACGGCTCGATCCTGCCGCGCAGCCGCTGGAGCGATCAGCCGGTGGTGGAATCCGACGTGCTCGAAGTGGTCACCATCGTGGGGGGCGGTTCCTAGATTTCTGCCAATCGGCTGCGGTGCCTTGGCTTCTCCTTCCCGCTATCAGCGTTGGCCGCAGCGGGTCGCATGGCGCCGTTGCCTCAGCTGTCTTGCCTTGCCCGCATTGGTTGCGGGTTTGCTGCTGTTGCACCCGGCCCCCAGTGAGGCCGCCAGCGGCGGCCGGATCGGCGGTGGCAGTTTCCGGTCTGCTCCCTCCATGCCCCGGAGTTACGGCGGTGGTGGCGGCTACAACAGCGGCTATCGGGGCGGCTACGGCGGCGGGATCGGTTTTCCCTTCATCATTCCTTTCTTCGGCTTCGGTGGTGGTGGCCTGTTCGGCTTCCTCGTGCTGATGGCGATCGTGGGCCTGTTCGTCAATGCCCTGCGGGGCGGTGGCGGTGGGGGGCCGGCCCTCGAAGGGGGCGGTGGCCCAATCACCTACGGCCGTCCCGATGGCCCGGTGTCGATCGCCCAGGTGCAGATGGGCCTGCTGGCCTCCGCCCGCGAACTCCAGACCGACCTGCGCCGCCTGGCCAGCAGCGCCGACACCAGCAGCAGCACTGGCCTGCAGCGCGTGCTCCAGGAGACCAGCCTGGCCCTGCTGCGTAACCCCGACCTCTGGGTGTACGCCAACGCCGAGGTGGGTCAGGTGCCCTTCGCCTCCGCTGAATCCACCTTCAATCGCCTCTCGATGGCGGAGCGCTCCAAGCTCGATCGAGAGCTCACCACGAATGTGGGTGGTCAGCGCTCCAGCGAAGGGGCCAAGGCCGCCGGCGACAGCGACGCCACCAGCGATTTCATTGCCATCACCCTGCTGGTGGCCAGCCGCAGTCGGCTCACCCTCAAAGGCGCCACCAGCGCCGACCAGCTGCGCCAGAGCCTGCAGATCCTGGGTGGGGTTGGTGCTGACGACCTGCTGGCCCTCGAGGTGATCTGGCAGCCCGAGGGGGCCGGCGAAGTGCTGAGCACCGAGGAGCTGCTCACCGCCTACCCGGATCTGCAGCACCTCTGAGGCCCAGGATCCGCAGGCAGGCCATCGCGGCGCCATAGCCGTTGTCGATGTTCACCACCGTGAGCCCTGGCGCGCAGCTGGCCAGCATTCCGTGCAGGGCCGCCTGCCCGCCGGAGCTCACCCCGTAGCCCACGGCCACGGGCACCCCGATCACCGGCTGGGGCAGCAGGCCCCCCAGCACCGTGGGCAGGGCCCCCTCCATGCCGGCGCAGGCGATGAGCACGTCGGCGCTGCGCAACTCCTCCAGCCGATCGAGCAGGCGGTGCAGCCCGGCCACGCCCACATCCAGCACCAACTCCGCAGCCACGCCGTGGCAGGCCAGGGCCAGCTGAGCTTCGCTGGCCACCGGCAGATCGCTGGTGCCGCCGCTCAGTACGGCCACCCGACCGCGGGCAGGATCGACCGCCGGCAGTTCCGGACTCACCAGGCAGCGGGCCGCCGGGTGGTGTTCCAGTGGTAGCTCGGGGATGAGGGCCCGCACCGCCTCGGCTTTCTCCTCGCTCACCCGGGTGGCGAAGGCCAGTTCGCCTGCGTCGTGGAGCTTGCGAATGATGCGCGCCAGTTGGTCTGCGGTTTTGTGCTCGCCCCAGATCGCCTCCACCATCCCGAGCCGTTGGCGGCGCTGCAGATCGAGGCGGTGATCGGGGCTGGGCTGGCTGGTCATCGGGAGGGCTGGCTCAGGCGGCGGGTTGTTCCCAGATCTGCTCCACCAGTGCCGGCGTCACCCACAGGCTGGGGTGCTGTTGCGCCTGGGCCAGGTCGGCCTCGAGGGCCTGCTGGTTGGCGGCGCTCCACACGCCGGCGGCGGTGAGCTGGGGGGCATAACTCTGGACAAAGTCCTGCAGCCATTGGGCCTTGGGGCCATCGGTGGGTTCGCAGGCCATCAGGCTGCGGGCGCTGACCAGCTGCAGTCCCCGGGCTTCCAGTAGCTGGGGCAGCCGCCGCGCCACATGGGGGTCGCCGCCATTGGCCTGCCAGTGGTGGATGCAGCACTCCGCGAACCGTTTCAGCCCGTCGCCCTGGGGCATCACCGCAAAGGTGTCCCAGTGCACGTACTCATGGAGCACCAGTCGCCCGCCGGGCCGCAGCGCCTGGGCGGCCAGGGCCACCAAAGCATCGGGATCCGGCAGGAACATCGCCAGCCAGCGGCACCAGGCCCCATCCCACCGGCCCGCGCCGATGGTGGCTTCAACCGTTGCGGCGGTGGCATGGCTGCCGAGATCCAGCAGCTGGGTGCTGAGCTGGTGGAGGCCCTGGGCCCGGGCTTGCTGCTGCAGGTGCGCCAGGTAGGGCGGCGCGTTGTCGATCGCCAGCACGGTGCCGCCGCGACCCACCCGCTCGGCCAGATCCAGGGCGGCAAATCCGGGCCCGCAGCCCAGATCCAAGAGCCGTTGGCCCTCCCGGAAGCCGGCACGGTCCCAGGCGGTGAGGGTGTCTTGCCTCCAGATGGTGTGCTGGCGCCCCAGCCGTTCCAGCTCGGTCTGGGTGGTGCCGAGCACATAGGTGTCGTGTGCCCTGCTCATTGCGGCAGCAGCTCCCCTTCGAATACCAGCGGGAAGGGGTTGCCCTGGCGCCGGCCGGTGGCCTGGCGGGCCAGCTGCTCGAAGCGCTCCTGCACCTGCTCGATGTCCCGTTCCGGGATCGCTTTCCACTGATCTCGGCTGCGCCAGTGGATTAGCAGGGTGCCCTCTTCCCGTTCCGGATCCCAGAGCAGCTGGCGATCGAGAAAGCCTGGCTGTTCGGCCAGCCAGGGTTCCCAGCTGCCCTGCTCGGCCTCCAGCCAGTCCTCCACCGCTTCGGCAGGCACCTTCACCCGCAGGTGCTCCACCACCACCACGCCGTAGTTGCCGGCTTCCGCGCCGGCCGCCAGCGCGGGCATCGCCGAACCCATCAGCAGGGCTGCCGAGACCACAACGGCCAGCAGTGGGCGTCGCAACAGCCTCAGCCAGCGATCCAGCAGCGGCGTCATGGTGCACCCATTGCGTTGGTTCGCATTCTGCGAATGGTCAGGGTTCAGCCGCGCTGCAGCAGCGCCACCGCCTGGCAACTGATGCCTTCCTCCCGGCCCTCCGGGCCGAGCTTCTCGTTGGTGGTGGCCTTCACGCCCACCTGATCGGGTTCCAGGCCCATACGGCTCGCAATCGCACCGCGCATCGCCTCGATGTGGGGCTTGAGCTTGGGACGCTCGGCCACCACCACTGAATCCACATTCACCACGCGCCAGCCGCGCTCCCGCACCAGGGCCACCACCTGCTCCAGCAGCACCAGGCTGTCGGCCCCTTTCCACTGGGGATCGTCGGGGGGGAAGTACTTGCCGATGTCGCCCAGCGACAGGGCCCCCAGCAGCGCATCCATGATCGCGTGCACCAGCACATCGGCATCGCTGTGGCCATCGAGCCCCAGGCCTTCGGGATGCTCCAGCTGTTGCCCGCCAAGGATCAGCGGCCGGCCAGGCACCAGCCGGTGGATGTCGTAGCCGTTGCCGATCCTGAGGTCCATGGGGCCGTCGGTGCTGGCGCCAGTGTCTCGCGTCGCGCTGGCCGTCTGGTGTCGCGGCTTCACGCGCCTTCGGCGCTTAAGGCGCCGCTCTCACCAGGCGGCCAGCGCCTGGCCCCCTCAGTGCTCCTGCTGTTGCTCCCAGAGCGCGTAGAGATCGGGGCGGCGATCGCGGGTGCGGTCCACCTGCTGGGTGTGGCGCCAGCGGGCGATGGCGCCATGGTCGCCGCTGCGCAGCACGGCCGGCACCTCCATGCCGCGGAACTCAGCCGGCCGCGTGTAATGCGGGTGCTCCAGCAGCAGGGCGCTGTGGCTTTCGTCGTCGAGGCAGCTCTCGGTGCCCACGGTGCCCGGCAGCAGCCGCACCACGCCGTTGATGATCGTGGCGGCGGGCAGCTCGCCGCCGGTGAGCACGAAGTCGCCGATCGATACCTCCTCGTCGGCCAGGGAGCGGATCCGCTCGTCGAAGCCCTCGTAGTGGCCGCAGAGGAACACGAGCTGGTCGTAGTCGGCGGCCCAGCGGCGCAGATCGACCTGCTTGAGCGGCTGCCCCTGGGGACTCATCAGCAGCACCCGCCGGCGCGGCAGCACCGGAATCGCCTCCACCGCGGCAAACACCGGCTCCGGCTTCAGCACCATCCCAGCGCCACCGCCGTAGGGGATGTCATCAACCTTCTTGTACTTGTCGGTGGCGTAGTCGCGCGGGTTGTGCAGGTGCAGCTCGGCGATGCCGGCGTTGAAGGCACGGCCGATCACGCCCAGGCCCAGCAGCGGCGCGAACGCCTCCGGGGCCAGGCTCACCACATCGAGACGCATCGGCTCAGGTTGCGGGGCGATCGGCCGGCTTGCTCACGCGGCGGATCTCGGAGCTGAAGCTGGCCCGGCCGGGGGAGCCATCGGCGTTGTGCTCCACCGTGGAGCGCAGGCGCAGGTTGGGCTTGGTGAACCAGATGCGCTCGCGCACCTCGGCCTGGCCGTTGCTGATCACCAGTTCCAGGCTGCCGTCGGGCCAGAGCTGCCAGTTGCCCTCCCGGCTGGAGCCGGTGCCCTCGCTGCGGAAGCTGCCGCCGGCCGCAAACAAAAGCCGACGCGGGGGGGTGCCTTTGGGTCCCACGCTCAGCCCGCCGGGACCTTCGCCGTCTTCCAGATAGGTGACCACCAGCTCACCGCGCTCGCTGGTGTGCCATTCATCGCCGTTCTCGCCGTCGGCGTCTTCCCCTAGGTCGAACTGGCTGCGCAGATTCATCCATTCCCCCTCGCAGAAGCGCAGAAAGGCCTTGATCGAATCGGGGGGGAAGGCCGGGCTGGCTGCGGAATCGGTCATCGCCGGATTCTCTCAGGCCCGCTCGCCTATTCGCCCCGGTAGCCCAGTTCGGCGAGGCGGGCGGCGCTGCGGCGCCAGCCGGGCACCACCTTCACGAACAGCTCCAAATACACCGGCCCGGCGAACACCTTTTCCATCTGCAGGCGGGCTCCCTGGCCGATGGTCTTGAGCATCCGGCCGCCTTTGCCGATCAGGATTCCCTTCTGGCTGGCCCGCTCCACCAGCACGGTGGCCAGCACGGCCGTGCGCGGGCCGTCATCCACCACCCGGTCGATGCTCACCGCCACCGAGTGGGGTACCTCTTCACGGGTGTGGCTGAGCACCTGCTCGCGGATCAGCTCAGCCATCAGCAGTTGTTCAGGCTGGTCGCTCACCGCGTCGGGCGGATAGAGGTGGGGCCCCTCAGGCAGCTCGGCACTCAGCGCCTGCACCAGGGTTTCGGTGCCATCGCCTGTGAGCGCACTCACGGGATGGAGCGGCCACGGCAGGGGGGGCTGCTCGGTGGGGGAGGCGAAGTCGCCCTTGCCGTCGAGCATGTCGCGGTAGCTGGCGGCCAGGGCTTCGGCCTGCTCCGGATCCACCAGGTCGTGTTTGTTGAGGGCCACGTGCACTGGCGCGCGGCAATGGCGCAGCAGATCCACGATGTAGCCATCGCCCCGGCCGGCCGGCTGGCTGCCATCCACCAGCAGCAGCACCACATCCACATCGCCGATGGTGCTGCGCGCCGTTTTGACCAGGCGCTCGCCCAGCAGGTGGTGGGGCTTGTGGATCCCAGGCGTGTCCAGCAGCACCAGCTGGGCTTCTGGTGTGGTGAGGATCGCCCGCAGGCGATTGCGGGTGGTTTGCGCCACCGGCGAGGTGATCGCCACCTTCTCGCCCACCAGCTGGTTGAGCAGGGTGCTTTTGCCCACGTTGGGACGGCCGATCAGGGCTACGAACCCCGAGCGGAAGTTGGCCGGGGGCGCGCCGGGCAGGGTCCCATCGCCCTGGAGGAGTCGCGCGGATTCGGCTGGATCGGGGATCGGCAGCAGCACCCCGTCCTGGGCATCGGGGATCTCCAGCCGTCCTGGCCCGTTCCCCGGGGGCGTGGCGTTGGCGGCGGGGTGGGTTGGATCCATAACCTCAACACTGCCAGCCCGGCCCCCAGCCTGCAGCGCCATGACCGCCACCCCCCTCGAGCCCACCTTCCAGCAGGCGATGGAGATCACCGCCCAATGGCTGGGTCTGTGGGAAAACGGAGAACTCAGCGACGAAGTGCTCGCCGATCGGGTGGGGGAATTGGTGGCCACCCGCGACGGGGGGCGGGGGTTCTTCGTGGTGAGCCTGGTGGGCGACTGCCCCTTGATGGACCGGCTGCCCGAGCCCCTGGTGATCCAGCTGCGCGCGGCCGGTGAGGGTGTGGTGGACCTCACCGCCCGCAACCTGGCGATGAGCACGGCGATGGCCCTGCATCACCAGCGCGCCGGGGATCCCAACCAGCAGGGTTCGTCCGAACGGGTGAGCGCCCGCTGCACCGAGCTGCTGCGGCAGCTGGAACCCGATGCGGTGAAAACTCGCCTGGAAACCCTCCTGGCCGCGGCCCGGGATGGCGCCGGCGACGATCGGGCGTTCCTGGATCGCTGGGGCTACGACGCCGAGCAGAAGGCGGCCATCGCGGCGGCGATTGAGGCGGTGGCCGAATGAATCGTTTGGGCTCGCATGGGGCCACTGCGCGCACCAGGCAGGCCTGAGGCCAACAAAAAAGCCCCCGTCATGCGGGGGCTTGTGGATCGTGGGAGGCCAGCAATCAGTCGCGGCGTCCACCGCCCTGCAGGGCAATGACCAGGCGCAGGATGAAGATGAACAGGTTGATGTAGGTGAGGTACATCCCCAGGGCACCGGCCAGGTATTGGTCGTCGCTGTAGGTGCGGGGCATCGTGTAGAAGTCCACGAAGGCGGCACCCACGAAGAGCACGGTGCCGAAGCCCGCGATCATCAGCTCGAAGCCACCGGCGCTGAACACGCCCGGTGCAAACAGGCTGCCGATGATCTGCACGAACATGGCGATCACCAGGCCGAGGATGCCCAGGCCCACCACAGCCGAGAGGGCCTGGCCCACGTTGTCGCTCATGCGGCGGCCCATCACCGAGGCCACCACGAAGGTGATGCCGGTGGCCAGGGCTGCGGTGCCCACGGCGCCGATGCCGGCCGAGGCAACGGCGTAATTGACGATGCCGCTCAGGGTGAAGCCGGTGATCAGGCTGTAGGCCGAGAGCAGGGGCAGGGCTGTGCCGTTATCCCCCTTGTTGGCCACGTTCTGGGCCACGAAGAAGAGGATGAAGTTGCCGATCAGGGCCACCCAGAACAGGGGCATGAACAGGGCGGCATTGCTGGCCATCAGGGCCAGACCACCCATCACGCCCACGGCGGTGAGCACCATGCCGCCGCCCACGTAGGGCAGGGCCTTGTTCACCACATTGGGGCCTACCAGGGCACTGGATTGCGCCTGGCGGATCGCTTCCTGGAAATTGCTGCTGGCCGGCATGGCGCACCAGAACTGAGAACTCCATGCATTGTGGCAGGGCTGAACGGGTTGGGTTCCCTTCAGTACGGGTGCTGTTGAGTACGGATCCCCTCCCCGCTGTCAGGTGGTGTGCCGGCGCGCATCGCGGTTGGCGTAGGCGGTAACCAGGCGCTGCACCAGCGGGTGGCGCACCACATCGGCGGCGGTGAGCCGGCAGATGGCCACGCCCTCCACCCCGTCGAGTACCTGGGCCGCTTCGATCAGACCGCTCAGGCAGCCCTGGGGCAGGTCGATCTGGGTGGGGTCGCCTGTCACCACCATGCGCGAGCCCTCACCCAGGCGGGTGAGCACCATGCGCATCTGGGCGGTGGTGGTGTTCTGGGCCTCATCGAGGATCACGAAGGCATCGGCCAGGGTGCGGCCGCGCATGTAGGCCAGCGGCGCCACCTCGATCACGTTCTTCTCGATCAGCGCTGCCGTGCGCTCCTGGCCGAGCAGGGTGTGCAGGGCGTCGTAGAGGGGGCGGAGGTAGGGGTCAACCTTCTGTTGCAGATCCCCGGGCAGGAAACCCAGCCGCTCGCCGGCCTCCACGGCCGGGCGGGTGAGGATCAGGCGCTCCACCTTGCGTTCCTGCAGCATCCGCACCGCCTGAACGGCGGCCAGGAATGTCTTGCCGGTGCCGGCAGGGCCCAGGGCCAGGGTGAGGTCGTGGCGCTCGATGGCATCCACGTAGGCCTTCTGTTTGAGGGTGCGCGGCCGCAGCAACTTGCCGTTCTGGCTGCGGGCCAGCACCTGCTTGCCCAGCTGCTGGTGCTCGTCACCACGGCCGGTGTCGAGGGCCGTGAGGGCGGTCTGAACGTCGACCGCTGTCACCCGCTGACCCTCCTGCCAGAGGGGGCGGAGCAGTTCCACAAGCCCGCTGGCGCGTTCCAACTGGGTGGGACGGCCCCGGAGCTGCAATGACAAACCCCGCAACACCAAGGAGGCCCCGGTGAGGGCCTCGAGGCGATGCAGGGTGGATTCGGCGTCGCCTGCGAGGGCCAGGGCGGCGTCCTGGTCCGGCAGGTCGATCGTGAAGCTGGAGAGGCTGGGGGCCCCGCTCATGGGGGCGGGCCTCAGGCTTCGGCGGCGTCTGCGGCAGGTGCTTCAGCAGCAGCGGCAGCTTCGGCTGCAGCAGCGGCGGCCGCTTCAGCGGCTTCCTTGGCTGCCTTCTTGGCGGCGGCATCGCGGGCAGCGGCCTGCTTCTTCTGACCGATCACCACGGAGGGACGCACGGTCTTTTCGACCAGGCCACCGCGCTCCAGCAGCGTGAGCACAGAGTCGGTGGGCTGGGCGCCCTGCTGGAGGCGGGCACGGATCGCCTCGGTGTCGAGGCGGGTTTCCTTGGTGCGGGGGTTGTAGAAGCCCAGCTCCTCGAGCGGACGACCGTCACGGCGCGAGGTGCTGTTGACGGCCACGAGGCGGAAACTCGCTTCCCGCTTCTTTCCAAACCGCTTCAGGCGGAGCTTGATCATCGTGGCCTAGCCGCTAGGTGTGCAAACAACCAATGTACCTGCCGGGGTGACGACCCCTCAGAGATCGCCGAAGCCCTTGCGCTTCTTGGCGGGCTTGGGGGCCTTGGCTGCTCCGCCGCCCCGCCCGCGCCCACCGGGCATTCCTCCCATGCCGGGCATGCCGCCGGGGAAGCCAGGCATTCCCCCCATGCCGGGGAAGCCCCCCATCCCGGGCATGCCCGGCATGCCGCCGCCACGGGTCATCTGCTGCATGAAGCCCCGCATCTTCTGGAAGTCGGCCAGCACCTTGTCCACATCCGCCGGGGCGTGGCCGCTGCCGCCGGCGATCCGGCGGCGGCGGCTGGGGCTCGAGGCCAGCAGGTCGGGGTTTTCCCGCTCCGCCTGGGTCATCGAGCCGATCATCGCTTCGATCTTCTTGAGCTGCTCCTCGCCCTGCTTGAGCATCCCGTCGTCGATCTTGTTCATCCCCGGGATCAGCTTCATCAGGCCGCCCAGGGAGCCCATGCGCTTGATCAAGCGCATCTGCTGCACGAAGTCGGAGAAGTCGAAAGTGGCTTCCTGGAGCTTCTGCTGCATCCGGGCCACATCGGCCAGCTCCACCTCCTTCTGGGCCTTTTCCACGAGGGTGAGCACGTCGCCCATGCCCAGAATCCGGCTGGCCATCCGCTCGGGGTGGAAGGGCTGCAGGGCCTCCACCTTCTCGCCGGTGCCGATGAACTTGATCGGCGCGCCGCTCACCTTGCGGATCGAGAGGGCGGCGCCGCCGCGGGAGTCGCCGTCGAGCTTGGTGAGCACGGCGCCGGTGATACCCACCTGTTCGTGGAAGGCCCGGGTGAGATCGGCGGCCTCCTGGCCGATCATTGAATCCACCACCAGCAGCACCTCATCGGGCTGCACGGCTTCGCGGATCCGCACCATCTCCTCCATCATCGATTGATCGATCTGGAGGCGGCCGGCGGTGTCCACCAGCACCACGTCGAAGCCTTCGGTTTTGCCCTTGGCCAGGCCCGCCGCCGCAATGTCTTCCGGCTTGGCCTCGGTGCCGAGGCTGAACACCTCCACACCGATCTGCCCGCCCAGCGTCTTGAGCTGATCGATGGCTGCCGGGCGGTAGACATCAGCCCCCACCAGCAGTGCCTTGCGGCCCTGTTCTTTCAGGTGCAGGCCGAGCTTCGCGGTGGCGGTGGTCTTGCCCGCGCCCTGCAGGCCGGCCATCAGCACCACCGTGGGTTCCCCCGCCTTGCCGCCGCCGGCCAGGGGGGCGTTCTCGCCGCCCATGGTGTCCACGAGCTGCTCGTGCACCACCTGGATGAATTTCTGATCCGGGCTGATGCCGCGCACCACTTCGGTGCCGAGGGCCTTCCTGCGCACCTCGTCCACAAACTCCTTCACCACCGGGAGGCTCACATCGGCCTCCAGCAGCGCGCGGCGCACGTCCTTCAGGGCGCCTTCGATGTTGCCTTCGCTGATCGCGCCCTGGCCCCGGAGGTTCTTGACGGCGTCCTCAAACCGTTGGGAGAGCTCGTCGAACATCAGGGGCGGCCGGGGGCTTGATTCCGCATCGTAAAAACCGGAACGAGAAGCCCTTCTCTGGGGCGCCGCTGTGCGGCTCGGATCTGGCTGTGCGGGGTGAACCGGCGGAGCCGGATCAGGCCTTGCGGAAGCTCACCATTCGCCAGATGCCGTCGGCCCCTCGGCCGAACACGTAGCGGTTGGTGAGTTGCAGGCTGGTGGGAGCGCCCACCGCCTGGCCGGCCGCATCCAGGCGGCGATCGGCGTAGCGCAGCTGCACGGTGGCGGCGATCCGGTTGCCGTCGCGCTCATCGATGGAGAGGCCCTCCACCGTGGTGGTGATCTCCTGGGTGGTGCTGGCGGCCCGGTCTTCGGCGCGCTCCTGCTGCAGCCGCTGCACCTGGGTGGAGCTCGCCAGGCTGTCGGGCGGTTGATCGGGTTCACGGCCGGCCAGCACGGTGGCCTTGGCTTCCAGCCAGGCTTCCAGCAGGGTGCGCAGCTGGGCTTCGCTGGGGGCCTCCGCCTTCAGCGGCAGGGCGGGTGTGGGGTTCGCTGTGGGGGCAGGTGCCGGTGCAGGGGCCGGTGGCTTGGGCTGCGCAACGGGTTGCACTGGCAGGGCCGTGGGCGTTGGGCGGCTGAGGCGCAGGCCCACGGCTGCAGCGATCAGCAGCACCCCCAACCCGGCCCCGCCAGCGATCCAGAGGCGGCGGGGGTGCTCCCTGAGCTCCGCCATGCCGGGCAGGGCGGGAAGCGGCGGCAGGGCGGGGATCGAAGGCAGCCGCAGATCGGGCCAGCTCCAATGGGTGTCCCCCTCCGGCTCCCACAGCTC
>JBBASQ010000036.1:16247-22104 GCA_040399185.1 Prochlorococcaceae cyanobacterium
GGTTGGGCCTGGGGGCGGTCGTGGCGCTCCACCCAGGCCTGCACATCCCGGTCGGCGAAGTAGGCCTCCAGATCGGGATCGGTGTCCAGGTCGCGATAGCCGGTGAGCACATCCCGGGCCAGCCAGTCGCGGCAGTAGGCGCAGAGCTGGGCCAGGGGGTCGCTGCTCTGCTGCTCGGCCCAGCGGCGCAGCTGGGCATCGGCGCCCGCCGCGAAGTTGGCCAGGGCCATGGGCACATGGCCCAGAAGCAACTGCAGGCAGGCCAGCAGGGGCTTCATGCCGCTGTCGCCCGCGGCCTCCAGCCGCTCCAGGGCCTCCTGGATGCGCTCGGGTTTGCGCTGGGCGAAGCCCGAGGCGGTGAGGGCGGTGGCGGCCAGGAAGTTCGCCGCCCGGGAACGGTCGGCCCAGCGGCTGAACAGGTCCACCTGCTCCTGCACGGTGAGGTAGCTGCGGATCTGCTTGAAAAACGTCTGGAAATCGGCGGCGGGCAGCCCCGAGCTGCTCTCGGCATCGAGTCCGCCCCGTTCCTGCACCAGGTCTTCGAGCAGGGCCAGTCCTTCCACCCTCTCGGCGGTGTTGGCCAGCTCGCGGCTCAGCAGGTCGAGCACCCGGTAGGGGCGCAGGCCGCTCAGTTCATCGCTGATCTGCTGCCGAATCGCCGGTAACTGGCCCATCCGCTGCAGCAGCTGCAGCCCCTGCCGCAGCACCCGGGCGGCCTGCTCATAGCGCCGCTGCTGGTGCAACTCGGCCGCAGCGGCCAGGCAAGCCAGGCCCGCCAGCAGGGCGAGGTCGGCTTCGCGGCCGCTCCCGAGGGCCGGGGCCTGGGGGGGCTGGAGGGCCTTGCTGGCCAGCTCGAAGCACTCCTGGGGTTGGCCCGCCTCCAGCAGCAGCAGCAGGCCGCCCACCTCCTTGGTGGAGGGCACGTCCAGGGCTGGCACCATGCTCTCGCCGCTGGCGGCCAGGGTGGTGAGGTCGGCTTCGTAGGAGGCCCGGCGGCCGCTGTCGGTGAGCAGATCGGCGGAACTGCGCAGCAGCTCTTCCCGGGCTTGAAGGGTGTCGTGGGTGAAGCCCTGGTCGGGGGCCCGGTCGATGCGGAGCTGCAGGGTGTGCAGCACGGCCTGGGCATCGGTGGTGGGGCCTACGCCGAGCAACCGGAAATGATCGATCGGCAGTTCCAAGCCGGTCCCATCGCTGGTGCGCGACTGTAGGCAGCGTCTGCTGTTTTGACCGTTTTCGTCACCCTTTGCGGAAACGGACCCCGTACAGTTCAGGCAGCATGAGGCCCCCGGATCCGTCCCATGACCCAGGCAGACATGAGTCGCGATCTCGCTGCAGCCTCCGGCGCTCCCGCCTGCTCGGCTGACTCGACCCATGTGGCCGGTCCCCATGCCGAGCGCCTGGAAAACCTCTATCCATCAACTCCCGCCACCGTGACGCGCGAGGAAGGGCTGATGCTCTACCGCGACATGGTGCTCGGCCGCCGCTTTGAAGACAAGTGCGCCGAGATGTATTACCGGGGCAAGATGTTTGGCTTTGTTCACCTGTACAACGGCCAGGAAGCCGTGAGCACGGGTGTGATCAAGGCGATGAAGATGCAGCACGATTGGTTCTGCAGCACCTATCGCGACCACGTGCATGCGCTCAGCTGCGGCGTGCCGGCCCGCGAGGTAATGAGCGAGCTGTTCGGCAAGGAAACCGGCTGCAGCAAGGGCCGGGGTGGCTCCATGCACCTGTTCTCACGGGAGCACCACCTGCTCGGGGGCTATGCCTTCATCGGTGAGGGCATTCCGGTGGCGATGGGGGCCGCCTTCACCAGCCGCTACAAGCGCGATGCCCTTGGCGATGCCAGTAGCGATGCCGTGACGGCTGCCTTCTTCGGCGATGGCACCTGCAACATTGGCCAGTTCTATGAGTGCCTGAACATGGCGGCACTCTGGAAGCTCCCCATCATTTTTGTGGTGGAGAACAACAAGTGGGCCATTGGCATGGACCACAACCGGGCCACCAGCGATCCGGAGATCTGGCGCAAGGCCGCCGCCTTCGGCATGGCCGGTGAGGAGGTGGATGGCATGGATGTGCTGGCCGTGCGCGCCGCCGCCCAGCGCGCCGTGGAGCGGGCCCGCGCCGGTGAAGGCCCCACCCTGCTGGAGTGCCTCACCTACCGCTACCGCGGCCACTCTCTGGCCGATCCCGACGAGCTGCGCGCAGAGGCCGAGAAGGAGTTCTGGGCCAAGCGTGACCCGATTAAGGGCCTCGCCGCGCACCTCATTGAGCACAACCTGGCGACGGCCGATGAGCTCAAGGCCATCGATAAGGAGATCGACGCCGAGGTGGCCGACTGCGTGGAATTCGCCCTGGCTGCTCCCGAGCCCAACCCCGAGGAGCTCACCCGCTACATCTGGGCGGAAGACTGAACGGGCAGCCGAATCCAGCCCCTTACAGGCTGTGCCATCGGGCCTGCTCTGCCGCAGCCCGGAACACCAGGCTGTGGCGCTCCACCAGGGGTTTGAGCTCGTCATACCCTCCCCCGATCACGGTGGCGATGGGGATACTCCGCCTCAGGCAGGCATCTAGCACCATGCGATCGCGGTTCAGCAGTCCTTCATTGCTGAGGCTGAGCTTTCCCAGCCGGTCGTGGCGATGGGGATCCACCCCGGCGTTGTACAGCACCAGCTCGGGCCGCACTTGATCCAGCAGATCCGGCAGCACATCGCCGATCGCAGCCAGGTAGTCATCGTCGGCCAGGCCATCGGCCAGGGGCAGATCCAGATCGCTGGTTTGCTTGCGCAGCGGAAAGTTGCTGGCGCAGTGGGCTGAAAAGCAGAACACCCGGGGCTCCTCCGCGAACAGGGCGGCGGTTCCATCGCCCTGGTGCACGTCCAGGTCCACCACCATCAGCCGGCCGATGCGCCCCTCGCTGAGCAACACCTGGGCCGCCACCGCGCAATCGTTGAAGATGCAGAAGCCGCTGCCGTGGTCGCCGAAGGCGTGGTGCGTGCCACCGGCCAGATGGCAGGCCACGCCGTGCTCCAGGGCCAGCCGGGCGGTGAGCACGGTGCCCCCAACCGCCAACCAGGTGCGTTGCACCAGTGGCGTGGTGGCCGGCAGGCCGATGCGCCGCTGCTCTGCGGTGGTGAGTTCACCCCTGCAGAAGGCCTGGTGGTAGCGGCGGCTGTGGATCAGTTCGAGCCAGCGGCGTGGCACCGGTAGCGGCTGGTGGAACTGCCCGGGTGTGGCCAGGCCCTGGCGCAGCAAGAGGCCATGCAGTAGCCGGAACTTTGCCATCGGAAAGCGATGGCTGCTCGGCAGGGGAGCGGAATAGGCGGGGTGATAAACGAGCGGTAGCCTCAAGCCCGCATGCCGCCCCGCCGGATTCAGGCGCCGCTCAGAACGTGGGCGGCAGACGGCGCGTGAGGTTGCGCAGCTTACGCAGGGCCTTGAGTTCCACCTGGCGCACGCGCTCGCGGGACACCTCCAGCATCCGGCCGATCTCGGCCAGGGTGTGGCGCTCCTCGCCCTCCAGGCCAAACCGCAGGTTGAGCACCTGACGCTCCTGGTCGCTCAGATAGCTCATCCAGCGCCCAAGCTGCTCCTGATGGATGCCCCGCTCCACGCGCTCGAGCGGCTCCTCGTTGTTGGTGTCGGCGATGAGATCGCCCAGGAAACTGCGGCCTTCGTCGCCGTTCACCGGCGCATCCAGGCTGGAGGTGGTGAGGGCCTGCCGCAGCAACCCATCGAGTTCATCGAGGGGCATGTTGAGCGCCTCGGCGATTTCGCGCCGGCTGGGCAGGGCGCCGAGCTTGTGGGCCAGCTCCAGGCTCACCTTGCGGATCGCCGTGAGACGCTCGCTCAGGTGCACCGGCAGGCGGATGGTGCGTGACTGGCAGGCGATCGCGCGGGTCATGCTCTGGCGGATCCACCAGAAGGCATAGGTGGAGAACTTGTAACCGCGGGTGGGGTCGAACTTCTCAACGGCCCGCTCGAGGCCCAGGGAACCTTCTTGAATCAGATCGAGCAGTTCGAGGCCTTTGCCTTGGTATTTCTTGGCAACGCTCACCACCAATCGCAGGTTGGCCTTCATCATGCGCTCCTTTGAGCGCTTGCCGATGCGGATCAGTTTTCGTTCCTTCTCGCTATAGCTCTCCTTGCTTTCTTCCAGCAGCGCCATCATGGTTTGCACCTGGTTGCCGAGTTCGATTTCCTCGGCAGCTGTGAGCAGCGGCTCACGGCCGATGGTGGAGAGATACCAACTGATGGGGTCGGAACTGCGGCGCCGACTGCTCTCGCTCTCCCGTACTGCTGTGGCTGTCATCCCTTCTTCTCCTGTTCGTGGGGATGACTATCGGTTCAGCCTGTGAATGGAGTGCGGTTGCTTCAGCAAGCCTTCAGCTTTGGCTTGCAAAAGGTTGCGGGTTGTTTGAGTTTTCGCATCGAACGCTGGATCTGGGCGTTATTCGAACAAAAGTGTTGTGGACCTGCTGGTTTGCGGCGGGAATGCCGCGGATCGGCGTGGCTGGTGCTGTAGGCCCTGTGCCACCCGCTCCGGGCTGGGCACCACGCCTTGTTGCTGCAGCTCCAGGCCGGCATTGGCGTGGGCCAGGGCCGCCGCCGCCAGCCAGCGGCCATCGGCTCCGGCCCCGCTCGCCAGGGCCATGGCGCCGCGTCCCGCTGCAAATCCGGCCAGCACATCCCCCAGGCCCGTGCGGGCCGTCTCCGGGGCCGCCTGCAGCAGCTGCCACCGCTGGCCATCGGGCGTGGCGATCACCGTGCGGGCCCCCTTGAGCAGCACCACCGCGCCACTGCGTTGGGCGGCCTGGGCGGCGGCTTCCAGGGGGGGCTTGCCCGCCAGATCGGGAAACAGGCGGGCGAATTCCCCGGCGTGGGGGGTGATCCAGGTGGGGCCGCGGCGCTCGGCAATCCATGGGGCTGAGAGGCGATTGAGCCCGTCGGCATCCAGCACCAGCAGGCCCGGAAACAGCTGCAGCCGCTCTTGTGCTGCCCGTTCTTCCTCCCCGGGAGGGTCTTGCGGGTAGCCGATACCGGGCCCCAGCAGCACGGCATCGAGCCGCTCCAGCTCGGCTGCTCCGAGCGCCGCCAACGCCAGGTTCCCGCCGCTGTCGCTGGCCAGGGCGCGCTGGAGCACCGCATGGGGCAGCCAGCGCCACAGCTCCTGGGCCACCGGTTCTGGCAGCGCCGCCCGCACGCTGCCGCAGCCACTGGCATCGGCCCCCAGCAAGGCCAGGGCTGCGGCGCCGCGGTAACGATCACTGCCCGCCACCACCAGCAGGCGCCCCCGGCCGTATTTGCCGGCAGCCGGATCTGGGGTGAGGGGCGCCAGCCCCGGCAGATCCGCCGGATGCAATCCCAGGGGTTGCCCGGGCGGCAATTGCTCCAGCAGCGACTGGGGCAGCCCCAGATTGATCCGCTCCAGCCGGCCCACCCAGGCCAGGGCTGGATCCTGCACCAGGCCGGTCTTGATCAGGCCGATGGCGAGGGTGGTGTGGGCGCAGGCGGCCGCATCCCCGAGCACACGGCCGGTGTCGCTGCACAGGCCCGTTGGGCTGTCGATCGCCACCAGGGTGCGGGGCCGCTGCTGTTGCCGCTGCCTCAGCAGGGTTTCGATCACGGGCCCGGGGGGGCGACTCTGACCGATCCCGAAGAGCGCATCAATCCACAGGGCCTCGCCACAGGGTTCCGGTGGCGTCTCCAGTCGCGGAATCCCCAGCCAGAGGGCATGGCGCAGGTGGCGTTCGGTGAGCGGCTTATGGCGTTCGAACGGGCTCCAGATCGCCACGGTGATCCCGGCCAGGTGCAGCTCCCGCGCGATCACCAGCCCATCGCCGCCGTTGTGGCCCGG
>JBBASQ010000037.1:0-7650 GCA_040399185.1 Prochlorococcaceae cyanobacterium
GGCCGTCGTCGAGGGTGGTGGGCTTGAGGCCCAGCTCGATGAAGCAGCGGTTGTCCACGATCAGATCGTTCTCGATCGCTTCCTTGCGGGGATTTGGCAGGTAGTTGATCTCCGCCCCCGTGAGACCGGCCACCTTGCGGGCCAGTTCGCCCACCTGGTGGCTTTCCGTCATCTGGTTGAAGATCTTCACCTTCTCGCCAGCGGTGGGGGGGTGCTCCAGGGCCAGTTGCACGCAGCGCACCGAGTCGCGGATGTGGATGAAGGCGCGGGTTTGGCCGCCGGTGCCATGCACGGTGAGCGGGTAGCCGATCGCGGCCTGCATCAGGAAGCGGTTCAGCACCGTGCCGTAATCGCCGTCGTAATCGAAGCGATTGGTGAGGCGTGGATCCTTTTCCGTGAGTTCAGTGTTGGTGCCCCACACGATCCCCTGGTGGAGATCGGTGACGCGGATCCCGTCGTTCTTGTTGTAGTAATAAAAGAGCAGCTGATCCAGCGTCTTTGTCATGTGATAGACGCTGCCCGGATCCGTTGGGTGCAGGATCTTCTCGGTGAAGCGGCTGCCATCGGGCTGGGGCACCTCAACGGTGAGGTAACCCTCCGGAATCGTCGCCCCGCGATGGGATCCATAGCCGTACACCCCCATGGTGCCGAGGTGCACGATGTGCACATCCAGGCCGCTCTCCACGATGGCGGCCAGCAGGTTGTGGGTGCCGTTGACGTTGTTGTCGACGGTGTAGCGCTTGGTGGCGCTGCTCTTCATGGAATAGGGAGCAGCCCGCTGTTCGGCGAAATGCACCACCGCACTGGGGCGCTCACTGCGCAGCAGCTCGAGCAGCAGGTCGTAGTCCCTGGCGATATCGAGATGGACAAAGCGCATGGCCTTGCCGCCCACCTGTTCCCAGGCCTTGAGGCGGTCGCCAATGGTGGCGATCGGCGTGAGCGATTCAACGCCCAGGTCGATGTCGATCTTGCGGCGGCTCAGGTTGTCCACCAGCACCACGTCGTG
The DNA here is from genome assembly GCA_040399185.1 of Prochlorococcaceae cyanobacterium. Classification (GTDB taxonomy): domain Bacteria; phylum Cyanobacteriota; class Cyanobacteriia; order PCC-6307; family Cyanobiaceae; genus UBA5018. The sequence continues at coordinate 1,007 of JBBASQ010000037.1, forward strand.
GCCGGCATCGGCCAGGTTCACCGCGCAGGGCCAGCCGCAGAAGCCGTCGCCTCCGAGAACGAGAACCTTCACCTGAACTCCTGCAGAACGAGCGGAATGCTCCGGCCCGCAAGCTACTACAGGCGTCTGGCGCGACCCCTCAGCTGATCCCTGCCGCCACGGCCACCAGTGCCGCCACGAGCACCGCGCCGCCGATCAGCAGCAGCCGGGTGTTGGCGCCGCTGGCCTCACCCTCCTCCATCACCACCATCCGGGGCTCCTTGGCGAAGGCGTTCAGGCGTCCGCCGTCCTCTTCGATGACCTGCATCGCGACGATGTCGTGGGGCCACACCCTATGGAGCCCTCCCGGGGCCGTCCTGGCCTCGGAACGGAACTTCACGTGACGCCTTCAGCTGCCCACCCGGCCGCCGGTGGGGGAGCTGGGGCTGGCGTCAACACGCACCGGCAGGCGGCCGGCGTGGAAGGCCGTGCGGCCGGCTTCACAGGCCTGGGCCATGGCCCGGGCCATCGCGGCTGGGTTGCCGGCCAGGGCGATGGCGCTGTTGATCAGCAGCGCATCGGCTCCCATTTCCATGGCCTGGGCGGCTTCGCTGGGCACACCGATGCCCGCATCCACCACCACCGGCACGCCGGCGTTTTCGATGATCAGGGCGATGTTGGCGGCGTTGCGGATCCCCTGGCCGGAACCGATCGGCGACCCCAGGGGCATCACCGTGGCGCAGCCCGCCTCCTCCAGCCGCTTGGCCAGCAGGGGATCGGCGTTGATGTAGGGCAACACGGTGAAGCCCTCTTTCACCAGCTGCTCAGCGGCCTCCAGGGTGCCGATCGGATCGGGCAGCAGGTGGCGTGAATCCGGAATCACCTCCAGCTTCACGAAGGTGTTGTCTTCCTGGCCCGCCAGCTTCGCCAGCTCGCGCCCCAGCCGCGCCACCCGCACGGCCTCCTCGGCCGTGGCGCAGCCGGCGGTGTTGGGCAGCATCCAGATCCGCTGCCAGTCGATCGCCTCCATCAGGCCCTCGTGGCCGGCGGCCACGCTCTGCACCCGCCGCACCGCCACGGTCACGATGTCGCAGTCGCTGGCCTCCAGGCTGGCCTGCATGGCCTGGAGGTTCGGATACTTGCCGGTGCCGGTCATCAGCCGGCTGCGGAACCGGCGGCCACCAATCACCAGAGAATCGTCCACGGCGTCGTCGGCGGCGGGTCGGGAACGGTCCTAGCCTCCCACCAACCCTCTTGACCTGTCGTGCCCGCTGCACCCCTGCTGGCCGCTGCCGTTGCTCCCCTGGCGGCTGCCACCACGATCGCTGCCACTCCCCTGCCCCGGGACTCCTTCGTGCCGTTCACGGCTCCCACCCAGGGGGCCATCAAGATCGATCAGTCCACGGGCACCGAGACCAACCGGGTGCAGACCTTCGACCCCAAGGCCCGAGCCCAGTTCCTGGCCCGTCAGATTCCGCGCGAGTGGGCCGGCACCTATCAATCCTTCTCGAGCGGCGGTCCGGTGCCGGTTCAGCTGCGGCTCAGCAATCTCGCGGCGGTGGGCCAGATCGTGGATCTGCGCGGTGAGATCACCATCGGCGGCGTGACTTCGCCGGTGCAGGGCAACCTCAGCGCCGAATCCGACCAGCTGGATCTGCTGGTGCTTGGCAACACCATCGGCGGTGGGCTGGAGCCCGGTGGCGTGTTCCAGGGCCTGCAGGGTCTGGAGCTGAGCGGCTGGAACGGCCTGCGCCTCACCGAAATGGGCGGTCGCCTGGCCCTGAGCCCTGTGAGTTCAGCCAAGGCCCAACCCCGTGGCGCCACGCCGGTGCGTGGGCTCTGGTGAATCCGCTCCGGCGGCAGACGATCAGGCGGCTTCCTTGAAGCCGCCTTTTCTTTCGAGCAGCTTCAGGCGCTTCCGCGCCGTTTTGTTGGCCGCATCGAGGCTGAGCACTTTCTCGTAGGTGGCCTGGGCCTCTTCAAGCTTCTGCTGCTTTTCGAGGGCAAAGGCCAGGTTGTTGAGGGCAACCGGGTAATCGGGCTTCGCCTCAAGGGCCAGGCGGTAATGCTTGATCGCCGCCTTGTAGTTGGTCTGGGCGGCGAGCGAGAAGCCCAGGGCGTTCTGGATCACGGCCCGCGCCTCGGCGGGTTCCTTTTCGGCGTCGGCGCGCTTGGCCGCCAGCTTGAGGTTGTCGAGGGCCTGGCCGTAGAGCCGCTTGCGCAACTGCACGGAGGCGAGCTCGTAGAGCCCGGCGGCATCGCTGGGCTTGCTGCCGTTGCTGTCAAAGCGGGCGAGGGCCAGCTCATCGCGCCGGACACGCAAAATCTGGCGGGCAACGACCACGGCCGCGCCCGCCAGAAGAACGATCAAGCCGATCAAGTAGGCCTGAGGAAGAAGGGAATCCATCACGACCTACTTGTTCTGACTCGTTGATCTCGGTGTCTCAGCCTTTTGCGGCGCCGGCCACGCTGGTGAAGCTGGAAGGATCCACCACGGCGAGCTGGGCCAGCATCTTGCGGTTGATGCGCACGTCAGCCTTCTTGAGGCCGCCCATCAGCCGGCTGTAGCTCAGGCCATTCATGCGGGCTGCAGCGTTGATGCGGGCGATCCACAGGCGACGGAAGTCGCGCTTACGACGACGACGGTCGCGGTAGGCGTTGCAGAGCGCCTTCATCACCCGCTGGTTGGCGGTGCGGAAGAGGGAACCATTGCCGCCGCGGAAGCCACGGGCCAGGCGGAGGATCTTGTTACGGCGTTTACGGGCAACGTTGCCCCTCTTGACGCGGGCCATGGCTGGAAATCAGGTGGGTATGACGAATGGATGAACCGAGCGGCCGAGCTCAGGCGTACGGGAGCATCGCGCTCACGTTGTCCGCATCGCGCTCATCGACGACGGCCATGGTGCCGAGGTAGCGCTTGCGCTTGGGGCTCTTGTGATCGAGCAGGTGGCTGCGGAAGGCCCGACGGCGCATGAACTTGCCGCTGCCGGTGGCCTTGAACCGCTTGGCGGCTGCTTTGCGGGTCTTGAGCTTCGGCATGTCTCGCGGGGGGCTCGGGCACAAACTAAGAATCTACGACGTGGGGTCCCCACCCCCCTCCAAACGTTCCGCTGCGACCCCCAGCCCTTGCCGCCGATCGCCCGTTCCGCCCCGCCGATCCGCCTGCGGCGGGTGGGTCTGCAGCTGATGGTGGTGCTGTGGCTGGGCGGTGCCGCCGGCTGCCGGGCCCAGCCCGGGCCCAAGGCCGTGGTGCATCTCCCCGTGCCTGCGGCACCAGCGGTTACGGCGTCGCAGCCGCGCCTCTGGGTGGCCCTCGCCGCCCACCTCAGCGGGCCGGGCGAACTCAGCCTGCGCAGCGCCCAGGGCCCGCTCCGCCTCACGGATGCCACGGGCCTCGTTCGTGAGGCGCCCGCATTCCGCCTGCGCTGGAGCCGGCAGCCCCTGCCCAGGCCCCTGGTGGTGCGCCGCCTGGTGCTGGGGCCCTTTGCCAGCTTCGAGTCTGCCGAGGCGGCGGCGGAGCGCTGGCGCCGTGTCGGTGCCCCGGCGTTGATCGCCCGTCCCCGCGACTGGGAGGTGTGGGCGCCTGCCGGATCCCCGCCGCCGCCGGGCCAGGCTCCTCGCCTGGTGGAGCGGCGGGAGACCCAGGCCTGGGTGCCGCTGCTGGCCAGCCCAGCGGGCAATCGGGTGCTGGCCGGCCCGATCCGGATTGATGCGGCGCGCGGACTCCGCTGGAACGGCGGGGTGTTCAGCGGTCCGTTCCGGTTGCAGGCCGATGCCCATGGCAGCTGGACGCTGGTGGAGCAGGTGCCGGTGGAGCGCTACCTGCTGGGGGTTGTGCCCCACGAGATCGGCGCCGGCTCCCCACCTGCTGCGCTGGCTGCCCAGGCGGTGCTTGCCCGCACCTGGGCCCTGCGCAACCAGCACCGCTTTGCCGTGGACGGCTACCACCTCTGCGCCGACACCCAGTGCCAGGTGTACGGCGATCCCCGGGAGGCGGGCACCGCCGTAACCAAGGCCGTGGCGGCCACCTCCGGGCGGGTGCTGGCCTGGCAGGGCCGGCCCATCCATGCCGTGTATCACGCCACCAATGGCGGCGTGTCTGCGGCCTTCGAGGAGGTGTGGGCCGGCAGCCCCTTGCCCTACCTGCAGGCGGCCCTGGACGGTCCCCCGCAGCGGCTGGCGGCCCTGGCGCTCACGTTGCCGCTCGATGGGCCCGAGGTGGCCCGTTTGCTGGCGGCTGGAGCCGGTGCCCATGGCGCCGACCATCCCCGCTTCCGCTGGCAGCGGCAACTGACGGCCACCACGCTCACGGCCGCGGCGCGGGGCGTTGATCCACGCTTCGGCCAGGCCAGCCGGGTCAGCGTGCTGGAGCGCGGGCCGAGCGGGCGGGTGCTGGCCCTGGAGATTGCGGGCACCCCCAGCGGCAGCAGGGTGGTGCTGCGCCGCGATGCCATCCGCCGCAGCCTGCGGCAGCTGCCCAGCACGTTGTTTGTGGTGAAGCCTGTGGGCCCGGGGCTGTGGCGCTTCGAGGGCGGCGGCTTCGGCCATGGCGCTGGCCTCTCCCAGGCCGGGGCGATCGATCTCGCCCGCCAGGGCTGGAGCCTCGAAACGATCCTGGCCCGCTATTACCCCGGCACCCAGCTGCTGCCGCTCTCGGCCCTGTCTGGAAGCGCGCCGTAAAGTTCTGCCACTTCCGGGGACGCCATGGCTGCTGGCGGCAGCTCTTCCCATCGCCGCCTGAAGTCAGCCCTGTTCGTGGGTTGCTGCGGACTGGCCGGTGCGGCCCCGCACTTCGCCTCCGGTGCGGCCAGCCTCCTGCCGGCGATCACCCTGGCGGTGCTGCTGGGTGGCTACAGCGTGCGCACGGTGTTGCTGCCGCTGCTGCGCCAACGGTCTGAAGCGCCTGGTGAGCTCCCGCCAGGCGCCGATCCCCTGCCGGCGGTGGATGTGGTGGTGGCGGCCCGCGATGAGCAGGCGGTGATCACCCGCCTGGTGGAGCGGCTGGGCACCCTGCGCTACCCCGAGGGTCAGCTCACCCTTTGGGTGATCGATGACGGCAGCAGCGACCGCACGCCCGAGTTGCTGGCCGACCTGCAGACCCGCTTCTCCCAGCTGCGCGTGCTGCGGCGTGAACCGAATGCCGGTGGCGGCAAATCCGGTGCCCTCAACCTGGTGATGCAGCAGCTCCAGGGACGCTGGCTGCTGGTGCTCGACGCCGATGCCGAGCTCCAGCCCGACACCCTCGAGCGCCTGATCCCCTTCGCAGAACGGGGCGGCTGGTCGGCCGTGCAGCTGCGCAAGGCCGTGGTGAATCCCTCGGTGAACCTGCTCACCCGGGCCCAGGCGATGGAGATGGCCTTGGACACCGTGATCCAGCAGGGTCGCCTGGCCAATGGCGGAGTGGCCGAACTGCGCGGCAATGGCCAGTTGCTGCGCCGTGATGCCGTGGAGGCCTGCGGTGGCTTCAACGAAGACACCGTCACCGACGACCTCGATTTGAGCTTCCGCCTGCTGCTGGCCCAGCAGCCGGTGGGCGTGCTCTGGGATCCCCCGGTGCGGGAGGAGGCCGTGCTCACCCTGGCGGCCCTGCTGCGCCAGCGCCAGCGCTGGGCCGAGGGCGGCCTGCAGCGCTTCTTCGACTACTGGCCCGGCCTGGTGAGCGGGCCCCTGGGATTCGGCCGCAAGCTCGATCTGGCCTGCTTCTTCCTGTTGCAGTACGGCCTGCCGGTGGTGGCCATCGCCGACCTGATCAGCGCGCCGCTCACCGGCACCCTGCCCACGATCTGGCCCCTCTCGTTCGTGGCCTTCGGCCTTTCCGGGGTGTCGATCTTCGCCGGTTGCCGCCGCGGCGGTGAAGGGCCCGAACTGCCGGCGATGAACCCCCTCAACCTGGTGCTCGGCATCGTGTACCTGGGCCACTGGTTCGTGGTGATCCCCTGGACCAGCCTGCGCATGGCGCTGCTGCCCAAGAAGCTGGTGTGGGCCAAGACCCTCCACCTCGGCGATGAGCTTGCGCTGGCCGACGAAGGCGTGGTGGAGGATCCCGCGGCGGTCTGAGCGGCGCCTGGGCCTCAGGCGGCGTTGCTGCTCTCCTCGATCGGCTCTTCGAAGTCGATCACTTCGCCGTTGAAGAATTCGGCAAGCCGTTTGGCCTTCTCGTCGATGGCCAGCGGTTGCTGGGGGGGCGCGACGGGCTGGGCCTGCGGCTCAGCTGGGGCCGGCGGCATTGCCGTGGCCGGTGGGAGGGGCGCGGGAGGAGGGGCGACCGGCGCAGCTGCTTGCGCAGCAGCTTGTGGTGGCACAACGGGTGGCTGAACCACAGGCAGCTGCGGCTTCGGTGCCGGAGGCGCGGCAACGGCGGCAGGGGGCACTGCAGCAGGGGGCACGACCGGCCCCTCGCCCCCTTCCAGCACCAACTGACGGTTGCCGCCGAGGGCCTTGGTGAGCGCTTGCTGCAGCAGCGGCAGCCGGCTTTGCACCATCGCCATCCAGTTCCCGGCCACGCGCACCACGGCCCGCTGCTCGTCCAGCCGCACCAGCTGCGCCTGCTGCGAGAGCAGCATCCGGGTGGAGGGCAGCTCCAGCCCGGCGAGCACCTGCTGCCACAACTCGGGCAGGGACCGTTCTGGCTCGGGCGCTGCCTGGGCGACCGGTGCAGCCTCCGG
>JBBASQ010000037.1:7750-20761 GCA_040399185.1 Prochlorococcaceae cyanobacterium
CGGGGTGCCTTGCGTGCCAGTGGACCGCGGCATCGCAGCCACCCGATTCGCAGCAGCAGCGGGCGCCGCAGAGACCGGTGCAGCAGAGACCGGTGCAGCAGCCACTGGTGCCTCCGCCAGCAGGCCCAACAGCAGCACCTCCAGCCACAGGCGCGGATTCACGCTCTGGCGCAGTTGTTGCTCACTGCCCTTGAGCTGGGCTTGCCACTGCAGCAGCTTGGCTTTGCCGATCCGCCGTGCCAGCTCCGGCAGCTGGCTGCGGAACTGGGGTGAGAAGCCGGTGAGCTCCAGCCGATCCGGCGCCACCCCGGCCAGCACCAGATCCCGCAGCAGCCCGGCCAGGCCCTGCAGCACAGCGGATGGTTCGCGGCCCCGCTCCAGGAGGGTGCGGCAGGCCTCCAGCAGCTCCAGCGGCTCGCTGCCGGCGAGGGCTTCGGCGAGGGCCAGCAGTTCCTGCTCGGGCACCGCGCCGAGAAGTTCCCACACCGCGGACGCTTCGATCGGCGCCGGCAGCAGGCTGAGCTGATCCAGCAGGCTCTCGGCATCGCGCAGCCCCCCCTGGGCCCGCTGGGCCACCACGTGCAGGGCTTCGGCCGTGATGCCGATGTTCTCCTGCTCGGCGATCCAGGCCAGGTGTTTCTCGAGTGAATCGAGGGGGATGCGGCGGAAGTCGAAGCGCTGGCAGCGGCTGAGGATCGTGGGCAGCACCCGCTGGGGGTCGGTGGTGGCCAGCACGAACACCACCCGCGGTGGGGGCTCCTCCAGGGTTTTGAGCAGGGCGTTGAAGGCCGCGGTGGAGAGCATGTGGCACTCGTCCACCACGTACACCTTCCAGCGCGCCTGCACCGGCGCGAAGCGCGAGCGCTCGATCAGCTCGCGGATGTTGTCGACGCCGGTGTTGGAGGCGGCGTCGATCTCGATCACATCGAGGGCGGTGCCGCTGGCGATGGCGGTGCAGAGCTCACAGGTGCCGCAGGGCTCGGGTGTGGGGCCGTCGGAGCTGATGCAATTCAGCGAGCGGGCCAGGATCCGGGCGCTGGAGGTTTTGCCGGTGCCGCGCGGGCCGCTGAACAGGTAGGCCGGCGCGATCCGCCCGGAGCGCAGCGCATTGCCCAGGGTGGCGGCGATCGCCTCCTGGCCCACCAGCTGATCGAAGCGCTGGGGCCGGTACTTGTGGTGCAGCGGCTGGTAAGCGCTCATGCGGAGGCGTGACGCGGTTCGCGCTTGATGGGGCTGCTTCGGGCAGGCGGAAATTGAGGCTACCGGGCCCGGCCATCGCCAGACTGTTCCCCAAGCCGGCGCTCCAGCCGCGCCTCCAGTTCCTCCACTTCCGCCAGCTGGTCGGCGATCTTCTGGGCGGCCTGGCGCAAGGCGGCGAACTGGTTGGCATCGGCGTTCTGACCCGCTTCGCCCCAGCGTTCTTCGGCCTTCACCAGCTCCTGTTCGAGCCGCTCCTGCAGGTTCCGCCGCACCCCATCGAGCTGGCCCAGGGCCTGCAGCGCCAGCTCCATCCCCTTTTCGCGCTGGCTCTCGCTGAGCCGCTCCTGCAGCAGCTGGCGTACCCAGGCCAGCAGGCCCGCTGTGCCCACGCTGCGCAGGGCCTGCAGCACCGCCCCGGCCCCGCGGCTGCCGGTTTCCACCCAGGCCTCCACCTGGCTGCTGCGATGGCGACCGGTCTTGCACCAGTGGGCGAAGTGCTCGCAGTTGTTGAACAGCAGGTTGTAACGCTGCTCGCCGATGCGCCCCATCGCCCGCCGCAGCGTCACCCCGGCGGTGGAGCAGCTGCCCTCTGGGTAGGTCACCACGCTCAGGGGCTGGCCGCGGCTGAACTCCTCCACCGGGCTGCGCAGGATTTCGCGGCCCTCCAGGTAGTGGGCCACGGTGCCGTCGCCAAGATCAATGCCGTGGTGGGTGAACAGGCCGTGCTGGCGCGGCACCTGCAGGTGGTCTGCTGCTCCCAAGGCCGGCCCCGCCCAACTCAGGCCGTGGCCTGGCGGGCCTCCTCGAGCGAGCTGCCCAGGGGCACCACCTGGGCCTTGCTGCGCTGCTCCACCAGCTCCCGCGTGATCGTGAAGGTCTTCACGTCGTTGCGGGAGGGCAGGTCGTACATCAGATCGAGCATCAGCTCCTCCACGATGCCCCGCAGGGCGCGGGCCCCGGTCTTGCGGCGATGGGCTTCGGCGGCGATGGCCTCGAGGGCGCCGGGTTCGAAGTCCAGGCGCACGTCGTCCATGCTCAGCAGCGTCTGGAACTGCTTCACCAGCGCGTCGCGGGGCTCGGTGAGAATCGCCTCCAGGGCCTTGGTGTCGAGCGGCTCGAGCACGGCGCTCACCGGCAGACGGCCGATGAACTCGGGGATCAGGCCGTACTTCACCAGGTCGTCGGGCTGGAGGTGGCGCAGCACTTCGGCCGCCTGGCGCTCCTTGCCGCTGCGGGGGCGGTTGCTGCCATCGGGGCCGAGGAAACCGATGGCGTTGCGGCCCATGCGCCGCTGCACCAGATCCTCCAGGCCCACGAAGGCCCCACCGCAGATGAACAGGATCTGGCTGGTGTCGATCTGGATGCAGTCTTGATAGGGGTGCTTGCGGCCGCCCTGGGGTGGCACGTTGGCCACCGTGCCCTCCAGCATCTTCAGCAGCGCCTGCTGCACCCCCTCACCCGACACATCGCGGGTGATCGAGGGGTTCTCGCTCTTGCGCGCGATCTTGTCGATCTCGTCGATGTAGATGATGCCGCGCTGGGCCTGCTCCACATCCAGGTCGGCCTTCTGCAGCAGCCGCAGCAGGATGTTCTCCACGTCCTCACCCACGTAGCCGGCTTCGGTGAGGGTGGTGGCGTCGGCCACCGCGAAGGGCACGTCGAGCAGTTCGGCCAGGGTTTGCGCGAGGAGCGTTTTGCCGCAGCCGGTGGGGCCGATCAGCAGGATGTTGCTCTTGTGCAGGCGGGTGGCGGTTTCGTTGCTCTCCCCCTTGCCGTCGCCCTGCCAGGCCAGGCGCTTGTAGTGGTTGTAGACCGCCACCGACAGGGTCTTCTTGGCCTCGTCCTGGCCCACCACCTGGCGGTCGAGGAAGGCCTTGATCTCCTGGGGCTTGGGGATCTCGGCCAGGGTTGGGGCGGGTTTGGCGCTCTTCTTCGGGGGTGCCTTGCTGCGCGAGGGCTCCGGAGCGCTGCGGCCCGCGCTGCCATGGCCCTCGGCGAGCTCCTCATCGAGGATCTCGTTGCAGAGGTCGATGCACTCGTCGCAGATGTAGACACCCGGACCGGCAATCAGCTTGCGCACCTGTTCCTGCGACTTCCCGCAGAACGAGCACTTCAGGTGGGCGTCAAACTTGGCCATCGACGAGGGTGAAAAGGGGCCCCGAAACCAGGATCGACCCGTAACCGGGGTTCGTCAGCCGACCTTAAGGATCAAACAGGGAGCGGGTTCAGGCCAGGCTGGCGGTGTCAGTCACCACCCGGTCAATCAGGCCGTATTCAACCGCCTCTGCCGGAGAAAGGAAGTAGTCGCGGTCGGTGTCTTCGGCGATCTTGTCCAGGGGCTGGCCGGTGTGCTCGGCCATCAGCCCGTTGAGGGTGTCCTTGAGGAAGAGGATCTCCTTGGCCTGGATCTCGATGTCCACGGCCTGGCCCTGGGCCCCGCCGAGGGGCTGGTGGATCATGATCCGCGCGTTCGGCAGGGCCAGGCGTTTGCCCTTGGTGCCTCCGGACAGCAGGAACGCGCCCATGGAGGCCGCCAGGCCATAGCAGATGGTCACCACATCGGGCGTCACCTGCTGCATCGTGTCGTAGATCGCCAGGCCGGCGGTCACCGAGCCGCCCGGTGAGTTGATGTAGATCTGAATGTCCTTCTCGGGGTCTTCGGCCTCGAGGAACAGCAGCTGGGCTACCAGGGCATCGGCCACGGCGTCGTCGATGCCGGTGCCCAGGAAAATGATCCGCTCGCGCAGCAGCCGCGAATAGATGTCGAAGGCGCGCTCGCCCCGGCCCGACTGCTCCACCACGGTGGGCAGCACCCCGGGATTGGCCACCGGTCCGCCCAGGCCCGATCCACTCCAGACGCTGGGCGTCCAGGTGTTGTGAACCGGGTGGCGGAGGGTGGCGTCGATCACGCGGGCTGGCCGGGGTTGGTCGTCAATCTATTGCTCAGTTTTCTCGGCCGGTGCCTTCTCGCTGATGGTGCTGTTGGCCTCGAGCCACTCCAGCAGGGTGTCCTGCAGCAGGTCGTCGGCCACCACAGCGCGCAGGCGCTCGGGATCGATGTTGCCCTGCTGGCTCAGGCCGCGGCTGATCTCCTTCACCTTGGCCTCGATGGCGTCGGCTTCCACGGCGATCTTCTCGGCCTCGGCCAGGGCCTTGAGGGCCAGGCTGCGCTTGAGGCGCTCTTCCGCCTCGGGGCGGGAGGTGTCCATCAGTGAGCGCACCAGGTCGGGGGTAAACAGCTTCTTCACGTCCATGCCCTGCTGGGCGATCTGGCCGGCGGTCTGCTCGATCAGGTTGCGGATCTCCTGCTGCACCAGGGTTTCCGGCAGTTCCACCTCCAGTTGCTCCACCAGGGCGGCGAGCAGGGCGTCGTGGCGGGCGGCCTTGGCGCGGCGCTCGGCGTCGTCCTTCAGGCGGGTTTCCAGGTCTTCGCGCAGTTCAGCCAGGGTCTGCTTGTCGCTGGCCTGCTGGGCAAAGGCGTCGTCGAGGGCGGGCAGTTCCCGAGTTTTCAGCTCCTTGAGGGTGATCTCGAAGCGCGCCTTGCGGCCGGCGGCATCCTCCTGGGGATAGCTCTCGGGGAATTCGCAGTTGATCGTTTTGGTGTCGCCGGCCTTCATGCCGATCACACCCTCCACGAAACCGGGGATCATCCGGCCCTCCTCCAGCTCCACCTCCATGGCGTCGCTGCTGCCGCCGCTGATGGCCTCCTCGGTGTCGGCGAAGACCCCGCTGAAGGCCAGCACCGCCACGTCACCGCCCTCGGCGGCGCGGCCCTCCACGGGCACCAGGGTGGCCATTTGCTTGCGCGACTGCTCGATCAGCTCATCCACCCGCGCCGGGTCGTAGCTGATGGCTTCCGCCTCGGCCTTCAGCCCCTTGGTGGCCTTCAGGCTGGGGGTGGGCTCCACGTCCAGCTCAAGGGTGATCGTGAGGTCGCTGCCGGGCTCGAAGCGCTCGAGCACCACCTCGAAGCCCTCGGTGAGCTCGGGGCGGCCGATCGCGGCCACCTCTTCCTGGGCCAGGGCGTCGCGGAAGGCCACGTCCACCAGGTCTTCCAGGGCGGTGGCACGCACGCGCAGGGGGCCGAGCTGCTGGAGCAGCACGGGCCGGGGCACCTTGCCCTTGCGGAAGCCGGGCAGCTTCACGCTGCGGCTCAGCTTCTCCACGGCGGCTTCGTAGCTGGCCTGGCTGCGGCTGCCGGGGATGGCCACCTCCAGTGCCACGCGGCTGCCCGGGCGGGGGCTGGCCTTCACCGTGAGCGTGCCGCCGGTTTCGGCGGCTGTCTTGGTGGTGGCGCTGGCAGCAGGACTCATAACGATCGCAAGGCAGCCCGCGATCCTAGAAAGTGATGCAATCGCGGGTCTGCCGGTTAGGGTTCACCCGGCGCACGACAACAGCGATACCTCCCTTCGAAGCAACATTCGCCCTTTCCACGGGGCCCAGCTTCGACCCAGCCTTCTGATCGGCCCCGGCCTGCTCGCCGCCCCGATCGCCCCGTCAACTGCGGCCACCAGCTTTCGCCCACCCCTGCTCCCCTCCTTGATCGCCGCTTCCACCTCCCTGCCCAACCGTCCGCTGAACGTTGCGATCCTGGGTGCCACCGGCGCGGTGGGCCAGGAACTGCTGGAGCTGTTGGCCGAGCGCTCGTTCCCGGTGGGCGAGCTGGTGGTGCTGGCCTCGCCTCGCTCTGCGGGCCAAACGCTCTCCTGGCAGGGCCAGGACCACACGATTCAGGCTGTTAGTGAGTCCGCCTTTGAAGGGGTGGATGTGGTGCTGGCCTCCGCCGGTGGATCGGCCTCCAAGCAGTGGGCCCCGGTGGCCGCCAAGGCGGGCGCCGTGGTGATCGACAACTCCAGCGCCTTCCGCATGGACCCCTCGGTGCCCCTGGTGGTGCCGGAGGTGAATCCCGAGGCCGCCTTTGGCCACAACGGGATCATTGCCAACCCCAACTGCACCACGATCCTGCTCACCCTCGCTCTGGCGCCGCTGCATGCGCGCCGGCCGATCAAGCGGGTGGTGGTGAGCACTTATCAGAGCGCCAGCGGTGCCGGTGCCCGGGCGATGGAGGAGTTGCGCAACCTCAGCCGCACCGTGCTGGAGGGCGGCGAGCCCAAGAGCGAGGTGCTGCCCTATTCGCTCGCCTTCAACCTCTTCCTGCACAACTCCCCGCTCCAGCCCAACGGCTACTGCGAAGAGGAGCTGAAGATGGTGAATGAAACCCGCAAAATCATGGGTGTTCCGGAGCTGCGGCTCTCGGCCACCTGCGTGCGGGTGCCGGTGCTGCGGGCCCACTCCGAGGCGGTGAACATCGAGTTCCATGAGCCGTTCCCGGTGGATGAGGCGCGCGAGCTGCTGCAGGCGGCGCCCGGCGTGGAGCTGCTCGAGAACTTCGAGGCCAACCGCTTCCCGATGCCCACTGACGTGACCGGCCGCGATCCGGTGGCCGTGGGCCGGATCCGCCAGGACCTGAGCGATCCCCATGCCCTGGAGCTCTGGCTGTGCGGCGACCAGATCCGCAAGGGTGCAGCCCTCAATGCCATCCAGATCGCTGAGCTGCTGATCGCCGGAGGTGCCGCTTGAGCTGGTCGAACGCACCCTTCGGCCGGGTTGTCACCGCGATGGTGACGCCGTTTGCGGCGGATGGCTCGATTGATCTCGATGTGGCCGCTCGGCTGGCCGATCACCTGGTGAGCAACGGCTCCGACGGCCTGGTGCTGTGTGGCACCACCGGCGAGTCGCCCACCCTCAGCTGGGACGAGGAGCACGCCTTGTTCGCGGCGGTGAAGGGCGCGGTGGGCAGTCGGGCCAAGCTGGTGGCCGGCTGCGGCAGCAACTGCACGGCAGAAGCGGTGGCCGCCACGGCCAAGGCGGCCGAGCTGGGTGCCGATGGGGCCCTGGTGGTGGTGCCCTACTACAACAAGCCGCCCCAGGACGGGCTTGAGGCCCATTTCCGCGCGGTGGCCGCGGCGGCTCCCGAGCTGCCGCTGATGCTTTACAACATCCCGGGCCGCACCGGCACCAGCCTCGCCCCAGACACCACGGCCCGGCTGATGGACCTGCCCAACGTGGTGAGCTTCAAGGCCGCCAGCGGCACCACCGAGGAAGTGAGCGCCCTGCGGGCCCTCTGCGGGGATCGGCTGGCGATCTACAGCGGCGACGACGCCCTCACCCTGCCCATGCTCGCGGTGGGTGCCGTAGGCGTGGTGAGTGTGGCCAGCCATGTGGCGGGCCCCCAGATCAGCGCCCTGATCAGCGCCTTCCTCGCTGGCGACCACGCCCGCGCCCTGGCCCTGCATGAGCAACTGCTGCCGCTCTGCAAGGCCCTGTTCTGCACCACCAATCCGATTCCGGTGAAAGCGGCCCTCGAGCTGAGTGGCTGGCCGGTCGGTGCGCCCCGCCTTCCTTTGCTTCCCGCCAACGACGACGTGAAACAACGCCTCTCCGAAACCCTCGCCGCCCTGCGTCCCACCTGACGCCAAGGCTGAGCTCGTGCTGTGCGGGCAGCGACATGACAACCACAGCGTGTTCACTTTTTCCCTGAGTCTTCCTTCATGACCAGTTCCAACGGCCAGAAGCCCCAGCAACCCACCCTGCGCGTGATTCCGCTGGGCGGTCTGCACGAGATCGGCAAGAACACCTGCGTGTTCGAGTACGGCGACGATCTGATGCTGGTGGATGCCGGCCTGGCCTTCCCCAGCGATGGCATGCACGGCGTGAACGTGGTGCTGCCCGACACCAGCTATCTGCGCGAAAACCAGAAGCGCATCCGCGGCATGATCGTGACCCACGGTCACGAAGATCACATCGGTGGCATTCCCCACCACCTCAAGAATTTCAATATTCCGGTGATTTACGGGCCGCGCCTGGCCCTCTCTCTGCTCACCGGCAAGATGGAAGAAGCCGGTGTTACGGATCGCACCGTGCTGCAAACCATCAGCCCCCGCGAGGTGGTGAAGGTGGGTCAGCATTTCTCGGTGGAGTTCATCCGCAACACCCACTCGATGGCTGACAGCTACTCGCTGGCCATCACCACCCCGGCTGGCACGGTGATCTTCACCGGTGATTTCAAGTTCGACCACACACCGGTGGATGGCGAGTACTTCGATATGGCCCGCCTGGCCCACTACGGCGAGCAGGGGGTGCTTTGCCTGTTCAGTGACTCCACCAACGCCGAGGTTCCTGGCTTCACGCCGAGCGAGCGTGCCGTCTTCCCCAATCTCGATCGCCACATCGCCCAGGCCGACGGCCGGGTGATCATCACCACCTTCGCCAGCTCGATTCATCGCGTGGCGATGATCCTGGAGCTGGCCCTCAAGAACGGCCGCAAGGTGGGCCTGCTGGGCCGCTCCATGCTCAACGTGATCGCCAAGTCGCGGGAGCTGGGTTACATGCGCGCTCCCGATGAGCTGTTCGTGCCGATCAAGCAGATCCGCGACCTGCCGGATCGCGAAACCCTGCTGCTCATGACCGGCAGCCAGGGCGAACCGCTCGCTGCCCTCAGCCGTATTTCTCGAGGGGAACATCCCCAGGTGCAGGTGAAGCCCAGCGACACCATCATCTTCTCGGCCAGTCCGATTCCGGGTAACACCATCTCGGTGGTGAACACCGTGGACCGCCTGATGATGCTTGGCGCCAAGGTGATCTATGGCAAGGGCGAGGGCATCCACGTGTCGGGCCACGGTTGCCAGGAAGATCAGAAGCTGATGCTGGCGCTCACCAAGCCCAAATTCTTCGTGCCGGTGCACGGCGAGCACCGCATGCTCCAGTGCCACAGCAAAACCGCCCAGTCGATGGGGGTGCCGGCCGACAACATCCTGATCATCGATAACGGCGATGTGGTGGAACTCACCCCCGATTCGATCCGCAAGGGTGATCCGGTGAAGGCCGGCATCGAACTGCTCGATGCTTCCCGCAACGGCATCGTCGATGCCCGCGTGCTCAAGGAGCGTCAGCAGCTCGCCGAAGACGGTGTGATCACGCTGCTGGCGGTGATCAGCACCGATGGCGTGATGGCCGCTCCTCCCCGCGTGAACCTGCGCGGTGTGGTCACCACCGCCGACCCCCGCAAGCTCAGCCTCTGGGCGGAGCGCGAGATCGGCTGGGTGCTGGAAAACCGCTGGAACCAGCTCTCCCGCAACACCGGTGGTAAGGCCCCCGATGTGGATTGGGTGGGCGTGCAGCGCGAGGTGGAGGTGGGCCTGCAGCGCCGCCTGCGCCGCGAGCTCCAGGTGGAGCCGCTGATCATCTGTCTGGTGCAGCCCGCCCCCGCTGGCACCCCCGCCTACAAGGGCCGCGCTGACGCCGAGCCCGACACCCGCCCCGCACCCCGCGGTCGCGGCGGCCGGGACGGCGGTCGTGATGGTGGTCGCGACCGGGATCGTCAGGACCGGGCTCCGCGCTTCGAGCGCCAGGCCGCTCCCGCTCCAGTTCCAGCTGCCCCCGGCGCCGCCCCCGCCGCCAACGCTGCTCCGGCACCCCAGCGCGAGCTGGCTGCCGTTGGTGCCCCTGCTGCCGCTGCGGTGAAGGCCGCCCCTGAGGCCGAGCCCGAACCCGCGGGCCGCACCCGCCGCCGCCGCTCGGCCGCCAGCTAACGCAGCACCACCTCCAGCAACCCCCGCGCCAGCTCCGCCATGTCATCGGGGCTGAGCGGGGGTTCTTCTTTGGCTGGTTGCGGGACGGGTTCCTGCTGGCTCTGGTGGGTTGCGGTGGTGCTTCCGGCGGGAGCCTGAGCCTCCTCCAGCACTTGCACGGTTACCGGGATCAGCGCATCCGGCTCCCGCAGCAGGGCCAGGGTTTCCTCTGCGGAGGTTGCTGGGGCTGCCTCGAGGGGTGTGGCTTCCTCCACCACCATTTCCATTGCCTCCCCGTGGGCGAAACCTTCTGCTAGCCCCTCTTCCGTCACCAGCTCCTCTGCCGCTCCTAACCCCTGTTGCGAATTCGGGGTTTCGGCGTTCCGTACGGTCCGTACGGAACTCAAAAACGGCGAATCACCCCCATCCCCCGCTGCCGGAGTTGGGGGATCAAGTCCCAGTTCTGTCAGCCAGGGCATGGCTGCTCCGCTCGCGCCCTCCGCGGCGTTGCCGGGGTTAGTGCCCAGCTCCGCGTCCCAGGGCATGGCCGTTGCCGCAGGGTTCGGCTCCGCCGGAGTGGCTGGCTCGGCGGCAGGGGCTGCAGTTGTCTCCTCTTCAGGTGGTTCGATCACGGCCTGGCGCTGCTCGCTGCAGCGGCTCAGGCCCTGTTCGGCGATCTCGCGCAGCACGGGCTCCTCTGTTTCCAGCAGCACCGTTCTGTAGTGCTGTTCGGCGCCGTGGAGATCGGCCAGGCCATAGAGCAGGGTGTGGCCAATCACCAGCTGCAGCCTGGGGCGCAGCGGATTGCCCTCCACCGGGGGCAGGGCTGCCAGCAAGGTTTCGCTGGCCTGGAGCACCTCGCTCCACTGCCCTTCGCTGTAGAGCAGCTCAATGGCGGCGTATTGCTCCTGCTGCTGCTCCGGCGTGGGGTCGGCCATGGCTAACGCTGCTGCAGACGCAGTGTGGAGCGATCCCAGCGCAGCTGCCAGCCCGCGGCCAGATCGGCGCTGCCGGGTGGCTGACCCTTGGCCAGCCGTTGCAGCAGCCGCTCCAGGGGTTGGGCCTCCAGTGGGTTGCCGGTGTGGCGGCGCAGCCAGTGCTGCAGCAGTCTGCGCTGGTTGGCGACGGGCTGGGCCACGAGTGGCTGCCGCTTCAGGCTCCCTCCGCCGCCGGCCACCAAACCTTCCAGTGCCAGCTCCAGCAGGGCCGTTTCTGCTGTGTGGTCGGCGGCCAAGCGCTCGGCCGTGGCCGCCAGCCTGCGGCTGGCGCCCGGGTGCAGCGCCTCCAGCACTGGCATCACCTCGCCGCGCACCCGGTTGCGGCTGAAGCGCGGATCGGTGTTGGAGCTGTCCTCCCAGATCGGTAGCTCCAAGGCGTTGCAGATGGCGGCCGTGTCCTCCCGGCTGAAGCCCAGCAGCGGCCGCACCAGGGCAATCCCGGGCGCCAGCTCGCGCTCGATCGGAAGGCTGGCGAGGCCCCGGCGATGGCTGCCGCGGGCCAGGTGCAGCAGCAGGGTTTCGGCCCGGTCGCTGGCGGTGTGACCGGTGAGCACCCGCGCCACCCCCAGCCGCTGCGCTTCCCGCACCAGACAGCCGTAACGCCACTCCCGGGCGCCGGCTTCCGTGGGCTGGGGCGGAGCGGGCTGGGGCGGAGCCTCGTGCCAGTGCTCCACCGTGATCGGCAGCCCCTGGCTGTGCGCCCACGCCGCCAGCTCCGCCGCCTGCCGCGCCGACTCCTGGCGCCAGCCGTGGTCTCCGTGCCAGAGGTGCAGCGCCCAGCCGTGCAGCCGCACCAGATCCAGCAGCAGCGCGGTGAGGGCCATGGAGTCTTGCCCGCCCGACACGGCCAGCAGCAACGGCGTTCCTTTAGGGAGCAGCTCCGGGCGCCGCAACAGCAGCCGGTGCAGGCGCAGATGGAACGGGCTCCAGCGCCCGCTCACCGAAACGTCCACGCCTCAACGGCCACGCCGGGAATGCGATGGAACTCCCGGGCGTTGTTGGTGATCACCACGCTGTCCTCCGCAGCGGCATGGGCAGCGATCAGCAGATCCATGCTCCCCACCGGCGTGCCCGCCTGCTCCAGGACAGCCCACATGGCGGCGTAGTGATGGGAGGCCTCCACGGGCCAGGGTTTGAGGGTGAAGCCAGAGAGCCAGCTCTCTACAGCGGCCGCAAACCTCGGTGCACCCAGCTTTTGGGCCCCGAAGCGCAGCTCGGAGGCCACGATCGCGGAGATCCACACCTGATCGCGCTGGAGTGCCGCCAACCGCTCGATCGCTTCCGGTGGATGGCGCCGCAGCACGTAGGAGCAGATGTTGGTGTCGAGGGTGCGCAGCACCGTTCAGCTCCAGTCGCGTTCCTGGGGGCGGGTGTCGCAGCGATCGGCGAGGAAAGTGTCTGGCAACGGCTCGTGCTCGGCATAGAACTGGCTCAGCCAGGCGCCCAGATCGGTGTCTTCATCGGGCTCGGGTTGCACCCAGAGGCCCCGTCCGATTGGTTCGATCGTCACGTCTTTGCTGGACATCCGAAAGCGCGCCGGCAGGCGGATGGCCTGGCTGCGGCCACTCATGAACACCCGTGCACGCGTCATCCACCGATGGCATATGACATCAGCGTATGGCGGTTTTCCGGAAGCCGGGTGGGAGAATCACACCACTTTCACGTGATCCGGTATGTCGCGTTTCGATCGCCTGCCTGCCCAGCTCCGCGCCGCTCTGGTGGAGCGCCGCCTGCTGAAGGTGATCGCCGGCCTCACCAACTTTGACGCCGCCTCGGTGGAGCGCATCGCCCGTGCCGCCGGCCGCGGTGGCGCCGATGTGATCGACATCGCCTGTGATCCCGAGCTGGTGAAGCTGGCCGCTGAGGTGAGCGGTCTGCCGATCTGCGTGAGCGCCGTGGATCCCGAGCTGTTCCCCGCTGCCGTGGCTGCCGGCGCCGCCATGGTGGAGATCGGCAACTACGACGCCTTCTATCCCCTGGGCCGGGTGTTCGATGCCGAGGAAGTGCTGGCGATCACCCGCCGCACCCGCGAGCTGCTGCCGGAAGTGGTGCTGAGCGTGACGGTGCCCCACGTGCTGCCCCTGGATCAGCAGGAGCAACTGGCGGTGGATCTGGTGGCCGCCGGTGCCGACCTGATCCAGACCGAAGGCGGCACCAGCGCCAAGCCCTTCAGCGCCGGCAGCCTGGGCCTGATCGAGAAGGCCGCCCCCACCCTGGCCGCTGCCCACAGCATCAGCCGCGCC
>JBBASQ010000038.1:0-20667 GCA_040399185.1 Prochlorococcaceae cyanobacterium
CCGCCAGCTGCGCTGCCGCGTGCTGCAGTCGCCGCTGGCTGGCGTGAGCGACCGGATCTTCCGCGGCCTGGTGCGGCGCTGGGCCCCCGATGCCCTGCTGTTCACCGAGATGGTGAACGCCACCAGCCTGGAGCTGGGCCACGGCCTGCAGAAGGTGGAGGAGCTGGGCCAGGAGGCCGGCCCGATCGGGGTGCAGCTGTTTGATCACCGGCCGGCGGCGATGGCCGATGCGGCGCGGCGGGCCGAAGCCGCAGGCGCCTTCCTGATCGACATCAACATGGGCTGCCCAGTGAAAAAGATTGCCAAAAAGGGCGGCGGCAGCGGCCTGATCCGCGACCCCGATCTGGCGGCGCGGATTGTTGAAACCGTGGCGGCAGCGGTGAGCATCCCGGTCACGGTGAAAACCCGCCTGGGCTGGTGCGGCAGCGACGCCGAGCCGGTGGCCTGGTGCCGCCAGCTGCAGGAGGCCGGCGCCCAGTTGCTCACCCTGCACGGCCGCACGCGCGAGCAGGGCTTCAAGGGCCAGGCCGACTGGCACGCCATTGCTGAGGTGAAGCAGGCACTGAAGATCCCGGTGATCGCCAACGGCGATGTGAATAGCCCGGCTGATGCCCTGCGCTGCCTGGCGATCACCGGCGCCGATGGGGTGATGGTGGGCCGGGGCACGATGGGCGCCCCCTGGCTGGTGGGCCAGATCGATGCCGCCCTGAGTGGCCAGCCCGTGCCCGCCACTCCCGATGCCGCCGCGCGCCTGGAGCTGGCGGCCGAGCACCTGCGTGCTCTGGTGGCCGCCAAGGGCGACCACGGCCTGCTGATCGCCCGCAAACACATGGGCTGGACCTGCACCGGCTTCCCCGGCGCACCCCAGCTGCGCCACGCCCTGATGCGGGCCCCCACGCCCGACGACGCCCTGGCCCTGCTGGAGGAGGCCTACGGCAATACCGCCGGCCAGCCCTGACGCACCAGCAGCAGCGAGAAGTAGGG
Source organism: Prochlorococcaceae cyanobacterium (assembly GCA_040399185.1). Taxonomy (GTDB): domain Bacteria; phylum Cyanobacteriota; class Cyanobacteriia; order PCC-6307; family Cyanobiaceae; genus UBA5018. Next base: position 985 of record JBBASQ010000038.1, read on the forward strand.
CTGCTCCTCAGCCGGCACCGCTGAAGCGGGCGCCAGCAGCTGATCGGGCCAGCCCACCCGCTGGGCGAAGAGCGCCTGCTCCAGCAAGCCCCGGGCCTCCAGCAGCGGGCGCACCCAGTGCCAGCGGCGGCCCAGCTTGAGCAGGGCCAGCACCGTGGCCGCCGCCGCCGCGCGATCGAGCAACCCCTCCAGCTCGGCCGGATCATCGGGGGTGGGACGGATCAGCAGCCCCTCCTGCTGCAGGGCCAGGGGCCAGGCCAACCCCTGGCTGGAGGCTGCTGCCGCCGCCGCGCAGGCCGAGGGGATGCCAGGGATCAGCCGCAGCGGGCAGTGGGGATGGCGCTGGCGCAGGGCCAGCAGCACGTAGGAGCTGCTGGCGAACAGCGACACGTCGCCCTCACAGAGCAGCACCACCCGGTGCCCAGCCGCCACCTCCGCCGCCAGGGCATCGGCGGCGGCATGCCAGGCGGCGATGCGGGGCTCCGCTTCGGCCACCATCGGAAACAGGAGCGGTAGGCGGCGATGGTGGGCACCGATCCACGGGGCCGCGATCGCCGCGGCCATGCCCTCCCCGCCCGCGCGGGCCACGGGATAGGCCACCACCGCCGCGGCCTCGATCGCCCGCACGGCCGCCACCGTGAGCAGATCGGGATCCCCCGGCCCCACGCCCACCAGGCAGAGCTGCGGCACACCGGCCTCAGGGTGTGGTGCAGTGGGCGGTAACGGTGATCGACCCGACAAAGCGATCGGCCATGGGTTTCTAGGCTCAGTTCAGCAGGTGCACCGCCGGGGAACGTGCCATGACGTTGCTGGCCATTTATTCGGCTGAAGCCATCCACGGCCATCACCCACTGCCGGAGCAGCTCCTCAACGACGCGGCACTGATCCGCGACGAGCTGAACCAGCGCGGCATTGGGTTCCAGCGCTGGCCGGCCCGGGCCAGCCTTCCCGAGGGCGCTGACCAGGCCGCGATCCTGGCCGCCTATGCCGAAGAGGTGGCCGCGGTGCAGCGTGATGGGGGCTACCAAACCGTGGATGCCATCCGCCTCCAGCCCGACCATCCCGACCGCGACGTTTTGCGTCAGAAGTTCCTGGCGGAGCACACCCACAGCGAAGACGAGGTGCGCTTCTTCGTGGAAGGACGGGGGCTGTTTTGCCTGCACATCGGCGATGAGGTGCTCCAACTGATGTGTGAGGCCGACGACTGGATCTCCGTGCCGGCCGGCACCCGGCACTGGTTTGACATGGGGCCCGAACCCCAGTTCTGCGCCCTGCGCTTCTTCAACAACACGGAGGGCTGGGTGGCCCAGTTCACCGGCGATGCCATCGCCGACCACTTCCCCACCCTGCCGGAGCTGCTGAATCCCGCCAACGGTCGCTAGCGAAGCCAGGGCCCCAACACGACAGAACCCCACTGCGCCAGGCCCACCCAAGCCGCGCAGCACCCCGACGCGGCCTCACTCAAAATCGCGGCTCTTTAGCAAATCACATCCCAGGCACCCCCGGAACAGGCCTAGAGTCTGAAACAGATCTTCACGCGAGACCGGCCATATGTTCACTCTTGAGAGGGCTGCACGGATTTTTCCCGAAACCCGCAGCGCCGACGTTGTGCCCGCGATCACGGCCCGTTTCCAGCTGCTCAGCGCAGAAGACCAGCTGGCTCTGATCTGGTACGCCTATCTGGAGATGGGCACCACGATCACCATCGCCGCGCCGGCCGCCGCCCGGATGCAGTTCGCCGAGCGCACGCTCAATGACATCAAGGCGATGACCTTCGCCGAACAGAGCCAGGTGATGTGCGACCTGGCCAATCGGGTCGACTCCCCGATCGGTCGCACCTATTCGATGTGGTCGGTGAACATCAAGCTGGGCTTCTGGTATCAGCTGGGTGAATGGATGGCTGCCGGCATCGTGGCGCCGATCCCCGAGGGCTACCAGCTCTCCGCCAACGCGTCAGCCGTGCTCACCTCCCTGAAGCAAGTGGAGCAGGGCCAGCAGATCACCCTGCTGCGCAATTTTGTGGTGGATATGGGCTACGACCCTGAGAAAGGTGCGGGGCAGCGGGTCAGCGAACCTGTGGTGCCGCCCACCCCGGAGGAGCTGCGCAAAAAGGTGTTCATCGAAGGGGTGATCAACCCAACGGTGAACAGCTACATGGATCTCCTGAATGCAAATGATTTTGATCAACTGATCCAGCTGTTCCTGCCGGATGGGGCCCTGCAACCCCCCTTCCAGAAGCCGATCGTGGGCGCCGATGCGATCCTGCGCTTCTTCCGCGAAGACTGCCAAAACCTCAAACTGCTGCCTGAGCGTGGTTACGCCGAACCCACGGAGGACGGCTTCAACCAAATCAAGGTCACCGGAAAGGTGCAAACCCCCTGGTTTGGCGCTGGCATCGGGATGAACGTGGCCTGGCGTTTCTTGCTGAATCCGGAGGGCAAGATTTACTTCGTTGCCATCGACCTTCTGGCCTCGCCCGCCGAGCTTCTCAAATTCGCCCGTTGAGAAAGCGCCCTGCTGGCAGGGTGAGGATCACAACCCACAAGGGGCTGATCCTCACCGCCGGGCTGTTAACGCTGTGGCTGATCTCAGCCATCAGCCTCCTGGCCCTGGATCTGCAGCACGTCCCCTGGTGGGCCATCGTGGTTGGCGTTCTTGTCAGAACCCAGTTGCAGACTGGCCTGTTCATCGTTGGTCACGATGCCATGCATCGCGTTCTCTGGCCTGAGCGACCAGAGCGCAACGACCAACTGGGCGCAGCTGTGGTGTTTCTCTATGCCGCCTTGCCCTACGGGGCTTGTCGCGAGAACCACAGGCACCACCACCGGTTTGCGGCGACAGCCCGCGACCCCGACTTCCCATCCGAGCCACACTCAGGACTAGTGGGCTGGTACGCCCAGTTCATGGGCGGCTATCTGACGGTTCGGCAGATGGGGGGCTTGCTGGGAACCTGGGCCCTCCTGGCCGTGATCTTCCATGGCTGCACCCCAACCGCGGCCACCAACGTGCTGGTGTTCTGCACGGCGCCGCTGCTGTTGAGTTCCCTCCAGCTGTTCGTGTTTGGCACCTACTTGCCACACCGCCGGCAGCGAAACCCGGCCCGTCAGTCCCATCCCGACAGCCTGGACTGGCCGGCATGGCTGTCGTTTCTGGCCTGCTTTCACTTCGGTTATCACCGCGAACATCACGACAACCCAGGCTTGGCCTGGTTTGAGCTCCCCGGTGCCAGACCGGGCCCAGAGCCCCTCACGGCAACCTGACAGCCCAGGTAGCGTCCACTAATAAGACTCCTCGGCTGATGGGCGAAACGCTGTTGGAAGGCTGGACGGATACCGAACAGGCCATCGCCAGGGAGGCCTTTGATCGCGCTTACGGCCGCGCCACCGAGCAGCTCATCGGCGCCATCCAGAGCCGCTCCGCGGTGCTGAGCTCCGCCGAGGGCGTCTGGGAACTGCATGATTTCCTGAGCATCGAGCGCCACACGATGGAGGGGCGCTTTGATTTCAGGCTGGAGGGGATCCTGTTTGTCTTTGCCAGCCTGGTGAAGGACAACCTGCTCCAGCTTGAGGAGCTCCACGGCCTCACGGCTGACAAGGTGGCGAAGGTGGCGGCGATGGCCCGCTTCTGAGCGATCGGTCCAAGCCGGCAGCCCTGGCCACCAGGTGCACAGCGCAGGGGGCAGACCCAGCAAAAAGCGCCGCTGTGGGCGGCGCTTGCTTCTCCTTCTCCCACCAGCGCCAGTCGGAGGCTCCGGCGCTCACACCCATCGTGCGAGCGATCGCCACGGGCAGCCAACAATCTCCCGGATCACCAAAGCTTTACGCGATCTATGTCGATTTGACTCGCTGGATGACGGCCCATGGCCGCATCTTTCGCTGTGTTCTGTTTCAAGTAAATCCCTGGTCAATACCATTCCTCCTCTTCATTGTGAAGACACAAGTCATGGGGAGGGAGAAGACAATGCATCTGGTGCCTGATGGGAGTCAGAGAACCGGGAACAATCCGGATTCAACCAGTGCCCCAACACCCATGGAACTGGTTGGTGGAGCCATGCGGTATTTCGCCCAGCACTTCAAGGAGTCGCTGGTGATCGCCCAGGTGGCCGAAGCCCTGGGCACCTGTGAGGCGCGTCTCGATAACTGCTTTGACCAGATCCGTGGCATGACCCCAGCCCTGGCGCTGCGGGAGCATCGGCTCAACCAGCTGTTTCAAGCCCTGAGCGCCCAGCCGCGGCAGGGCCTGGGCTGCGCGATTCAGGCCTGCGGCCTAGGACAGACCCAAGGGGTGGTGGCGCTGTTCGAGCAGGAATTCGGGATCGATATGCCCCTGTTCCTGCTCACATGCCGCCGCGCAGCAGACGACCGGCTATTTCGCCAGCTGCATCCGGAAGCGGCAGCGCTGGTGTTGCCGTCCTGAATCCCGAGGATTGCCTCGGTGGATCAGCTCGCCTGGAGTGAGGCCGCTGTCGTGAGGGTGCCAGCCTCTTCATCCCAGAGGATGTAAGGGAAACATCCCGGGATATCACCCAGCTTCAGCCGTTTCACGCCCTTGAGCAGGTGGGCATTGTGGCGCTGGCAGGCCTGGAGGCGGTAGTTGGGGATGGATTCACAGAGGTGGTGGATGGCATGACAGGCAATATCTGCGGAAAACCAGTTCAAAACAGCTGGCAGCTCCAGATTGCTCGTACCTTCCATCACACCATCCATCGCATCCCAATCATTCGTGGAATGGGCATAGGCGCCGGGGAAATTGTGCTGCACAAAGAAGATGCAGATGAAAATCGCCGCGCTGAAAGCCATCACCGGCGCATAAATCAACCAGAACGGCCCTGCCCCGATCCAAGCCGCCATCGCCCACCAGCTGGCGACAACAGCCACATTGTTCAGCAGAAGATCGCGGAATTCCTCGGGACTGTGCCACCAGCGGCTCGAGTGGCTGGCTACCACCTGACGCCATGGGAGCCCTGGGGTCTCACGCCACACGCGCAACGCATGGGGCAGCAGGCCCATCAGGCCAGCTACGAGTTCAACTCTGGGCTTGATCACCAGGTAGAAAAAACCGCCGGGAACCAGCATCAGCGGGTGGCGCAGCAACCGGTAAAGGGCTTTACCCCGGTCGGTGTAACCGTTGTAGGTGGCCACGCTCACCAGGCCAGAGGGGCCCTTGTACCGCTCCCAATTGCCGTTATGGCGATGGTGAAAGGCATGCCCCCGTGACCAGGGCAGCTGGGGAATGCCTGTCACGATGCCGAGCAGAAAACCCACCCAGCGGTTGGCGGTGCGACTGCGAAACAACGAATAGTGGCCGCAGTCGTGCATCAACGAAAAGCAGCGGGCCAGGAACAGCACCATCAGGGCCTGAACCGCCAGCAGCCACCACGAACCACGCTGCAGACAGAGCACCGCCAGCCACCACAGCGCCGCATAGGGGACGAGGGTGTTGACGATCTGCCACGAGGCCAGCCAGTTACAGCTGCTCATGAAGGGTTTGAGCTCGAAATCCCTGCGTTGCAGGGATTGAACGACTGCTCCTGGCGCTGTGTTCTGCAGAAAAGTTTCTTGAAGCCAAGCAATCCTAGAGACTGTTTCGCTCCGCAGTGGCGATGCCCACCGAATGCATACGCACCTGGGCAGGGCTGGCCAGCTCACCGTCCAGGGCGCAGGCCTCCACCGCCGCCAACTGCTGCAACCGCTCGGCCGTGAGCTCACGGCCATAGCGCTCCTCGGCGAGGAGCCAGTAGGCCGCAAAGTGCCGCGCCTCGCTGGCCAGCAGCTCCCCGTAGAGCGCCCGCAGCTCGGAATCCGGGCTGTGGGCCGCCAACAGGGCCATCCGTTCGTGGCTGCGGGCCTCGATCAGGCCCGCCACCAGGAAGCTATCGAGCATGCGGCCGGGCTCATCACGCCGCACCTGGCCCGCCAGGGCTGCGCCGTAACCAGGGGCCGGCAAGGGCCGCAGGCCGATGCCACGGCGCTGGAGCAGGGCGAGCACCAACTCGAAGTGCTCCAGTTCCTCGCGGGCAATCGGGCTGAGGACCTCCGCCAGGCCCGCATCGCCGGGATACCGAAACATCAGCTGAAGGGCAGCACCCGCCGCCTTGCGCTCGCAATGGGCGTGATCGATCAGCACCAACGCGGGCTGGGCGATCGCCTGCTCCAGCCAGGCGCCACTGCTGGGAGCAGCCAGCCACTTCACCCGCGCCGTGGGGTTCTCGGGGGCGAGAGGGGAGCTGGCGAGGGCGGAGGGAGTCATCCAGCGGCGGCGGCACTGCGGAGATGCTGCACCAGCCCCTCCAGGGCCAGCTGATAACTCAGGGGCCCGAAGCCGCAGATCACCCCCAGGGCCCTGTCGGCGAGATGGGAGTGATGGCGGAAGGGCTCCCGCGCATGCACATTGCTCAGGTGCAGCTCCACGTAGGGGATGGCCACGCCCAGCAAGGCATCCCGAATGGCGATGGAGGTGTGGGTGTAGGCCCCGGCATTGATCAAGATTCCCGCCACCTGGCCGCGGGCTTGATGGATCCGGTCCACCAGGGCGCCCTCATGGTTGCTCTGGAAGCAGTCGATCGCAGCACCCAGCTCAGCGGCCCGTTGGCGCAGGCCCGCGTCGATCTGCTCCAGGCTGCTGCTGCCGTAGATGCCGGGTTCGCGGGAGCCGAGCAGGTTGAGGTTGGGGCCGTGGAGACAGAGGAGCTGCATGGGGTGGTGAACGCCGGCTGGTAGTGTCTCTGGGTGTGGTTCGGGTCGGTGCCCGAGTGGTTAATGGGGGCGGACTGTAAATCCGCTGGCTCTGCCTACGCTGGTTCAAATCCAGCCCGGCCCACCTTCCACATGCCCTTGTAGCTCAGCGGTAGAGCACTCCCTTGGTAAGGGAGAGGTCACGAGTTCAAGTCTCGTCAAGGGCTTCACTCCCAGCCTGGTGCGGCACCACCCAGGCCCAAAAGAAATGTTTCCGCAGGCCTCCATTCAGGAGGCTTTTTTATTGCGCAATGCTGGCACCGCAACAGAGACCCGCCACCCCAGGGTGGCGGGTCTGCACGTCAATGCCGATGGCGCTCAGGCGTCTGAGCGCAGGCTGTCGCTCACTCTTCTTCGTCGGCGCCGCCCACGGGCACCAGGCGGATCTGCTTCTTGCCCAGCTTGATCTCGAACTCATCGCCGGGCTGCAGATCCAGCTGGGCGGTGTAGGCCTTGCCGATCAGCAGATTGCCGTTGCCCTGCACGGTGGCCACAAAGCTCAACTTGCGACCACCGGGCCCCTTGCCCTTGCCATCGAGACCAAGACTGAGGCCCTTGGCCTCTAGCAGAGCTTCGTAGAAGGCCGTGAAGTTCAGACGCTCGCCGCCATCTTTCTTGGTGCTCACATAGCCACAGCTGCGCACGAGCTCCGACTTGGAGACATCACCGAGTTCCTTGACCTTGGCCAGCAGATCGGCACCGATGAGCATGGGATCACACAATCAACTTCCCAATAGTAAAGGGACAGCCTGCTTGTTTCATCCCTGTAGATACCCCCAGGAGACATGATCAGGCCAGGGCGATCACGGCAGGCTGAAACCAATCCTGAGCCCGCAACACAGCCACACTCCCCTCATCCCAACCGGGGCAAAGGCCGCTCCGGCCATGCCATTGCCGGATGACGCGGAGGCGGCCCGTTGACGGCGGGCCCTCAGCACCGAGGATGGACCGCACGTCCAGGCCTGCCATGCCCCTGCGCTGCCTGATCCTTGAAGACCAGGTGATGTTCGGCCAGCTGCTCAGCACGATGCTGCAGCCGGTGAAGGGACTGGAGGTGGTGGGGCTCGCGCGCCATTGCCGGGAAGGGCTGCAGCTCTGCAGGCAGCTGCAGCCGGATCTGGTGATCCTGGACCTGGCCCTCCCGGATGGCGATGGCACCCTGGTGGCCCGCGCCGCGATCCAGGCCAATCCCCAGTGCCGGATCCTGGTGCTCTCCGCTGAAGTGAGCGCCTTCGTGTGCCCTGCGGATCTCGAGCCCCATGTGGCCGATGTCATCGACAAAACCACCACCTACGACACCCTCACCGGAGCACTGGAGGATCTGCTGCGGGAGCACCAGGCCGCCGCAGGTGGGGTGCCCGCCGCCACCTGCAATCCCCTGAGCCTGCTCACCGCCCGGCAGAGAGAAGTGTTTCTGCTAATTGGCCGCGGCCTGCAAAATAAGGAAATTGCCCGGGCCCTGGGCCTGGAGGTGAACACGGTGGAGACCCACCGCAAGGACATCGCCCGCCGCCTGGAGGTGAGCGGCTCCGAGTTGGTGCACCTGGCGGCACTGCAGGTGTGCACGCCACCGGGCGGGGTTGGCTGATCGTGCCCATCCTTCTGCCCCGCAGGCTGGGAGCCCGGCTGATGGCCGGCGCCACACTGCAGGTGCTGCTGATCAGCGTGGCCGTAGGGGCCCTGGCCTACTGGAGCGGCCGCCGCAGCGGCCTGGAGCGGGCCGAACTGGAGCGCCAGCAGGGCCGGATGACCCTGCTCTCCAGCCAGCTCTCCAGCCGCCTGACGGCCCCCCGCTCCATTAACTCCCTCAACGTGGCCCTGATTCGGCAGGGCCGGTTGAACCTGCGCGACTTCGATGCCATGGCGGGGCACTTCGTGGCCCAGATGCGCCACTACCCGGTGGGCTACATCAACTACGGCACCACCGCCGGCGACTTCATCGGCGTGGAGCGCCGCGACGACGGCACGCTCACGATCAACGAAGACAGCCCTACACCGCTCGGGCGGGGAACCATGGGCATCTATGGGGTGGATGCGGCGGGGCGGCGCGGAACGCTGCTGGAGGCGATTCCCTTCATGACCACCTTCCACCAGGAGGCCTGGTACGCCGACACGGTGAAAGCCAACCGGCCGGTGTGGAGCTCCATCTACTCCTGGGAAGAACGGCCCGAGGTGTTTTCCATCTCGTACAACGAGCCGGTGCGCAATGCCCGGGGCCAGCTGCTGGGGGTGATCGGGGTGGACTTCGTGCTCACCCAGCTGAGCACGTGGCTCGAGCAGCTCTGGCGCGATCAGCAGGGCCTGGCCCTGGTGGTGGAACGCAACGGCATGGTGGTGGCCGCATCCCAGCCGGGCCTCACCCGCACCGGCAAGCCCGGCCACTGGCGCCGCGCCCGCATCGACCAGCTCACCAATCCGCAGGCCCGGATGCTGAGCCGCACCTATTTCAAAACCCAACCCAACGGCAGCCTCCAGCTACGGGCCGACCGCCTGCAACCAAACCGACAATCGATCGAGCAGAACGACGTGCTGCTCGACGCGCAACGCTGGGGCCAGGAGGAAGGGCTCAACTGGCTGCTGCTCTCCGTCACCGGCAGTGACGCCGCCGTGCGCACCACCAACCAGCTCACCCTGGTGGCCTTCCTCGCCAGCCTGATGGCGATCGGCATGGCGCTGCTGATCAGCGGTGGGTTCACGCGCTGGCTGCTGGAGCCCCTGCTGGAACTGCGGCGACGGGCGCTGCAGGCGAAAGACGACGGCGACGGCAAACCCGGCCGGATCCTCTTCAGCCCCCAGCTGGCGGCCGGTTCGGCCGTGGAGATCGAACAGCTGGCGCTGGCCTTCGGTGAGCTGGTGGAGCGGCTCAACGGCCAGAGCACCACCCTGCTGCGCCAGGAAGAACGCCTGGAAGCCAAGTTGCGCAGCAGCCTCCATGCGGCCGCTGTGGCCCACGAGATCAACCTGCCCCTCAGCACCTTGCTGCTCAACACCCGGTTGCTGCTGGAGCAGGCCGGCGATCAGCTCCAGGGCCTGGAACGGGAGCGGCTGGAGGCGATGGGGGTGGAGGCCCAGCGGGTGGTGGCCACGATCGAGAAGATGCGCACCCTGCTGCGCAACGTGCAAACCGAGCACCAACAGCTGGATCTCGCCGAAGTGGCCCGCAGCTCGCTGCTGCAGATGCGCTCGGCCCTGCGCAAATCAGGCATCAGCGTGATCCGGGATTCGAGCCTGGAGACACCAGCCACGGTGGAGGGCGATCCCACCCAGATCCAGATGGCCATCGTGAACCTGCTGCGCAACGCCGTCGAGGCCCTCGGCCAGGAGGGCGCCACGGGCCGAGCCCCCCAGATCGCCATGGCCCTGGAGCCCAGCGCAGAGGGGGTGGATCTGATCGTGGACGACAACGGACCGGGCTTCCCCGCCGGCCAGCACACGATCACGCCGCTGGAAACCACCAAACCCCAGGGCACCGGCCTGGGCCTGTTCGTGGTGGAAACCACCATGGCGAACCATGGCGGCACCGTGAAGCTCGAGCCGTCTCCCTGGGGCGGAGCCCGGGTGCGGCTCCACTTCCCCCACCGGGACACTTCTGCACTTCAGCACTACCCAACACCCGGTAGTCAGTCGCTGAAAGGGCCGCCATCGGCCATAGGTTGAGCCCCACATCTGCTCCTTCGCTGCAGCGTTTCCGCCTCAGCTGGGGTCTGAGCCATGCGTGACATCCTCATCGACGGTCTGCCGATCCTTGACCTCCTTGAGGTGACACCGAGCACGAGCAACGTGGCCCAGCTGGCCAACTGCGACCAGAGCTCGGTGTCGCGGATCTACCGGCATGTGAGCAGTTCGCTGCAGCTGGGATTCCGCAAGAGCAACGGCACCTACCGCGCCCATACCAACCACGAGCTGCTGGCCTCCCTGCGCCAGGCCACCCAGTTGCTGCGCCTCCAGCGCGGCGCCGAGCACCTCCAGTGGGTGGGCAACTGGTGGAACGACCCCGCGCTCGCCAACCTCGACGCGCCGATGCCCTTGCCCCGCCGCTGGCGTGGGGAACAGCGCACCCTGGAGTTGCTCGAATCCCGGGTGCTGGATCTGGCGGTGGTGGATCTGGCCTCCCTCCAGGATCCAGGCCCCATCCCTGCACCGGGGCTGGAGATGGATCAACGCCTCGCGTTCGGCCTCTGGAGTGCCGTGCCGCTGGCCCACTACCCGGCCGCGATGCGGCCCGCCCTGGCAGCGCACCAGGCCCCCGGACATGAACCCAGCGGCGCTCCCGGCGCTGCCGATACCGCCGTGGATGCGGCATTGGTGCGGCGGGAGCACCTGGAACGGCCTGCCATCCAAAACCTGATCGCGGGCCTGCACCGGGCCTATCGCCAGGCCTACGGCCATCTCCCCGGCATCCGCTGGCCCTGATTTGCCAGCGTGGGGCCTCCCGCCTTGGCCGCTTTGGGTTCCTGCAGCTCGGTTGCTTCCCGCTCCACCACCGGCCTGCCCGATGCGGCCGCCATGCGTACCGCAGTCGACCGGGGCGACACACGGCCCCTGCGCTGGCGCCTGGAGCAGCTGGATCGGCTTGAGGCCCTCCTCAAACAGCACGAACCCGCCGTGCTCGAGGCCCTGGCGGCCGATCTGGGCAAGCCCCCCCTGGAAGCCACCTTCGAGATCGTGGCCATTCGCCAGGAGATCGCGCTCACCCGCCGGCACCTGCGGCGCTGGATGGCGCCGCAGCCCATCCGCCTCGACCTGGTCCTGCAGCCGGGCCGCGCCTGGGTGGAGCCCCAACCCCTGGGCTGCGTGCTGATCATCGGGCCGTGGAACTATCCCTTCCAGCTCTCACTCCACCCCCTGGTGAGTGCCCTGGCGGCAGGCAACAGCGCCGTGGTGAAACCCTCCGAGCACGCCCCGCGCACAGCCGATCTCATCGCCGAGCTGCTGCACGGCGCCTTTCCCGCGGAGGTGGTGCGCGTGGTGCTGGGGGATGCGGCGGTGGCCAGCCAGCTGCTGGAGCAGCGTTTCGACCATGTGTTCTTCACCGGCGGTGGCCGGGTGGGCAGCCTCGTGATGCAGGCCTGCGCCCGCCACCTCACCCCCGTGACGCTCGAGCTGGGGGGAAAGAGCCCGGTGATCGTGCTGGACGACGCGGATGTGGCGGTGACGGCCCGGCGCCTGGCCTGGGGCAAGGGCCTCAACGCCGGCCAGACCTGCATCGGCCCCGACCACCTGCTGGTGACGCGCAGCGTGCGTGAGCCGCTCGTGGCCGCAGTGGCCGCCGAACTCAAGCGCTTCTACGGCTCCGATCCACTGCGCTCCTCCGATCTGGGGCGAATCGTGAACGAGGCCCAATTCCAGCGGCTGGAGCACCTCCTGGAGGGGGCGCGGCAACGGGGCCAGGTGCTCGTGGGCGGCCGCAGCGATGCGACAGAACGGCGCATCGAACCCACCCTGCTGGCGGTGGACAGCCCCGACGATCCACTGATGCAGGAGGAGCTGTTTGGCCCCCTGCTGCCGGTGCTCACCACGGAGGGACTGGAGGACGCCCTGGCCCAGATCCGGGAGCGGCCCAGGCCCCTGGCCCTCTACCTGTTCAGCCGCAGCAGCGCCGCCCAGCGGCGGGTGCTGGAGGCCAGCAGCTCAGGCAGCGTGGTGTTCAACGATGTGGTGGTGCAGGGCGGCGCCGCGGCCCTGCCCTTCGGCGGCGTGGGCCCCAGCGGCATGGGCAGCTATCACGGCGAAGCCGGCTTCCGCACCTTCTCCCACGCCCGCAGTGTGCTGCGTCGGCCGTTCCTGCTCGACCTGCCGTTCCGCTATCCCCCCTATGAAGGCAAGCTGCCCCTGGTGAAGTGGCTGCTGGGATAGGGGGTCGGGCCTGGATCAGCAGCGCTGATCGGCCAGCGGCCTGGGCATCCCTGGACGGCCCGCTTAACCTTTGCGCCAGCTATCCGTAGTGTCGATGCGCCGCGCCCTTGCCGCTCTGGCTCTAGCGGTGGTGTTGCCACTGCCCGGCCTGGCCGATGTTGTTGTGAAGCCGGGCGAAACCCTGGGCGAAATCGCCGAGCGCTACGGCGTGAGTGTGAACCGACTGATGCAGGCCAACGGCATCAAAGATCCCACCCTCGTGCAGATCGGCCAACGCCTCGTGATCCCGGGCCGCGGCTCCTCCAGCAGTGGCGGCAACAGTGGCGGCGGCGGTGCGGGCCGGGCCTCCGGCGGCTCGGTGGTGGTGCGCTCCGGCGAGACCGTGGGTGAAATCGCCGAGCGCTACGGCGTGAGTGTGAACCGACTGATGCAGGCCAACGGCATCAAAGATCCCACCCTCGTGCAGATCGGCCAACGCCTCGTGATCCCGGGCCGCGGCTCCTCCAGCAGTGGCGGCAACAGTGGGAGCGGCGGCGGCAGTTCCCGCAACACCGGCAGCTACACGGTGAAAAGCGGCGAAACCCTTGGCGAAATCGCCCAGCGCTACAACACCACCGCGGAGCGCCTGATGCAGCTCAACGGCATCGGCGATCCCACCCAGCTCCAGGCCGGAAGCCGGATCGCCGTGCCCGGTGGCCCCAGCCGCCCGGCGGCCCGCCCCAGCACCAGCCAACCGGTGCGCAACACCAAGGCCAAGGAGCACGTGGTGCAACCGGGCGAGAGCCTCTCGGAAATCGCTGACGCCTACAACCTGCCCCTGCAGAAGCTGGTGTCGCTCAACAACATCAGCGATCCCAACCTGCTGATGAGCGGCACACGCCTGAAGCTCACGGCGCCGCCGCCGGTGCCCGCCTCGCGCCCCGCACCGAAGCCCCCCAAGGCGGCCGCAGCGAAGCCCAAGCCCGTCGCCAAGCCCACTGCCAAACCAGCGGCCAAACCAGCTCCGGCCGTGGCGGCAAAGCCCAAGCCTGCCCCCACAACCACAACCTCGGTCGCCGCGGCCCCGGCCCCAACGCCGCGAACCAGCACCGCAGCGGCCACAGCCACACCGGCCACCAGCACACCCACGGCGAGCGCTCCCACGGCGGGCACCGCCAAGCCGGCCGCCACGAGCCAACCGAGCCCGCGCACCACCACCACCGCCACCACCGCACCGACAACGGCCGCAGCCCCGGCTGCCGCTTCGACGCCAACCGCAGCCGCCACCCCCCAGGTGGCAGCACGCCCGGCCCCCAAACCCCGCGCCGCGGCCACCACCACCGCCGCCAAACCCGCAGGTCCCGACTGGCGCACCTACGGACCGCTCCAGGTGGACTGGGCGAACTGGCAACCGATGGGGGGCAGCTTTGTGGCCCCGAGCCTGAACGCCGAAGGCCAGCCGCTCTACACCGCGATCAACTGCGGGGCGCGCAAGCTCAACGCCACCACCCAGACCGGCCAGTGGCGCACCTGGGAAGCGCCGCGCACCGATTCGGAACAGCAGTTGGTGAGCGACCTCTGCAAGGCCAAGGGCAGCTAGGGGGCCGCCGGCCCATCAAGATGCCCAGTGCAGGGGCCAGGGGCGGCGGATGTACTGGCGGCCACTGGCCCGGAGATAGAGCCGCTGGGCGCCGTCGTCGCTCTCGCTGATCAGCTCCTCCTGCACCAGCCGCCGGGCCAGCCAGGCCCAGCGATCCTCCGCCTCGCGTTCGGTTCCCGTGCCGCCCTCGGCCGCCAGATCCTCCGCCAGGCTGCGTAGATCCCGGCCATGGCGCTCGTCGAGGGCCTCCAGCAAAGCAGCCACCTGCACCGACCAGTCCCGGCGGCGGTGGGCAGAAAGGCAGTTGTCGCAGCGACCGCACGGAGACGCCACCTCTCCCACCGCCAGCAGCAGGGCCTGCTCGCGGCAGCCCTCCCCTTCCGCCACGGCCTCCATCCGGCGCAGCTGGCGCTGGGCCAGCTCCAGCCGCTGGGCGTCCTGGCGCTGCTCGGCCCCCCGGATGGCCCAGCCCAGGCTGGTGCGGTCCACCGGATCGAACAACACCAGGCAGCGGGCCGGCCGGCCATCCCGGCCAGCCCGACCCGACTCCTGCAGGTAACCCTCCGCGCTGGCCGGCAGATCGAGATGCAGCACCAACCCCACATCGGGCCGGTCCACCCCCATCCCAAAAGCCACCGTGGCCACCAGCACGGGCCGGGGCGCACTCTGGAAGTGCTCCAGCGCCAGGGTGCGGCTCTCCGCATCCATGCCCGCGTGATAGGCGATGGCCTCCACACCGGCAGCGGTGAGGCGCTGGGCCCACTGCTCCACCGAGCGGCGGGTGCGCGCGTAGATCAGCACGGCCCCCCGAGACTCCCCCACCGCCTCGAGCACCAGCGGCAACGGATCCGCCGGCCGCCGCTGCATGCCGTAGTGAAGATTGGTACGCCGCGCAGATCGCACCTGGATCAGGGGCCGCCGCAGGCGCAACAGGCGGATGATGTCGGCCCGCACCTGGGGGGCAGCGGTGGCGCTGAGGGCCACGAGGGGAACGCCAGGGCAAAGCTGGCGCAGCTGGCCCAGACGCCGGTAGTCGGGGCGGAAATCGTGCCCCCAGGCACTGATGCAGTGGGCCTCATCCACCGCCAGGGCCACCAACCGGCCAGTGTCAAGCAACTCATCGAGCAACTGGCGCGTGGCCTCGGCCTGCAGCCGTTCGGGCGCCAGGTAGAGCAGGCGCAGGCGCTGATCCCGCAACAGTTGCTGCAGGCGGCGCCGCTCGGCCGGTGCCAGGCCGCTATGCAGGCAGGCGGCGGGAATACCACGGCGCTCCAGCTGCTGCACCTGGTCTTGCATCAGGGCCACCAGGGGCGAGATCACGAGCACCAGCCCGTCGCGCACCAGGGCCGGCAACTGATAGCAGAGCGATTTACCCCCTCCGGTAGGCAACACCGCCAGGCAGTCCTGTCCGGCCAGCAGGGCCTCCACCACAGGCCGCTGGCCCGGGCGGAACTGGTCCCAGCCGAAGTGATCCTGAAGAACCTGGAGCAGTGGATCGGGCGCCCCACCCGGCGTCGCATCAGCGGTCAAACCACCACCGGCAGCGCGCACTGAGACTAGCCGCCGCCAGGGGTGGGGGGATCAACCGGGGAGGGGCGGTGCCTCGAGCTGCTCCGGCGACTCCTCCACCAGCTGCAACCGCACACGCTTGCCCCCCGCCAGCTCGCCCAGCGACACCCGCATGGTGCTGCCACTGAGCGACTGCAAGGCCGTGAGCAGCTCCTTGAGGTGGGGGGTGCTGCTGCCCGCCTCCACCCAGAGCCGCTCCTGCAACCCACCAAGCCGGCGCCAGCTGGTGTGCAGCTTGAGCACGGCCGATTCCAGGGCCTGGGCCTGGCCCACCGCATCGGCCAGCAAACCGAGGGCGTCGATGCGCTGGGCCTCCTGCAGGGCCTTCTCGAAATCGAGCTGGTCGTACTGGAAGGCCCTCACCGCCAGGCTGGCCTCGGCCGCCTTGCTCAGCCAGCGGGCCGTGCTGGTCACCTCCTTCACCCGGTCGAGCTCGGGCTCCTCGCGCAGCACCCGGCGCAGATCGTCCTGCTGGTCTTCCGGGAGCTTGGCCAACTCCTTCACCAGCGGCGCCACGGCGCGAGGAGGCAGGAGATTTTCGGCGGTGCGCTGGCGGATCTCTTCGGGCAGCAGCGGGCTGGTAGCCGCCGTGAACTCATCGGCCAGGCGCCGCACCTGCTTGCGGGTGATCTCCTGACCCTCGTTGGCCGCCTCGGCGATCATCAGCTGCACCTCGGGATCGGCCTGGGCCGTTTCCAGGAAGGCGCGCTTGGAGAAGTTGTTCACGCTGGCCTCCTCCAGCATCCCGTCGCCCACGAGGTTGTCGGCCGAATCGGCGAGCTGGATCAGGGTGTAGGCGCGGGTCTTGCTGATCTCCCGCTCCCGCAGCCACTGCAGAAAACCGGTGCCGCGGCCCTCCCCGCCGCGCTTCTCCCGATCGCGCACGGCCCGCAGAATCCTCCCGCGCCAGATCTCGGTCTGGAGGTCGAAGCGATCGCATACCGCCCAGGCTTCCTCCAGCCGGGCCAGGAACTCCATCGTGCTGATGGTGTCGCTCTCCGGATCCGGCAGCTCCAGGCTCAGCGCGGGCGGCTCCGGGATGGCAACGGCCATAGCCAGCTCAGGGATGGGGGAAGGTCGATCGTGCCACGGGCCAAGGGCGACGAATCGTGACGCCCTCCCAGTACGGCCCGCCCATCGCGGGTATCTTCCCTCTGGCAGCCACCCGATCCCCCCGCCCAGCGATGGCCATTTCCCGCGGCGACAAGGTGCGCATCAAGCGCCCCGAGTCCTACTGGTTCAACGAAGTCGGAACCGTCGCTTCGATCGATACCTCCGGTATCCGCTATCCCGTGGTGGTTCGCTTCGAGAAGGTGAACTACAACGGCTTCAGCGGCTCCGAAGGCGGTATCAACACCAATAACTTCGCCGAGAGCGAACTCGAAAAGGCCTGAGACGGGCCCATTCGGCACAATCAGGCCCGCAGCCCCGGAGCTTCCGGTGGCTGCGGGCCTTTTGCATGGCCTGGTCTTAGCCCCCAGCCCCTCTTTCTGCGAGCCATCCCCGCCGTGCCGGAACTGCCTGAAGTGGAAACGGTGCGGCGCGGCCTCGAGCAGCGCACCACGGGCTTTCAGGTGGCCCGGGTGGAGGTGTGCCGCAGCCGGGCGATCGCCAGCCCCCCGGAGCCTGCGGCATTCGTGGCGGCCCTCGAAGGCTGCGCAGTGGGCCAGTGGCGGCGGCGAGGGAAGTATCTGACGGCCAACCTGCACCGGGCCGATGGCACCGATGGAGGCCACTGGGGCGTGCACCTGCGCATGACAGGCCAGTTTCTCTGGCTAGAGGAGCCCCGCGAACCCTGCCGCCACACCCGGGTGCGCTTCTGGGATCCCGCGGGCCGGGAACTCCGCTTCGTGGATACCCGCAGCTTCGGAGAGATGTGGTGGGTACCGCCCGGCGCGGAGCTGGCCAGCGTGATCACCGGCCTCAAGCGGCTGGGCCCCGAACCCTTCAGCGAGGCCTTCAGCGCCGACTACCTGCGGGAGCGACTGCGGGGCTCCAGCCGTGCCATCAAGACCGCCCTGCTCGATCAGGCGCTGGTGGCGGGTGTGGGCAACATCTATGCCGACGAATCCCTGTTTGCGGCACGGATCCGCCCCGACACCCCCGCCGGACGGCTGAAACGCGGCCAGATCGAGGCCCTGCGCCAGGCAGTGGTGGAGGTGCTGGAGGCCAGCATTGGCGCCGGCGGCACCACCTTCAGCGACTTCCGCGACCTCACGGGCACCAACGGCAACTACGGCGGCCAGGCCTGGGTGTATCGCCGCGGCGGTGAACCATGCCGGGTGTGCGGTGCCCCGATCCGGCGCGACCGCCTCTCAGGGCGCAGCACCCATTGGTGCCCCAGCTGCCAAATTTGAACCATGCAACACCTTCTGGCCCAGCAGCTCACCCACGCCATGGCCGCGATCCATGGCCGCGGTTGGTGCGATGGCACCGGTGGCAATTTCAGCTGCGTCCTGGAACGCGAGCCCCTGCAGCTGCTGATGGCCCCCAGTGGGGTGCACAAGGGCCGGGTGCGGCCGGAACAATTGATCGTGGTGGATAAAGACGCGCAGGTGCGGCGCGGCAGTGGCAAGGCGAGCGCGGAAACCCTGCTGCACCTGGCGATCGTGGAGGAAACGGGCGCCGGGGCCGTGCTGCACACCCACTCCCAGGCCGCCACGCTGCTGTCCCAACGGATCGGTCAACACCACGCGGCCGAACTGCTGCTGACAGACCTGGAAATGCTCAAGGGCCTCGAAGGTGTGGGCACCCATGCCACGGGCGTTGCCCTGCCGGTACTGCCCAACGATCAGAACCTGGAGCGGCTCAGTGGCACCGCGCGTCCGTTGCTCAAGGATGCCCCCCAAGGGCTGCTCATCGCCGGCCATGGCCTGTATGCCTGGGGGCAAGACCTGCCAACGGCAGAGCGCCATCTCGAGATCCTGGAATTTCTGCTGGAGCAGCGCTGGCGACAGCTGCTGGTCCAGCCCCTGTCTCTGCAACCCCGGGTGATGCAGGGCA
The DNA here is from genome assembly GCA_040399185.1 of Prochlorococcaceae cyanobacterium. Taxonomy (GTDB): domain Bacteria; phylum Cyanobacteriota; class Cyanobacteriia; order PCC-6307; family Cyanobiaceae; genus UBA5018. Next base: position 19,726 of record JBBASQ010000038.1, read on the forward strand.
TCAGCCACGTGCTGCTCGACATTGAGGGCACCACCTGCCCCGTGAGCTTCGTGGGCGAGGTGCTGTTTCCCTATGCAGCCGAGCGACTGGAGGAATACCTCACGGATCACGGGGAAGAACCAGCTGTGAGGGAGCTGATCGATGAGGTGCGCGCGGCCTGGCAGAGCGACGCCGATGCCCAGGCAGCGGGAATGGCTTGGCATGCCGATGCCTCGGTGGTGCCCTATCTGCATTGGCTGATCCAGGTGGACCGCAAGCTCACCCCCCTGAAGGATCTGCAGGGGCGGATCTGGGCCGACGGCTACGCCAGTGGCCATTTGCTTGGCCCGCTGTTTCCCGATGTGCCGGCAGCGCTCCGTCGCTGGAGCCGCGAGTCCCTCACGCTGGCGGTGTACTCCTCGGGTTCGGTACCCGCTCAGCAGCTCCTGTACGGGCACAGCAGTGCAGGGAATCTGCGGGGGCTCTTCCGCCACTGGTTTGACACCCGAATCGGCCTCAAACAACAGGCCGAGAGCTACCGAGCGATCGCCAAGGCAATGGATGTGAAGCCCAGCCAGGTGCTGTTCATCAGCGATGCTCCAACGGAACTGGAAGCGGCGGAGCGCGCAGGGATGGCCGTTCTATTCAGTGAGCGGGAGGGCAATCCCCATCGCGACGCGGGCAGATTTGAGAGGATCACGGAGTACAGCACGCTTCAGATCCTTCCTTGACAGCATCCGAGCGCGATCATGAGATCCTCGCCATCAATCAGGCCATGCTTGATTGCGTTGTAAATGGCGACTGGCACGGTTATGCCAGAACCTGTGACAGCAGCCTGAGCTGCTTCGAAGCGGAAACCAACGGTGTTCTCGCCGAGGGGCTGGAATTCCACCGCTTCTATTTTCCGAGCACCACCAACCCCAGCGATGGAGCAGGAGCCGCGCCGGTGAACGTCACCATGGC
>JBBASQ010000039.1:0-3896 GCA_040399185.1 Prochlorococcaceae cyanobacterium
GCATGTGGATGGCCGCCTACGTGGTGCATTGGCGGCGGGTGCGCTGGCAGGCCGGAGCGCGCTGGTTTCTGCAGCACCTGCTCGATGGCGACCCCGCCAGCAACAACCTGAGCTGGCAGTGGGTGGCCAGCAGCTTCAGCCACAAGCCCTACGTGTTCAACCGCTCCAACCTGGAGCGCTACACCGCCGGCCGGCTCTGCGAGCGCTGCGACGCCGCGGCCAACGGCAGCTGCCCCTTCGATGCCAGCTACGAAACCCTGCAGGAGCAGCTGTTCGCACCGGCAGCCGCTGAACCGGTGCGCGGCGGCTGGAACGAGCGCCCGCGCCGCAGCACCAACCCCGCCACCGCCCGCCGCCGTTGATCGCCATGAAGCAGCCCATCCTCTGGATCCACGGCGAGGCGCTCGGTCCCGCCAATCCCGCCCTCCAATCCCACCCCGGCCGCCCGGCGCTGTTCGTGTTCGACGAGGCCCTGATTCGCGAGCAGGCCATCAGCCTCAAGCGCCTGGGCTTTCTCTATGAATGCCTGCTGGAGCTGCCGGTGGCGATCCGCCAGGGCGATGTAGCCGAGCAGGTGCTGGCCTTCGCGCGCGAGCACCACGCCGATGGGGTGATCACCAGCGCGGCGGTGGATCCGCGCTTCGAGCAGATCTGCAGCGCCATCGCCCGGGAGCTGCCGGTGGAGGTGCTGGAGCCCGAGCCGTTCGTGGAGCTCGACACCCCGGCCGACCTGGCGCGCTTCAGCCGCTACTGGCGCAAGGCCGAACCGCTGGTGTGGGAGCGCTACTGAGGACTCTGGCCGCCCTGCAGCAGTTGCTGCTCACTGCGCTCCACCACGTTCGGATCGCTCAGCAGGTCGGGCTCCTCCAGCAGTGGGTAGCGCTGGGCCTTCACGTCCTGGGGGCGGCGGGGCGGCTCCTGCCACTGGAAGCGGCTGCGGGGGGCGCGGGTGCGGCAGAGCGCCTCGCTCTCGGCCCGCAGCGCCCGCTGCACATCGGCGCGGCCCACCGCCTGGAAAAACTCCTCGCGGGTCGCCAGGCCTGAGCTGAACGGCGCCGTGCCGTTGCCGTTGAACAGGCGCGCCGCATCCGGCGTCCAGCGGGGGCTGCATACGCCGGCCTTGCTGGTGTCGGTGTCGATCCAGATGTGCAGGCCGTAGCCATCGGGCTGGCTCACCACCGCCAGGCCGTCGTGGGGCACGCGGCGCTGCAGCGGATAGAGCGCCCAGGTGGGGTTGCGGTGGGCTGGCACGCAGCCGGTGGCAAGGGCCAGCAGCAGCCCTGCGGCCGCGCCTGTTGTCCACAATGCGCGCTCAGCGTTGGGCATCCGGCATGGCTCTCACGGCGTCCACGATGCTGCCCCTCGGCGAGCCGCTTCCGTTCACTGCGATCCAGGCCGCCCAGACCGCCGGCCACCTGGAGCAGGCAGCCGGCACCCCTCTCGATCTCCACGCCCTGCACGGCAAGCCAGTGCTGGTGCTGTTTCTGTGCGCCCACTGCCCGTTCGTGAAGCACATCGAGCCGGAACTCACCCGCCTCGAGCACGACCTGGCAGGCACCGATCTGGCCTGGCTGGCGATCTCCTCCAACAGCACCACCACCCACCCCCAGGACGGCCCCGGGGGCCTGCGGGAGCAGGCCGAGCGCAACGGCTGGCGCTTCCCCTACCTGCACGACCGGGAGCAGGAGCTGGCCATCGCCTTCCGCGCCGCCTGCACCCCCGATCTGTTCCTCTTCGATCGGGAGCACCGCCTGGCCTACCGGGGCCAGCTCGATGCAAGCCGCCCCGGCAACGACCAGCCCCTCGACGGCCTCGATCTACGCAACGCCATCGCCGCCGTGCTCTCGGGGCTGGAACCTCCCGAGCATCAGCAACCGGCGATCGGCTGCAATATCAAATGGCATCCCGGCCTGGAACCTGCCTGGGCCCATTGAGCTGGCGGCTTTAAGGTTGCCGCCATGCAAGTGCCCCCGTTCAGCCTCAGCGAGCAGATCGACGCGCTCGGCGAGGAACTCGATCAGGCCGTGCTGCGGGTGTTGCGCAGCGGCCAATACATCGGCGGGGGCACGATTGCCGAGTTTGAAACCGCTTTTGCCGCAGCGGTTCAGGTGCCCCATGCAGTGGGCTGCAACAGCGGCACCGATGCCCTGATCCTGGCCCTGCGCGGCCTGGGCATTGGTCCTGGCGATGAGGTGATCACCGCCTCGTTCAGTTTCTTCGCCACGGCCGAGGCGATCAGCGCGGTGGGCGCCAAGCCGGTGTTCGTGGATGTGGATCCCGGCAGCTATCTGATCGATCTGGATCAGGCCGAGGCCGCGATCACTCCGGCCACCAAGGCCCTGATCCCGGTGCACCTGTTCGGTCGCCCCGTGGACATGGAGCGCGTGTGCGCGATCGCTGCGCGCTACAACCTCAAGGTGGTGGAGGACTGCGCCCAGGCCACCGGCGCCAGCTGGGCTGGCAAACCGGTGGGCAGCTGGGGTGATGTGGGTTGCTTCAGCTTCTTCCCCACCAAGAACCTCGGCGGCGCAGGTGATGGCGGTGCCATCACCTGCCGCGACGACAACCTGGCCCAGGCCATGCGTGAGCTGGCCGTGCACGGCATGCCCCGCCGCTACCTGCACACCGCCCTCGGCTACAACAGCCGCCTCGATGCCATCCAGGCGGCGGTGCTCAACGTGAAACTGCCCCACCTGGAGCGCTGGGTGGATCGCCGCCGCACCATCGCCGCCCGCTATCGCGACCAGCTCACCGACCTGGCGGCCGTCCATCTCCCTGAAAGCGGCCCGGCCGGCCACAGCTGGAACCAGTTCGTGGTGCGCGTGCCTTCCTGCCCCTCCGGCACCCAGGCCTGCGCAGCCTCCGGCGGCTGCACCCTCTCCAGCGACAGCGCCAACCACGGCCTTCCCGAAGCCTGCTGCCGCGACTGGCTCAAGCAGCAGCTGCAGGACGCCGGCGTGAGCACGATCATCTATTACCCGATCCCCATCCACCGCCAGCCGGCCTACGCCGAGCTGGGCTACGCCCCGGGCTCCCTGCCGATCACCGAGCGCCTCTGCAGCGAGGTGCTCAGCCTGCCGATCTTCCCCGAACTCAGTGGCGAACAGCAGGATCGGGTGATCACGGTGCTGCGCCAGCTCGCCGCCGCTCCGGCCGCCTCGCCCGCCGCCGTCGCGGCCTGAGGCCCAGCTGGTTCAACCCGGTTTCGGCAGGGCGGCGTAGAGGGCCTTGAAGCGGGCCTGCTGGGTTTTGTGGCTCACGATCGGGGCCGGGTAGCCGCGGCGCTCCATCGGCGTGATCTCGCCGGAAAGCAGGTCTGCGGTGGTCACGTGGCGCAGCTCCGGCAGCCAGGTGCGGATGTACTCGCCGCGTTGATCAAATTTGGCGGCCTGGCTTGCGGGGTTGAAGATCCGCAGCGGTTTGGGATCCATGCCGCTGCTGGCGCTCCACTGCCAGCCGCCGTTGTTGGCGGCCAGATCCCCATCCACCAGGCGCTCCATGAAGGCGGCCTCGCCCCAGCGCCAGTCGCAGATCAGATCCTTCACCAGATAGGAGGCCACCACCATGCGGCAGCGGTTGTGCATCCAGCCGCTCGCGTTCAGCTGACGCATCGCCGCATCCACGATCGGCACGCCGGTGAGTCCCTCGCGCCACGCCTCAAAGCGCTTGGGGTCGTTCTCCCAGGGGAAGTGGCGCCACTGCTCGCGGTAGGGCCCGTCTGCCAGCTCGGGGAAATGGAACAGGGCCTGTTGGTAGAACTCGCGCCAGGCCAGCTCCTGCTCCCACACCTGGATCGCCTGGCTCTGCTCGTCGCTGCGAACCAGCTCACGGGCCTGCTGGGCCGCCTGCCAGCACTGACGCGGACTGATCGTGCCGAACTTGAGCGCCGCACTCAG
>JBBASQ010000039.1:3996-16079 GCA_040399185.1 Prochlorococcaceae cyanobacterium
GTGAGCTCCTTGCGCTCCACCTGGCCGCGCCAATTGCGCCAGAACGGGCCATACACCCGGTAGGGATCGCCGCCGCCTGTCTTGAGGGCTTCGGGGGCGATCAGCAGCTGGTCCCAGTCCACCAGCACCCGCTGGCCCTGGGCCTGCAGGGCCGCCGCCACGCGCCGGTCGCGCTCGCGCCCGTAGGGCTCCACATCCCGGTTCCAGGCCACCACTTCGGCGCCTGTTGCCGCGGCCAGCCGGGGCAGCAGCTCCGCCGGATCACCGCGCAGCACCACCAGCCGCGAACCCGCCGCCCGCCAGCGCTCCGCCAGCTCCCGCAGGCTCTCGGCCAGGAACCACAGCCGCGCCGGCGCCATGCCGGGCGCCTCCAGGATCCCGGGATCCAGCACGAACACCCCGGTCACGCCAGGGGTGGCAGCTGCGGCGGCAGCCAGGCCCAGATTGTCGGCCAGGCGCAGGTCGCGGCGGTGCCAGAACAGCCAGCGGGCAGGTGCCATCAGAGCCCCAGGTGCTGCTTGGCCCGCAGCCAGGCGGTCACGCTCTTGCCATCGAGATACTCATCGCCGCTGGCCAGGGCCGCATCCAGCTCGGCGGGCTCCATCAGCACCACCTCCAGGTCTTCGTCGTCGTCGCCGGGGGGGCGATCGGTGAGTTCCTGCAGCTCCCGGGCCAGGAAGAGGTGAATCACCTCGTCGGAGTAGCCGGGGCAGGGAAGCATGGCGCCGAGGGGATCCCAGCGGCTGGCGCTGTAGCCCGCCTCCTCCTGGAGCTCGCGCTGCATGGTGGTCAGCGGGTCTTCGCCGTCATCGAGGGTGCCGGCGGGGAACTCCAGCAGGCGGGTGGCCACCGCAAAGCGGTACTGGCGCAGCACCACCACCCGGCCATCGTTGAGCACCGGCACCGCCAGCGAGGCGCCCGGATGGCGGATCACGCCGAAGGTGCCCTCCACCCCCATCGGCAGCTCGATGCGGTTCACCTCGAAGCGCACCTTGCGGGCCGAGAGCTGGGCAGTGGTTTCGATGTGACGCGCGGGCTCGGGGGGCGGCAGGGGCGCCATCAGGGGGAGGGATTCGATGGGGCCAGCTTGACGCAGCAGACGGGGTTAGGGCTCGTGAGCCTGGACCCAGCTCTGGCCCAGCTGGGTGAACCCCTGCTCTGGGGAGCACCTCTGAAGGAGCTCAGCCACCGGTCTCGACGCACCGGGCGGCACCAGGGCGGGATCGATCGCCGCCAGGGGTGCCAGCACAAACCGACGCTCCTGGAGCCGGGGGTGGGGCAGCTCAAGCTGCTCACCGGTGCCCACCAGATCGCCCCACCAGAGCAGATCCAGATCGAGGCTGCGGGGCCCCCAGCGCTCCAGCCGCTGCCGGGCAAAGCGCTGCTCAAGCCCCTGCAACGCCACTAGCAACTCCATCGCCTCAGCCAGGGAGCCGGCCCGCACCGGGCGCAGCAGCACCACGGCATTGAGGTAGTCGGGCTGGCCGGGAGGCCCTCCCACCGGCGCCGTGCGAAACAGGGGCGACCAGTGCACCGTGCCGCCCAGCTCCCGCAGCAATCCCCCCAACAACGGACGCACCGCCTTGAGGGTGGCCAGGGGATCGCCGGCCGGACTCGGCAGGTTGGCGCCCAGGGCAATGGCCAGGCTGGGCTGATCGGCGAGACTGGCGCCCACGTTCTTCCAGGCCCCGGCGTCTCCATGGTTGCAAGCGGACCAGCCCCCAGCAGCGCGGTCCAGAGCGACGCCGCCAACCGGGCCTTTCCCCTGGCGGCCATCACCGGCCACGGCACGCTCAAGCTGGCCCTGCTGCTGGCGGCGGTGGACCCGGGCCTGGGCGGGGTGGTGATCGCCGGTGGGCGCGGCACCGGCAAATCCGTGCTGGCCCGGGGTCTGCACGCCCTGCTGCCGCCGATCGATGTACTCGATCTGGGCACGCCGGCTCCTGGCCAGCCCACCCCGGCCGGCCTCAACATCGACCCGCGCCGCCCCGAGGACTGGGACGACGCCACCCGCACCCGCCTCACCGAGCTGGGGGCCGACCCAAGCGGCAACGACCCGGGCGCCCTGCAGCCCACCAAGGTGATCCCGGCCCCGTTCGTGCAGGTGCCCCTGGGCATCACCGAAGACCGGCTGGTGGGCTCGGTGGATGTCACCGCCTCCCTGGCCAGCGGCCAGGCCGTGTTCCAGCCCGGTCTGCTGGCCGAAGCCCACCGGGGCGTGCTCTATGTAGACGAGCTGAACCTGCTCGACGACAACATCACCAACCTGCTGCTGGCGGCGGTGGGCAGCGGCGAGAACCGCATCGAGCGCGAGGGCCTCAGCCTCAGCCACCCCTGCCGCTGCCTGCTGATCGCCACCTACAACCCCGAAGAAGGGGCGGTGCGCGATCACCTGCTGGATCGCTTCGCCATCTGCCTGAGCGCCAACCAAACGCTCGATCTGGAGCAGCGGGTGGCGATCAGCCGCAGCGCCATCGACCACGCCGAAGCCAGCGACAACTTCCGCTCCAGGTGGCAGGAAGACACCGACGCCCTGGCCACCCAGCTGCTGCTGGCGCGCCAGTGGCTGCCAGACGTGTCGATCAGCCGCGAGCAGATCGAATACCTGGTGAAGGAGGCCCTGCGCGGCGGCGTGGAGGGCCACCGCAGCGAGCTCTATGCCGTGCGGGTGGCCCGGGCCCATGCCGCCCTCAGCGGCCGCGACCGGGTGGAAGCGGAAGACCTGCAGGTGGCGGTGCGCCTGGTGATCGCGCCGCGGGCCCTGCAGCTGCCGCCGCCGGATCCCGACCAGCCGATGGAGCCCCCACCGCCGCCGCCCCCGCCGCAGGGCGAGCAGCCCCCCGAGGAGCCGGAGCAGCCCGAGAACGAGCAGGACGAAGGCGACCAGGAGGACGAGCAGGAGCAGGAGGAAGAAGAAACCCCTGAAGATCAGGCGCCCCCCTCGATTCCCGAGGAGTTCCTGCTGGATCCCGAGGCCGTGGCGATCGATCCCGATCTGCTGCTGTTCAACGCCGGTAAGGCCAAGACCGGCGGCAGCGGCAGCCGGGCCGTGGTGTTCAGCGACTCGCGCGGCCGCTACGTGAAGCCGATGCTGCCCCGCGGCCCGGTGAAGCGGATCGCCGTGGACGCCACCCTGCGGGCTGCAGCGCCGTATCAGAAAACCCGCCGCGAGCGCGAACCCCACCGCAAGGTGGTGGTGGAAGACGGCGACCTGCGGGCCAAGCAGCTCCAGCGCAAGGCCGGCGCCCTGGTGATCTTCCTGGTGGATGCCAGCGGCTCGATGGCCCTCAACCGGATGCAGAGCGCCAAGGGCGCCGTGATCCGCCTGCTCACCGAGGCCTATGAAAACCGCGATGAAGTGGCCCTGATTCCCTTCCGCGGCGAGCAGGCCGAGGTGCTGCTGCCCCCCACCCGCTCGATCACCGCCGCCCGCCGGCGGCTGGAATCGATGCCCTGCGGCGGCGGTTCACCCCTGGCCCACGGCCTGTCCCAGGCGGCGCGGGTGGGGGCCAATGCCCTGGCCACGGGCGATCTCGGCCAGGTGGTGGTGGTGGCCATCACCGACGGCCGGGGCAACGTGCCCCTGAGCCGCTCCCTGGGGCAGCCCGTGCTGGAGGGCGAGGAGCCGGTGGACCTCAAGGAGGAGGTGAAGCAGGTGGCCAGCCGCTACCGGGCCCTGGGCATCAAGCTGCTGGTGATCGACACCGAGCGCAAGTTCATCGGCAGCGGCATGGGCAAAGACCTGGCCGAAGCCGCCGGCGGCAAATACGTGCAGCTGCCGAAAGCAAGCGATCAGGCCATCGCTGCGATCGCGATGGAGGCGATTTCCGGGGTATAAGTCAGCGGGACGCTGGCAGGGGATAGGCCTTCGGCTGCGGTTTCCCTGCCTGCTCGCGAGCAGCTTTATCGCGAGCAGCGGCGGTCTGGGCGGGATAGAGCTCATCGAAGAACTTGCCCAGCCCGATGGCCACACTGCGCACCCCATTCATGAACTGGGGATCGGAGGTCACCTTGTTCACGTCACCGCCCACCGCTTCCCAGCGGGCGGTGAGTTTCTCGGCATTCGCCACCGTTTTCTGAAGCTCGGCCACGGTTTTGGGGTTGTCCAGCGCCGCCACCAGGTTGCGGGCGTGGGCCGTGGTGGCGTTGAGGTTGTCAATGGCGGGCTGGGCCTTGAGCACCGACGCCTCCAGCTCTTTCACCAGGGCTTGCCCGTCCTTCATGAAGGCGGTGGCCTGTTTGGAGGTTTGGTCAAAACTCACGGCCAGGGCCGCGAACTTGGTCACGAGCTGCTCCTTGTCGCCCTGCTCCAGCAGCTTCTGCATCAGGGCCGTCACGCTCTGGAGCGAGGCTCCGGCCACGCCGTTCACCTCACCGCCATTGCAGAGCATCTGCCGGCCGTTGCACTGGGGGGAGGTGGGGCTGGGGCTGCCGGCGGCCAGGGCCGGCCCGGCGGGAATCAGATTCACCTGGGCCTCACCGCCGAGGAGGGTGGCTTCCCTGATCTCGGCCATCACCGGATTGCTGAGCCGCAGATCGGTGTTGTTGATCTCCAGCTGCGCGAGCACGGCACCCGGCGTGACCCGCACGCTGCGCACGTTGCCCACCAGCACGCCGCGATACACCACCGGTGAACGGGCGGCCAAACCGGCGGCTTCCTCAAAGCGGGCCTGCACCGTCCAGGTGTTGCGGCTGAAATTCATGCCGCGCAGCCAGAAGGTGAGCGCCACGGCGCTGGCAGCCGCGGCCAGGATCGAAAAGCCAACGATGGCCTCGCGCACGCTGCGGCGCATGACTCAGAGCTCCGCGGGCTGCATTGGTCCGCGCAGACTACCGCTCCTGAACTGCACCACATAGGGATCGGAGGTGGTTCGGTAGTCGTCGAGGGTTCCACTCCAGCGGAACAGGCCGTCGTAGAGCAGCACCACCCGTTCCGCCGTGCGCTCGATCGTGCTGTGCACATGGCTCACCACCACCGAGGTGGCCTGGGCCACCTCGGTGGTGCGCACGATCAGGTCTTCGATGCGGGTGCAGGCCACCGGATCCAGGCCGGCGGTGGGCTCGTCAAACAGCAGCAGCGGCGTCTGGCTGGTGGGAATCGACGGGTCGTTGATCAGGGCCCGGGCAAAGCTCACCCGCTTCTGCATGCCACCGCTGAGTTCACCGGGCAGCTGCTCCTCAATGCCGGAGAGGCCCACCGCTTCGAGGGCCTGACGCACCCGCTGGCGAATCTCGCCGTCGCTGAGCCGGCTGCAGCGGTAGAGCAGAAAGCCCACGTTCTCGCGCACGGTGAGCGAGCCCAGCAGCGCTGGGTTCTGGAACACCAGCCGCACGTCGGGGGGATGGCGCTGGTCGAGGCGCAGGTAGGTCTGCTCCTCGCCGTACAGGCGCAGCGAACCGGCCGAGGGGAGCAGCAACCCAGCCAGCACCCGCAGGATGGTGCTCTTCCCCGCCCCTGAGGGGCCCACTACCACCAGGCGTTCGCCGGGATGGAGCTCCAGATCCACCCCGTCGAGCACGGCGCGCGGTCCCCAGCGCACCTCCACTCCCTGCATCTCGGCAACGGGAGCAACCATCGGTGGGGCGAGGCATGGCGTGGCTCCATCCTCGCGCCTGGACCGGGCCGGGGGATCTCCCTAGAGTCCGGCCAGTTGCGGCAGCGTCCCACGCCCCGTTGAGCCCATCAGGCCCGGCCTCCTCCCCAGCCCCCCAGGTGCGTCGCCGGCGCCGCGTTCCCCTGCGGCGGCCCGGCTGGGTGGGCCGTGGAGACCTGCGCCAGCGGGACCTGATGAGCCGTTCCCGGCGGGCCGTGCGCTGGCTGCAGCCCGGCCTGGTGGTGAAGCGCTGGATGCTCACCTCCGGCATCGGCCTGGTGCTGGCCCTGCTGGGCGCCGCCGTGTGGGCCGATCTGCAGCCCATCTACTGGATGCTCTCGTCGATCCAGTGGCTGCTGCGCAACCTCACCACGGTGCTGCCGCGCGAAATCACCGGCCCCCTGGTGCTGGTGGTGGGAGCGGGCCTGATCTGGCTGGGCCAGAGCCGCAGCTTCGGCACGATCCAGCAGGCCCTCGCGCCTGAAAAGGGCACCGTGCTGGTGGATGCGCTGGTGGCCCAGCGGCGCCTGAACCGCGGGCCGAGCATCGTGGCCATCGGCGGCGGCACCGGCCTCTCCACCCTGCTGAGCGGCCTCAAGCGCTACAGCAGCAACATCACGGCGATCGTGACCGTGGCCGACGACGGCGGCAGCAGTGGCGTGCTGCGCCGCGAACTGGGGGTGCAGCCTCCCGGCGACATCCGCAACTGTCTGGCCGCCCTCTCCACCGAAGAACCCCTGCTCACCCGGCTGTTCCAATACCGGTTCAAGGCCGGCAGCGGCCTGGAGGGCCACAGCTTCGGGAATCTGTTCCTCTCGGCACTCACCGCGATCACCGGCAGCCTGGAATCGGCGATCACCGCCTCCAGCCGGGTGCTGGCGGTGCAGGGCCAGGTGGTGCCGGCCACCAACGCTGACGTGCGCCTCTGGGCCGAACTGGAGAACGGCGAGCGCATCGAAGGTGAATCCCAGATCGGCCATGCCCCCAGCCCGATCGTGCGGCTCGGCTGCATCCCCGAGCGTCCCCCGGCTCTGCCCCGCGCCCTGGAGGCGATTGCCAACGCCGATCTGATCGTGCTCGGGCCCGGCAGCCTCTACACCTCGCTACTGCCCAACCTGCTGGTGCCGGAACTGGTGAGTGCCATCAGCAAGAGCAAGGCCCCGCGGCTCTACATCTGCAACCTGATGACCCAGCCCGGCGAAACCGACGGACTCGACGTGACCGGCCACCTGCGAGCCATCGAAGCCCAGCTGGCCAGCCTGGGGGTGGAGCAGAGGCTGTTCACCGCCGTGCTCGCCCAGGAGGATCTGGGCAGCTCACCACTGGTGGAGCACTACCGCCAGCGCGGCGCCGAGCCGGTGGGCTGCAACCTGCGCGAGCTCCGGGGCCAGGGCTACGACGTAATGCTGGCCCCGCTGCAGGGGGCCAGGCCCACCGCGACGCTGCGGCACGATCCCCGCAGCGTGGCCCTGGCCGTGATGCGCTTCTACAAGCGTTACCGGCGCGACGCCTGATCGTGTTGGCCTGATGCTCAGCCCCGATCAGTAGGCGTCCTGCATTTCGTAGAAATCGGGCTGCACGTAGTCCTTGCGCAGGGGGTAGCCCTTCCAGTCCTCCGGCATCAGCAGACGCTTGGGATGGGGATGGCCCTCGTAGCGAATGCCATACATGTCGAAGGTTTCACGCTCCTGCCAGTCGGCGCCGCGGAACAGGCCATAAAGACTGGGGATGGTGAGCTCACCATCACGGGCGAGAAACACTTTGAGCCGCACTTCCTCAGGGCGGGCCTCGGCAGGGATGGCCTGGCAAGTGCCGGCGGCGGCCGCAGGCTCGGCCACCTGATCAGCCAGGGAAGCCAATTTCACCAGGTGGTAGAAGCTCACGAGGCGCCCCCCGGGCCCCTCGTCGTAGCCGCCCTGGCACTGGAGGTAGTCGAAGCCAGCCGCCTTCAGCGCCGCCGCGATCACCGGCAGGAAGGCTGGCTCCACGCCGATCACTTCCACGCCGAGGTGATCGGGAGGCAGAACCTCATGGTCGAAACCCTGGCTGGTGAGCCATTGGCTCACGGCACCAGCGGCGAGGGTGATGTCGTCGGGCATGGCTCAGGCGTTGGTGGTGGCGGCAACGGTTTCAGCCGCACCCAGGGGCAGACCTGCGCCGGCGGCGAGGGCCTTCTGCTGGGTTTCGGCCCGGAGATAGCGCCCATCCACGATCGGCTCCACGGCCTTCATCTGGTGGGGCACCGTGCAATAGCGGTGGGTGGGCAACAGGTTGCCGCGCTCAGCCAGGGCCTCATTGCCCACCTTCTTGCGCAGCTTGATCACGGCATCAAAGATCGCCTCAGGGCGGGGCGGGCAGCCGGGGAGGTAGAGGTCTACCGGGATCAGCTTGTCGACACCGCGCACGGCCGTGGTGGAGTCGGCCGAGAACATGCCCCCGGTGATCGTGCAGGCGCCCATGGCGATCACGTACTTGGGCTCGGGCATCTGCTCATAGAGCCGCACCAGCGCAGGCGCCATCTTCATGGTGACGGTGCCCGCCACGATCAGCAGGTCTGCCTGGCGCGGGCTGGAGCGGGGCACCAGACCGAAGCGATCGAAATCAAAGCGGGAGCCGATCAGCGCTGCAAACTCGATGAAGCAGCAGGCGGTGCCGTAGAGCAGGGGCCAGAGGCTGCTGAGCCGCGACCAGTTGTGCAGATCGTCGAGCGTGGTGAGGATCACGTTCTCCGAGAGGTCTGCCGTCACCTGGGGCGTACCCACGGGACCGCAGCTGGCGGAGCGCAGGTCGCGGAGGGCGCCGATCGAGAGGGCCTCGGCCATGGCAGATGAAGACGGGGTCATCGGTTCAGCTCCACTCGAGGGCGCCTTTGCGCCAGGCATAGGCCAGGGCCACCACCAGGATGGCGATGAAGATCAGGGCCTCAATGAAGGCCAGCAAGCCCAGTCGGTGGAAGGCCACCGCCCAGGGATAGAGGAACACGGTCTCCACGTCGAAGATCACGAAGACCAACGCAAACATGTAGTAGCGGATATTGAACTGAATCCAGGCCCCGCCGATGGGCTCCATGCCCGACTCATAGGTGAGCTCCCGTTCGCCGTTGCGGCTCTTCGGCGAGAGCACCTTGTTGGCCACCAGCGCCAGCACGGGCACCGCCGCCGAGATCAGCAGGAAGCCCAGAAAGGCGTCGTAGCCCGCCAGAACGAACATCCGTGCAGCCGTTGCGTGCCGGGCAGTCTGGCACCCATGGCTAAACCGTGGGTCAGCAGAGGTGCAGCGCCCCACACGGGATGGCGGATTCAACCTCGATAGAGTTCCGGCCACGCCAGGGTGAAGGCATGAACGACGCTTCAGGCGAGTCCACACCGTCGACTGAGGTCGTCGCCGACCAAACCAGCGACCAGGCCATCGACCAAGCCAACAGCGCGGTTGAGCTTCAGGAGGCTGCGGCCCCTGCCCCGGCCGAACCAGCCGAAGCAACGGTGGATCCGGCCACCCATCGCTTCGAGTGCCGGAGCTGTGGCTTCGTGTACGACCCCGATGAGGGGGTGAAGAAGGTGGGCATCGAGCCCGGCACTCCGTTTCTGGAGCTGGATCCCTTCAGCTTCCGCTGCCCGGTGTGCCGCAGCAAGGTGGGAGCCTTCAAGGACATCGGCCCCCGCGACAAACCAAGCGGCTTTGAGGAAAACCTCAACTTCGGCCTCGGCGTGAACCGGCTCACCCCCGGCCAGAAGAACGTGCTGATCTTCGGCGGCTTCGCCCTGGCCATTGCCTTTTTCCTTTCGCTCTATTCCCTGCGCTGATCCCCGTGCTGCAACGCCTGCTCACTCCTCTGCTGGCCGTCGTGCTGGCGCTCGGCCTCGGCGGCTGTGTCACCACCGGCCTGCCCACCGCCCAGGCCAGCCCCTGGCAGCCCGTGCCGCTCGACACGCGCTCCAGCCCGCTGGATCTGGCCTTCACCAACAACCGCCATGGCTTCCTCGTGGGCAGCAATCGGCTGATCCTGGAAACCGATGACGGGGGCGCCAGCTGGGCCGAGCGGGCCCTGGATCTGCCGGAGGAGGAAAACTTCCGCCTGATCAGCATCGATTTCAACGGCGATGAAGGCTGGATCGCCGGGCAACCCGGCCTGTTGCTGCACAGCACCGATGGCGGCCAGAACTGGAGCCGGCTCTTCCTCGACACCAAGCTTCCCGGCGAGCCCTACCTGATCACTGCTGAGGGCAAGGGCGGCGCCGAGCTCGCCACCAACGTGGGGGCGATCTACAACACCACCGATGGCGGCAACAGCTGGCAGGCCAAGGTGAGCGATGCCGCTGGTTCCGTGCGGGAACTGCGCCGCACACCCGATGGCCGCTACGTGAGCGTGAGCAGCCTGGGCAACTTCTTCTCCACCTGGAACCCTGGCCAGGACACCTGGCAGGTGCACCAGCGGGTGAGCAGCCAGCGCCTGCAGAGCATGGGCTTCCAGCCGAACGGCGACCTGTGGATGGTGGCCCGGGGTGCCCAGATCCGCTTCAACACCGACTCGGCCAACCCCGAGGAGTGGGGCAAGGCGATCATCCCGATCACCAACGGCTATGGCTACCTCGACATGGCCTGGGATCCACGCGGTGACATCTGGACCGGTGGCGGCAGCGGCACCCTGCTGGTGAGCCACGACGGCGGCAAGAGCTGGGAGAAGGATCCGGTGGGATCCCAGCAACCCACCAACTTCACCCGCATCAGCTTCACCAACGACGGCAAGGGCTTCGTCCTCGGGGAGCGCGGCGTTCTGCTCCGCTGGGTGGGCTGAGCCTTCACGGGCCGTCGCGCCTTCGCGTCCCACCTTTCCCTCTGTAACCAAGCCGGCCGGGCACTCCCGGTGCCCGCAGACCGGCCCCTAGGATCCTCAGGCTGAACGCTTGTCGCTATGGCTGCCGGCTCAACTGGAGAACGCCCGTTCTTCGAGATCATCACGAGCATTCGTTATTGGGTGATTCATGCCGTCACCCTGCCTGCCATCTTCCTGGCTGGGTTCCTGTTCGTGTCCACGGGCCTGGCCTATGACGCCTTCGGCACCCCCCGGCCTGACGCCTACTTCCAGGCCTCCGAGAGCAAGGCTCCCGTGGTGAGCCAGCGCTACGACGGCAAATCCCAGCTTGATCAGCGCCTGCAATAGCCCCCAGCCATGACCCAATCTCCCGCCACCACCACGCCGCGCAATTACCCGATCTTCACGGTGCGCTGGGCGTCGGTTCACGCCCTTGGCATTCCCACGGTGTTCTTCCTGGGTGCCCTGGCTGCCATGCAGTTCATCCGTCGCTGAGGTCTGCTGTCATGCAACGCAACCCCAACCCCAACAACCTGCCGGTCGAACTGAACCGCACCAGCCTCTACCTGGGGCTGCTGCTGGTGTTTGTCACCGGGGTGCTCTTCTCGAGCTACTTCTTCAACTGAGCCGCTTCGGCGACTCCCTTGTTCCGAATCGCGCTTCCCTTCGATGAGCGGCAAGAAATCCAATCTGCCTGACGGCCGGATCCCCGACCGGCTTCCCGACGGCCGCCCAGCTGTCGCCTGGCGCTCCCGCTGGACCGAGGGTGTTCTTCCCCTCTGGCTGGTGGCGACTGCTGGCGGCATGGCCGTGATCTTTGTGGTGGGCCTGTTCTTCTACGGCGCTTACACCGGTGTGGGTTCCGCCTGAGCGGCCTCCCTTCTGTCACCTCGGCGGGCCTTCGGCCCGCTTTTTTTATGCCCCCATCTGCGCTGAGAGTGGGGCGGTCAAACACCGAAATAGTCTCGATACCACTGGGCAAAGCGGGCCACACCCTCAGCGATCGGAGTTGAGGGGCGAAAGCCCACCCATTGCTCCAGCTGGCCAGTGTCGGCGGCCGTGGCTTCCACATCTCCGGGCTGCAGGGGCTGGAAATCCTTGATGGCCTCACGGCCGAGGGCCTGCTCCAACAGGGCGATGAACGCCATCAGCGCCACCGGCTCACTATTGCCGATGTTGAACAGGCGATGGGGTGCCCAGCTGGTGGCCGGATCTGGATGGCTCGGATCAAAGTGGGTGGCCGCGGTGGCCGGCTTATCGAGACAGCGCACCACTCCCTCCACGATGTCGTCGATGTAGGTGAAATCCCGGCGCATCTGGCCGTGGTTGAACACCCGAATCGGCTCACCCGCCAGGATCGCCTTGGCGAAGAGCATCGGCGCCATATCGGGCCGCCCCCAGGGGCCATACACCGTGAAGAAGCGCAGCCCAGTGGCCGGCAATCCGTAGAGATGGCTGTAGGTGTGGGCCATCAATTCATTGGCCTTCTTGGTGGCCGCATACAGGCTCACCGGATGATTCACCGGCTGGCTTTCCCGAAACGGCATCTGGCGATTGCCGCCATACACCGAACTGCTGGAGGCATACACGAGATGCCCCACCCCGTGGTGGCGGCAGGCCTCCAGCACATGGCCAAACCCCACCAGGTTGCTCTGGATATACAGCGCTGGATTGTC
>JBBASQ010000039.1:16179-19886 GCA_040399185.1 Prochlorococcaceae cyanobacterium
CCCAGCCAGGGCATCGAGCCGGGCCAGGCGGGCCCGCTTGAGCGCCGGGTCGTAATAGGGGTTGAGGTTGTCGATCCCCACCACCCGATCGCCGCGTTGCAGAAGCCGGCCAACAACGGCTGCGCCGATGAAGCCAGCCGCTCCAGTCACCAGAACCGGACGAGTCAAGGGAACAGGAGCTCGGGCTGCTGATCCTTCAGGCGCGGATTGGCCTGGTCTTTGGCTGAGAGCTGGATCTCCACACCCTCGGGCAATGGCGGCCACGTGATCGCCAGATCCGGATCATTCCAGGCAATCCCCTGCTCACTCTGGGGGTGGTAGTAATCCGAGCACTGGTAGCAGAAGTCTGCAATCTCACTCAGCACCAGAAAACCGTGGGCAAAACCCGGCGGCACCCATAACTGGTGATGCTGCTCGTCGTCGAGCACGACACCCACCGCCTGGCCAAAGCTGGGGGAGCTGCGGCGCACATCCACCGCCACGTCAAACACGCTGCCGCGGGCACAGCGCACCAGCTTCCCCTGGGTGTGCTGCAGCTGGTAATGCAAACCCCGCAGCACACCCTGGCGGCTGCGGGACTGGTTCTGCTGCACTAACTCCGGAATTCCAGCCTGCTTGAGCACCGAGCCCCGCGCCGTTTCCACAAAGAAACCGCGGGCATCGCCATGCACCTGCGGCACTAGCAGCAGCACCTCGGGAATCGCCTGGGGAATGATCTGCATCGCGTCGTTCTGCTGCTGAACTGCTGGTTACAGAGCGGCCTTGGCCAGAAGCGGCTCCCACCACCCCTGGTGGGTGAGATACCACTCCACCGTGCGCCGCAGCCCCTCTTGCACCGTCACCTGGGGCTGCCAACCGAGCTCTGCTTCGATCTTGCTGGCATCAATCGCGTAGCGACGGTCGTGGCCGGGGCGATCGCTCACGTAGGTGATCAGCTCACGGCTGGGGCTCACCGGCAGCTCCACTCCGTGCTGGGGCGCCAACTCATCCATCAGCTCACACAGCATCGACACCAGATCGATGTTGGCCACTTCATTGCGCCCGCCAATGCAATAGGTGCTGCCCGGCTCCCCGTTGCTGAGAATCCGATCGAGCGCCCGGCAGTGATCTTCCACATACAGCCAGTCGCGCACATTCTTTCCATCGCCATACACCGGGATTGGCTGACCACGCAGGATGTTCACCAGGGTGAGCGGGATCAGCTTCTCGGGGTAGTGATACGGCCCGTAGTTGTTGGAGCAGTTGCTCACCAGCACCGGTAGCCCATACGTGTGCTGCCAGGCCCGCGCCAGGTGGTCACTGGCGGCCTTGCTGGCCGAGTAGGGCGAGCGCGGGTCGTAGGCCGTGGTTTCACAGAACGGTGGATCTTCCGGATCGAGGCTGCCGAACACCTCATCGGTGCTCACGTGCAAAAAGCGCCATTCCGGCGGCTGCCCCGCCGCCATCCAATGGGCCCGGAATGCCTCCAGCAGCGTGAACGTCCCGGTCACATTCGTAGATAGAAACGCACCCGGCCCACTGATCGAGCGGTCCACATGGCTCTCCGCTGCCAGGTGGGCCAGATGGGTGATCGATTCCTCCGCCAGCACCCCATCCACCAGCGCACGATCGGTGATGTCGCCCTGCACGAACCGCACCCGGCCGGCATCGATCAACGGCTGGATCGTGGCCAGGTTGCCCGCATAGGTGAGCGCATCCAGCACCACCACCCGGTCGTCTGGGTATGCCGCGCACCAGTGGTGGGTGAGGTTGCCCGCAATGAAGCCGGCACCGCCGGTGATCAAGACCGCTCTGCTCATGCCTGAACCGGTGGCTGGGCCGTAGCCAACAGAAACTCGCGCAGATCCTCGCGCCAGGCCGGCAGCCCCAAGCCCAGCTCAGTCTCCGCGCTACTGCAATCCAACCGGGAATTGGCCGGGCGCTGGGCAGGAGTCGGGAACTCTGCCGTGCTGATCGGCGTCACCCAAGGCGTCCGCTCCAGGAGCTGCAACTCAACGGCCTGGCGCATGATCTCACCGGCAAAGCCATGCCAGCTCACCACGGGTTGGCCCTGCAGGTGATGGAGGCCCCAGGGAAACGACTCCCCCGGGCCACGCACCGGATGGTGATTGGCAAGGGCATGGTCCACCAGCTGCAGCAGGGCCCGCGCGATAGCTTCGGCACTGGTGGGGCCGCCCACCTGGTCAGCCACCACCTTGAGCTCATCGCGCTCCACCGCCAGCCGCAGCATCGTGCGCACGAAATTGGCGCCCTGCTGGCCGAACACCCAGCTCACCCGCAGCACCAAGGCCCTCAGGCCCTGCTCCTGGGCAGCTTCCTGCAGCAGCTGCTCGCCCAACAGCTTGCTGGCGCCATACATACCCACAGGCGCTGGGAGGTCGTCAGGAGCCCAGGGCTTCTCGCCGCTCCCATCGAACACGTAGTCGGTGGAGAGGTGGAACAAGGGAATGCCGCGCTTGCCGCAGACCCTGGCCATCCCACCCACGGCATGGCCATTCACCGCCATCGCCAGCTCCGGCTCGCTCTCCGCCCGATCCACCGCGGTGTAGGCCGCCGCATTGATCACCAGGGCCGGTTTCACCTGCTGCAGCAGAGCCGCCAACTGCTCGCCGAACCCCTGGGCCGCCAGATCAAGCTCCGGCCGACCCGCCAGCACCAATGGCCGCTGCGGCAGCAACGCCGGGGCCAGCCTCTTCAGGGCACTGGCCACCTGGCCCTGGCGGCCCATCACCAGCACCGGAGCCTCGGCAGTGGCCACCATCAGCGCGGCTCCTTGAGCAGGCTTTCGAGATACACCCCGTAACCGCTCTTGCGCAGCGGGACAGCTAGCTCCAACAGCTGCTCATCACCGATCCAACCCTGGCGCCAGGCCACCTCCTCAGGGCAGCCGATCTTGAGCCCCTGCCGTTTCTCCAGCGTGCGGATGTAGCTGCCGGCCTCATGCAGCGAATCGCAGGTGCCCGTATCCAGCCAGGCCATACCGCGCCCCATCAGCTCCACCTGCAGCTCACCGGCCTCCAGATACAGCCGGTTCAGATCCGTGATCTCCAGCTCACCCCGCGGGGATGGCTGCACCTGCTTGGCCAGCTCCACCACCTGGGCGTCATAGAAATAAAGGCCCGTTACGGCGTAGTTGGAAGCAGGCTGCTCAGGCTTTTCCTCGAGCGACACCACCCGGCGATCACCATTGGCATCACTCTGCCAACCCACCACGCCGTAGCGCTCAGGATCCGCCACCCGGTAGGCAAATACCGTGGCACCACGCTCTCGCTGGGCCGCAGCCTGCAAGCCATAGGAGAGATCATGGCCATAAAACAGGTTGTCGCCCAGCACCAAGGCAGCCGGCCGATCGGCCAGGAAGTGAGCGCCGATGTGAAATGCCTGGGCCAGACCATCGGGGCTGGGCTGCTCCGCATACCGCAACTCCAAACCCCAGCGTTCTCCGCCACCCAACAACTCCTGAAATCGAGGCAAGTCGTGAGGGGTGGAGATGATCAGCACCTCGCGGATCCCGGCAAGCATCAACGTGCTCAGCGGGTAATAGATCATCGGCTTGTCATACACAGGCAGCAATTGCTTGCTCACCGCCTGCGTGATCGGATGCAGGCGAGTTCCGCTTCCACCTGCCAAGATGATGCCGCGGCGGTGTGTGTGCACGCTCAGCCCTTACCCACCGTCCACACATTGAGACCAGCTGCAGCAGCTGC
>JBBASQ010000040.1:0-19208 GCA_040399185.1 Prochlorococcaceae cyanobacterium
CTGGGCCTGGCCCATGCCGTCGCGGATCACCTTGCCGCCGCCGAACTTCACCTCGTCGCCGTAGGTGGTGAAGTCCTTCTCCACCTCGAGGATCAGCTCGGTGTCGGCCAGCCGCAGCCGGTCGCCGGTGGTGGGGCCGTAGGTCTCGGCGTAGGCGCGGCGGGAGATCCGGTAAGCCATGGGGGTGTCAGTCGAGGGGGCCGTTCACAAGACCGTTGAAGCCGAACACGCGCCGGGCGCCGGCGTAGGGCACCAGGTTCACGTCGCGGGTGTCGCCCGGTTCGAAGCGGATGGCGGTGCCGGCGGGGATGTCGAGGCGCAGGCCGCGGGCGGCCTCGCGGTCGAACTGCAGGGCGCTGTTGGCCTCGTGGAAGTGGAAGTGGGAACCCACCTGCACGGGGCGATCGCCCGTGTTGGCCACCGTGAGGGTGGTCACCGGGCGGCCGGCGTTCAGTTCGATTTCGCCCGGCTCGGGCAGCAGTTCACCGGGGATCAGGGGTGGCATGACAGCAACTCAGCGGATTGGGTCGTGCAGGGTCACGAGCTTGGTGCCGTCGGGAAACACCGCCTCGATCTGCACCTCGTGCACCAGTTCCGGCACCCCCTCCATCACCTGGTCGCGGCTGAGCCAGGTGGTGCCCTCGCCCATCAGCTCCGCCACGCTCTTGCCGTCGCGGGCGCCCTCCAGCACCAGGAAGCTGAGCCAGGCCACCGCTTCGGGGTGGTTGAGCTTGAGGCCCCGGTTGAGCCGCCGTTCGGCCAGCAGGGCGGCGGTCACGATCAGGAGCTTGTCCTTCTCCTGAGGCGTCAGATGCATGGCATCGGGGTGGCGCGGATCTGGCGGGCCCAGGGGCCTTCGCACTGCGTGCACTCTGGCAGTGGTTGGGCGGCGCAGCTGTTCAGCCGGCGGCGAACGGTTGCTCCTGAAAGGGCCACACCCGCGGCAGCTCCGGTGGTGGCAGGCCGCGCTGCAGGCGCACCAGCGCCCAGATACGCGTGAACCAATGGCGCGCCGCCTGGCTGGAGGAACCCCGGTAGCGCGCCACCAGCCCTTGCTCCAGTGCCCCGCAGGCCATCTCCCCCTCTAGTCCCGTGCGCGCCGCGCGGCACTTCGCCAGCAGCGCCTCCAATCGCTCGTTTCCCAGGGGGTCCGGGGCCGCCCACACGAGGGAGCCAAATACCGCCTGCCCGGCCATGCCGTGCCACCCCTCCAGGCCCTCGCCCCCCAGCTCCACCCGGTCCACCAGTTCCCAGCGCGGCCCCTCGGGCCCCTGGCGCCGGATCGCCAGGCTGGAGCGCCAGCGCCCAGCGCCCAGGGTTTCTCCGGCCGCGCTGCGCCCGAGCCGCACCACCTCCGCTCCCAGCCAGGCGGCGCCCGGCTCCAGCTCCACCCGGGCCTGCTGCTCGAACAGGCCATCGGCGTAGAGCACCAGCTCCTGGGGGAGCCACTCCAGATCCGCTCCGGCCGCCACTCGCACGTTCAGCTGCTGCCCAGCCCAGCTGCCCTCGGGCGCCCGCCGCGAGCGCCCCACGGTGCCATACACCTTCTGGGCCGCGACGCTGGTGAGCAGGGCGCGGCTGCCGGCCGCGAGCTCCAGCTCCACGCTGAGCCGATCGCCCCCCACCAGTCCCCCGGCGGTGTGTAGCAGCGGCAGCTCACAACGGCCGTCGGCGTGGTGGAACGCCCGCTGCAGCTTCAGCGGCGATGTGGCCGAGCCCTGGTGGATGGTGCGCCCGCCGGCACTGGCCTCAAACCGCAGCTGCGCTGCGCCATGCCAGGCCTGGTTCGCGGCCGGAGAGCAGACAGGGGAGCTCGGGCTGGAGATACTCACCTCATCGCCATGGGGCCATGATCCCTGCTGCACCCGCTGCTGAGCCAGCCTCGGCCCCGCTGCTGCTCAGCCGGCGCCTGGGCCGGCTCGACGACACCGCAGCCCCTCACCCACTGCGGCTGGCGCTCAGCGCCGAGGAGCGCACCCGCCTGCGGGGGCTGCGCCACAGCACCGATGGCCAGCCCCTGCTGCTTCAGCTCCCGCGGGGGGAGGCCCTGGAGCCCGGCGAACTGCTGGCCCCCGACACCGGCCCGCAGCGCGTGCTGGTGGAAGCGGCGGCCGAATCGCTGATGCGGGTGAGGGCGGCCGACCACCTGGCCCTGCTGCAGGCGGCCTATCACCTGGGCAATCGCCATGTGGCGATGGAGATCCACGCCCATGAGCTGCGGCTGCTCCACGACCCGGTGCTGGCCCATCTGCTGGAGCATCGGGGGCTGTCGGTGGAGGTCTTCGACGCACCGTTCCACCCGGAGAGCGGTGCCTATGGCGGTCATTCCCACGCCCATGGCCATACCCACAGCCACAGCCATGACCACTGAGGCCCGCCTGCGGCTTTATCAACTGGTGAGCCCGGCCCTGCCGGTGGGGGCCTTCAGCTATGCCGAGGGGTTGGAGGTGCTGGTTCAGCGGGGTCTGCTGCCCGATGGTGCGGCCGTGCACCAGTGGCTCGAGGCCGAACTGCGCCGCGGCGCAGTTCGGCTGGAGGCAGCCACCCTCCCCCCGCTGATGGAACTCCTCAAGGAGTGGCGGCGGGCCGAGCTGCTGGATCTCGACGGCTGGCTGCTGGCCCAGCGGGAGGCGCCGGAGCTGCGGGCCCAGATGCGCCAGATGGGTGGTTCCCTGCTGCAGCTGCTGGCCGATCTGGGCTGGCCATTGCCCCAGCCCACGCCGCTGGCCTGGCCCGCTGCCTTTGCCTGGGCCGGCTGCTGCCTGCAGATCGCCCCGCCGGAGTTGGTGGAGGCCTTTCTCTATGGCTGGGTGGCCAACCAGCTCAGCGCTGCCGTGCGCCTGGTGCCGCTCGGGCCCACCGAGGCCCAGCGCCTCCAGCTCCAGCTGGCCCCCCGGATCGCCGCCGAGGCCCAGGCCCTGGCTGTTGCCGATTCCGCAGAGCTTTGGAACGGTGGGGTGGGTGCGGGCTTCGCCCAGTTGGGCCACGCGGAGCTGTACTCCCGCCTGTTCCGCTCCTGACCCCCTTGAAACTCCCCCGCCGCCGCACCCTCCAGCTGTTCGCCGGTGCCGGTGCTGCTGCGCTGCTGCCCGCCGCCTCCTGCCGCCGCGCCCCTGGGCCCCAGGGGCCTCCCACCCTCGGGCTGCTCCAGTTCGTGCGGGCCGAGCCACCGGATGCCACCCGCGACGGCTTTCTGGCGGGGCTGGCCCAGGGTGGTTTCGGGCCCGCCCAGGGGGTGAAGGTGCTGCAGCGCTCGGCCGGCGGCAGCCTGGCCACGGCCCATGGGCAGGTGGAGCAACTGCTGCGCGAGCCCGTGGCGATGCTGGTGGCGGTGGGCACACCCGCGCTGCAGGCGTGTTTACAACTGGCCCCCCACAGCCTGCCGGTGGTGTTCTGCTATTGCTCCAACCCCTGGGGGGCAGGGGCTGGCCGCAGCTACGGCGATCACCGCCGCAATGTCACCGGCACGGTGAGCACCAACCCCGTGGCCGACCAGCTTGATCTGGTGCGCCAGCTGCAGCCGGAGCTGCTGCGCCTGGGGGTGATCTACGACCCCGCCCAGGCCAATGCCAGCTTTGAAACGGAGCTGTTGCGCCGGGAGGCGGCCGAGCGCCATCTGGTGGTGGAGGCCGAGCCGGTTGCCGGGCCCACCGAGGTGGCCCAGGCCGCCCAGCGGCTGCTGGCGCGCGACGTGCAGGCCTTCGTGAAGGTGGGTGATTACGCCACGATCCAGGCCTTCAACCAACTGGCGGCGGTGGCCCTGCGCGGCCGGGTGCCGGTGTATTCGGTGGATGCTGCCGACATTGCGGTGCCCGGTTGCCTGGCGGTGCTGGGCTGGGATCCCCGCCGGGATGGACTGCAGGCGTCAGCCCTGGCGGTGCGGGTGCTGCGCGGTACGCCTCCAGCAAAGCTCCCGTTTGAGCAGGCACGGGATCAGGTGCTGCTGCTCAATGCGCTCACGGCGCGGCGGCTGGGGATTGGTCTGCCGGCTTCCCTGCGGAGCCGGGCTGATCGGGTGGTGGGCTAACCAGCTCGAACAGCCAGCTGCTCTGAATGCGGCGCAGCATGGTGTTGCTGTTCGTGGCCAGGGCCCGCACCTCCTGGAGCGTCTGCAGCACCAGGGGCAGGATCTGTTCGCTGCTGCTGGCCGAACTGGTGAGCACCTGCTGCACGGTGTTGGTGGTGCTGCGCACCTGGGTGGCGGTGCTGTTGGCATCGCGCTGGAGGCTGCCGGCCAGGCTCCGGCCGGCGGCCAGGGTGCGATCCAGTTCATTCAGCGTGGCGGGGATCCGCTTGCTGGCCAGGCTGGCGCTGGCTCCGAGGGCCCGCTGCAGCGGGATGCGCGTTTCGGCCAGTTCGGTGAGCAGGGTCTGGATGTCGGGGCGGGGGTCGTACACGATCGCTTCGCCGCTGCCCACCCCGGCCTGGCCGATCGAGGCTGGATCGGGACTGATCGCCACGTAGGGATTCCCCAGCAGGGAGTCCTGGGCCAAGGTGGCGCGGCTGCGCCGCCCCACCATCGAGCGGTAAGACGCGCCCAGGTCGAGGTTCACCAGCACCTGGCCGTCGGGTTTGAGCTGCAGGTTGCGCACCCTCCCCACCGTGAACCCGGAGATCTTCACGGCCATCCCTGGCTTGAGTCCCGCTGCGGTGTAGGTGCGGAACTGCAGGCCCACGCTGGGGGTCCACCAGTTGCGGCTCAGCCCCATGCTCGTGAAATAGGTGGTGAGCAGCAGCACGCCGCCGCCGAGCAGGGCCAGGCCCTGGAGGCTGCCGCTCCAGTCGCGGCGGCGCTTAGCCATTGCCCGTCATCTGCAGGGGATCGGCGGCAAGCACCCACACCAGGTCGATCGCCAGTAGGGCTGCGGTGGTCACCACGATGGCCTCCGACATCGCCCGCGCCGCACTCGTGTGCCGGCCCCGGAACCAGGCGCCCTGCTGCAGGCAGAGCAGGGCGGCGATCGCCCCGAACAGCCAGGCCTTCACCAACGTCACCACAAACAGCGTTGGGTCGAGGTTGCCCATCAGGAAGCGCATCTCCCCAACGGCGTCGGCTTCCGGCTTGGTCACCACGGCCGCCACCAGGGCGGCGGTCTGGAAATAGAGCACCAGCACCAGGGTGGAGAGTGCCATCGCCAGCACCCGCGGCAAGCGCAGCCGCCAGCCCCGCACCCCCAGTCGCGTCACCACCGAGGCCTCCTCGATCAGCAAGGGCCCCTCCCGCAGCAGCTGCAGCAGCGTCACCGCCAGCGGAGCCAGATACAGGCTGGTGCGCACGGCCAGCACCTGCACGTCCACGGCGGTCACGTCCTGCAGGGGCGTGGCCAGCAGTTGGATGAACCCGAGCGAGAGGCCTGCGCCGGCCAGCACCACGGTGCCGGCGGAGCGGCGATCGAGGCCGCGCACCAGCTCCAGCAGTCGGGGCCGCGCCACGTCAGGGAGATGCAGGGTGCGGCCAGGATGGCAGCAATGTGCACCATTGGCCGATGAGCAAGCTGCGGGTGGGCGTGGCCGGGCCGGTGGGTTCGGGGAAGACCGCCCTGGTGGAGGCCCTCTGCCGCCGGCTCCGCGACCGCCTTCAGCTCGCCGTCGTCACCAACGACATCTACACCCAGGAAGACGCCCAGTTCCTCACCCGCGCCGGCGCCCTGGAGCCTGAGCGCATCCGGGGTGTGGAAACCGGCGGCTGCCCCCATACCGCCATTCGCGAAGACTGTTCGATCAACCGCGCAGCGGTGCAGGAATTGGAGCAGGCCTTCCCGGGGCTGGATCTGGTGCTTGTGGAGAGCGGTGGCGACAACCTGGCGGCCAGCTTCAGCCCCGAGCTGGTGGACCTCTGCATCTATGTGATTGACGTGGCCGCCGGCGACAAGATCCCGCGCAAGGGTGGACCGGGCATCACCCGCTCCGACCTGCTGGTGATCAACAAGATCGACCTCGCCCCGATGGTGGGGGCCAGCCTGGAGGTGATGGAGGCCGACACCGAACGGATGCGCTCGGGCCGCCCCTGGTGCTTCACCAACATCCGCAGCGGCGAGGGCCTGGAGGCGGTGGAGGCGTTTCTGCTGCGCCAGATTCCAGTCTGAGCGCAATTCGGTAGCGGTTGCTACGTCGCACGGGCGGGCTGGTCGCCGCAGTTTCTGTTGCTGAAGACCGGAACATCCGCGGTTGATCAAACCGTTACAACGGCTACAAGGATTCGATTCGTTCGGCGCATACGTTCTCCCCATCGCTGACCTGCGGCAGCTCAGCGCTTTTCCAGGAGTTCATTTATGCAACCCTCATTTCTCCGCCAGGCCAGCATGCGCAAGGCTTCCCTGCGCGTGATCGGTGGCGCCACCCTGCTGGCCACGTCCATGTCGCTGGTGGCCTGTGGCGGTGGCGAGAAAGCCGAAGGCAAATTCGACGGCGAAGTGAAGGTTGGGATCCTTCACTCCCGCTCCGGCACCATGGCCATCTCCGAGAACACGGTGGCCGAAGCCGAGCTGATGGCCATCGATGAGATCAATGCCAAGGGTGGCATCACGATCGATGGCAAGAAGCTGAAAATCGTTCCCGTTGAGGAAGACGGTGCTTCTGATTGGCCCACCTTTGCGGAAAAGGCCAAGAAGCTGATCGATCAGGACCAGGTCGCCGTGGTGTTCGGCGGTTGGACTTCAGCCAGCCGCAAGGCGATGCTGCCGGTGTTCGAGGCCAAGGATCACTTCCTCTTCTACCCGATTCAGTACGAAGGCCAGGAGTGCTCCAAGAACATCTTCTACAGCGGCGCCACCCCCAACCAGCAGGCTGAGCCTGCGGTGGAATGGCTGCTGAAGAACAAGGGCAAAGACTTCTTCCTGGTGGGCTCGGATTACGTGTATCCGCGCACAGCCAACACCATCATGAAGGAGCAGCTCAAGGTTCAGGGCGGCAAGGTGGTGGGTGAGGACTACCTGCCCCTGGGTAACACCGAGGTGGCACCGATCATCGCCAAGATCAAGCAGGCGATGCCCAAGGGTGGCGTGATCGTGAACACCCTGAATGGTGACAGCAACGTTGCCTTCTTCAAGCAGCTCAAGGCCGCCGGCATCACCCCCGCCAACGGCTACTCGATCATGAGCTTCTCGATCGCCGAGGAGGAAGTGGCCGCCATCGGTCCTGAGTATCTCGAGGGCACCTACGCCGCCTGGAACTTCTTCCAATCGCTCGACACCCCTGAGTCCAAGGCCTTCACTGCGGCCTTCAAGGCCAAGTACGGCGACAAGCGCGTCACCAATGACCCCGCTGAAGCCGCCTACATGATGGTGTACCTGTGGGCCAAGGCCGCTGAAAAGGCCAACAGCGTCGATGACAACAAGGTGCGCGAAGCCCTGGTCGGGGTGAGCTTCGATGCTCCTGAGGGCAAGGTCACCGTGCAGCCCAACCACCACGTTGAGAAGCGCGTGCTGATCGGCGAGGTGCAGAAGGATGGCATGTTCAAGATCCTCGAGGACAAGGGCTTCGTGAAGCCCATTGCCTGGAACCAGTTCGTGCCGGAAACCAAGGGCTACACCTGCGATTGGACCCAGAAGCGCCCCGACGCCGGCAAGTTCAAGATGTGATCTGATCCCATCGATTGCATCAAGTTGGGGGAGAGAAATCTCCCCCTTTCTTGTCTGAGTCTTGAAGGCTCACCACCCTTTCCCTTCCTGGCCTGCCGTTTGCAGGGCGCAATGGATCTTCTTTACGACACGCTTTTTAATGGCCTGGCCATCGGCTCCGTGCTGGTGCTTGCCGCCCTCGGGCTGGCGGTGGTTTTCGGCCTGATGGGTGTCATCAACATGGCCCACGGCGAGTTGATGATGCTTGGTGCCTACACCACCTTCGTGGTGCAAAATCTGTTCAAGGATGGCCCCCTTGAAGCACTCTTTCCGGTTTACATCCTGATCGCCATTCCGGTGGCCTTCGTGGTGAGCGGCCTGGTGGGTTTGCTGCTCGAAAAAACGGTGATCCGCCGTCTTTATGGCCGGCCACTGGAAACTCTGCTGGCCACCTGGGGCGTGAGCCTGATTCTGCAGCAGTTTGTGCGTTCCGTGAGCAGTGCCTTCGCCATCGGCGTGGTGGCGGCGGTGGCTCTGGGCTTGATCGTGCCCCGCATCACCCCGGCGGTCTGGTGGCAGCGCCGTTGGACGCCGCTACTCGGTGTGGGCAGCTGGGTGGTGTCCGGTCTTGTGGGCATCGCCCTGGCCGCTGCCCTGGGCGAGGTGCGTGCGCTCGATGAACCCTGGTTCAGTGCCCGCAACATCGACGTGACGGCCCCCCAGTGGCTGCGGGGATCGCTGGACCTGGGCAGCCTCAACATGCCCACGGCCCGTCTGTTCATCATTGCCCTCACCGTGGTGGCCCTGGTGGCCGTGGCCTGGTTCCTGCAGAAGAGCGTGTGGGGCATTCGTATTCGTGCCGTCACCCAGAACCGCTCGATGAGTGATTGCTTGGGCATCCCCACAGAAAAGGTGGATGCGCTCACCTTCCTGGTGGGTTCCGGCCTGGCCGGCGTGGCCGGTGTGGCGGTCACGCTGCTCGGTTCGGTGGGGCCGAACCTCGGCGGCAACTACATCGTGGACTGCTTCATGGTGGTGGTGCTCGGTGGCGTGGGCAAGTTGCTCGGCACCGTGGTGGCTGCCCTTGGGATCGGCGTTCTGAGCTATGTGATCGGTTCCGGATCGCTGCTGCTGGTGTGGCCCGCCATGCCGCCGGCGATCAATGAAACCGTCACCTTCTTTGCCACCACCTCCATGGCCAAGGTGCTGGTGTTCGCCCTGATCGTGGCCTTCCTGCAGTTCCGGCCCGCGGGTCTGTTCCCGCAGAAGGGTCGCCTGGTGGAGGCCTGATCCATGGGTGCGCTTTCTCAGCTCGTTCCCAGCGGTTCCAGGGGTTGGCGCCGCTGGCTGCCCTGGGTGGTGATCGTGGTGCTCGGTGTGGTGCTGCCCGCCGTGCTGCCGCCCTTCCGCCTCAACCTGTTGGGCCGGTTCCTCGCCCTGGGCATCGCCGCCCTCGGCATCGACCTGATCTGGGGCTACACCGGTTTGCTCAGCCTGGGCCAGGGGATCTTTTTTGCCCTTGGGGGATATGCCCTCGGTATGTATCTCCAGCTCAATGCCCTGGAGCCCGGCCAACTCCCCGATTTCTTCGAGCTCTACGGGGTGAAGAGCCTGCCGGCCTTCTGGGCCCCGTTCACCTCGCCGCTGTTCACCTTTTTTGCCATCTGGGTGATTCCGGCCGTGGTGGCTGGGGTGCTCGGCTACCTGGTGTTCCGCAACCGGATCAAGGGGGTGTACTTCTCGATCCTCACGCAGGCCGCCCTGCTGGTGTTCTTCAACTTCTTCAACGGCCAGCAGAAACTGATCAACGGCACCAACGGCCTGAAAACCGACACCGCCCGCATCCTCGGTGAGCTGGTGGGCAGCGACGGGATGCAGCGCAACCTGTTCTGGATCACGCTGGTGTTTGTGATCGGCGCCTGGTTGCTCTGCCGCTGGCTCACGTCCGGTCGGTTTGGCGATGCCCTGATTGCCATCCGCGATGACGAGCCGCGGCTCCGTTTCACCGGCTACAACCCCACCGCGTACAAAACCGTGGTTTTTGCGGTGGCCGGTGCTCTGGCGGGCATCAGTGGTGCCCTCTACACGGTGCAGTCCGGCATCGTGAGCCCCCAGTACATGGCCGTTCCCTTCTCGATTGAGATGGTGATCTGGGTGGCGGTGGGGGGCCGCGGCACCCTGATTGGTGCCGTGATCGGTGCGGTGCTGATCAACTACGCCAAGAGCCTGGTGAGTGAGGCCCTGCCGGAAACCTGGCTGTTCATTCAGGGGGCCCTGTTCCTCCTGGTGGTGACGGCCCTCCCCGATGGCCTGGTGGGTTGGTGGCGCCAGGGCGGCCCCGCCAGCCTCAGGGCGATGGTGGGCGGGCCGCCGCCGGCCCCGACCTATCCGGGCATCGACCTGGACCCCCAGGTGAAGGCCGAAAAGGATCAACTTGAGCACGGTGCCCCATGACGGCGACAGCAACCACCCCCCTGCTGGAGTTGCGGGGCGTGAGCGTGAGCTTCGATGGCTTTTGGGCGCTCAACGACCTCAACCTGCAGCTCGCACCCGGTGACCTGCGGGCGGTGATCGGCCCCAACGGCGCCGGCAAGACCACCTTCCTGGATGTGATCACCGGCAAGGTGCGCCCCACCAAGGGTGACGTGCTCTTCCGCGGCCGTTCCCTGGTGGGCACCAGCGAGCACCGCATCGCGCGGCTCGGCATCGGCCGCAAGTTCCAGACGCCCCGCGTTTACCAGAACCTCACCCCGCGCCGCAATCTGGAGCTGGCCGTGAGCCGGCGCCGCGGCCCGTTCGATCTGCTGTTCGGCCGGCTGGATTCCACTGGCCGCGACAAGGTGCAGCACCTGCTTGGCGTGGTGGGCCTTGAGGCCCATGCCCAGCGCCAGGCCGGCAGCCTCTCCCACGGCCAGAAGCAGTGGCTCGAAATCGCGATGCTCGTGGCCCAGGATCCCCAGCTGCTGCTGGTGGATGAGCCGGTAGCTGGCCTCACCGACGAGGAAACCGAGCGCACCGCCGATCTGCTCAAGCAGCTGGCCGGCGACCACACCGTGCTTGTGATCGAGCACGACATGGAGTTCATCCGCGACCTCCAGTCACCGGTCACGGTGCTGCACGAGGGCCACGTGCTCTGTGAGGGCTCGATGGACCAGGTGCAGAGCGATCCCCGCGTGATTGAGGTGTATCTGGGCAGTGAGAGCGAGGGGGAATTCCGCTGATGGCGCCGTTCCTCCCCGTGCCCGTTGCCCCGGCCGATCGTCTGGTCTCGGGCAAGTCCTGCGCCGTTGTCGTCGTTCCGCCCCAACCTCCAGCCCTGCCATGACCACCACCCTCGAGCGGCCCAATCCCGAGGCTCCCGCCGACCAGGCGGTGCTGCAGGTGCGCGGCCTGAACGTGTACTACGGCGAGAGCCACATCCTGCGCAGCGTGGACCTCACGGTGCGGCCCGGCCAGATGGTGTGCCTGATCGGCCGCAATGGGGTGGGAAAGACCACCCTGCTCAAAACCGTGGTGGGCCTGCTGCGCCAGCGCAGTGGCGCGGTGGAGCTGGCGGGGCGTGAGGTGTCGGCCATGGCGCCGCACCAGCGGGCCCGGGGTGGCATCGGCTATGTGCCCCAGGGGCGGGAAATCATTCCCCAGCTCACGGTGCGCGAAAACCTGCTGCTGGGCCTGGAGGCCCTGCCGGGTGGGTTAGCCAAGAACCGCCACATCGACCCGGTGGTGTTCGAGCTGTTTCCGATCCTGGAAAAGTTCCTGAACCGCCGCGGCGGCGACCTCTCCGGTGGCCAGCAGCAGCAGCTGGCCATTGCCCGGGCCCTGCTGGGCAAGCCGCGCCTGCTGCTGCTCGATGAGCCCACGGAAGGTATCCAGCCCTCGGTGGTGCTCGACATTGAGAGAGCCGTGCGCCGCATCATCGAAACCACCGGCATCTCGGTGCTGCTGGTGGAGCAGCACCTGCATTTCGTGCGCCAGGCCGACTGGTATTACGCGATGCAGAAGGGCGGTGTGGTGGCGAGTGGCTCCACCGACGAGCTCAGCAAGGATGTGATCGACCGCTTCCTGAGTGTGTAAGTGCTTATGGGGTTGCCTGTTCACCCTTGCCGTCGTCGTCGTTGATCGGTAAGGGTGAGGGGGTCTGTTTTCCTGCCCATGCGTTTCCTCACCCGCACTGCTGTCGCCGCGGCCCTCGTGGCTGGTGGTGCCCTGGCCCCCCTGGCTCAGCCGGCCCAGGCCCAGACCTGTGAGTTCCTCGCGCCAGTGGGAGGCGACGGCGTCACCAACATCGTCACCAAGACCATCGGTCCGGGGAATCCGTTCGGGCGGCCCAACTGGAACACCGACTTCTTCGTGACCAAGCCCTACAACAGCTACAAGTTCTTCTTCACCGCCAATTCGTCGGTGAGCGCCACCTATCCCATCCAGGGCTACCTCAAGTTCACCGATGGTTCCAACCTGCAGGTGATCAACGAATCGTTTGCTCCCCAGGTGGGCACCGGCCGCATGTGGGGTCCGTTCCCGGCGATCCCCGGCAAGACCGTGAGCCAGCTCAACTTCAAGATCGGTGCCAGCGCCGACCAGGCCGCCACGGGCTTCACCTACCGCATCTCCACCATGGGTTGCATGTGATCCCCGGCGGCTGCACTGCTCACGGCCTGTAGAGCAGGCGCCGCCAGAAACGCTCGCTTGCTGCACGGTCGCAGCGGGCGAGCTGGTGGCCATTGATGCTGCTGATCGGCCGGCAGCTGAGGCTGTTCAGCAGCCAGGCTGCCGTGATTGCACCCTGGGCGGCGGCGGCGTCTTCAACCGGCGCCGTGGCTTCGTCGGCCAGCTGCAGTGCCAGGGCGCGCTGGCGCATCACCCCCGGCAGGCAGCCGCTGCTGAGCGGCGGCGTCAGCCAGCGGCCCCCGATCTCCACGAGCAGGTTGGCGGTGGTGCCGCAGCACAATCCGCCGGCGGTGCTTGTCAGCAAGGCGTCGTCGGCTCCCGCTGCCCGGGCCTGGCGGCGGGCCTGGATTGACGGCCCGTAGGCGAAGGTTTTGCAGCGGCTGAGCACGCTGGTGGCGCAGCGCCGCTCCGTGGGGCTCACGATCACCGCCAGCGGCTCAAAGCCCGGGCTGGCGGGGGCAAGTTGCAGCCAGAAGCGCCGTTCCCCCCCATCGGCCGGCAGGTCGATCCCTCGGCCGCCGCCGCCGCGGCTCCAGTTCAGCCGCAGGGCTCCGGTGGTGATGCCACTGCGCTGCACGGCCTCGCGCGCAAGCGCCTCGATCGGCTCCAGTGCTGGTGGCGGGGCCATCCCCAGCAGCGCCGCACTGTGGTGCCAGCGCTGGATGTGCTCCGCCAGCAGCTGGGGCCTGCCGTGCTCCACCAGCACGGTCTCAAACAGGCCATCGGCCAGCAGCAGGCCCCGGTCGTTTAAGGCAATGGCGAGGGTCTCCGGACTGCCCCAGCGTCCCTCGCCCCCGGGGTTGCCGATCCAGGCCAGGGCCGCGGCGCTCATGCCAGAGCCTCCAGCAACGGCTGCAGTTTCCAGCCCAGTTCTTCCGCCTCCAGCGCGGGCTCGGAGTCGGCCACGATCCCGCAGCCGGCATGGGCCCGCACCCTGCCGCCGGCCACAAACGCTGAGCGGATCAGGATCGAGCTGTCGAAACTGCCATCGGGGGCCAGGCGAAACAGCGAACCGCAGTAGGGCCCGCGCGCTACCGGCTCCAGTTCACCCAGGCGCTGGCAGGCCCGCACCTTGGGGGCGCCGCTGATCGAGCCGCCGGGCCAGCAGGCCCGCAGCAGCTCCCCAATCCCAAGGCCCTCACGCAGCTGGCCCCGCACCACCGAGGTGAGGTGGTGCACCTGGGCGTAGCTCTCCAGCCCCACCAGCTGCGGCACACGCACGCTGCCCGGTGCGCACACCCGGCCCAGGTCATTGCGCAGCAGGTCCACGATCATCACGTTCTCGGCCCGGTCCTTGGGGCTGGTGATCAGGTCTGCCGCCGCCTCCGCATCGGCCTCCGCATCGCCGTGGCGCGGCCGGGTGCCCTTGATCGGCCGCGTTTCCACCCAGCCATCGGCATCCAGTTGCAGAAACCGCTCCGGTGAGGCCGAGAGCACCGCTTCTCCCTGCGCCCGATCTCCTGCGATCGCCAGGCCCGCGAACGGGGCCGGGCAGTGGCGACGCAGCCGCCCGTAGAGCCCCAGCAGATCGGCGCCCTCCGGCAGGGGCTGTTCCACGCAGGCCGTGAGGTTGGCCTGGAACAGGTCGCCGCAGGCGATCCACTCCCGGATGCGCTGCACCTGCTCGGCGAAGCTGGCTGGAGTGGTGTGCCATTGCCATTGCTCCAGGGGCAGGCCCAGGCGCCGGCCGGATTCGGGTTCTGCCGCCATCTGATCGGCTTTGGTGTCTGCAGTTGCTGCTTCAGGCAGCGCTTTGATCAGCGCCGCCATCGCGTCGATCGCTGCGGAATCGCTCCCCTCCAGCCACAGCTCCTGGGCTGCGGCATCAAGGGCCAGCACCGGGTCATGCCGTGCGGCCCAGAGGGTGGCCATGGCCGGGGCTTTCCAGTGCCGGGCGGGCTCCACCCAGGCCCCGGCCTCGTAGGCCAGCCAGCCCATCCAATGGCCGCCCCCATCCGCTATCGCAGCCAGGGCCACGAACGGATCTGCTGCGCCCTTTTCCCCAGGCAGGCCGCGGCACACCAGCTGCTGCTTCGGTGCCACCCCCAGCCGCCCCACCCCCGCCAGCGGGCTGCCACTGCCATCCAGCCACACCAGGCCGTTCTGCCCGAACTCCCGCGCCAGTGCCTGCACCACTCGCCAGGGCGAGCGCCAGGGCAGATCCCGGCGGGTCCAGGTGCCCCTGCTCATCCGCCGCCGCTGGCCAGATCCGGGCGCCCCGCTTCGATCAGGGCGGCATCGCGGATGCGGCAGCTGTCGCACACGCCGCAGGGCTTCTCGCCGCCTGAGTAGCAGCTCCAGGTGGCAGCGATCGGCACCTGCAAGCGGAGGGCCTGGCGCACGATCTCGGTTTTGCTCCACTCCACCAGTGGCGCCCACAGCTGGGGGCCATGGCCCTCGCGGCCGGCCTTGGTGGCGAGGTCTGCCAGGGTCTGGAACGCCGCCAGATAGTCGGGCCGGCAGTCGGGGTAGCCGGAGTAATCCACGGCGTTCACCCCCAGCACCAGCTTTTGGGCGCCGCGCGCTTCCGCCAGGCTCAGCCCGAGGGCGATGAACACGGTGTTGCGGCCGGGTACGTAGGTGCTGGGGATCACGCCGGCTTCCACCCCACCGGTGGGCACGGCGATGGCGGCATCGGTGAGGGCCGAGCCGCCCCAGGCCGCCAGGTTCACGCTGATGGTGTGGTGCTCGGCCAGGTGCAGGGCTTCCGCCACGGCTGCGGCGGCCTCCAGCTCGCGGCGATGGCGCTGGCCGTAATCAAAGGAGAGGCCGATCACCCGGTGGCCCGCCTCAATCGCCAGGGCTGCGGCGGTGGCCGAATCCAGGCCGCCCGAGAGCAGGGCCACGGCCAGGGGCTGCTGGCCGGGTGCCATGGCTGCAGGAAGCGACGCGCTGCTCATGGATGGGAGGTTGGCAGATGGCTGACGCCCCTGCGGTTCATCGCCAAGATGCCGCCAGATGGCTGGTGTGGCTGTGGTGTTGCGAGCGGGTTTGGCGGCTGGGGCCCTCGTGGTGTTCTCGGCCTTGGGGGCCGGAGCCATTCCCCGGTTGGATCTCAGCGGTTACCCCAAGCCCGCCGCCGGCGATCGCCGCTGGGTGATTCAGCTGCCCGGGGTGCTTCCCCCCACCGCGGATCCCGCCATCTCTCCGAATCCCCGCGACTGGCGCGTGCAGCTGCTGGTGGGTCAGACCGCCCTGGTGGACTGCAACGTGCACAGCTTCAGCGCCCGCATCCGCCCTGAACGCCTGCCGGAGGCCAAGGGTGCCCTCTACCGCGTCACCAACGTGAGTCCGCTGGTCTCCACGCGCATGGCCTGTCCCGGCAACCAGCGCACCTCCCAGTTCGTTCCCATTGCCGGCAAGCCCTATGTGGTGCCTTACAACGCCAGCTTCCCGATCGTGGTGGATGCTCCCGCTCCCCTCGAGGTGCGCTGGCGGATCTGGAAGGCGGAGAAGGCGAGTGAGCCGGCGCTGTTGGTGCGCTGAGGGTCAGGCCAGGGTCAGGTTTCTGAAGCCCACCACGAGGTCGTCGTAATCGCCATCACCGCCGCCGAGTTGGTCTTCCAAGCCGAAGATGTTGTCGCCAAAAATGCGGAAGTGGGAGAGGCCATCGGCATTCGCACTCGCAAAGGCGAAGTAGGTGTTCGTTGTTGCTCCGGCTTGCACAACTGCGAAGGGCGCCAGTAATGCCAGGGCGTCGCCGACCAGGCTGAAATTGACAACGGCGCTGGTGTTGTCGGCGATGTTCAGGCTGCTGAGGCTGCCGACGCTTTGGGCTAGTGCAGCTGCCGCATAGCCCTGCTGCCCGGGGAGGATCAGGTTGCCTGAAACGGAATCCCGCACAGCTCCGGAGGAATCCTCGATTCGATAGAAGCCAGCATCGGTATTGAAGTCGGCTTCTCTGGCCAGCACGATCTGGCCCGTGAGTGCGTCCGTGGCCTTCAGGCCCGACAAGTTGAACAGGGGTGCGGCTTTCTGGTCGCGTGCGATGTAGGCGGCGAGGCCTGCCGCGTCTCCACTGCCTTGTCCGGTGAGGTGCACCACCATCCCCAGAGAGGTGCGCAACTCCACAGTGTTGGTGTCGATGCTGGTGGCTTGGAGCAGATTGAACGAGCTTGCACCAGCAATACTGTCGCCATTCACCTCGAAGAAAGCCAGGCGGCGACCTTCCGTGAGGACCAGGCTCTGCCCTTGATCCAGTGGGGCGCTGAATGCTGTGGTGTCCTGATTTTCAAGGGAACCAAGCAAATGTTCAGCTCGCCCTTTCAGGCTTATTGTCGATAAACGTGCTGGATCTTCATCCTCATTCAGCACGACGTACGCCAGGAGGCTTGATTTGGCTGGTCGGCTGATCAGGGAGCTGCGGAGGCTCACCACGTCTTCCACCGTGGTGGCTTGATTGCCGACAATCGTGAGACTTCGGCCGTCACTGGCAAGACCGAATTGTGCTTCCATCGGCTCAAACAGCTTGCTGCCTTCGCCTGCAAGTGTTTGCATCAAGGTGAGGATGCTACTGGCGTAGTCATTCCCCGCGGGGGTGGCAACCACCGCATCCAAGGCAAAGCGATTGCGGGCTACCCGGTAAAAGCTGGTATCGCTGGTGCCCGATTGCTTGCTTGGGGTGTCAGTCTCTTTGGCATCGATGGCGATCACGAACTGATCGCGTTTGGTTGGATCCCTGAGGGCCGTCAGGATTTGTTCAAGGTTCAGGTCCCGATCCCCGTACTCCGCTCCGACAGCTTCTGCCGTGATCAAGAGTTCGGCGTAGGGCTTGCTCGGAGTGGGTCCGGGTGGGGGCGGATTGTTTGGGAGTTCGTTGTCCACACTGAAATCCAAGCCCGGGCCAGGATCGACGTCTGTCCAGGGAATCAGCGACCAGCGCTCATTGGCAGGCTTGGTCACTTGGAACACATTGCTGAGTTGCCACTGGTCCCAGTTGTCAATCGTGACGCTTGATGTGAAAGCCCCACTGGTAACGCTGAAAACAGCCTTATCGTTGATCCCGTCAGTATTGAGATCGTAGTAATTAACCGCCCTATCTCCGCTTAGATCGAAGATGAGTGAGTCGAGGCCTCTCTGGCTGGCGGCGTCAAGGTTAAGGCTGACGCCATAGCTGCCAATGGTGTAAATGTCGTCATCCGCCCCGCCATCGGCTGTGTAGGCGCCGTTTTGGCGGAAGATGAACACATCGTTGCCTCCCAGGCCGCTGGCGTTCCGGTTCAGGAAGTAGTCATTGGCTGTCGCTGAGCCGGTATTGGTTTTGGTTTCGGCAAGCAAGGGAGAGGTGCTGCCGAGAGGGTTGTCGGCTTTCAGGATCGTGTTCCCGGTGATCAGGCGAATCACGGACTCCTGGTAGTTGTCCATGGAGTGGGTGCCGCCGGGCACGAACTGGGTTAAGGCGTTGGTGTATGCCTTATGGATGCTGTTGTCGAGGTTGATGTCCAGCACATTTCCAGGCTGCCTTGAGCCCAGCTGGGCCACGATGTCGCCGGGGTAGTACCACGACGAATTCGCGTGGCCAAATTGAAAGACGCTGCTGGCGAATGATGTGCCATTCACTGCGTTCAGGCTGGGAATCCTGGCGTTATTGACCGTGACAGCTGTGTAGGTGCGGGCCAGGAACGTAATCAGTGAAAGGAGTGCTGGACTCTTGGGCAGTGATGCAACAAACGTCGCTACTTCGATCCCTGTCAGTTTGTTGGGTTCGATCAGGAAGCTTGGCGCTCCAAAGGTGTATACCGACGTGGCGTCAAGAATCCGTTGTTTCGTGGCATCACTCCAGTCCCCCAGTGCGCTGTAGATGCGCTTGGCCTCATTGAGGATGTCGTTACTGCCCGGCCATAGGTTTCCTCGGGGGGCTAGTAGGTCTGCAAAGGCTGTTTGGGCGATGGCGCCGCCAAGGCTGTGGCCAGTGATGATGAGTTCAACTGTTTTGCCGGCGACCTGGGCGTCCAGTAATTGCTGGATCACCTTCGCCATCAGCGGGATCAGGGTGGTGTAGTGCGTACTCCATCCAAATTCGCCGGCGTTCTGGGCCCAGTCAGCCGGCTCCGCTAGGGGAGAGGCCGAGCCTTCAAAGCCAACGAGAAACTGGATGGTGTTTTCAGGAAGCTCACGCTTCGCGGCAACCGCGTAGCTCTGGGTGCCAGATGTTTTGAGTTTTAAGAGATTAATTGGATCATTGACGCCATAGCCAATGCCGCCCGGAGAGAAGCCATCAGGGCCAAACTCTTTTGAGGTTAGGCCGATCGAAGTCCAGCCCGTTGAAGCCGCTAGAGCGGCAAAGTCTTTCTCGCGCTGTTGGTATGCAAGGTTGGAGAAAATGCTCGCGATCAGTGCGTCGCCGTAGTCGAAGTTCAGGTTGTCGCGAATGCCTGCCACTTCTCTTCCCTTCATTACTGATTGATCAGCTTATACCCAGCAGCTTGTGCGTTTGCAGGCTCAGGCGCCAGGGCGGATTTGCCTTCACGAACTCGATGGCCATCGCCGCGCCCCGATCGCATCCATGGCCCGGCTGCATCACGAGGTGCGGCGCAGTCCCTCCCCTTCCCAGTGCTGAGGTTCGAGCCTGGGCCGCCCGTTCTGCCATGGCAACAGAGAAGGCCAGATCATCTTCGTCGTGCACGACCACCTTCAACTCATGGCACGCCGCCAGCAATTCCGCAGTGGGTGGCTTGTGGCGCTTTGGCGACAGTGTGATCCAGTCGAACGTTCCGCTCAGGGGATCCACGCCGCTGGTTTCTAGGTGGAGAGGCAGGGTTGATCCGATCCTCTGGCCGATCTCTTCGCCTAACGCTGCACAGAGCTTGCTGAGGTTGTGGTGTAGCGGCTCCCCACCGGTGATCACCACAAATCCGGCTCCCTGAGCTGCAGCCTCGGCCGCCTCTGCTGCCAGCTCGCGGAGGGTTCGAGCAGGATGTGCCGCTTCCGGCCACGAGTGTTTGGTGTCGCACCAGCTGCAGCCCACCCTGCAGCCCCCCA
>JBBASQ010000041.1:0-17724 GCA_040399185.1 Prochlorococcaceae cyanobacterium
CTAAAGCCAGTGATGGGGATAGGGGAGGGCGCCCTTAACGCCCTTGCTAAACGCAACCGCCAGCAGCACGAGCAGCGAGGACCCCACCAGCACTGGAAACAGCACGAAATCGGGCTGGAGCCGCAAGGCCACGCCAAGAAATGCCAAGCCTCCGGCGGGCGGATGCAGGCAGCGCAATTGCTGGCCCAGCAGGAT
The DNA here is from genome assembly GCA_040399185.1 of Prochlorococcaceae cyanobacterium. Taxonomy (GTDB): domain Bacteria; phylum Cyanobacteriota; class Cyanobacteriia; order PCC-6307; family Cyanobiaceae; genus UBA5018. The sequence goes on from JBBASQ010000041.1 coordinate 196, forward strand.
GGTTAGACCCACGGCCAGGGAAAGAACCAGAGGCCCCTCGCCCAACCAACGCGAACAACAGACGGCCAGCGTTGCGCCCACAAGATTGCCCAACACGATGTTGCGGGGCTGGGCCAAGGGACTGGCCGGATAGCCAAACAACAGCACCGCTGACGCCCCCAAGGGAGCTGCGATGAGCGGCACGCCACTCCACAGACTCAAGCCCCCAAGCAGCGCAATGGCCAGGAGAGCGCCCAACCACGACAAGCCCACTTGGTGCCGCCGGAACTGCGGTTGATAGGCCCGCCCCCGCTGGCGTTCAGCCTGGAGTCGCCTGAGAACGCGAGTGACTGGGGCAGGGCGGCTGCGCATCAGCCCGCCGGCTCCGTGAGCCGCGGCAGCAGTTGAACGAGATTGCAGGGACGCGTACCCGCATCGAGCTGGGCACAGATCAGGCGATCCCAAGCGGTCTGGACCGCATCGAGCGAGCCAGGCAACACAAAAATGATCGTGCCGTTGGCCACCCCGGCCAGGCAGCGGCTCTGCAGGGTGCTGGTGCCAATCGTGTCGAAAGAGAGCACGCGAAACAGCTCACCGAAGCCCTCGATCGTTTTATCGAGCAGCGGCGCCACGGCTTCCGGGGTGCCATCGCGGCCGGTGAGGCCGGTGCCGCCGCTGGTGATCACCACCTGTACGGCGGGATCGGCAATCCAGCGGCTCAGCTCTGCCCGGATTTGGTAGCGGTCGTCTGGAACAAGACGGCGATCCGCGAGTCGGTGCCCTGCCGCCTCCAGCCGGTGCAGGAGGGCCTCGCCAGAGCAATCCTCCGCAAGGGTGCGGGTATCAGACACGGTGAGCAGGGCGATGGCCAGCGACACCGAGGACAGTTCTCCAGGCGCGCTTAGCCTCCCATCCACGCAAGAGGGTTCGCGTTCATGGCGATCGCTGGAATGTTGCCGCGGCTACTGCAGACAGGGTTGGTCGTCACCGCCATCGCACCCGCCTTGATTCCACCGCCAGCCCAGGCCGGCCCCCTGATGCGCCGGATCGAGGAACGCAAGGCCTGCCAGCAGTTCGCCTCCAAGCTCCAGGCCGCCAGTGGCAATCCGGCCATGGCCCAGCAGGTGTATCAGCAGGGGGTGTTGCAACTGGTCGCCAAATTCGGCGAGAACCCCTGCGGCGACATTCCAGCTCCCGTTGCCGCACCCACCACCGCGCCGGCTCCCACCACCACACCGGCCAACACCACCACCAGCAAGCCGCCCAGCAGCCAGCAACAACAGGCCTGCCAGGAATTCGCCAGCAAGCTGCAGAGCGCAGCGGCCAGCGGCAGCAGCACTGCCGCCCAGCAGACCTACAACCTCGGCACCCAGAAGCTCACGGGCATGTTCGGGCCGAATCCCTGCCCCAACGTGAAGCCGCCCCAGTGATGCTTCGGGTGCGGCTGTTCGGCGAGCTGCGCGAGCGGGCTGGCTGGGGTGAGCAGCAGGTGAGCCATGCCTATGCCCTCACCCCTAGCCAGCTCTGGCAAACCATCGCCGCCGAGCTAGGGGCAACGCCAGATTTGCCCGCGCGGATCCGCGTGGCCGTGAACCAGCAGTTCAGCGACGCCAACGTGGCGTTGTGCAATGGCGATGAGGTGGCGTTTCTACCCCCGATCAGTGGTGGTTGAGATCAGCCTCCATCCCACGCCCTTCCATCCCCTGGCCCTGCTGGCCGCCTGGGAAGACGCACTCATCGCCCGCACGGACACAGCGCCAGCAGCCACGGCCTGCTTCGTAGGGCGCGTGCGGGGACACGACGGCAACGGTGAACCACTGGTGGCCCTGGAGCTGGAGCACTACCCGGGCATGACCGAAACCCAGATCGAGCAGTTGGCGCAGCAGGCCCTGCAACACCACCAGGCTCTCGCCGTGCGGGTGGCCCACCGGGTGGGGCGGGCGGCCCTGGGCGAAGCGTTGGTGCTGGTGGCAGTGGCCGCCGATCGCCGCGGCCCGGCCCAACGGGCCTGCACCGAGCTGCTGGAGGCCCTCAAGCACCACGCCCCGTTCTGGAAAAAGGAATGGCGCGCCGATGGCAGCACCCAATGGGTGCAGGGCAACACCCCGCTCTGAGCCGGGCTCAGAGGCGAGCTCAGAGCAGCGGCAGCCGCAACAGCTGGGCCCAGAGCTCCGTTCCTTCCTCCAACGCGCCGAGCTCAGCCGGAATCTCCAGCAGCAGATCCGCCTGCTCCAGCGAACCGATCCGCGACGAGGCCTGACTGCCTTCCACCCGGGCCAGCAGCTCGCCGGCCGCGCCTACCTCGAGCCGGGCGCGGGCCAGCTCGGGGCGGCCGGCGCCGCGCTTCACGGGGGTGACGAGCCGCACCCGTAGCCGAGGCAGCATCTGCACTGGAGCTCCCTCCAACTGCTGCAGCGCCGGCCAGAGCAGCTGCAGCGCCGTGATCGCCGCCGCCACCGGATTCCCCGGCAGGCCGAAGAACGGCACCCGCCGCTCCCCGCTGAGGAGATGGCCAAAGGCAAAGGGCCGGCCCGGCTTGAGGAACAGCTTCCAGAAGCCCACCTCCCCCAACTCCGCCACCAACGGCCGAATCCAGTCGGCATCACCGGCCGACACACCGCCTGTGGTGACCACCACGTCGCAGCGGTCCGCCAGCTCCTGCAGAGCTGTACGCAGCGCGTCGGGTTCATCAGCCACCACGAGGCGCTCAGCCACGGGGCAGCCCAGCCGCTGCAGCAACGCCTCCAGCAGGGTGCCGTTGCTCTCCCAAATCGCGCCGGGCGCGCGGGATTCACCAACGGGTGTGAGTTCATCGCCGCTGATCAGCAGCCCGATGCGCGGCCTGGGCCGCACCTCCAGATCCGCCACACCACAACTGGCCAGACGGCCCAACTGGGCTGGCCCCAGGCGTACACCCGCCGCCAACAGCACCTGTCCAGGCGCTGCCTCCTCATCGGCAGCACGGATCCAGGGATTGGGGCCCGCCTCCCGCGCCAACTGCAGGGTGTCGCCCTGCACGCTCACCAGTTCCTGGGGCAGCACCCGGCCGCAACCCTCCGGCACCGGCGCCCCCGTGAGGATGCGCACGGCCTGCCCCTCCTCCAGCCCAGCATTGAAGGGAGCGCCGGGGGCCGAGCGACCCACCAGCTGCCACTGGGCTCCTTGCGCCGGAGGTACTGGATCACCACCGACGGCATAGCCATCCATGATCGAGGCGCGGAAGCCCGGCACCCCCTCACGGGCCCGCACGGCCGATGCCCCCACCCGGCCGAGGGCCTGGTGAAGCGGCAGGGTCTCAGAACCGCTCAGCGGTTGAACCGCGGCCAGCACCTGGGCCCGGGCCTGCTCCAGCGGCAGACCCTCAGCGGGAAACGGCTCGGCGCTCATCGGGCCACGGGAGTGGTCCAGGTTCCGTTGCGGCCCCCTTCCTTCCGCAGCAGCCGCACGGGCCCGATCGTCATGGCCGGATCAGCACTTTTCAACATGTCGTAGAGGGTGAGGAGCCCCACCTGCACGGCGGTGAGGGCCTCCATTTCCACGCCGGTCTGGCCGGTGGTGCGGGCGCTTGCCTCCAGCCGCAGGCCCGTTCCATCAGCGCTGGGCTCGATCACCACCTCCACCCCGGCCAGGGCGATGGGATGGCACAGCGGGATCAGTTCCCAGGTGCGCTTGGCCGCCTGGATCGCCGCCACCCGTGCCACCGCGAGCACATCACCCTTGCCGGCCCGACCCTCGAGCACCATCGCCAGCACCTCCGGTTCCATGGCGATGAATCCTTCGGCGGTGGCTCGCCTGGCGGTGGCAGGCCGATCCGCCACATCCACCATGTGCACCTCGCCACTGGCATTGAGGTGGGTGAGGGCCTCCGCCATGGCAAACCGTCGTGGGCTGGCGCGCAACCTATCCCGCAGTTCCGCCTAGCGGCGGCGCCAACGGCTCCACCACCACGGCGGTGCCATAGCAGAGCACCTCGGTGCAGGCGCTGCTACCGCCCTCCACCTCGGAGCCGTCGTAGCGGGCGCCCACGATCGCGTTGGCGCCCAACTGGCGCGCGTGGCGGACCATCTCTTCGTAGGCCTGCTCCCTCGTTTGCTCACACATCTGGGTGTAGGCCCCGATGCGGCCACCGATGATCTGCTTCAGGCCCCCCAGAAAGCCCTGCACCAGGGTGGGGGAACGCACCACGATGCCGCGCACGATTCCCTTGTATTCGCGGATGGCGTAGCCCTCGATCGAGAAGGTGGTGGTCACGAACACGGGCTGCACCATCGGAGCCGGCAGGGCGCTGCCCGCGTTCTAATCAGCCCGGCCGCGCCGTGCATTTGCTGTAGTGGCTCCATCCCTGGGCCGCTGCCGTGCGCCTCTCGCGCCCTTCCACCTATCTCTGCGCCTTCCTCACCCTGCTGAACGACCGGCTGGGGGAGACGCTGATCTTCCCGCTACTGCCGTTTCTGCTGGCCAGCTTCACCAGCGATGGCCGCACATTGGGCCTGCTCACCGGCAGCTACGCCGTGGCCCAGTTCCTGGTGACGCCGCTGATCGGCGCCCTCAGCGACCGCTACGGCCGCAAGCCGGTGATCGCCGTGTGCGTGGCCGGCTCCGTGCTGGGCCTGGCGCTGTTCTCCGCCACCATCGCCTTTCCCTGGGCGAGCCAGTGGCCCGCCGCCAAGGAGGCCGGCTGGCCCCTGGCCCTGCTCTTCGTCGCCCGCCTGATCGATGGCCTCAGCGGCGGCACCGCCGCCACCGCCGGAGCGGTGCTGGCCGACATCTCCCCTCCGGAGAAGCGGGCCAAGGCCTTCGGCCTGATCGGGGTGGCCTTCGGCCTGGGCTTCATCCTCGGCCCGGCCCTCGGCGGCCTGCTGGGCCGGGTGAACGTGAACCTGCCGCTGCTGGTAGCCGTGGCGATCGCCGCCACCAACCTGGTGCTGGTGCTGCTGCTACTGCCGGAAACCCACCCGATCGACGCCCGCATCGCGCTGCCGCGCAAGCGCGAGCTCCAGCCGTTCACCCAGCTGTCAAGGGTGTTCCGCAATCCCCAGATCCGCCGGCTCTGCGCCGCGTTCTTCCTCTTCTTCTTGGGCTTCAACGGCTTCACGGCCGTGCTGGTGCTCTATTTCAAGCAGGCGTTCAACTGGGGACCAGGCCTGGCAGGCGCGGCGTTCCTGATCGTGGGCGTGGTGGCCACCGTGGTGCAGGGCGGCCTGATCGGGCCGCTGGTGAAGCGCTTCGGTGAGTGGCGCCTCACCCTGGCGGGCCTGGGCTTTGTGATCGCCGGCTGCCTGCTGATCCCCCTGGCCCGGCAAGGCATCGCCCAGCCGGTGGTGTTCACGGCCGTGGCCGTACTGGCGCTGGGCACCGGCCTGGTGACCCCCTGTCTGCGGGCGCTGGTATCGCGCCGCCTCGACGACTCAGGCCAGGGTGCCGCGCTGGGCAGCCTGCAGGGCCTGCAGAGCCTGGGCAGCTTCCTCGGCCCACCGCTGGCCGGCCTGGCCTACGAAACGATCGGGCGCACCAGCCCGTTCTGGCTGGGGGCCTCGCTGCTGGCGGGAGTGGCGTTGCTGGTGGCCGGTGGGCTCGGCGGTCAAGCACGGACAACACCGAAAGCGTCCTGACGAGATTGCTACGGTCGGCCCGAGGGAGTGGTCGCACCGGCTGAATTGGGCGGCCGCGCTGGGCCATGGGTGACGCGATCGCACAACCGGTGGTGGCACCGGAGCTCTACATCAACCGTGAGCTGAGCTGGATCGCCTTCAACTACCGGGTGCTGGCCCAGGCCCTCGATGAGCGCACGCCGCTGCTGGAGCAGGCCAAGTTCAGCGCGATCTTCAGCAACAACCTCGATGAGTTCTTCATGGTGAGGGTGGCCTCCCTGAAGAGCCAGATCGAGGCAGGCGTCGCCAAACTCAGCGACGACGGACTCACGCCGCTGGAGCAGCTCTCGGCGATCCAGGGCCGGCTGCGGCCCCTGCTCGAACTGCAGCAGCAGCACTACCGCCATTCGCTCAAGAGCCACCTGGCGGAATACGGCGTGCATCTGATCGATTACGCCAGCCTCAATGCCAAACAGCGGCACTGGGTGGACCACTACTTCCAAACCGCCGTGTTCCCGGTGCTCACCCCGCTGGCGGTGGATCCGGCCCACCCGTTCCCGTTCGTGAGCAACCTCAGCCTCAACGTGGCGGCCCTGGTGCGCGACCCGGAAACCGGGCAGCAGCAGTTCGCGCGGGTGAAGGTGCCCCAGAAGATCCTGCCGCGTTTCGTGCAGATCCCCACCGACCTAAGCGGCAAGAAGCCCGATCCAGTGGCCACGGCCGTGCCCCTGGAACAGGTGGTGGCGTTCAACCTCGGCCTGCTCTTCCCGGGGATGACCGTGGAGGGCCACTACTTCTTCCGCGTCACCCGCGACGCCGACCTTGAACTGCGCGACCTGGAGGCCGACGACCTGATGGAGGCCCTGGAGGAGGGGCTGCGCAAACGCCGCCGCGGCGGTGAGGTGGTGCGGCTCGAGGTGGCCGACGAAATGCCCGAAACGGTGGTGCAGGTGCTGATGGAGGGCATGGATGTGGAGCCCGAAGACGTGTACCGGATCAACGGTCCGCTCGGCCTCGATGACCTGATGGGACTGCTGGCGCTGCCGCTGCCCCAGCTCAAGGACAAACCCTTCAAGGGCCGCACCCACGCCGGCCTGGCCCGGGCCCAGAAGAGCCAGCTGGAAGACGGCTCGATCAAGCAGGAGGAGTTTCAGAGCATCTTTTCGGTGATCCGGCGCGGCGACGTGTTGCTGCACCACCCCTACGACCTGTTCGCCACCTCGGTGGAGGAATTCCTCAACCAGGCCGCCGACGATCCGTCGGTGCTGGCGATCAAGATGACCCTCTACCGCACCTCCAAGGATTCACCGGTGGTGGCGGCGCTGATCCGGGCAGCCGAGAACGGCAAGCAGGTAATGGCGCTGGTGGAACTCAAAGCCCGCTTTGACGAGGACAACAACATTCAGTGGGCCAAGCAGCTGGAGAGTTCCGGCGTGCATGTGGTGTACGGCGTGGTGGGACTGAAGACCCACACCAAGATCCTGCTGGTGGTGCGGCGCGAAAAAGAACGGCTCAACACCTACGTGCATCTGGGCACGGGAAACTACAACTCCAAAACCTCAAGCCTCTACACCGACCTGGGCCTGCTCACGGCTAACCCGGCCTTCGGTGCCGATCTGGTGGAACTGTTCAACTACCTCACCGGATTCTCCAAACAGCAGAGCTTCCGCAAGTTGCTGGTTGCTCCGGTGAGTCTGCGTAAGCGGATGGAAGAGTTGATCCGCCGGGAGATCGGCCACGCCCATGAGGGCCGGGGAGGGCACATCCGGGCCAAGATGAATGCCCTGGTGGATCCTTCAATCATTGCGCTGCTCTACGAGGCCTCCCAGGCCGGGGTGCGGATCGAGCTGGTGGTGCGGGGCATGTGCAGCCTGCGGCCCGGCGTGGAAGGGGTGAGCGACAACATCCACGTGGTGAGCGTGATCGGGCGTTTTCTCGAGCACTCCCGCATGTTCTGGTTTGCCAACGGGGGTGAACCCGAGGCCTACATCGGCAGCGCCGACTGGATGCCGCGCAACCTGGATCGCCGGGTGGAAGCGGTGGCGCCGGTGGAGGAGCCCCGCCTACGGGAGCAGCTGGAGCAGGTGTTCGCCCTCTATCTCAACGACGCCAGCGCCTGGCACATGGCCAGCGATGGCCAGTTCCACCAGCAGCACCTGGAAGGGGAGGAGCGGCTGGCCCAGCGCGAACTGATGGCTCGCTGGCGCGGCGGACTTGCGGCGACCACCACCTGAACATCTAATCCTGTAGCGACGATCACACCGGATGGGGTGAATCTTCACCGGGGTTTAACCATTGCAGCGCAACTGCTGCACCGCATCGGCGGGTGCGTGAGTGGTCAATCCAGGAAGTCTTCCGTTTTGCCCCCGTTCACATCGATCAGCAGTGCTACCGTCCGCGCAAATTCATACAACCAACCGGAGGCTGGGTGATGGGGACACCTCAGCAATCCGCTCGATCTGCCGGATCCAAAGGCAGAACTGGGCGGAAAACATTGTCGTCGGAAGCGGCCGCCCGCACCGGTGGCCGCCTGAGTGCCGATTCCATCGGCTGGTATTTGAGCACCATCGGCCGGGTGCCGCTGCTCACGGCTGCTGAGGAGATCGAGCTGGCCCATCACGTGCAGGCGGCCAAGCGGCTGCTGGAGGCCCCCAGCGATCAGCTCACGCCCCAGCACCGGCGCCAGATCCGCATGGGCCAGCGGGCCCGCGACCGGATGATGGCCGCCAACCTGCGCCTGGTGGTGAGCGTGGCGAAGAAATATCAGAACCAGGGACTGGAGTTGCTCGATCTGGTGCAGGAAGGGGCGATCGGGCTCGAGCGGGCTGTCGACAAGTTCGATCCCGCCATGGGCTACAAGTTCTCCACCTATGCCTATTGGTGGATCCGGCAGGGCATGACCCGCGCGATCGACAACAGCGCCCGCACGATCCGCCTGCCGATTCACGTGAGCGAGAAGCTCTCCAAGATGCGCCGCATCACCCGGGAGCTGTCCCACCGGTTCGGTCGCCAGCCCAACCGCCTGGAGCTCTCCCATGCCATGGACATGGCACCGGAGGAGCTGGAGGAACTGATCGCCCAGAGCGCCCCCTGCGCCTCCCTCGATGCCCACGCCCGCGGCGATGAGGATCGCAGCACCCTGGGGGAACTGATCGCGGATCCCGCCAGCAACGAGCACCTCGACTCGATGGACCGCCATCTCCAGAAGGAGCATCTGGGGGCCTGGCTGTCGCAGCTCAACGACCGGGAGCAGAAGATCCTGCGGCTGCGCTTCGGGCTGGAGGGGAGCGAGCCGCTCACCCTCGCCGAGATTGGCCGTCAGATCAACGTGTCGCGCGAACGGGTTCGCCAACTTGAGGCCAAGGCCCTCATGAAGCTGCGGCTGATGAGCAATATGCAGCAAGCGGCGTAGAAACCATGGGTCAGCAGGTGCTGGGGGTGGCGGCGGTGGCCGCCTGGCTCAGCCTGCTGGCCCTGGCAGCCCTGGCGGTGCGCCGGCGCTGGAACGGCCAGCGCGAATGGAGCCGCAAGCTCGTGCACATCGGCACCGGAGCGGTGGTGCCGATCGCCTGGGCCTTTGGCATCAGCCAGGCCATTGCCGTGCCCGCTGCAGGCACGATCACCCTGCTGGCAGCACTCAACCACCGGATCCGGGTGATCCCCGCCATCGAGGACGTGGATCGCCACAGCTACGGCACCATCGCCTATGGCGCGTCGATCACGGCCCTGCTCTGGCTCTACTGGCCCCAGCAACCAGCGGCGGTGGCTGCCGGGGTGCTGGTGATGGCCCTGGGCGACGGCCTGGCCGGCCTGCTCGGGCCCCTGGTGCCCTCCTTCAGCTGGAGCCTGTGGCAGCAGCGCAAGTCGGTGGTGGGCACGGGTGCCATGGCAATGGCCAGCCTGCTGGTGCTGGTGGTGCTGCGGGCCGTGGCCCTGGCCCAGGGCATGCCGGCCCCATCCGCCGAAGCCCTGGTGGCGATCACCGCCGGCGCCGTGCTGCTGGAGCAGTGCGCCGTGGTGGGCCTCGACAACTTCTCCGTGCCCGTGGCGGTGGGCTGGCTGTGGAGCACCCTGGCCCGCTGAATCAGGCGCGCAGCATCGCCTCGCAGCGCCGCTCCCAGTCCTGCTGGGTGCCGATGCCGGCCACCAGCAACCGGTCGCCCGGCTCCTCCCGCAACCGCAGCTGCCACTGGCGGATCGCCTCGGCCCGCTCCATCCACACGTCCACCACCGTGCTCTGGATCAGCTCCAGCTCCCAGCGGCGCTGGCGTGCCACATCAAGGGTCCAGGTGAGCAGATCATCGAGCTGAAACGGGCGGAACCCGGCAAAGGCCGGACCACTGGCCAGGGCGGAACTCTGCTCGAGATAAAAGGTCTGCAGCGGATCGGAGAGGCCGCAGAACTGCAACAACACGGTCAAGGCAGCCTCCGTTGGCGATGCCTTCAAACGCTATTCAGAGCCTCCAAACAATCCGTTCAAGCCGAACAGTTCGTTGCAGACGTAACACTCTGGCACTCGAAGTTGTCGAGTGCCAATTACATCAAACGGCCGGCGGTCAGGCCGCCGCCAGGCTGCGGGCGCCCTGGGTCTCCCGCACCGCCGCAGCCAGCTCCTCCAGCAGCCCGGCGGTGGTGGCCAAGTCGATGCAGGCATCGGTGATGCTCTGGCCGTAGGTGAGCTGGCTCAGATCAGCGGGGATCTTCTGGCTGCCGGCCACCAGATGGCTTTCCAGCATCACCCCCATCACATGGCGGGAACCACCCCGCACCTGCTCAGCCACCTGGGCCAGCACCTCGCCCTGGCGGCGGTAATCCTTGTTGGAATTGCCGTGGCTGCAGTCCACCATCACCCGAGAGGGCAGGCCATCGCGCTCCAGCACCGCCGCTACCTCTTCAATGGCCTCGGGGTGGTAGTTGGTGCCGCGCTTACCGCCCCGCAGCACCACATGGCCATCGGGGTTGCCGGTGGTGGTCACGATCGAGGCGTAGCCCTCCTTGTTGATGCCCAGGAAGTGGTGGGGCCGGGCCGCCGCCTGCATGGCGTGGATGGCGGTGGTCACGCTGCCATCGGTGCCGTTCTTGAAGCCGATCGGCATCGACAGGCCCGAGGCCATCTCGCGGTGGGTCTGGCTCTCGGTGGTGCGGGCGCCGATGGCCGTCCAGCTGATCAGATCGGCGATGTACTGGGGCACGATCGGATCGAGCAGCTCCGTGGCCGCCGGCAGGCCCATCTCGGCCACATGCAGCAGCAGATCGCGGGCCAGCCGCAGGCCCGTGTTGATGTCGTAGCTGCCGTCGAGATGGGGGTCGTTGATCAGCCCCTTCCAGCCCACCGTGGTGCGGGGCTTCTCGAAGTACACCCGCATCACCACCTCCAGTTCGGCGGCGTGACGCTCCCGCAGCGCGGCGATCTCGTTGGCGTACTCCTTGGCGGCGGCCACGTCGTGCACCGAACAGGGGCCCACGATCACGAGCATGCGGCCGTCACGGCCGTGGAGGATGGCCTGAATGCGCTCGCGGGCCTGCTGCACGGTGGCCGCCGAGCGCTCGCTGATCGGCAGATCCCGGTGCAGCACCAGCGGCGGCACCAGGGGCCGGGTTTCCACCACGTGGAGGTCGGAGGTGGTGAACATGGGCGGGCCTGCGCGCTCTGGGCCAATGGCCAAGCCTAGAAGGCCCAGCCCGCCACGGATCCACCCTGTCTGGTGAGGATCAACAACAGCTCCAGGGCGATCACCGTGATCAAGGTGGCGTAGATCCAGCGGCTGGCCTGCTCCCCAAGCGCCACCTTCGAGCCGATCAGCGCTCCCACCATCCCCGCCAGCGACAGGGGCAGCGCCCAGGCCCAGGCCACCTGCAGCCGCGCAGCGAACACCGCCAGCGCCACCAGGCAGCCCGCCGCCCGCAACACGATCTTCACGCGGTTGGCACGGGCCAGATCCTGGCGACCGAACCAGGCCAGGGCCAGCAGGGTCATGGTGCCGGAACCCAGGGAGATGAAACCGGTCCAGAAGCCGATGGCCACCATCACCAGGTGCAGCAGGGGCGTCACCCGCAGCTCCTCCCCCAGATCCTCCGCACCCTGCAGCCAGCGCTGGGGCCGGGCCAGCAGCAACACCAGCACGATCACCAGCGAAGCCGCCACCGCCAGCAGCGCCCCGGCCGGATCCAGGCCACTGCCCACCAGCGCCCCGGCCAGCGAGCCCAGCACGATCGCCGGCACCAGCTGCAGCGCCTTACCCCACGGGATCACGCCCGCCTGGTGGAAGCGCACGGTGGCGGTGAGCGTGGAGATGGCCGCCGAAAGCCGGTTGGTGCCGTTGGCCAGCTCAGCGGGCAGGCCCAGCTCAATCATCGCGGGCACCGCCACCACCCCGCCGCTGGCGGACACGGTGTTGATGAACCCCCCCACACCACCGGCGAGCAACAGACCCGCCAGCTGGAAGGGATCGGGGAGGGGAGGCAAGGCCACGACTCACGAAGGGAGGAAGCGCGGTGGGCGCGGCTTGCCGGTTCTGCAGCTCTGGTCACCAAAGGGTGACGGGCGGCACAGAACAATGGTGAAACGACCGTAATCGAATCGCCCCAGGAATGGCCGCAGCTCCGATCTCCTCCGACTCCTTCCTCGCCAGCTACCGCGCCGCCGCGGCTGAGCGCGAGGCCCAGGGGGTGCCGGCCCTGCCCCTGGGCGCCGAGGAGGCCGCCGCCCTCACCGAGCTGCTGGCCAACCCGCCCGCCGGCGAGGAGGCGTTTCTGCTGCACCTGCTCTCCGAACGGATCCCCCCCGGTGTGGATGAGGCGGCCTACGTGAAGGCCAGCTGGCTGAGCGCCGTGGCCAAGGGCGGTGCCACCAGCCCGCTGGTGAGCGCTGTGGAGGCGGTGAAGCTGCTGGCCACGATGATCGGCGGCTACAACGTGGGCGCCCTGATCGAGCTGCTCTCCAGCACCGATCCCACCATCGCCGAGGCCGCCGCCGAGGGCCTCAGCCGCACCCTGCTCGTCTACGACGCCTACAACGATGTGCTGGAGCTGGCGGAGAGCAACGCCTACGCCAAGCGCGTGATCGACAGCTGGGCCGCCGGCGAGTGGTTCACCGCCAAGGCCGAGCTGCCCGCCGAAATCACCGTGACGGTGTTCAAGGTGGAGGGTGAAACCAACACCGACGATCTCTCACCGGCCACCCACGCCACCACCCGGCCCGACATCCCCCTGCACGCCACGGCGATGCTGGAAACCCGGATGCCGGGCGGCCTCGAGCTGATCGCCCAGCTCAAGCAGAAGGGCCATCCCGTGGCCTACGTGGGCGACGTGGTGGGCACCGGCAGCTCGCGCAAATCGGCGATCAACTCGGTGCTCTGGCACACCGGCACCGACATCCCCCACGTGCCCAACAAGCGCAGCGGCGGTGTAATCCTCGGCGGCAAGATCGCACCGATCTTTTTCAACACCGCGGAAGACTCCGGCGCCCTGCCGATCGAATGCGACGTGACCCAGTTCAACAGCGGGGATGTGATCACGATCCGCCCCTATGCCGGCACGATCGAGCGCGCTGCCGGTGAGCCGGGCGCCGGTGAGATCGTGGCCCGCTTCGAGCTCAAGCCCAGCACCATCACCGATGAGGTGCGCGCCGGCGGCCGCATCCCGCTGCTGATCGGTCGCTCCCTCACCGACAAGGTGCGCGCCCAACTGGGGCTGAGCGCCAGCGACCTGTTCATCCGCCCCGTGGCCCCGGCCGACACCGGCAAGGGCTACACCCTGGCCCAGAAGATGGTGGGCAAGGCCTGCGGCCTGCCGGGCGTGCGCCCCGGCACCAGCTGCGAGCCGCTGATGACCACCGTGGGCTCCCAGGACACCACCGGGCCCATGACCCGCGATGAGATGAAGGAGCTGGCCTGCCTGGGCTTCTCCGCGGATCTGGTGATGCAGAGCTTCTGCCACACCGCCGCCTATCCCAAACCGGTAGACCTCAAGACCCACGCCGAGCTGCCCGAGTTCATGAGCTCCCGCGGCGGCGTGGCCCTGCGCCCCGGCGACGGCATCATCCACAGCTGGCTCAACCGCATGCTCCTGCCCGACACGGTGGGCACCGGCGGCGACAGCCACACCCGTTTCCCCCTGGGCATCTCCTTCCCGGCCGGTTCGGGCCTGGTGGCCTTTGCCGCCGCCATCGGCGCCATGCCGCTCGACATGCCCGAGTCGGTGCTGGTGCGCTTCAGCGGCAAGCTCCAGCCCGGCGTCACCCTGCGTGACGTGGTGAACGCGATCCCCTATGTGGCGATCCAGCAGGGGCTGCTCACCGTGGCCAAGGAGGGCAAAAAGAACATCTTCAACGGCCGGATCATGGAGATCGAGGGCCTGCCCGATCTGAAGCTGGAGCAGGCCTTCGAGCTCACCGACGCCACGGCCGAGCGCTCCTGCGCCGGCAGCACGATCAAGCTCAGCGTGGAGACGGTGAGCGAATACCTGCGCAGCAATGTGGCGCTGCTCAAGAACATGATCGCCCGGGGTTACAGCGACGCCCGCACCCTGGCCCGCCGCATCAAGGCGATGGAGACCTGGCTGGCCGATCCCCAGCTGATGGAAGCTGACGCCGACGCCGACTACGCGGCGGTGATCGAGATCAACCTCGATGAGATCACCGAGCCGATCCTGGCCTGCCCCAACGACCCCGACAACGTGAAGACGCTGAGCGAGGTGGCGGGCGACCGCATCGATGAGGTGTTCATCGGCTCCTGCATGACCAACATCGGCCACTACCGCGCCGCTGCCAACGTGCTCAAGGACCAGGGCGAGAACGCCGCGCGGCTGTGGGTGTGCCCGCCCACCCGCATGGACGAAGACACCCTCAAAGCGGAGGGCTATTACGCGATCTTCGAGGCCGCCGGTTCGCGCATGGAGATGCCGGGCTGCTCGCTGTGCATGGGCAACCAGGCCCGCGTGGAAGACAACACCACCGTGTTCTCCACCAGCACCCGCAACTTCAACAACCGCCTCGGTAACGGCGCCCAGGTGTACCTGGGCAGCGCCGAACTGGCCGCCGTGTGCGCCCAGCTCGGCCGCATCCCCAAGAAAGAGGAATACCTGGCGATCGCCGCCGAGAAGATCGACCCCTACGGCGATGAGCTCTACCGCTACCTCAACTTCGACCAGATCGCCGGCTTCGAAGACCAGGGCCGCGTGGTGAGTGCCGACGAGGAGGCGAAGGTGCTGGCGGGGGTTTGATCAGCGCCGGCTGCGCTCAGAGATCCTCCTCAACCAGAGCCTCCACACGCCCCTGCTGGACAGCCTCCAGCAGGGCAGCGTGATCCTGTTCGTTCTGATCGGCATAGGCCATCGCAAAGCGGCCGATGGCCCGGTCCATCGCATCGCCCTTGCCGAGGTAGCCACTGATCGTGGCGCCATCACCCGATTTGGCATGGGAGCGGGCAAGGGTCCAGCCGCAAATTTCGGCATAGCGGTGCAGTTGCACCGCCGAGAGCCCCTCAATCGGCAAGGCCATCTTCATGTCCCGCAGCTGACGCACGTAGAAGTCGTGACCACTGCGCGAGCGCAGCCAGCCCAGGAAAATATCGCTGGAGGATTGGGTGAGCCGCTGACCCATCACCACCCGCTGGCCGTGGTTCTCGTACTTGCTGGTGGCGGTGTAGGGCTCAAGCACCGAAGGCCGCGCTTCCTTGAACTGCAGGAGCAAGGGATGGTTTTCTTCTGAGAAAAACAGAGCAATGAAGCAGCGCGTGCCAACGCTGCCGATGCCAACCACTTTCGCCACAGCATCTTCAAAGCGATAACGATCAAACAAGATCCGCCGCTCATCTGATAGCGACTGTCGATAGTCGTCAAGGCCATCTTTCACGATCGAGGCCAATTCAGGCACGGCCGGCCGGAACAGCACTGGGGGCTGCTCCACGAGCCGGTGATGACCACCGATACTGGCAACAATCTTGGGGAAGATGTTATCAGCAATCCGATGACGCGCTTTGGCCGCAAGGGCGTTGCGGAATCGCCTGGCCTTGGCATCAGGAGCCATCGCGATGAGCTTCTGCATGTCAAGACGGCTGTACCAGATCTCCAGTGGGCTCATCTGTGAATACGTCCGCAGATGCTCTCGGTAGGAACGCACGCATTCCCGTGCTACCGCTTCACAATCACCTTCGGGAAAGCGCCTGTCGCGACCGGCAATGACAAAGCTGGTGGCCAGTCGCTTCAGATCCCATTCCCAGGGCGCAGGATGGGTTTCATCAAAGTCGTTGATGTCGAAGACAAGATTGCGCTCAGGCGTCGCAAAGAGACCGAAATTCAGCAGATGGCAGTCACCGCAGGCCTGCACCTGCATTCCAGTTGTGGGTGTGGAGGCCAGATCACGGGCCATCAATGCAGCTGAGCCGCGCAGAAAGGCAAACGGACTGCGCAGCATGCGGCCGTAACGGATCGGCACCAGCTCAGGCAGTCGATCGTGGTTGGACTCCTCCAGCACTGCCACCGGATCCCGCCGGTTTGCCGCGGGCTGCCAGGCGCCATGGGCGCTGCGGGGCAGCAGCCGGCGGTGTGACTTGCCGAGCTGGAGGCGTTCGTCGCAGGTCTGAAACGGCGCTTGGGAGGCGCCCCGCAGGTCGGCGTCGAACTGGTGCGTCATCAGGGGCTGCCTGGTTACAGCAGCGTTTTAGGGCTGGTGGGCAGGCCCGGCCTGCAAGATGAAGCCAGGCTTCTCAGCAATTCGATCCCTGAACCAGGAAACCCTGCTGTTTGATCCCGCCGTGGCCCAGGCCGGAGCACTGCGGGCGGTGCTGGCGTTTCCCAGCACCTATTCAGTGGGGATCACGAGCCTGGGCTACCAGGTGGTGTGGGCCACCCTGGCCCAGCGCGCCGATGTAGACGTGCGGCGCCTGTTCACCGACCAGGGCGATCCGCCGCACCGCCACTGCGATCTGTTCGGCCTGTCGCTGAGCTGGGAGCTCGACGGGCCGGTGCTGCTGGATCTGCTGGAGCAGCAGCGCATCCCGCTCTGGGCCGAGGAGCGCGGCGACACCGACCCGATCGTGTTCGGCGGCGGGCCGGTGCTCACCGCCAACCCCGAACCCCTGGCTCCGTTCTTCGATGCGGTGCTGCTCGGGGATGGGGAGCTGCTGCTGCCGGCGTTCATTGATGCCCTGCAGGACTGCCGCGAGGCCCCGCGCCCCGAACGGCTGCGGCGGTTGGCCCAGGTGCCGGGGGTGTACGTACCTTCCCTTTACGCGCCCCGCTATGGCTCAGACGGCCGGCTGTTGGGCGTAGAGCCCACAGAAGCAGGCATCCCGGCCACCGTGGCCAAGCAAACCTGGCGCGGCAACACCCTCAGCCACTCCACGGTGATCACCCCGGAGGCGGCCTGGCCCTCGATCCACATGGTGGAGGTGGTGCGCAGCTGCCCGGAGCTCTGCCGCTTCTGCCTGGCCAGCTACCTCACCCTGCCGTTCCGCACGCCGTCGCTGGATGACGGGCTGATCCCGGCGGTGGAGAAAGGGCTGGATGCCACCCAGCGCCTGGGCTTACTGGGGGCGTCCGTCACCCAGCACCCCCAGTTCGCCGACCTGCTGCAGTGGCTCGACGGGGATCGCTTTGACGGCACCCGGGTGAGCGTGAGCTCGGTGCGGGCTGCCACGGTGACGCCTGAGCTGGGCCGGATCCTGGCCAAGCGGGGCAGCAAGTCGCTCACGATCGCGATCGAAAGTGGCAGTGAGCGCATGCGCGAGGTGGTGAACAAGAAGCTCGCCACCGAAGAGATCTATGCCGCCGCCCGCTACGCCAAGGAGGGCGGCCTCACCGGCCTGAAGCTCTACGGAATGGTGGGCCTACCCACAGAAGAGGACACCGATGTGGAGGCCACCGCCCAGCTGCTGCTGGATCTCAAGAAAGCCACCCCCGGACTGAGGCTCAGCCTGGGGGTGAGCACCTTCGTGCCCAAGGCGCACACGCCGTTCCA
>JBBASQ010000042.1:0-2547 GCA_040399185.1 Prochlorococcaceae cyanobacterium
AACGCCTGGCCTGCGAGCCAGCCGGAGGTCCAGCAGTGCTGGAAGTTGAAGCCGCCGGTGATGCCATCCACATCCAGCAGCTCACCCACCAGGTGGAGTCCTGGGCAAAGGCGACTTTCCATGGAGGCCAGGTTCACCTCGCCCAGGGGCACACCACCGGCGGTCACGAATTCCTCTCCAAAGGGGCCGCGGCCGCTCACCCGGTAGCGACTGGCCAGCAACGCCTCAACCAGTTGGCGTTGGCCGGCCTTGCTGAGGTCGGCCCAGCGCAGGTCGTCGTGCACACCGGCCTGCCGCAGCAGGTGCAACCAGAGCCGGCGGGGTAGTTCCGGCCAGGGCCGCCAGTTGCCGAGCTGCCGCCGGGCCTGATCGCGCCGCGCCTCAGCAAAGAGCTCCTCCAACTGGGCGCGGTCTCGGCCGCCACTCCAACGCACGAGGAGCTCGGCCGTGTAACCGGCGGCGTGGAGGGCCCGGGCCGCGAAAGCGGTGAGCCTGAGGGTGGCCGGCCCGCTCAGGCCCCAGTGGGTGATCAGCACCGGGCCCACCTGGTGGAAACGCTCGCCCGATCCGCTGCCGTCAGCGGCCGGCACCTGGAGCTCGAGCTCCACCGGATCCAGAACGAGCCCCGCCAACTCGCCGAGCGACGTTTCGGCCAGGGCAAGGGTGAACAGGGAGGGCACGGGAGGCACCAGCCCATGGCCCAGCTGCTGCGCCAACCGGCGGCCGCTGGGATGGCTGCCCGTGGCCAGCACCAACCGCTCGCAAACAAGGGAAGCAGGCGTCGCGCCCTCAGCCCCAGAGCTGCGCAGGCCGAGACGAAACCCACCCTCTGGCAGGGCGGTGGCATCCTTCAGCGCCACGCCCGCATGCAGCGTCACCCCGGCATGGGAGGCGGCTCGCCGGAGCGTCTCGATCACGGCCGTGGAGCGGTTGGCCCGGGGAAACATGCGGCCATCGGGCTCCTCCACCAGTTCCAGGCCGTGGTCGTCAAACCAGGCCACCGCATCGCCGGCCGCAAACCGGGAAAAGGGGCCCCGCAGGGCCCGGCTGCCGCGGGGGTAGTGACCGGCCAGGGCGCGGGGGTCCCAGCAGGCGTGGGTCACGTTGCAGCGCCCGCCGCCGCTGATCAGCACCTTGTGCAGGGGCTCGGGGGTGGACTCGAGGATGTGCACATCCCGCACCCCGCTCTCGGCGGCAGCGATGGCCGCCATGAAGCCGGCCGGGCCACCGCCCGCCACCAGCACTGCGGCACACGAGGGTAAGGATGGGGCCATGGAGCGCGACATCAGCCAGTCCAGCGAGGGGCAGTCCAGCAGGGGGGATTCCGGGGCGGGGGCGGCCTATCGCTTCAGTGTGGCGCCCATGCTCGATTACACCGATCGCCACTTCCGGCTGCTGTTCCGCCAGATCAGCCGCCACAGCCTGCTCTACACCGAGATGGTGGTGGCCCAGGCCCTGCACCATGCCCGCCGCCAGCCCGGGGCCGGCGAACCGGGCGGGCGACTGGAGCGGCTGATCGGCTTTGACCCCGCCGAGCATCCACTGGCCCTGCAGGTGGGCGGCGACGACCCGGTGCTGCTGGCGGAGGCGGCGCAGCTGGCCGCCGACTGGGGCTACGACGAGATCAACCTGAATGTGGGCTGCCCCAGCGAGAAGGTGCAGAAGGGGCGGTTCGGGGCCTGCCTGATGGCCGACCCGCCCCAGGTGGCCCGCTGTGTGGAGGCGATGGCGGAGGCGAGTGGATTGCCGGTGACGGTGAAGCACCGCATTGGCATCGACGAGCGCGACTCCTACGCCGAGCTGCTGGCCTTCGTGGAGGCGGTGGCAGCAGCGGGTTGCCAGCGCTTCGCCGTGCATGCCCGCAAGGCCTGGCTGGAGGGTCTGGATCCCAAGCAAAACCGCACCATCCCGCCCCTGCGTTACGAGCTGGTGCAACAGCTCAAGGCCGACCGCCCCAACCTCACGATCGAACTCAACGGCGGCCTGCAGACGCTGGAGGAGTGCCAGCAGCAGCTCCAGCAGCTCGATGGGGTGATGGTGGGCCGGGCGGCCTACGAGCACCCCCTGCGCTGGGCAACCGTGGACGCCGACATCCACGGCGACGACGGCCCATGGGCCGTGAAAGCCTCAACCGTGGTGCGCGGCCTCATCCCCCACGCCGAACGCTGGCGGAGCCGTGGCGACCGGCTCTGGCCGATTGCCCGCCACCTCGTGCATGTGGTGGAGGGGGTGAGTGGCGCGCGTCACTGGCGCGCAGCACTCACCCGGGATGCGGGCGCAAAAGATGCGGGGCCGGAGGTGCTGGATGCCGCGGCCCGGCAACTGGAGGAACGGGGGCTATGAGGGCTCAGCCCTGGGCTCCGGCGTAGTCGTCACCGCCGGTGCTGCGGCGCCGGCGGGTGCGACCGGCATCGAAGGAATCACCACCGCCGCCGTAGCTGCGGTCTTCCCAGCCGCGGGCTCCGGAGCGGCGCTCACCACTGCCGGCTTGGCCATAGCCGCCCCCGCCCTGGCCGTAACCGCCGCCATAGCCATCACCACCACCAC
>JBBASQ010000042.1:2647-7132 GCA_040399185.1 Prochlorococcaceae cyanobacterium
CGGGGCTCGGCCTTGTTGATGCGCAGGGGACGGCCCATCAGCTCAGCACCCTGGAGGGCATCGATGGCCTTGGTTTCCATCTCGGGGTCGGCCATCTCCACGAAGGCAAACCCGCGCTTGCGCCCGGTGTCCCGCTCCAGGGGGAGGGAGCAGTTCACCACTTCGCCAAAGGGCGCAAACAGCTCTGCCACGTCTTCCTGCTCTGCACGGAAGGGCAGATTGCCGACAAAAATGCTCACGAACCGGGCCGGCCGCGGGGCCGAGCAATGTGGGCCTCTGGGCCTCTGACCGGCCAAGCCTAGGGCCCGTGGCGTCAGGTGCCGAGGCGGGCC
Source organism: Prochlorococcaceae cyanobacterium (assembly GCA_040399185.1). Classification (GTDB taxonomy): domain Bacteria; phylum Cyanobacteriota; class Cyanobacteriia; order PCC-6307; family Cyanobiaceae; genus UBA5018. The sequence continues at coordinate 2,980 of JBBASQ010000042.1, forward strand.
CGCATCTGCCGCAGCTGCGCCGCCACCTGGTCGAAGCCGGTGCCGCCCTCACTGCGGCGGGCGGCCACCACCTGGCGGGGGGCGATCGCCTCGAAGATGTCGGCCTCGAAGGCCGGATGTACCTGCTGCCAGCGCTCCAGCGGCAGCTCCCGCAGCAGCACCCCCTCGGTGAGGCAGGTTTTCACCAGGCCGCCCACCAGTTGGTAGGCCTCACGGAAGGGCACGTCCCTGGCCACCAGGTAGTCGGCCACATCGGTGGCGTTGGAGAAATCGGAGGCCACGGCCGCCTCGAGCCGCTGGGGCCGGAACTCCAGGCCCTCCTCGAACAGGATCGCCATCGCCTCGAGGCAATCGAGCACGGTGCGCACCCCATCGAACAGGGCTTCCTTGTCTTCCTGGAAATCCTTGTTGTAGGCCAGGGGCAGGCCCTTGATCAGGGTGAGCAGCCCCATCAGGTGGCCGAACACCCGGCCGCTCTTGCCCCGCACCAGCTCCGGCACATCGGGGTTCTTCTTCTGGGGCATAAGGCTGCTGCCGGTGGCGCAGCGATCGGTGAGACCCACAAAGCCGAACTCCTCGCTGGCCCAGAGGATCACCTCCTCACTGAGGCGGCTGAGGTGGGCCAGGATCAGCGAGGCGGCCGCCATGAACTCCACCGCGAAGTCGCGGTCGCTCACGGCATCGAGGCTGTTGGCGTACACGTCATCAAAGCCGAGCTCCAGCGCGGTCTGGCGTCGGTCGATCGGCACCGGGGTGCCGGCCAGGGCGGCAGCACCAAGCGGAGAGAGATTCACGCGCTTGCACACATCGGCCAGGCGGGCCCGGTCGCGCTCCGCCATCTGCACATAGGCCAGCAGGTGATGGGCCAGGCAAACGGGCTGGGCCCGCTGTAGGTGCGTGTAGCCCGGGATCAGCACCTCGCTGTGGCGCTCGGCCTGGGTGATCAGGGCCTTCTCAAAGCGCACCAGGGCGCCATCGATCTCCTCGATGCGGCGGCGCAGCCACAGGCGCACATCGGTGCCCACCTGGTCATTGCGGGAGCGGCCGGTGTGCAGCTTCTTGCCCAGCGGCCCAAGCAGCTCGATCAGGCGCCGCTCCACGGCGAAGTGCACGTCTTCATCGGCCAGGCCGGGATTGAACTGACCGGCGGCCGCCTCCTGGCGGATCTGCTCCAGGCCCTCGATGATCCGGGCCGCCTCGGTTTCGCTGATCACCCCGCAGCTGCCGAGCATGCGGGCGTGGGCCACTGAACCGTCGAGGTCTTCCTGCAGAAGCTGGATGTCGAAACCGATTGAGGCGTTAAAGCGCTCAATGAAGGGGTTGAGGCCCTGCTCGAAGCGGTTGCTCCAGGTGGAGGAACTCGATTCGACTGCCATCGCTACCCAGACGCCTGCTGGGCTCAGCTTGGCAGGGAGGGCAGCATCACCCCCTCGCGCACCTTCAGCACCACCAGCGAGGCGTCATCGTCGAGCTGGCGATCCGCCCCCACGAAGCGATCGAGCCGGGCGAACAGCTGATCCAGAATTCCCTGGGCCCCGCCGGCCGTACGACAGGCCGCATCCAGGGACCGCATCAGCCGAGGCTCATCGAAGCGCTCCCCACTGAAGCCCACGGCCTCGGTGATGCCATCGGTGTAATACAGGAGCACATCTCCGGGATCGAGCACGATCTGCTCAGCCCCGTAATCGGCCTCGCTCTGCAGGCCGATCAGCAGGCCCGGCGCATCGAGGCGATCCACCCGACCCAACTGGCGGCGCCAGAGCAGGGGCGGATTGTGGGCGGCGTTGGCGTAGCGAAGCAGGCGGGTGCGCGGGTCGTAATCGGAATAGAAGAGGGTCACGAACCGGTGCGACTGGGCCAGGTCCTCCTGGGCCATCTGGTTGAGGTCGTGCAGGATCCGATCGGGGGCATGGCCACCGAGCACGCCGGCACGGAGCATCCCGCGCAGGAGCGTCATCAACAGGCTGGCGGGCACACCCTTGCCCATCACATCACCCATCACCAGGGCCCAGCGCCCCTGCTCGCGCCGCCGCCCCTGCAGCTGGGGGCGGGTGGGGATGAAGTCGTAGTAGTCGCCACCCACCTGGAAGGCCGGCCGGCAGCGGGCCGCCAGATCCACCCCCTCGATCACCGGACACTGATCCGGAAGCAGCTGGGCCTGGATCTCGGCGCCGATGCTCAGCTCACGATCCAGGCGTTCATGGCGGCGCAGGGTCTGGAGGAGGGTGTCGTTCTCCAGGGCCACGCCGGTGAGATCGGCCACCAACTGCACATGGCGGCGGTGCACCTCGCTCCAGCAGAACCCCTGGCGACCGCTCAACACATAGAGCCGGCCGCGCACCAGGCTGCGGCACACCACCGAGGTGGCGAACAGCTGCACCCCCGGCAGCAGGCGGGCCACCAACTGGTCGAGCCGCTCAGCCACGGCCGCATCGCCGCCCAGGGCCGTGAGCTCGGCATCCGGCAGGGCCGCCAGCTGGCGCAGCAACTCAGTGGCCCGGTCGCCGGCCTGAAGCTGGAGTTGTTCCCGCCACAGCCGCCCATCGGGATGAAAGGGCACCAACAGGGCCCCCTCCCCCTCCGCCAGACGAGAGGCGATCAGGGGGATGAGCTCCAGGAAGCGGCTGAGGTTGGTGAAGCTGCGCAGGGCAAAGCCCAGGGAGGCCAGGAGTTCCTGGTTGCGGCGCTGCTCGCGGTTCAGGCTGTCGAGCAGCTGCCGCAGGGAGTCCGAAGCCGTCAGCAGGGGCTTGCCACTCACCCGCCGCCCACGAAGTGGGCGAAAGGTAGCAAGACCTCAATGGGCCAGCAGCGCCTCGACAAACTCAAAGCTGTTGAACGGCCGCAGATCGCGGATGCCCTCACCGGCACCGATGAACCGAATCGGCAGACCGGCTTCCGAGGCCACCGCCAGGGCCACACCACCACGGGCACTGCCATCGAGCTTGGTGAGCACCACCCCGGTGAGGCCGGCCGCCTTGGCGAAGGCCATCGCCTGGCGCAGTCCGTTCTGACCCTGGCTGGCATCGAGCACCAGCAGGGATTCAACGGCCGCATCGGGGGCGAGCTTGTCCACGATGCGGCGCACCTTGGAGAGCTCCTCCATGAGGTTGTGCTTGGTCTGCAGGCGGCCGGCAGTGTCCACCAGCACCAGCTCGGTGCCCTTGGCCTGGGCTGCACCAATGGCGTCGAACACCACGGCGGCGGGATCGGCGTTGGCCGTGGGGTTGGCAATCACGGGCACATCACTGCGCTCACCCCACACCTCCACCTGGCGCACGGCGGCGGCCCGGAAGGTGTCGGCCGCAGCGATCAGGCAGCTGTAGCCGCTGCGCACAGCCAGATTCGCGAGCTTGCCGAGGGTGGTGGTCTTGCCCACGCCGTTCACCCCCACCAGCAGCCACACATTCAGGCGATCGCGCTCGGGGGCCAGCAGCTCACGGCCACTGGCGGCGATGGGTTTTTCGAGCAGCGCCCGCAGCTGCTCCTTGAGGAAGCGGAGGCCCTCCGCCGGATCCACCACCTCCACGTTGAGGCGCTGGCGCAGGGCGCCGAGCACCTGGTCGGTGGCCTCCACCCCCACATCGGCGCGCAGCAGGGTGCTCTCCAGATCGTCGAGCACCTCAGGGGTGAGGGGATCGTCGCCGAGGTTCTCCAGCAGCTGGGTAACGAAGCCGCGGCGGGTTTTCTCCAGGCCCTGGCGCAGGCGGCCCAGCCAGTCGATCTCCTCGATCGACACCTCATCGACGCGCCGGCCCTGGGCCGCCAGCACCTCGGCACTCCAGGTGAAGCTGTCATCAAAGGCGCCGAGCTGCGGTTCGGCGACATCGGCTGCAGGCTCGGCCGGCGCCGCGGTGATCGCCTGCTGACGCTCAGCCCGCTGGGCCGCAGCCTGCTCCAGCAGCGAGAGGCCGGTGGAGGCTGCCGGAGCAGGCGCTTCCGCTTTCGGCTCAGGAATTGGCTCGGGGGTTGGTTCGGGAACCGCAATGGGTTCCGGAAGGGGCGCGGGCGTGGGGGCAGGGGGTGCCGCTTCCGCCGCCGTGGCCTGCTGCTGGGCCTTCAGGCGGGCATAGGCCTGCCGGGCCCACTCCAGGGCATCCGCATCCACACCAGCGGGAGCGGGGGCCGGTGCGGGGGGTGGGGCCGGAGTCTCCTC
>JBBASQ010000042.1:7232-17381 GCA_040399185.1 Prochlorococcaceae cyanobacterium
CCTCGACAGAACCCGTGGCTGCTGCATCAGCAACCGGCTCAGACACCTCAGGCGGGGCTTCTGCGGGCTGGGGAGCCTCCTGGGGCTCAGCGACAGCCCGCTTGAACCAGTCGAAAACCATCAGCCCTTGGTGCCAGCAGCGGTGTAGCGGCGCAGCACGCCATTGATCATGCGGCGGCCCTGCTCATCGCTGTAGCGATTGGCCAGTTCCACCGCCTCATTGCAGGTGACGGCCGCAGGGGTACCGAAATCGCTCAGGTCGACGGCCGCCAGGCGGAGGATGTCGCGATCGATCCGCGGCAGGCGGCCCAACCGCCAACCCTCCATCACCGCATCCAGCTTCTGATCGATCACCTCCCGGTCGCGCAGCACAGCCCGGGTGCGATCAATCGCGCCGCGGCGCACCTCCTCCTGATTGGCGAGCAGCAGCACGCGGGGCAGTTCGAGGCTGGCCGAAAGGCGATTGAGGGCCTGTTCGGCCGCGGCTAAACCATCTTGAAGGTGCTGACGGACCCGGGGCAGGCGATCGGCTCCCTCTTCCTGCAGTTCGCTGTCGAGCAGTTCCTGCTGGGCGGTCTGCAGGTCTTCGGCGGCGCGATCCAGGGTTTCGCGCACGTGCAGGCTCAGGCTGGCCAGGGCCTGCTGGAGCAGGGTGTCGAGGGTGGTGTCAGCCGCCGGCACTGATCCGGAGCGATCACTCACCTGGCCGAGCATCAGCAGGGCCAGTTCACGGGAGACGGTGCGGCTCTGCATCAGGAGGGCTGGGGAGCACGCAGCTGGGCCAGCAGGCTGGAGAAGCTGCGGTTGGACGGGGTGGCGCGCTCATCCGGGCTGACGATGCCGGCCGAGATGATCGTGCGGAAGGCATCCTCCACCGACAAGTCAATGTCGCGCACGGAACTTTCGGGCACCACGGCATACCAGCCGGTGGTGGGGTTGGGAGCCGTGGGGATGAAGACGCTGAGCATCGTCTGATCGAAATCAGCCGCCAGGGAGGCGCTGAGCACGCCGGTGACGAAGCCGAGGGAGTAGAGACCCTCACGGGGATATTCGATCAGAACGACGCGGCGGAAGCGGCTGGAATTGCCCTGGAGAAAGGTTTCCAGCAGCTGCTTGAGAGTTTTGTAGACCGATCCGGCTAGGGGAATCCGCAGCAGCGTGCCTTCACCGAACTCCAGCAGCCAACGGCCCACGATGTTGCGGGCCATCAGGCCGATCAGCAGGATCCCGAGCAGCGGCACCAGCAGACCAACACCGAGGTTGATCAGTTCCTGCAACACCGGATTGAGGGTGTTGAAGGGATTGAACTGCTTGGGAATCGAGGTGAGGAAGGCAAGCACGAAGCGGCTCACCGTGGTGGCCAGCCAGATCGTGGTGGCCAGCGGAATCACCACCAGCAGACCTGCGATCAGGTCGTTCTTGAGGTCCTGCTGAAGTCGATCGCCGAGGGGCTGGTCAGGTCTGGGGCTGGATTGAACCAAGGGAATCCCGGAACTCCGGCCGACTGCGTCCTGACCGCAACTTAGCCAGCCACCTACACCAGGGCGGCCAGGGCCACCAGCACGAAGGCAATGGTGAGCACCACAGCGGTACCGGTTCCACCGATCCGGCGCTGATTCACGGTGAGATCACGGGCCTTCTGCTGCTGTTTGAGCTGATCGTCAGCCTGTTGCAGCTGGCGCTCCATCACCTGCTTCACCAGCTTGCGCTTGTCGTCAGGGCTGGCGTTCTGGGGGAGCTGACCGGCCTGCTCGGCCTGCTGCACGAATTGATCAATGGCCTCCGGATTGGCGAGCTGGGCCCGGGCCATGGCCAGCTGACCCTGGCGGGCCGCCAGCTGCTGATCAGCCTGGTCGGCCAGGGCTCGATCACCGCTGATGGTGACGGGCACGGCCACGATGTTGGCGATGGCCAGCAGGATCGCCAGCACCCCGGCCACCCAGGCCAGCGGCGTGCGGTGGTCGCCGGGGCTGTCGAGGCGGATGCCGAACAGCATCAGCAGCAGACCCACCAGGGCCATGGGCGACTGGGTGACGAGCCGGTCGATGAGCAGCTGGCGGTAGGCCTCATCGCCCCAGTTCCAGGCCGCCAGCAGCACCAGCAGCTGCAGGCCGAGCAGCACCACCAGGGTGAGACCCAGCCAACGGAGCAGATGGCCCAGTCGGCCCGGTGTAGCAACGCCCACAGCACAATGAAGCAGTGGCGCAACTGTACGGGCGATGGCTGCCGCCACCACGACCGCTCCAACAGGGACCCTGGCCCTCGCCCTGAAACAGCAGGCGCAGGCCCTGGGCTTCGATCCAGTGGGGATCGCCGCCGTTCCCGGCGGGGAGCGGATGGCACTGCGTACGGCCGCCCTGGAGCGCTGGCTAGCCGCGGGCCATCAGGCGGAGATGGCCTGGATGGCCGATCCCCGGCGGCGATCCGTGGAGAGCCTGCTGCCGGGGGTGCGCAGCGTGGTGGCCGTGGGGCTCTCCTATTACGTGGAGCAAGAGCGCACCCCCGGCAGCCTGGCGGTGGCCCGCTACGGCTGGGGCCGGGACTACCACCGGGTGATCGACGGACGGCTGCGGCGGCTGGGCCGCTGGCTGGAGGACCAGGTGCCGGGGGTGGGATGGCGCGCCTGTGTGGACAGCAGCCCGTTGATGGACAAGGCGTGGGCGGAGGAGGCTGGCCTGGGCTGGATCGGGAAACACGGCAACCTGATCCACCCCACCCGGGGCTCCTGGCTGCTGCTCGGGCACCTGCTCACCACCCAGGAGCTGCCGGCCGATGCTCCGGCCACCCCGCTCTGCGGCAGTTGCAGCCGCTGTATCCCGGCCTGCCCCACCGGCGCCATCACCGAGCCCTTCGTGGTGGACAGCCGCCGCTGCATCGCGTTTCACACGATCGAAAATCGCGATTCCGAGCTGCCGAAGGAGATCACCTCCCGGATGGGCCCCTGGGTGGCCGGCTGTGATGCCTGCCAGGACGCCTGCCCCTGGAACCAGCAACCGTTGCAGGGCAGTGACGACCCCGACGTCCAACCGCGGCCCTGGCTGCTCAACCTCCAGGCGGAGCAGGCCCTGGAATGGAGCGACACCGACTGGGACGAGCAGCTGCGGGCCTCCGCCCTGCGGCGGATCAAGCCCTGGATGTGGCGCCGCAACCTGAAGGCCTGCCAGACAGACACTGCCTAGGCTGAAAAGATCCGACCCCGCACCATGGCAGCGCGCTGGCTGCAGCCTTTTCTGGCAGCCCCGATGGCCCTGGGCCTGACCTTCACCGCGGTCGCTCCGGCCCGGGCACTGGTGCCCTACGTGTACACCCCGAAGCCGGTGGAACTCGAGGGTGCGGGCCTGGGCATCGCCCAGGCGGCGGCGCGGCTGCTGCGGATGGGGCAAGCCGAAGATGCCGCCCGCTTGGCAGCCCTCACCGTGCGGCTGCTGCCCAACGACCCCCGTGGCTGGGTGCTGCTGGCGGAAGCCCAGCTGCGCAGTCGCCAGACAAAGGAAGCCGCCGTATCGCTGGCGCGCGCCAAAACCCTCGATCCCAACAACCCGGGCATCTGGTTTGCCGAGGGTTCCCTGGCCCTGCGCGATGGCCGGCCCAATGACGCGGTGGGGCTGCTGGAGCAGGGACTCCGCATGGAAGGCAACAACGCCGGCGCCTTCTTCGATCTCGGCAACGCGTACATCCAGCTGGGCAATCAGGGACAGGCCCTGACGGCCTTTGAGCGGGCCTCGAAACTCCGGCGCGATTTCTGGGAGGCGATCAACAACCAGGGGCTGGTGCTGTTTGAGCAGGGGCAGACCCGCGAGGCGGTGGGGCGCTGGCGGCAGGTGCTGCGGATCAAGCCCACCGCCGCCGAACCGATGCTCGCCCTGGCCGCTGGGCTCTATGCCAGCGGAGCCAAGGAGCGCGGTGAAGCGGTGGAGCTGGCCGGCCGCGCCCTCGACGGCGACCCCAACTACGTGCTGGAGAGCTACCAGAAAGACCAGCTCTGGGGACCAAAGCTGCGCAGCGCCGCCAAGGTGCTTCTGGCAGACCCAACCCTGAAGGCCAGCGTGGAGCGGGCCAACGCCAATGCCAACCCCGACGATCCCGGCGACGACGAATAGGGGGGCTGCTCCCGGCGACCCGGGACACCATCGGTAGGCTGAGCGCCACGTCCCGCCCTCAGACCCCAGCACCGGATGGCCGAGGAGCGACCCGAGGACCCACGCATTCAGCCGATCGCCCTGCATCAGGAGATGCAGCGCTCCTACCTCGAGTACGCGATGAGCGTGATCGTGGGACGGGCCCTGCCCGATGTGCGCGACGGCCTCAAGCCCGTACAGCGGCGCATCCTCTATGCGATGCACGAGCTGGGGCTCACCCCCGACCGGCCCTACCGCAAGTGCGCCCGCGTGGTGGGCGACGTGCTCGGCAAATACCACCCCCACGGCGACCAGGCGGTCTACGACGCCCTGGTGCGGCTGGTGCAGACCTTCGCCAGCCGCCATCCGCTGCTGGATGGCCACGGCAACTTCGGCTCGGTGGATGACGATCCACCGGCCGCCATGCGTTACACGGAAACGCGGCTGGCGCCGATCGCCAACGAGGCGATGCTCGATGAGATCGGCGACGACACGGTTGATTTCGCACCCAACTTCGATGGCTCCCAGCAGGAGCCCACGGTGCTGCCGGCCCAGTTGCCATTCCTGCTGCTGAACGGCTGCACCGGCATCGCCGTGGGCATGGCCACCAGCATCCCGCCCCACAACCTCGGGGAGGTGGTGGATGCGCTGATCGCCCTGATCCGCAAGCCCGACCTGAGCGACGAAAAACTGCTGGAGCTGGTGCCCGGCCCCGACTTCCCCACCGGAGGCGAGGTACTGGTGGGCAGCGGTGTGCGCGACACCTACCTGAGCGGCCGCGGCAGCATCCCGATGCGGGGTGTGGCCCATATCGAGGAGGTGCAGCCCGGCAAGGGCCGCCATCGCCGCGGTGCCGTGGTGATCACGGAACTGCCCTATCAGCTGAGCAAGGCGGGCTGGATCGAGAAGCTGGCCGAGCAGGTGAACGACGGCAAGATCGGCGGCATCGCCGACATCCGCGACGAGAGCGACCGCGAGGGCATGCGGGTGGTGGTGGAGCTCCGCCGCGATGCCAACCCCCAGCAGGTGCTGGCCGACCTGCAGCGCCGCACCGCCCTGCAGAGCAACTTCGGCGCGATCCTGCTGGCGCTGGTGAACGGCCAGCCGGTGCAGCTGAGCCTGCGGCAGATGCTGCAGGAGTTCCTGGAATACCGGGAACTCACCATGATCCGGCGCACCCAGCACGCGCTGCGCAAGTGCGAAGACCGGCTCGAGGTGGTGGAGGGCCTGATCAAGGCGCTCAACGACCTGCGCCGCGTGATCGACATGATCCAGGAGGCCCGCGACGCCGCCAGCGCCAAGGCCAGCCTCCAGGTGCACCTGGATCTGAGCGAGCGCCAGGCCGACGCCGTGCTGGCCATGCCCCTGCGCCGGCTCACCGGGCTGGAGCAGGAGAGCCTGCGCAAGGAAGCCGACGACCTGCGCGAAGAGCGCACCCGACTGCGGAACCTGCTCGACAACCGCGACACCCTGCTCGACGCCCTGATCGCCGAGCTGCGGGCCCTGAAGAAGCGCTACGCCACGCCGCGCCGCACCCGGCTGGTGGAAGGCGGGGATGAACTGGTGGCCCAGCGGGCCGCGGCCGTTCGGCCCAATGCCGAGCTGCAGCGCCAGCAGGCCTTCCGGGCTCTCCCCAGCGAGGCACGCCTGCTGATCCAGGCCGATGGGGCAGTGAAAATCGTGGCGCCGCAGATGCTCGGTCGCCTGCACCTGGACGAAGCCAGTGAGCTCGGCGATCACCCGGCGCCAGCCCGGCTGATCCTGCCGGTGAGCGGCCAACCTCCGGTGCTGGCCTTCACCGCCGACGGGCGCGTGGCCCTGCTGCGCTGGGAATTTGCTGGGCAGCAGCCCGGCACCCTCGAGCGGTTCCTTCCGGACAGCCTCGACGGGGAGCGGGTGGTGCAGGTGCTGCCCCTGCCCACGGGCGATGCCGCCCAGGGCCTGAGCCTGGGGCTGCTCAGCAGTGACGGCCGCTTCAAGCGACTGCCGGTGGAGGAATTCCAGGAGCTCTCGGGCCGGGCCGCCACGGTGCTCAAGCTCAAGGACGGCGTGACCCTGCGGCGGGTGGTGCCCTGCCGCGACGGCGAAGACCTGGTGGTGGCCAGTTCCACCGGCCGGGTGCTGCGGCTCACGGTGAATGAGGCCAACCTGCCCCTGATGGGCCGCAACGCCCAGGGGCCAATGCTGATGCGCCTGCTGCCGGGTGAAGGCGTGGTGGGGGCCGCCTGCGGACCCGACGACGAAAACTCGGTGCTGCTGGCCAGCGCGGGGGGCCAGGTGAAGAAGCTCGCCGTGGCCGAACTGCGCCGCTGCCAGCGCGGCGACCTGGGCCAGATCGGTCTGCGCTTCGAGCAGCGCGGCGACCGACTGGTGGATCTCTGCGCCGGAGCGGCCGATCTGGTGGCGGCCCGCATCGGCGATGCAAAGAGCGTGCGCCTGGCCACGGCCGATCTGGCCGCGGAAGATCCCAGCGGCACCGGCCTGCTGCTGCCGCTGGGGGCCAGTGACGAGCTCAGGGAGCTGGTGCCGCTGCTGAACTGAGACTGCTCAGATCAGCTCAGCGGGCAGCAGCGAGGTTGGCGCGCTCCAGGGTGAGCTTGCTGGCCCGCAGCTCCTCATCCATCTCAATCGGATAGGCGCCGTCGAAGCAGGCGGTGCAGAAATGGCCCGAGTTGGACTGGGCCGCTTCCACCATGCCCTCCTTGCTGAGGTAAGCCAACGAATCCACGCCGAGATGGGCGGAGATCTCCTCCAGGGTGAGGCGCGCAGCGATGAGCTGGTCCTGGGTGTCGGTGTCGATCCCGTAGAAGCAGGGGTGGGTGACCGGCGGCGAGCTGATCCGCATGTGCACCTCGGTGGCACCGGCATCACGGATCGCGGCCACCAGCTTGCGGCTGGTGGTACCTCGCACGATCGAGTCATCGATCACCACCACCCGTTTGCCCGCGAGCACATCGGGCAGGGGGTTGAGCTTCACGCGGATGCCGGCCTCACGCATCGCCTGGGTGGGCTGGATGAAGGTGCGGCCCACATAGCGGTTTTTGATCAGGCCATCCCCGAAGGGGATGCCGCTCAACTGGGAGTAGCCAATGGCCGCAGGGATGCCGGAATCGGGCACGCCGATCACGATGTCGGCCTCCACGGGGGTTTCCCGGGCCAGCACCTCACCGATCCGCACCCGGTAGCTGTAGAGCGACTCGCCGAAGAAGCGACTGTCGGGCCGGGCGAAGTAGATCATCTCGAATACGCAGAGCTTCGCCGGCTCCTCGCACCAGCGGCTGCGCTGGGGATGGGGATCCCCGAGGCGGAAATGGATGATCTCGCCGGGTTCCACGTCGGCGAGATAGGTGGCACCAATGATGTCGAGACCGCAGGTCTCGCTGCTCACCACCCACTGGGCGTCGTCGGCCTCACCCAGCTGACCGAACACCAGGGGGCGAATGCCGTGGCCGTCGCGCAGGGCGAACAACCCTTCCGGCGTGCCGATCACCAGGCTGAACGCTCCGCGGCAGCGGCCCGCCGCGTGGCGGATGGCGGCGTCCCAGTCCAGGCCCTCGTTCACCGCCTGCTGAAGCGCGAACGCAATCAGCTCGGAATCGGTGGTGGAGGTGAACTCCGCTTCGGGAACGGCTGCGGCGATGGCCTGCCGCAGCTCGGCGGCATTCACGAGGTTGCCGTTGTGGGCCAGGGCCAGGGCCCCCAGGCGGGTGTTGAGCACCACGGGCTGGGCATTGCAGGCCTTGCTGCTGCCGGTGGTGGAGTAGCGGTTGTGGCCGACGGCCAGGTGACCGGGCATGCGCTCCAACACGCTCTGGTCGAACACCTGGCTCACCAGGCCCATGTCCTTGTGGAGCCGCACCTTGCGCTCACCGTCAAAGACGGCGATCCCGGCCGATTCCTGGCCGCGGTGCTGGAGGGCGTAGAGGCCGAAGTAGGTGAGGTTGGCGACGGGCTGCTCAGCGGCCAATACCGCAAACACGCCACAGGCCTCTTCGGGCTTGTCGGGCCGCTCGGACAGGGGGAAGTCCGGCTGCTTCAGCACCACAGGCCCTTCACTCCCACGCCGTGAAGTTGCATTCTGCATCAGGCCCTTGCCAGCTCAGGCCGTGGGGGGAAGGTCGGCGCCGAGTCGGCGGGGGATCGCCTGCTCGAAACTGGAGGCCAGCGATTCCACGGGCACCTGCAGCAGGCTGGTGCCGGCCTGACTGATGGCCAGGTTGGCATCGGCGGTCACCACCCCGAGGCACTGGGCGGGCACCGGAGCACCGCCCTCCGCGGCGTGATCGAGGCTCTGCTGCCAGGCCGCCGTGGCGGCCGGAGGCACGCTCACCAGGATGCGGGCACCGCCCTCGGCGAACAGCAGTCGGTCGAGACGCAGGGAGCCGGAGGGAAGCTCGAGATGGGCCCCCATGCCGGAGGCAATGCAGCACTCGGCGGCAGCCACGGCCAGGCCCCCGTCGCTGAGGTCGTGGGCGGAGGCCACCAGGCCCTTGGTGATGGCCTGCCGCAGGAACGCCTGCACCCGCTTCTCCAGCTCCAGATCAATCACCGGAGGCCGCCCGGTCACGGCACCGTGCACGCGCTCCAGGTAGCTGGTGCCCGCCAGGCTCACCCGCTCGTCCTGGCCCTGGTGCTGCAGGGACACCCCCAGCAGCCAGATGGCATCACCGGGCTCGCGCCAGGCCTGGCCGCGCACGTGGGCGAGGTCGTGCACCAGGCCCACCATCCCCACCACCGGGGTGGGATGGATCGGCTGCATGCGGCCATCGGGGAGGCGGGTCTCGTTGTACAGCGAGACATTGCCGCCGGTGACGGGCGTTTCCAGGGCCGAACAGGCGGCAGACAGGCCGCGGCAGGCCAGGGCCAGCTGCCAGTAGCCGGTGGGTGTTTCGGGGGAGGGGAAGTTGAGGTTGTCGGTGACGGCCAAGGGCTCGGCGCCCACGCAGCTGAGGTTGCGGGCGGCCTCGGCCACGGCCGCCATGCCACCCCGCTCGGGATCGAGGGCGACCCAGCGGTTGGGGCAATCGACCACCGCCGCCACGCCGCGCTGGGCGGCCGCCATGGCGCCTTCGCCCTGTTGGGGCCGCAGGCGCACCACGGCGGCATCGGCGCCGCCGGGGGGCACCACCGTGTTGGCCTGCACTTGGTGGTCGTACTGGCGATACACCCATCGCTTGGAGGCGATGGTGGGATCGTCGAGCAGGGCCAGCAGCACCTGGGCCCAGCTCAGATGCTGCCCCGCCTCCACCCCGGCGGCCGGGGTGATGCCCGCCAGCGAGGCATCGGGCAGCTGCTCCTCGCTCCAGCGCCAGTGGGCCTGGATCTCGGCCGGGGGCTCGCTGATCAGCTCGTGGTGGTTGATCGGGGTGTCGTCGGCCAGGGCGCTGGCAGGCACCTCAGCGGCCACCTCCCCCTTCTGCAGCACGCGCACCACGTTCTCCTCCAGCACGCGGCCCACCACCGCCGCCTGCAGACCCCAGCGGGTGAAGCTCTCCATGAGGGCCTGTTCACGGCCCGGTTTCACCACGAACAGCATCCGCTCCTGGGATTCGCTGAGCAGGAACTCATAGGGGGTCATGCCCGTTTCACGGGCGGGCACCTTGTCGAGGTCGAGCTCGATGCCCAGGCCACCCTTGGCCGCCATCTCCGAGCAGCTGCAGGTGAGGCCGGCGGCGCCCATGTCCTGGGCCGCCACCACATCGCCACTCTGGAAAGCCTCCAGACAGGCCTCGATCAGGCCCTTCTCCAGAAAGGGATCGCCCACCTGCACGGCGGGCCGATCGTCGAGGGAGGCCTCGGTGAGCTCGGCGCTGGCAAAGCTGGCGCCGCCCATGCCGTCGCGGCCGGTGGTGCTGCCCACGTACACCACGGGATAGCCCACACCCTCGGCGCCAGCGCACACGATGTCCTCGGTTTCCATCAAGCCGAGGGCCATGGCATTCACCAGCGGGTTGCCGGAGTAGCTGGGGTCAAACGCCACCTCACCGCCCACGGTGGGCACGCCCACGCAGTTGCCGTAGTGGGCGATGCC
>JBBASQ010000043.1:0-15810 GCA_040399185.1 Prochlorococcaceae cyanobacterium
TGCTGCTGGTGAACACCGTGAGCAGCTGGTGCCAGCGGTGTGGGGTGGAGATGCCGCTCGCGGATCTGGTGCCTTGAGGTTGGGCTGAGAGAATCCCCGCCAGATGCGTGGCCCCTGGCGGCATGACTGCGGCGGTGAGCACCCCCTTCGATTTCGCCGCCTACCTGGAGGCCGCCCGGCTGCAGGTGGAGGCGGCCCTCGACGGCTCCCTGGGGCCTGAGCGGCCCGAGAGCCTGCGCGAGGCGATGCGTTATTCGCTGCTGGCGGGCGGCAAGCGCCTGCGGCCCATCCTTTGCATGGCGGCCTGTGAGCTCGCCGGCGGCGATAGCGAGCTGGCCATGCCCACGGCGGTGGCGCTGGAGATGGTGCACACCATGTCGCTGATCCATGACGACCTGCCCGCCATGGACAACGACGACCTGCGCCGCGGCCGCCCCACCAACCACAAGGTGTACGGCGAGGCCAACGCGATTCTCGCCGGCGATGCCCTGCTCACCCGCGCCTTCGAGATGGTGGCGCTGCGCAGTCCGGGCGTGCCGGCTGAGCGGCTGCTGGCGGTAGTGGGTGAGCTGTCGTTGGCCTCCGGCGCCCCCGGCCTGGTGGGCGGCCAGGTGGTGGATCTGGAGTGCGAGGGCAAGAGTGTCGACCTCGACACCCTCGAATACATCCACCTCCACAAAACCGGCGCCCTGCTGCGCGCCTGCGTGATCACCGGCGCCCTGATCGCCGGCGCCTCCGATGCCCTGCTGGCGGCCCTGCGCACCTACGCCCGCGGCATCGGCCTGGCCTTCCAGATCATCGACGACATCCTCGATGTCACCGCCAGCAGCGAGGTGCTCGGCAAAACCGCCGGCAAAGACCTCACCGCCGACAAAACCACCTACCCCAAGCTCCTGGGCCTGGAGGAATCCCGCCAGCGCGCCGATGCCCTCGTGGCGGAAGCCAAGGCAGCTCTCGCGCCGTTCATGCAAGGCGAGGAGGGTGCGCTGAAAGCCGCTCCCCTCCTGGCCCTGGCCGACTACATCACCAGCCGCGATCGATGAACGCCCTCCTCGATAACGGTGTGCTCTGGTGGGGCCTTGCCGCCTGCGGCCTGGCCCAGCTTTCCAAGCTGGTGATCGAGCTGGTGGTGCATCGCCGCTGGAACCCCAAGGTGCTGATCGAAACCGGCGGCATGCCGTCGAGCCACTCCGCCCTGATCACCGGCACCGCCGCCGGCATCGGCTGGCAACTGGGCTTCGATTCACCCCTATTTGCCCTCGCCGCCACCCTCTGCTTCATCGTGCTCTACGACGCCAGTGGCGTGCGCCGCAACGCCGGCCTGATCGCCGCCCGCGTGAACGAACTGCCGGCGGAGCTCTGGCCCGCCGCGCCCAAACCCCTCAAGGAAACCCTCGGCCACACCCGCCTGGAAGTGCTTGTGGGCAGCCTGATGGGCCCCGCCATCGCGCTCCCCGGCCTGGTGCTGGTGGGATCCCCTCTCCATCTGGCCGCCGCCTGGGGCTGGATCGCCCCGTTGGGTTAACACCCCCTCGAGGGCGCATTCCGGCAGGCGCAGCTAGGTTCAGGGCAAGTGCAGCAAGCTCATGGCCGAGATCTCGGTCAACCTGCCCGACGATCTGGCAGCCCGGTTGGAAGAGCGTGCCGAGCTTGAGTGCACCAGTGCCGACAGCCTGGCCAGCCGCGCCCTGGAGTTCTACCTCCAGCAACCCCATGCCATCGAGGCGGCCCAAGACGCGGCCAGCCAGCACCCGCTGCCTTGATGCTGGCTGAAGCGGAGCTCACGGCCGATCAGCAGCAGGCGGCGGCGGCGTTTCTCGACTGGCTGGCGGGGCCGGTGGATGGCACCCCGTTCGTGCTCAGCGGCTATGCGGGCACCGGCAAAACCTTCCTCTCCATGCGGCTGCTGGCGGCCGCCGAGATCACGGGCCTCTGCTGGACCGTGGTGGCCCCCACCCACAAAGCCGTGGGCGTCTTGCGCCACAACCTGGCACTGGCCGGGCTCAAGCCCACCTGGTTTCCCTCCACGATTCACCGCCTGCTGCGGCTCAAGCTCAAGCGCCAGGGCGACCTGGAGCGCTGCGAGGAAACCGAGCAGACCGCCGGCGCCCTGGAGCACCTGGGCCTGGTGCTGGTGGATGAGGCGTCGATGGTGGATTCCACCCTGCTCGACATCGCCCTGCGCTGCGCCCATCCCTTCCGCACGCGGCTGGTGTTCGTGGGCGATCCGGCCCAGTTGCCGCCGGTGGGGGAGGAGACCAGTCCGGTGTTTGCGATGGGCCGCGCTTGCACCGCAGACCTGCGCCACGTGGTGCGCCATCAGGGGCCGGTGCTGCGCCTGGCCACCGGCATCCGCGAGCAGCGGCTCCCCTGCCGCCGGCCGCCGCCGCTGCCGCCGGTTCGCACCACCAAGGGCCAGGTGGCGCTGCTGGCCCAGCCGGAATGGCTCGCCGCCGCCCAGGACGCCCTGCGCCGCAGCGCCGAAACCGATAACCCCGACCTCGCCCGGATCCTCTGCTACACCAACCGCCGCCTGGAGCAGCTGGTGCCGATCGCGCGCCGGGCCCTCCACGGCGAGATGGCGGATCAGCTGCCGGTGCTGCCCGGTGAGGTGCTGATCAGCCGCGCCGCGGTGATGGCCCCGGCCTGCCGCGAGGGCGAGGAGCAGGCCGAAGAACCCGACATGGTGCTCGGCTCCAACCGGGAACTGGTGGTGCGCGATGTGAAGCCCGAGCGCTGCGACCTGGCCGACTTCGGCATCAGCCAGGCCGACCTGGGCAGCGAGCTGCTGGCCGGTGCCATGGCCGTTCCCGTGATCGACACCCTCACCGCCCAGGTGGAGGCCGGCGACACCCAGCTCAGCCTGCGCCTCTTGCCGGCGGTGGGGTCCTCCAGCCGCACGGCCCTCGATGCGGTGCTCACCCAACTGCGCCAGCAGGCCCGCCGCGCCACCCAGGAGGGCCGCAAGCAGGAGGGCAAGGCGCTCTGGCGGCGCTTCTTCCTGGTGCGCGATGCCTTCGCCTCGCTGGGGCCCGCCGCGGTGCTCACCGTGCACCGCTCCCAGGGCAGCACCTTCGCGGAGGTGTTCGTGGATGCCGATGTGTTCTGGCCCAAAGACGACGTGCTCCGCCGCCAGCTCACCTACGTGGCCGTGAGCCGCGCCAGCCAGGCCGTCACCGTGATGGCCGGCCCCGGTTCCCTCGCCGAGCAGCAGCTCTGGCGCGACTGGCTCAGCACCGATCCTGATCCCGTGTGACGGTGATCTCCCTCGCTCGACAGGCGGGAGAGGTTTTTTGTGGAATTGGACTTCCGTACGGACCGTACGAAACTCCAGTTCGGTCGAATCACTGCCTCCCCAGCGCCGTCATCTCCGCGCCTCCCAGCGCATTTCAGGACCAACGTTCGGGGCCTGCACCCGCGGCCCTCAGCCACACTCCGGCGGGCTCAGGCCATCCGCAGGCCGTCGATGCCCTGCCAGCCGAGGTAGATGGCGAGGGCCAGGCTCACCAGGCCCACGAGCACGTCGCCCTGCTGGAACAGCCAGGTTTTGGCGCGCTCCAACAGCGGCAGCACCCTGTCTTTGCCCAGGAGCACCACGGCGGTGAAGGGCACGATCAGCAGCACGCCGCTCACCAGGGCAAACACGCCGGTGGCCAGCAGTTCCTGGCCGCGGGCCAGGCCCGCCGAGAGCAGCGAGCCGGCGGCCTTGGCGTAGAGAAACAGGTCGTCGGGAGAGGCCACCTGCAGGCCGGCGCTCAGGGCCAGCAGCAGCGGCAGCGGCATGGCGCAGAACTGGTCGAGCTTGCGCGTCCAGCCCGGCGGTTGGTCGTCTTCTTCGCGGCTGAGCAGTTCCTTGAGCGCCAGGCCCAGCAGCGCACCGGCCGCCAGCAGGTCGAGCCCGGTGCGGTGGCTGGTGCCCTTGTCCATCGTGAGCAGCAGCCCGTGGCCCACGGTGAGCAACAGGGCCACCGCCACGGTGGAGGTGATCAGCCAACCCGTGACAAACAGGCTGCCGCGCCGCAGCGGGTTGGGGCCGAGCAGCACCAGCAGCAGCAGGCCGATGTGCAGCGGCGAGAAGCCGATCGCCAGCGCGAAGGCCGAGAGCTCCCCCAGCTCCGGCGCCAGGGCGGCCAGGGGCGGAGTGATCAAACCAGGCACCATCAGGCGAGGGGCTGCACCGGGGCATTCCAGCGCACGATCGCCGGTTGCTCCCGTTCATGCCCCAGCACGCTCACCGTTGCCGTGGAGAGGGTGAGCAGCGCACCTCCGCTCGCCCCCAGGCCGAGCCAGCAGCCGGCCAGGCTGCGCAGGATGTGGCCGTGGGCAAACAGGGCGATGCGCCCGCCGCGTTGGTTCAACCCACGCAGCAGCCCCTCGCAGCGCTCCTGCACCTGGGCGGCGTCCTCGCCGCCAGGGCAGCCGTGGCTGAACACGGTCCAGTCGGGAATGGTGCGGCGGATTTCGGCGGTGGTGATGCCCTCGTACGCGCCGTAGTTCCATTCGCACAGGGCGTCGCACACCTCGGCCCGATCGCCCAGGCCCGCCAGCTCGCAGGTGCGCCGCGCCCGCTGCAGCGGACTCACCAGCACCGCGTCGAAGGCGTGTTGCGCCAGCAGCGGTGCCAGCTCTCGGGCTTCGGCTTCGCCCTCGGGCAGCAGGGGCCGGTCGGTGCTGCCGGTGTGGCGGCCGCTTTTGGCCCAGTCGGTGGCGCCGTGGCGCAGCAGCCAGAGTTCCAGCGTCATCTCATCCACCTCAGCGGCGGATCTCGAACCAGTCGGCGCCGGTGGGCGAGAGCTGGGTCACCGTGACGCTGTTCACGATCGCCGCCGACGGGCCGTGTTCGCACCACAGGCGCAGCTCCCCGAGTTGCTGGGGATGGCCTTCGGCCTCCACCTCCACCGAGCCGTCGGACTGGTTGCGCACCCAGCCGCCGAGGTCGAGTTCATTGGCGCGGTTGCAGCAGGCGGCCCGGTAGCCCACGCCCTGCACCTGGCCGCGCACGATCAGGCGCCAGCGCTCACCGGGGCTGACCGGCCGGGGGTCGCTGGGCTGGAGGAAGCGGCGCTCGCTGGCAGCGGCGCGGCGCGCCCGCATGCTGCGGCTAGACGTGAGGGAATCGCCGGGCATCCAGCCCAGTGGAGGTGAAGCCAACTGGCGTGAACGTTTGGCGCTGTCCATCCTTCGAACCTTGAGGCCACACCCCAACCTTCAACTTGCCACAGCTGTTCGCACCTGCCCACATCCGGTTGCAGTTGCCAGCGGTGGAACTCATGGGCCCACACCGTTTCGCCGGCGCGCACCAGCAGGCCATCGGCGCTGGCGCTGGCCTGGCGGTAGCCCAGGCTCAGCTCACCGCGGGCTGCGCTGAAGGGCAGCACCCCGGCCATGGCATGGGGCACGCCGAGGGGATCGTGCAGGGTGCGGCCCAGCAGCAACAGGCCGCCGCATTCGGCGGCAATCGGCAGGCCGCCCTGGGCGGCTGCGCGCAGGTGGGCCAGGCTGCGCTGGCTGGCGGCGAGCTGGCCGGCGTGCAGTTCCGGATAGCCGCCGGGCAACAGCACGGCGCGGCAGCCGGCCGGCAGCGGTTCATCGGCCAGGGGACTCCAGGCGATGGGCTCCAGTCCCAGGCCCTGCAGCAGCTCACCGGCCTCCGGGTAGCGGAAGTGGAAGGCGGCGTCACTGGCCACCGCAATCGGCAGGGGTGCGGGGGCTGTGGTGGTTGCGGTAACTGCGGTGGTGGCTTCAGGCCCCTTGCCCAGGCACCAGCTGATCGGATCCACCGGATCGGCCGGCGCAGGCGGAGGCTGCAGCAGGGGCCAGAGGCGCTCCAGATCCAGCTGCTCCTCGGCCAGGGCCGCCCACTGGGCCGCTCGTGCGTCCAGATCCTCCAGTTCATGGGGCGGGTGCAGGCCCAGGTGGCGCGACGGCAGCTCCAGGGCCGGCGTGCTGGGCAGCACCCCCAGCAGCGGCACCTCGATGCTCGCCAGCGCTTCGCTCAAGAGCAGCCGGTGCCGCGCGCTGCCCACCCGGTTGAGCACCACGCCGGCCAGCTGCAGCGCCGGGTCGTGGTCGCGAAAGCCGCGCACGAGCGCTGCCAGGGATCCCGCCTGCCGTGACGCCTCCACCACCAGCACCACCGGCAGCCCCAGCTGGGTGGCCACGGCCGCCGAACTGCCGCGGCTGCTGGAGCCCAGGCCATCGAACAGGCCCATCACCCCTTCCACCAGCGCCAGATCGGCGCGGCTGCCGTGCCAGTGGAAGCAGCGCTCCACCCAGGCTTCGCCGCAGAGCAGCGGATCCAGGTTGCGGCAGGCCAGGCCGCTCACCCGGCTGAGCAGCTGGGGATCGAGGTAGTCGGGCCCCACCTTGAACGGCTGCAGCCGCAGGCCCCGCTGCCGCGCCAGGGCCGCCAGGCTCAGGGATAGGAGGGTCTTGCCGCTGCCACTGCTCGGGGCGGCGATCAGGCAGGGCAAGGCCGCGCGGCTAACTGGGGAGCAGCTTGGCAGCGATCGGGGCCGCGGCGGCCAGCAGCGGATTGGTGGAGTCGTGGCCGCCGCCCAGCAGCCGCGCCAGCTCCATCTCCTCGCTTTCGTTCGGCAGCGGCACCACCTCTTCCGCCAGCTCCATGCTCGCCATGCCGCCCGATTCCAGGCGCATGCAGCCGCCGGATTCCGAGCAGAGGATCACGCACAGCGGCGCGCCCGGGCTGCTGCCGGCCGGGCGCTGGCAGATCAGGCGCAGGCCCACCAGGGCGCCGGGGTGGGTCTTGGGCACGCCCACCGGCACCGGCATCAGCCGGAACTGCACGGTTTGCCCGTCGCTGCGCTCAAACTCGGCCCCGATGCCCGAGCCTGCGCCGTTGCCGGGCACGCTGTAGCTGCTCACCAGGTGCCAGCCCAGCCGGTCGGCGATCCAGGCCGCCAGCAGCAGGCCCTTCACCGGGTGGTCGCCCTCCACATCGATGTCGAGCTGCACCACGTGGGCCAGGGCATCGCGGCGGGCCGGCGGGTCGAACACCATCGCCAGCGACTCGCGCCAGCTGCGCAGCCGCAGCCAGTTGAGGTCGTTGATGGCCTGGCCCGCATCGATCCGGTCCACCAGGATGTCGAGGCAGCGGCGGGGGCTGCCCAGGGAGCTGTCCACCACCAACCGGCGCGGCGGCGGCGCCAGGGCCTCCAGCATCTCGGGCGCCTCATCCAGGCTCGAGTTCCACCACACCCAGCAGGGCAGCTCGGGGTGAATCAGGGGCTGCACCAGCCCCAGCCCCTGCTGCAGCGAGCCCATGCCGCCGCGCAGCACCACCACATCGCCGCAGGCCGCCCCGGCGCCGCCGTCCTCCGGCAGGGGGCAGTAGGCCGCCACCAGGGTTTCCAGGTTCTGGCTCGCATCCAGGGTGGGGGCCAGGGTGATCAGCCGCCGGGGCATGTGGGCGCTGATCGCGCTCTCCACGAACTGGCCGCGCAGGTCTTCCGCCTGGTGGCCGCCGGGCTGCTTGCCGAGGGCCCAGGCCAGCTTGGGGTCCATCGGCGAGGTGCTCAGCGGCAGGCCGCAGCCCGCCACTTCAGCCCGGGCCGCCGCCAGCAGATCAGCGTTCAGCAGGCCGGTGATCGGCCCATCCACCTTGCCGGTGCGCACCAGCTGCTGCTCCAGCCAGGAGCCCTCCCACACCACCAGCGAGAAGGTGGCGGCTCCGGCCGAACCCTCCAGATCGTGTTGCCAGAGCTGCTCCAGGTAGCCGCCCACCTCGGCGGGGGGCAGCGCGGTGGGGGCCTGGAGGGTGAGCTGGGCGGCCATGGCAAAAGGGGCGGCGAAAGGGGCGGAGGAACGGGAAAAGGGAGCTCAGGGGCGGCGCCAGCCGAGGCCGTCGTCGGCCAGCAGGGCATCGGCGGCGGCGGGGCCCCAGGTGCGGGCTTCGTAGGGATGCACCGGCAGCTGCCAGGGGGCGTCTTCGATCAGCTCCAGCAGCGGGGTGTAGAGGCGCCAGGCGGCCTCCACCTCGTCGTTGCGGGTGTACAGGGTGGGGTCGCCCAGCATGGCGTCGGCCAGCAGGCGCACGTAGCCCTCGTCGCTGGGTTCGCCGAAGCTCTCGTCGTAGCTGAAGGCCATGTCCACCGGCCGGCTGCGCATGCCCGAACCCGGTGCCTTCACTTCGAAGCGGAACTCGGCCCCCTCATCGGGCTGGATCCGCAGGATCAGCTGGTTGGCGGTGGGGGCACCGCCGGCGGCATCAAATAGGTGCACCGGCGCCTCACGGAAGGTGAGCACCACCTCGCTCACCCGCTTGGGCAGGCGCTTGCCGGTGCGCAGATAGAAGGGCACCCCCTGCCAGCGCCAGTTGTTGATGAACAGCTTCATCGCCACATAGGTTTCCGTGGTGCTGTTCGGATTCACCCCCGGTTCCTCGCGGTAGCCGGCAATCGGGTTGGCCTTCGAGCCGCCGGCGCTGTACTGGCCGCGCACGCAGCATTTCCAGGGCTCCTCTTCGTTGGCCAGGTGGGCGGCCTGGAGCACCTTGGCCTTCTCGTTGCGCATCGCCTCCGGGTCGAAGCGGCCCGGGGCTTCCATCGTGGTGAGGGCCAGCATCTGGGTGAGGTGGTTCTGCACCATGTCGCGCAGGGCCCCGGAGGTTTCGTAGTAGCCGGCGCGCTCCTCCACCCCCACCGTTTCCGCCGCCGTGATCTGCACGTTGGCGATGTAGTTCCGGTTCCAGATCGGCTCGAAGATCGTGTTGGCGAACCGCAGCACCAGGATGTTCTGGACCGTCTCCTTGCCCAGGTAGTGGTCGATCCGGAAGATCTGCTTCTCCTTGGCGCAGGCCTGCACGATCCGGTTCAGCTCCTGGGCGCTGCCGTAGTCGCGGCCGAAGGGCTTCTCGATCACCACCCGGCTGCGGTCGGCGTCGGCCAGCAGGCCGGCATTGGCCAGGGCCCGGGTGCCACTGCCGTAGAAGGTGGGCGACACCGACAGGTAGAAGGTGCGGTTGCCGCGGGTGGCGCGCTGGCGGTCGATCGCCTCGAGCCGCTGGCCCAGCTTGGCAATGGTGCTGGTGTCGGAGAGGTCGGCCGGTTCGTAGAAGAGCCCCTGGCTGAAGCGCTCCCAGGCCTGCTTGTGCTCGGCAATGGTGTCGGCCAGAGCGTCGGCCATGCGTGTGCGGAACTCGTCGTCGCTCCAGGGCCGGCGGGCGCAGCCCACCACGGCGAATTCACTGGGCAGGCGCCGCTGGCGGAACAGCTCGAACAGCGCCGGGATCAGCTTGCGGTGGGTGAGGTCGCCGCTGGCCCCGAAGATCACCAGGCACTGGGGCGCAATCACCCGCTCCTGGCGGAGCCCCACGCGCAGGGGATTGGTGAGCACGGTGCTCATCGAAGGCCATCGGCTCACCCTGGTTTAACGGGGCCAGGGGCCAGGCCCAAGGGTTGGCGGATTTTGTGACGCGTCCTGTGGGCAAACGCAAAAAAAGCCCGCCACTGGGGCGGGCTTGGGGGCGGTTGATCCGGTGGGGGATCAATACGTTTCCACGTGCCAGCGCTCGGCCTTCTTGAGCTGGGGACGCAGCTCGTGCCAGTTGATGCCCTTGGCGGCGGCGGCGGCGCTCATGGCCTCGTCGATGCCGGGCTCCATGCCCTTCAGACCGCACATGTAGACGTGGGTCTTGGGGTTTTCGATCATCGCGAAGATCTCGTCGGCGTTCTCCAGAACCCGGTCTTGGATGTACATCCGGCCGCCCTTGGCGTTCTGCTGCTCGCGGCTGATCGCCGTGGTGTAGCGGAAGTTGTCGGGGAATTCAGCCTGATAGCGCTGGAAGTCCTCGTCGTAGAGGAGGTTCGGGGTTTTGGGAGCGCCCATGAACAGCCAGGCCAGGCCGCGGAACTGGTACTCGGGGTTCTTGGCGCGCTCGCCCTGGTCGAACATCCGGCGCAGGTAGGTGCGCATCGGGGCAATGCCGGTGCCAGTGGCCAGCATGATGATGTTGGCGTCCTCATCCGGGGGCAGCAGCATCTCCTTGCCCACCGGACCGGTGATCTTCACCTGGGCGCCGGGCTCGATGTCGCACAGGTAGGTGGAGCACACCCCATTGATGGTTTCGCCGTCCTTCTCGTACTGCAGCTGACGCACGCAGAGCGAGACGGTGTTGCCCTCGAGGTTGTCGCCGTGGCGGGTGCTGGCGATCGAATAGAGGCGCAGCTTGTGGGGCTTGCCCTTGGCGTCGGTGCCCTCGGGAATGATGCCGATGCTCTGGCCTTCCACGTAGCGCAGCTGGGGGTCGCCGGCGCTGAGGTCGAAGGTGATGTGGTTCACCCGGCCGATGGCCCCCTCACCCACCAGGCTGTAGTTCTCGGTGACGGTGCCGATGAACGGATCCTTCGGCTTGTAGGTGTTGACCGGGACGTCGGCGTGGGACACGGGCGTGTGCGGTTTGGGGGCGGGGGCAGCCTCGGCAGGGGCAGCGGGCGCGGCGGCAGGGGCCTCGGCGGCAGCGCCATTGCCGTCGCCGCTCAGCACAGCCGTGATGCGACCGCCCTGGCGGGCGATGGTGGTCATCAGGCCCTGCAGCTGGGAATAGGGAACGGTGAGGCGCCGTTCGGCCTGCCGCTGGCGACCGATGCCCAGCGACTCCACCACCACGGTGAACATCCGCCCATCGGACTGGGTTGCACGGCCTGTGGACACCCGCATGCAGTCACCGCCTCAAAAGCGCGCTGATCATAGAGAACATTGCGCAGTTCCCCGCAGCGGAGTTCCCCGCATCGCCATGGGCGCGAGCACGTTTCGCTGGAGCCGGTTAGCTTTGTGCGCCAGCACACATGTCGCCGTTCCTTGGCCCAGCTGCTCGCCCGGCCCGCCACGACACCCCAGGTGTTGAGTTCAGGCCTGTCTGACAGCTGCAGTCTCGACACCATCCAGCAGGAGATGGAGAGGCTGCCCCAGGGCACCCGGCGCCTGGCGGTGCAGCTGCGCACGGCCCTCGATCCCCAGTGGCTGTGGGCCGTACTCACCGATTACGAAAACCTCAACCGCTTCATCCCCAACCTGGCCAGCTCGCGCCTGCTCTGGCGCCGGGGCATCACGGTGGGGTTGGAGCAGGTGGGCAGCCAGATGTTCTGCGGCCTGCGCTTCACCGCCAAGGTGGAGATCGAGCTGGAGGAAGACCGGCCCGCCGGTGAGCTGCGCTTCCGCATGGTGCGCGGCGACTTCCGCCGCTTCGAGGGCAGCTGGGCCCTCCACCACGACGGTCGCGGCACCTCCCTGCTCTATGAGCTCACCGTGCAGGGCAAGCCCGGGATGCCGATCGCGCTGATCGAGCAGCGCCTGCGCGACGACCTGGCCAACAACCTGCGCGGCGTGCAACAGGAGGCCCAGCGGCGCGCCCAGCGGGTGTAGGCCATGGCCAGGCGCGGGTTTGCTGCCGGTGTTGTGCCCCTGGCCCTGGTGGCGGCCATGGCGGGGGTGTCCGCCGGTTGCGACGACCTGCCCCAGCGCCTGCGCAAGGATCCGCCGGGCACGGCTCCCAACGCCAGCACCTCCCGCTGGCGCGGCCGCTCCTCCGATGGCAGCTGGAGCCGGGTGCGCCAGGTGGCCACGGGCCAGAACACGTTCAGCTTCACCGAAGACTGGTACGAAGGCTCCAAGGTGGTGGCCTCGGTGCACACGGTGGGTACCGGCCGCTACGAGCCCAGCACCAAAACGAACATCTACACCTATACGAAGCCGGTGGCGGGCGTGGTGGTGGTGAAGACCGAGGACAACAAGGACGGCCTCACCACCACCGACACGGTGATCAACAGCACCCTGCCCCTGTTCAAGGTGGGCGAGAAAATCACCTACACGGTGGATTTCTAGTTAACAGTGGATTTCTAGTCAACAGAGCTAGACAAGCAAATAGCTTGCGAATCGAGCTCTGATGAATTGCATACCCCCAAGGGGATTCGAACCCCTGTCGCCTCCGTGAAAGGGAGGTGTCCTAGGCCTCTAGACGATGGGGGCGAGGCCACGAAAGTGAAGGTTGAAATCCGGAGAACCCGGCTCAGCCCTGCGCTTTCGATGAATGGAAGCTACGGGTCGGGGGTGCCCTTCGTCAAGGAACCCCTGGGGCAGGCTCAGGTCTGTCCGCTCCACACCGGCACCGTGAAGTGGAAGCAGGCCCCTTCGCCCGGTTCCGACACCACCCAGATGCGGCCTCCATGGGCCTCGGTGATGCGGCGGCACACCGATAACCCCACCCCGTAGCCGGAGGTGCCCTTGGAGGTTTGCGGCAGCCGCACCCTGTCGAGGAAGATCCGTTGTTGTTCCTCGCTCGGGATCCCGGGCCCGCTGTCGCACACGCTCACCTGCACCCACTGGCTGGTGCGGTGCATGAGGCTCAGGCTCACCTGTCCGCCTTCCGGGGTGTACTTGAAGGCGTTCTCCAGCAGGTTGAGCAGCACCTGGCGCATGCGCCGCTGGTCGGCGTACACATCCGGCAGGTCGGTGGGGATGTCGGTGATCAGCTCCAGGTTGCGGCCCACCCAGTGCTTCTCCAGCTCCAGGATCGCCTCGGCCGCCACGCTGCCCAGGGCCAGGCGCTGGGGGTTGAACAGGGCTTCCCAGCGGGTGGTGCCCACCTCCAGCAGATCTTTGGAGAGGTCCTGGATGTCGTCGAGCCGGCGCCGGATCACATCCAGCAGCCGGGGCTCATCGATCTGGCCCAGGTCGTGGCTCTGCAGCGCGAGCTTGGCGGCACTCAGGGGGGTGCGCAGCTCGTGGGCCACCATCCGCAGCAGCCGCTCCTGCACCCCCAGCCGTTCGATCAGGGTTTCGTTCTCCTGGCGCAGCACCAACAGCTGGTCTTCCAGCTGCAGCTCCCGCTGGCTGCGGCTGCCATCCAGGGTGGCGGGGCGCAGGCTCATGCCCAGGGTGGTCACCACCTCCATCTGCTGCCAGCGCGGCAGCCAGTTGCGCAGTTGCACGCTGATCGTGCTGCCGGCAAACACCTGGCGCGGCGGCGGCTCGAGCTTCACCAGCGCCGGAGTTGCCACCAGCCGGTGCAGTTCCAGCAGCTCGGGCTGCACGCCGGGATCCGCGATCCGCAGCGACACATCAAACCCGCAGTCCTCGTGTTTGAGGAACTGCAGCAGGCTGCGCAGGTCGGGGCTGGCCAGGTGCTGGCGGGCCGCCACCAGGAGCAGTTTGAGTTCCTGCCGTTCGCCCGGCTGGCCCAGCACGGCCAGCTTGTCCCGGTTGGAGGGGCTCGGGGCGTTCTCGGCCGCGGATGGGGAGCTGGAGCCGGTCACGACCTGAAGTTAGTCGGGTTTTGGGCAAAGCGGTTCAGCGTCGCTATGAAAGAGGGGCAGTGCCACGGGTTTCCCCTGGAGCACGAGATGAGCGGACTGTTGAACACCGGGGACCTGCATCCCAGGGGGGATGTGGGGCAACGGGTGTGGCCCTTTCGGCCCGCTCCGATCGTTGGTGATTCCCGCGGCGAGAGCCGCATTCAGCTCGACAGCAACCTGCGGCGCTGGTTTGCACGCAACCTGGGGCTGTGGCGCTCGCGTCGGTTGTATTTCTTTGCCGACGGCGAGGCCCTGAGGGTGGACATGATGCTGCGGGTGGAAACCTTCAGCCAGCCGATCGAAGGCGACGCGGCCTATCGCTTCACCTGGTGGCCGGAGCAGGATTACGCCTTCTTCGACAAGAAGCCGCGCTACGTGCCCACCGGCACCATGGAGGCCTACCTCTGCGGCCACCAGCTGCGCCGCAGCCGCGGCTACCTCTGCGGCTCCCCCACCAAGAGCCAGATCCGCCAGGTGGATGAGCACGAGCTCACCTTTGAGTCGCACTACCAGGCCTGGGACATCCTCGAGCACATCCGCCTGGTGGACCAGGACCGCTACCGCGCCCGCTCCATTTACTCCTGGAAGGACGGCGTGCTGGAACTGGTGGAAACCCACCACGAAATCCGGGTGGAAGACGCCGGTGCCGCCCTGCGCTGAGGGTGATCCAGCAGCATGGAGCCCAGTCCGGCGTTGTTGCTGTGCCCCGTTCCCAGGCCCCATGGATCGCCGCGCTGCTGGCGCTGGCCCTGGTGATGGCACCCCGGCCCGCCCTGGCGGCCCCCGCCACCGACGCCGAGATGAACCTCTACAGCCGCATTGCCGCGGTGAATGCCTGCATCGCCCGGGCGGCCGGGGTGGAGTTCGACAAGGCGGTGGCGATTTCCGGTGAAACCATCGCCCAGGTGATTCAGGGGCAGCACGGCGGGGCCATTGCCCAGGTGTCCGACAAACCGCTCACCCCGGATGAGCTGCGCAAGGGGGCGATCAACTCCGCCGTGCTCGGCGCCGCCGAGCTGTGCCCCAAGGAGGTGCCGGCGGATGTGATGAAGCGGGTGCAGGATGCGCTCAAGCAGGCTGGTCCTGCTGCCAAGCCCGCTTCGAAGTGATCGCCGATGGCCGTGGTGCGCCTCGCTGACTACCGTCCTGCGCCCCAGCTGCTGGAGCGCACCGATCTCACGGTGCAGTTGCATCCGGATCACACCGAGGTGTCGGCCCGGCTGGCGTTCCAGCCCAACCCCGCGGTGCCCCATGGCCCGCTGGTGCTGATGGGGGTGGAGCTGGAGCTGCTGGAGTTGCGGATCGATGGGGAGCCGTTGGCGGCGGAGGCCTACCGGCGTGATGACGACCACCTGGTGATCGGCAATCCGCCAGCCCGGCCGTTTGTGCTGGAGAGCCGGGTGCGCATCCACCCGGAAACCAACACCACCCTGGAGGGCCTCTATGTGAGTGGGGGCCTGTTCACCACCCAGTGCGAGGCCGAGGGATTCCGGCGCATCACCTTCCACCCGGATCGCCCCGATCTGTTGAGCCGCTTCCGGGTGCGGATCGAGGCCGATCGGGACAGCTGCCCGGTGCTGCTCTCCAATGGCAACTGCGTTGAAACAGGCGAGCTGGAGGGAGGACGCCACTACGCGGTGTGGGACGACCCGTTCCCCAAGCCTTCTTATCTCTTTGCCCTAGTGGCGGGGCGCCTCGAAGAAGTGCGCGACACCTTCTCCACCGCCAGCGGCCGCACCGTGCAGCTACGCATTCACGTGGAGCCCGGTGATGCGCTGTACACCGCCCACGCCATGGCCTCGCTCAAGCGCTCGATGGCCTGGGATGAGCAGCGCTACGGCCTCGAATACGACCTCGATGAGTTCAACATCGTGGCGGTGCGCCATTTCAACATGGGCGCGATGGAGAACAAGAGCCTCAATATCTTCAACTCCAAGCTTGTTCTCGCCGACGCCGAAACCGCTACCGATGCCGAACTCGAGCGCATCGAGAGCGTGATCGCCCACGAGTATTTCCACAACTGGACGGGCAACCGCATCACCTGCCGCGACTGGTTCCAGCTCTCGCTCAAGGAGGGCCTCACCGTGTTCCGCGACCAGAGCTTCACATCTGATCTGCACGGCGCGGCGCTCAACCGGATCGAGAACGTGGCGGTGCTGCGCAACACCC
This sequence comes from Prochlorococcaceae cyanobacterium, assembly GCA_040399185.1. Taxonomy (GTDB): domain Bacteria; phylum Cyanobacteriota; class Cyanobacteriia; order PCC-6307; family Cyanobiaceae; genus UBA5018. The sequence goes on from JBBASQ010000043.1 coordinate 15,480, forward strand.
AGTTCCGCGAAGACGCCGGGCCGACTGCGCACCCCGTGCAGCCCGATCACTACCAGGCGATCGACAACTTCTACACAACCACGATCTACGAGAAGGGATCGGAGGTGATCCGCTGTCTCCACACCCTGCTGGGGGAGGAGACGTTCATGCGCGGCATGGCGCTCTATGTGAGCCGTCACGACGGCAGCGCCGCCACCTGCAACGACTTCGTGCAGGCCATGGAGGATGCCGCCAACGAAGCCTGGGCCGGCGATGACCAAGGCCAGGTGCCGCCGAGCTTCGACTTCGCGCAGTTCCGCCGCTGGTATACCCAGGCCGGTACGCCGCTGCT
>JBBASQ010000044.1:0-15052 GCA_040399185.1 Prochlorococcaceae cyanobacterium
GCGCAGAAACTCACCCCCATCCCCAGGCGATCGGTGGGCAGGGGTAGCTCGTCGGGGTTGAAGGCATCGGGTGCGGCAGCGGCCATGGCGCGCAGGGGCGTGGGCCGCTCCATTCCATCCAGCCGCAGCTCCAGCGGCAGGACCCGACTGAAGCCAGCAACGGCAGCCAACTCCTGGGCCTGGGTGCGGGCATCGGCGAAGGCATCGCGCAACAGCTGACGCCGGGCAGCTGCGTCGCCCTTGGGATCGGCCTGGGTGCTCACCGGGGCCAGGCGCACGCCAGGCAGGCTGCCAACGGTGCGAATTAAAGACTGCAGACGTTGGGGTGCCAACTGACCGCTCACCTGCAAGTTCGCTTGCACGCTGGCGGGGCGATTGCGTTCTGCGGCGCGGGTCCAGGTGCTGGGCGAGCTCACGCGCAGGTCTTGCACATCCAGACGCTGCAGCGCGGTGCGCACGGCCGCCAAGCGTTGCTGCAAGGCCCCCAGGGCTGCATCGGCATCGGCGGCTTCAGCATCGAGGCCAAGGGAAAAAGCCAACCGGTTGGTGGTGCGCTTGAGCTGGGCGGTGCCACGCGTTTCGATCAGGGCGCCATCGCAGCGCAACTGCACCTGGGCTTCCGCAGCCCGTGCGGGCCGCACCGGCGTCCACGGCAGGCACACCGCCAGACAGGAACCTGCCAGAGCCACCATCAAGGAACGACGCACCATGGGCCGCGCAGCGTTGGGAAACGCTCCAGCTTGGCCTGATTGCGCCTGCGCAACTTGAGGGCAGGGTCAGCCGCGGGCCGCCACCCCAAACACCTCGCTGGCCTCCAGCCCCTTGATCTCCTGCTGGCCGAAACTGCGCAGCTCCAGGCCAGCCGCGTTCTCCACCAGATGGGCCGTCGCCGCATCGAGGCACACCGCCGCCTCAAGCCTGCGGGTGAGCCCCTCCAGCCGGCTGGCCAGGTTCACGGTGTCACCGATCACGGTGAAATCCATCCGCTGCGGGCTGCCGATCTGACCGGCCAGCACGGGCCCGCTGGCCAGGCCCACCCCATTGGCCAGGGGCTCGAGCCCCCGCTCTTGCCACGCGGCATTGAGCTGCTGGAGCCGCGCCCCCATCGCCAGGGCACAACGCACGGCCGCCTCGGCCTCCTGCTGCACGCCGCGGCCCACCGGAGAGCCGAACACGGCCATCACCGCATCACCGATGAACTTGTCGATCGTGCCGCCGTGGGCCGCGATCACCTCCACCATCGCCCCGAGATAGGCATTGAGCTGACGCACGTGAAGTTCGCTCTCGCCGGCGGCGCTGCGGCGGCGGGTGAGCTGGGTAAAGCCCTTGAGGTCGGAGAAGAGCACCGTCACCTCCAGCACCCGGCCGCGCAGAATCCCCTGCGCCGCTTCTGGATCCGACAGGATCTCGGCCACCACGCTGGGGGCCACGTAGCGCTCGAAGGTGCGCCGCAGCCGGCGACGCTCACGCCCCTCCAGCAGATAGGCATTGCCGCCATGCATCAGGCCGAGCAGCACCAAGCCCGTGGCAGGTGCCAGCAGCGGGATCCAGCGGTTGGCCCCATACAGGGCCAACCCAGCCGCGGCCAACTGGAGGGCCAGCACGCTGGCCACCACGCCGAGGCGCCAGGCCAGGCCCTTGCGCACCAGGGCCAGCGACCCCGCCAGCAGCAGCGGCAGCATCGCCAGCAGGGCGCGCCCAAACGCAGCCTCCGGCCAGGGCCGCAGGCCATCGCCCTGGAGCGAATTGGCCGTGGCCGTGGCCAGCAGCTCCAGCCCCGAGAGCGGTCCAAACACCGTGGCATGGCGGCCCCCTTCCACCGGCCCGAGTACCACCAGGGCATCCTTCAGCGCGGGACGCAGGGGATGCTCGCGCCAGCGCTGGGGATCCAGCACTTCCCAGGCGGGCAGACGGGTGAACGTGCCCTCTGGGCCATACACATTCAGCCCCATCCGTGCATCCGGCTGGCCAGATGGCAGGCCCCCCAGCCGCAACAGCGTGGTGGAGAGCGCCGGTGGACTGGCCACGCCCTGCTGCCTCAACAGACCGCCCGCATAGGCCTCGGGATGGCGCAGGGGCTCACCCGGTGCTGGGGCCAGGCTGTTGGTGAGGCCCACGGCTGCGGCACCACCGATCGCCGGCAGGAACAGCTCCGGCAGCACCAGGGTGAGACCGCCCGCGCCCCGGGAATCCTCCGGCTCCAGCATCTCGGCCGCGAGGGCCACCCGACCCCGCTCCCCAGCCAACTGGCGGGCCATCGCGGCGTCATCGGCGGGCCCCTTGCCGCTGGGCCCTTCAAACACCACGTTGATGGCCACGGCCCTGGCCCCGGCCTCCAGCAGCTTGCGGCTCAGGGCTCCGTAGGCCGCCCGGGGCCAGGGCAGGGTATCGATGCCGCGGGCCCAGGCCGGGGCAGCGGCATTGCGGGAAAACCACGCCCCCTGCTGCAGGGTGGCGTCATCAATCGGCACCACCACCACAGCAGCCGGAGCTGGCCGTGGGCCGCGCCAGAGCAACATCTGCTGGTCGAGATTGCGCTCCCAGAGGCGCCAGCGCGGCCCGGGCCAAGCGGCCGTCACACCCACCCAGGCGGCGATCCCGGCGGACAGCCCGGCGAGAACGGCGGTGCGATTCCAGGGGGGCCGTCGCAGCACCATCAAGGCCTACTCCTCAGAAGGTGGAGGCGAATGTCAGCGGCATCAGAACAAGCGGAAGCGCGGAATGGAGGGCACCGACGGCACCGAGGGCACGCCAGGGATCGACACGCCCGGCACCGAAGAGCGGATGTAGCTCTCCAATGACGGCAAACCCGGGAGGGTGCTGTTGAAGCCGGAGAACAGAGGCCCGCCCAAGATGCTGCTGTAGTCGCCAGCACTGAGCCGCAGCAGGGTGAGGATCACCCCCTCGGCCGAGAGGGTCACCTTCTGCCCCGCTTCCACCGTGGTGGCGGGCTGGCCCGTGGGCTCCCCATCCTTGAGTGGCTCCACCTCCACGGCCCCCTCCAGCACGGACAGTTCAGCGGTGCCGTCGTCCTGCACGTCGATCACATAGTTGGTGCCGCGCACGCTCAGGCGCGCCGAACGGGTGCAGCCGTTCTGCTTGCCCGACACCAGGATCTGCCCCTTCTCCATCAGGAAGCAGTTGGTGCCGAGCCGCAACAGGGAAAAGCGGTTGATGCGGCCGGCAGCGCCACCACTGAAGGCGAGCTGACCACGGCTGTTCCTGGTGCTCACGGTTTGGGGGGCAGCAGCCCGCTCCTTCACCACCGCCTGTTTCTGGTCGATGTAGAGCTCCTTGCCATCCAGGATTTCCTGCACCGTGGCCGATTCGGCCGCGCGGGCCGAAGGGTGGAGGCTGGCGGCCACCAGCAGGGTTAGCACCGCTACCGCGGGGAATCTCACCATGCGGGCTCCACCATTTCTGGAGCTCCATTCTGCGGCGTTTCTGCGGTGTTTTTGCAGTGGATGTGTGGCGCCCTGCCTGCATCGCGGGGAAGATGAATCGCCGGGCGTCACCAACCGATGGAGCTGCTGCATCGCGCGGTGCTGAGCCTCCTGGGTGCCGCGCTAACCGTGACGCTGGCACGCACCGCCCGGCGGCGCAACCTGAGCCGCCCCCCCTGGCGATTGGTGCTGGTGGCCCTGGGGAGCTGGTTGATCCTCGGCGGCCACACACCGGCCTTGCCCGGCTTCGCGGCCCAGCTCTGGCTGAGCCCGATCGATGAACTACTGCTGGGCTTTGCCGGCCTGCGGCTCATCCTCTGGACGGGGCTGGAACTGCCGGAGGGGCTGGGCCTGTGGCGCCGCCCGCCGGCCCTGCTGGTGCAGCTGCTGATGGTGGGTGGCGGGGCCGTGATCACCGTGGTGGTGGTGCGGCAGACCGCCCGGGTGGATCTGGTGGGTCTGGTGACCACCTCAGCCGTGCTCACCGCGGTGCTGGGCTTCGCTGCCCAGGGGGTGCTGAAGGATCTGATCGCCGGCCTGGAGCTGCAACTCGGCGACGACTTTGCCCTGGGCGACTGGGTGGAACTGGGAGAGGGCGTGCAGGGAATCGTGGAAACCGTGAGCTGGCGTGACACCAAGCTCCGCACCATGGAGGGGGCCCGGCTGGTGGTGCCCAACAGCAAGGTGACGGAGGTGGTGATCACCCATCGCGGCGCCTATGGCCCGGTGAGCAATCGCTTTGACGTGGGGCTCGATTACGACATCGCCCCGGCCCAGGCCCGGGAGCTGCTGCTGGAGGTGGTGGCCCATCACCCACGCGTGCTGGCAACCCCGGAACCGCGGGTGCGGGTGAAGACATTCGGCGACAGCGCCGTGATTTACGACGTTCATGTGTGGCAGAGCGAGTCCGGCATGCGCGCCCATGTGGAGCTGCGCAGTGAGCTGCTGGAGCAGATCTGGTATGCGGTGCACCGCCAGGGTTGGCGGATTCCATTCCCGGTGCGGGAGCTGGTGCGCAGGCCCGCTGATCGATCAGCAGGCCCGGCCCAGGGCGATGGCGCCCACCAGGCCCGATCGGTGATGGCCCGCAACCACCTGCTCTCCGTACTCAGCCCGGAGCAGCAGGCCGAACTGGCGGCTGGCAGCCGGCGGGTGCGCTTCGGACCTGGCGAGATCGTTGTGCGGGAAGGCGACGCGGGCGACTCGCTGTTTCTGCTGCTGGCTGGGCGAGTGGCCGTGCTCAAGCGCTGCGACGACGGCAGCGATACCGAGGTGAGCACGCTGGGCGCGGGGGAGGTATTCGGCGAGATGACGCTGCTGCTCGATGCCCCGCGCAGCGCAACCGTGCGGGCGAGCAGTGAGTGCGACCTGCTGCAGGTGAACCGGACCTGCTTCAGCGAACTGCTGAATCGCAATCCCCATCTGCTGGAGCGTCTGGCGGCCCAGGTGGAGGAGCGACTGGCGGAGCTGCAGGCCATCGGCACCAGCCCCAACCGCGCCGAAACCTCCAACCTCCTGGCCACGATGCGCCGGCTGTTCCAAGACCTCTTGAGCTGAGGGTTACCGGGGCGGGCGCGGGCCGGCCGGCCTACCCCAGCGCCTGCCGCAGCTCGGATTGCGCCTGCTCCAGGGCCCCATCAAGGGCAGCGCCGTCGCGCCCACCGGCCTGGGCGAGGTTGGGGCGACCGCCGCCACCGCCGCCGCAGAGCTTGGCGATGCCGCCGATGAACTTGCCAGCCTGCTGACCAGCGCCGATCACCGCCTTGCCGAAGGCCGCCACCAGGATCACCTTGCCGGCATCACCCGCATCCGGCAGGCCGCCGAGCACCACGGCGGCGCCGTCACCCAGCTGATCGGCCAGGCCCTGGGCGGCGCTCTGGAGGCCAGCACCCTCCACACCATCGAGGCGCGCCACCAGCACCTGGAAGGCCCCCACCGTTTCAGCTTGTGCCGCCAGGGCCGCAGCTTTCGCCAGGGCCAGCTCCTCGCGGGCGGCGGCCAGGGCCTTGCCGGTGGCCTTGAGTTCATCCTGCAGGGAGGCCACCCGCTCCACGATCTCGGCGGGCTGGGCCTTGAAGCGATCACCCAGCTGCTTCACCACCGCATCACGCTCGTTGAGGTAGGCGAGCACAGCCGGGCCGGCCACGGCCTCGATGCGGCGGATGCCGGCGGCCACACCGCTCTCGCCCACGATCTTGAACAGGCCGATCTCGGCGGTGTTGGCCACGTGGGTGCCGCCGCAGAGCTCCATCGACACGCCAGGCACATCCACCACCCGCACCACATCGGCGTACTTCTCGCCGAACATCGCCACCGCACCGGCGGCCTTGGCCTTCTCGATCGCCATCTCCTGCACCTCGAGGGTGTGGGCTTCGGCGATCCAGCCGTTGATCAGGGTTTCGATCTGCTCCAGCTCCGCCGGGGTCACGGCGCGGGGGCAATGGAAATCGAAGCGCAGGCGATCGAAATCCACCAGCGAACCGGCCTGGCCGATACCCGGATCCACCACCTGCTTCAGGGCCGCCTGCAACAGATGGGTGGCGGTGTGGTTCGCCTGGGCGCGGCGGCGGCAAGTGCGGTCCACCTGGGCCTGCACCAGATCACCCACCGCGAGGCTGCCGCGCTCGATCCGGCCGCTGTGCACGAACACCGAGCGGTTCCGGCTCACGCCATCGATCGCCACGATCAGGTTGTCGCCGGAGAGCACGCCGCGATCACCCACCTGGCCGCCGCCCTCGCCATAGAAGGGCGTGGTGTCGAGCACGATCTGCACCTGATCGCCGGCGGCGGCACGCTCGGCCGGTTCACCGTTCACCACCAGCGCCATCACGCAGCTGGGGTGCTCCAGGTGTTCGTAGCCCTTGAAGCTGGTGGCCTCCAGCTCCGCGGCCATCTGCTCGATGGCGCCCTGCAGGGTGAGATCGATGCTCACCGCCGCGGCCTTGGCGCGCTGGCGCTGCTCCTCCATCGCCGCTTCGAACCCGGCGAGATCCACCGTGAGGCCGTGCTCCTCGGCGATCTCCTCGGTGAGCTCCAGCGGGAAGCCGTAGGTGTCGTAGAGCTCAAAGGCCTGGGCGCCACTGATCTGCTGGGGCTTGCTGGCCAGCACATCCGCCAGCAGCTTCTCGCCGCGCTCCAGGGTTTCCAGGAAGCGGGCTTCCTCCCGCTGCAGCTCGGCCAGGATCACCTCGCGGCGCTCCTTGAGCTGGGGATCCACCCCCTCCATCAGTGCGATCGCGGCCTCACCCATCGCCGTGAGGAAGGGCTTGTCGATGCCCAGCAGCCGGCCATGGCGCACCACGCGCCGCAGCAGCCGGCGCAGGATGTAGCCGCGGCCGAGGTTGCTGGCGGTGACGCCATCGCAGATCAGCTGGGTAATGGCGCGGGAGTGGTCGCCGATCACCTTCAGGGAGGTTTTGCCCTTGTCATCAAGGACCTGGTAATCGACACCGGCCAGGGCAGCGGCGGTTTCGATCAGCGGATAAATGAGGTCGGTTTCGTAGTTGTTGGGAACGCCTTGGAGGATCTGGGCCATCCGCTCCAGGCCCATGCCGGTGTCGATGTTGCGGTTGGCCAGCGGCGTGAGGTTGCCCTCGGCGTCGCGGTTGTACTGCATGAACACCAAGTTGTAGAACTCAATGAAGCGGCTGTCGTCTTCCAGATCAATGCCGTCGTCGCCGAGTTCGGGCTTGAAGTCGTAATAGATCTCCGAGCAGGGGCCGCAGGGGCCAGTGGGACCGGACGCCCAGAAGTTGTCGGCCTCATCCATGCGGATGATCCGCTTGGGGTTGACCCCCACCCCATCGCGCCAGATCGCCTCGGCCTCGTCGTCTTCCCGGAAGACACTCACCACCAGATTTTTCGGCGAAATGCCGAACACCTCAGTGCTCAGCTCCCAGGCCCACTGAATGGCCTGCTCCTTGAAGTAATCGCCGAAGGAGAAGTTGCCGAGCATCTCGAAGAACGTGTGATGCCGGGCCGTGCGCCCCACGTTCTCGATGTCGTTGGTGCGGATGCATTTCTGGCTGCTGGTGGCCCGGGCCGAGGGCCGCTCCTGCTGGCCCAGGAACACCGGCTTGAACGGCAGCATCCCCGCGATGGTGAGCAGCACCGTGGGGTCTTCCGGGATCAGGGAGGCGCTGGGCATGCGCCGGTGCTGGCGCTGCTCATAGAAATCGAGAAAGGCGGCGCGGATTTCGGCTCCGCTGCGGGGGCGATCGGCACCGGCGTTCGTGGTGGCCATGGCGCAGCAGACAAATCCTCAGCCAGGCATGATCGCCCAGCGCAGGCAGCCGCCCGGCGGATCCACGTGGCCATGCCCTCCCCCGATCTGAGCGAGCACCGTGCCCAGCTGAGGCTGCGTTCGATCGGCTGGGCCCTGCTTGGCGGCGGCACAGCCGGAGCGATCGGCCTGCTGCTGGCCGGCACCCCCCTGGCCCTGGAACCGGCGCTGCGGGCCGCGGGCTGCGGCTTCTTCTACGGCCTGCTGGCCTTCCATCTGCAGCGGGTCGACCCCGATGACAGCCATCTGCAGGCCGGGCTGGTGGGGGCGGTCTGCGCGTTCCGCAGCCTGGCCGCCCCCCTCGACTGGGCAGAGAGCCCGTCAAAGGTGATGATGGGGGCCGTAAGTGGGTGGCTGCCGCTCTGGCTGCCCCTCGTCGGCAGTGCCCTGCTCCTGCACGCAGCGCAGCGGCAACTGCCAGCACTCCGGCCCTGATGAGCCTGCTGCACGCCACCTGGCTGTTTCCCCCCGAAGGTTCGGGCGGTCGCCTGCTGCTGTGGGCCGACACCTGGCGTGTGGCCGAGCCGATCACGCCGCAGCGCGCCGCACCGGAGCATCCCTTTTCCCTCTGCGTCGACGACCTGGCCGCCTGGCTCGACGACAACGACCTGTGGTCGGAGGCCCTGCGGCCCGCCACTGCCACGCTCACCCTCCCGAGCCGGGGCGTGACGGCCAAGGGCACCAAGCGCAGCGCCAGCGCCCCCTGGGGCGGCCTGCCCCTCCAGGCGGGCGAACCGGTTCCCAAAAACGTGGAGTGGTGGCCCTGGCAGGTGGAAGGCCTTGCCCTCAAGCCCGCCGCCGCCGGCGAATGGCTCAGCCGTTTGCCCCTCTCCGGCGACCACCCCGAACTGGCCGACGACCTGCGCTGGTGGACCCACCTGCAGCGCTGGGCCCTGAGCCTGATTGCCCGCGGCCGCTGGCTGCCGCTGGTGGAGGAGGGCCGCGCCCACTGGCTGCCGCTGCTCAACCGGGAAGACGACCGCCACCGGCTGGAGGAGCTCTCCAGCCGCCTGCCCCAGGTGGCCACCTGCGCCATCGGCGATGGCCGCAACCCCGAGCCGGCGCTCACGTGCCGGCGCCCGGGAAGCGGCCGCCTGCGGGTGGCGAGCTTCCTCGAAACCCTGCTGGATGGCCAGCTGCGGGAGGGCTTTGAAGGGCGCGCCGACGAACTCGATCCCCTGCTGGAGGCCTGGCAGAAGGCCCTGGGCCCCGGGGAAGGTCAGCTCAGGCTCGATGAGGAAGACGTGGAACGCCTGGAGGTGGCCACCCACCACTGGCGTGAGGCGGTGGCCGGGAAAGTGGCGGCCGCCCGGGCCTGCCTGGAGCTCTCCACCCCGCCGGAGGGCGAGGAGCTCTGGGGCCTCAACTTCTCCCTGCAGGCCGAGGCGGATCCCAGCCTCAAGGTGCCGGCGCCATCGGTGTGGGCCCTGGGCGATCGCACGCTCCAGCTGGGCGAGATCACGGTGCCCCAGCCCGGGGAGCTGCTGCTCGAGGGCCTGGGCCGGGCCCTCACCGTGTTCGAACCGATCGAGCGGGGCCTGGATTCGGCCACGCCCGAGAGCATGCAGCTCACCCCCGCCGAAGCCTTCGTGCTGGTGCGCACCGCCGCCGCGCGCCTGCGCGACGTGGGCGTGGGCGTGGTGCTGCCCCCGAGCCTCTCGGGCGGCCTGGCCAGCCGTCTGGGCCTGGCGATCGTGGCCGAGCTGCCCACCAAATCGCGCGGCTTCACCCTCGGCGAAAGCCTGGAGTGGAGCTGGGAGTTCATGATCGGCGGCGTCACGCTCAACCTGCGTGACCTGGAGAAGCTCTCCGCCAAGCGCAGCCCATTGGTGCAGCACAAGGGCGCCTGGATCGAGCTGCGCCCCAGCGACCTGAAGAACGCCGAGCGCTTCTGCGCCGCCGACCCGGGCCTCAGCCTCGACGATGCGCTGCGGCTTACCGCCAGTGAGGGCGACACCTTCCACCGGTTGCCGGTGCATGCCTTCACCTCCGGCCCGCGGCTGCAGGCCGTGCTGGAGCAATACCACCAGCAGAAGGCCCCCGATCCCCTGCCGGCGCCGGAGGGCTTCGCCGGCCAGCTGCGGCCCTATCAGGAGCGGGGCCTGGGCTGGCTGGCCTTCCTGCATCGCTTTGATCAGGGCGCCTGCCTGGCCGACGACATGGGCCTGGGCAAAACCATCCAGCTGCTCGCGTTCCTGCAGCACCTCAAGGCCGAACAGGAACTGAAGCGGCCGGTGCTGCTGGTGGCGCCCACCTCGGTGCTCACCAACTGGAAGCGGGAAGCCCACGCCTTCACCCCCGAGCTGCAGGTGCGTGAGCACTACGGCCCGCGGCGCCCCTCCACCCCCGAGGCCCTCAAAAAAGCGCTCAAGGAGGTGGATCTGGTGCTCACCAGCTACGGCCTGCTGCAGCGGGATTCCGAGCTGCTGGAAACCGTCGACTGGCAGGGCGTGGTGATCGATGAAGCCCAGGCGATCAAGAACCCCAACGCCAAGCAGTCGATGGCGGCCCGCGACCTGGGCCGCCCGGGCCGGGGCAGCAAGGCGGGCAGCCGCTTCCGCATCGCCCTCACCGGCACCCCGGTGGAGAACCGCGTGAGCGAGCTCTGGGCCCTGATGGACTTTCTCAACCCGCGCGTGCTGGGCGATGAGCCCTTCTTCCGCCAGCGCTACCGGCTGCCGATCGAGCGCTACGGCGACATGGCCTCCCTGCGCGACCTCAAGGGCCGGGTGGGGCCCTTCATCCTGCGCCGCCTGAAAACCGACAAATCGATCATTTCCGACCTGCCGGAGAAGGTGGAACTGAGCGAATGGGTGGGCCTCAGCCCCGAGCAGCGCAAGCTCTACAACCGCACCGTGGAGGAGAGCCTCGATGCGATCGCCCGGGCGCCGCTGGGGCAGAAGCACGGCCAGGTGCTGGCCCTGCTCACCCGGCTCAAGCAGGTGTGCAACCACCCGGCCCTGCTGCTGGGCGAATCCGCCGCCGATGCCATTGCCGGCAACGGGGCCAGCGGCTTCTCAGCCCGCAGCGCCAAGGTGCAGCGCCTGGAGGAAATCCTCGAGGAGGTGATCGAGGCGGGCGACCGGGCCCTGCTGTTCACCCAGTTCGCGGAATGGGGCCTGCTGCTCAAGGCCCACCTGGAAAAGAGGTGGCGCCAGGACGTGCCGTTCCTCTACGGCAGCACCAGCAAGAGCGAACGCCAGGCGATGGTGGATCGCTTCCAGGAAGACCCACGCGGCCCCCAGCTGTTCCTGCTGTCGCTCAAGGCCGGTGGCGTGGGCCTCAACCTCACCCGCGCCAGCCACGTGTTCCACATCGACCGCTGGTGGAACCCGGCCGTGGAAAACCAGGCCACCGACCGCGCTTACCGGATCGGCCAGCAGAACCGGGTGCTGGTGCACAAGTTCATCACCAGCGGCTCGGTGGAAGAAAAGATCGACCGGATGATCAAGGAGAAATCGAAGCTGGCGGCCGAAATCGTGGGCTCCGGCGAAGACTGGCTCGGCGGCATGGACGTGGGCCAGCTCAAGGAGCTGGTGGCCCTCAACGAGGAGTGAGGCCACGATGCCCTCTTCCGCAAGTGCACTGCACAGCTCGCTTCCCAACCTCCAGGAAACTGATCGCTGGATCGAGCTGTTGCGCCAGCTCGTGAGCAATGAACTTCCGATGAATCAGGCCGACTCTGAATTGGGAACTTATGCCCCATCAGAAATGCATTCCGTACGGACCGTACGAAATACCGATCAGCTCGATTCGTCGCACCCGGCCGGCCCCCACGGCCTACCGCCACGCACCGTGGCTGAAATTCGCACCTGCCTGCAGCAGTTCCCCCAGATCACGTGGGTGAAGCTCTACGGCTCGCGGGCCATGGGCAACCACTGGGCCGGCTCCGACATCGACCTGGCCTTCAGCTGTCCGGAGGATTGCTCAGCAGCCCTGCGCGAAGCCCTTGATCTACTGCCCACCCCCTATTTGTTCGATGTGACCCACTGGGAATCCCTGCGCTACGCGCCCCTGCGCGAGCACATCGAGCGCGTCGGCATCCCCTTCCCATGACCCTCACCCCCAACAACCCGATCACCACCCAGCTCGGCAGCGACGGCCTGGGCCAGCAGCCCTGGTGGGTGGAGCAGTGGATGGAGCTGATCAACTCCTACCGCTTCAAGAAACGGCTGGAGCGCGCCTGGGAGTACGCGCGCTCCGGCAATGTCACCTCGATCCGCTTCGAGGGACGGCGGGTGCACGCCCGGGTGCAGGGCACCGATGAAGAGCCCTACAAGGTGAAGCTCTGGCTCGATGTGCTCAGCGACGAAGACTGGAACTACGTGCTGGATGCGCTCACCCAGAAGGCGCGCTGGTCGGCCCAGTTGCTGGCGGGCGTGATGCCGGCCGATATCGAGCGGGCCTTCGCTGCCAGCGGCAAGCGCCTGTTCCCGTTCAAGTTGCAGGAGGTGCGCAGTGAATGCACCTGCCCCGACAAGGCCAACCCCTGCAAGCACGTGAGCGCCGTGTTCTATCTGATGGGCGAGCGCTTCTCGGAAGATCCGTTTGTGCTGTTCCAGCTGCGGGGCCGCACCCGCAGCCAGCTGCTGGCCGATCTGGCCAAGCGCCGGCGCAAGGCCTTGGCCAAACGGGCGGCGGCTTCCGCCGGTCAGCTCCCCCAGCCCGACGCCATCGCCGCCCTGCGCCAGGCCCATCCCTCCATCAAGGATCCGAACCGCTGGTGGCGGTACGACGCGGCCCTCGATCCGGAGCTCGTGGTGATCACCCCAGCGATGGAGGGCGACACCGGCCTGGATGCGGCCGGCCTGCTGCCCCTGGCTGCCGACCCCCGCTTCCCCCAGGCCAACCGCACCTTCCTCGACCATCTGCGCGAACAGGGCCAGCAGCTCGCGGCCCAGGCCATGGCCACGGCCATGGGCAACGGCCAGGCGGAGGCCGGCAGCGGCTGATGGCCGTACCGGCAGCGGTCGACGCAGACCCGGTGGCTCCTGGTGCAGCGCCTTGGCTCAGTGCAGCGGCCATCACCACCGCCCACCAGATCCTCGAGAGCCACCAGCGGGCCTTCGGCACACCCCTGATCGCCCCGCTCCCGGCGGACGCCTCGGCCGAGCAATGGGCCCAGGCCCTCTTCGTTGCCGAGCGGGTGGTGCTGGCCCACGACGGCGCCGACCCGGCGGGTGATCCAGGCCCGCGTCTGATCTATGCCAACCGCGCCGCCCTGCGCTTGTGGCGCCGCCCCTGGGCCGATCTGGTGGGCATGCCCTCACGGCTCACCGCCGAACCAAGAGCGCGGCAGGAACGGGCCCGCGCCCTGCTTCAGGCCCGCAGCGAGCAGGCCATCGCCAACTACAGCGGGATCCGCATCGACAGCCAGGGCCGCCGCTTCCGGATTGATGGGGCCAAGGTGTTCAGCCTGCGCAACCAAGCCGGCGAGTCCTGCGGCCAGGCGGCCTGCTTCGCCCGCTGGCACTGGATCTGAGCGTGTAACGCCCAGCCTGCCTTGACCGCCGATCCGGGAGTGGTTCCTACAGTCCAGCCAACCGCCCAGGTGCCGATGGTCGCCGCCAGTGCAGCCCCCCGCCTCTCGCTGCAGTGCGAGGCCATCGGGCCCGACACCACCACGATCCGCTCGCTCGACTGGGACCGCAGCCGTTTCGACATTGAATTCGGCCTGCGCAACGGCACCACCTACAACGCCTTCCTGGTGCGGGGTGAGCGCACGGCGCTGATTGATACCAGCCACCTCAAGTTCGAGGGCACTTGGCTGCCGCTGCTGCAGGAGCAGATCGACCCCAAGGCGATCGATCACCTGATCGTGAGCCACACCGAGCCGGATCACTCGGGCCTGATCGGTCACCTGATCGACCTGAACCCCGAGATTGAGATCGTGGGCTCGAAGGTGGCGATCCAGTTCCTGGAAAACCAGGTGCACCGGCCGTTCAAAAGCCGGGCTGTGAAAAGCGGTGATGAGCTGGATCTGGGCACGAATCCCGAAAGCGGCGTGGCGCATCGCTTTGAGTTCCTCAGTGCGCCAAACCTGCACTGGCCCGACACGATTTTTTCGTTCGACCACGGCACCGGCATCCTCTACACCTGCGACGCCTTCGGCCTGCACTACTGCTCCGACGATGTCTTCGACGTGGATCCAGGAGCCATCGCTCCGGATTTCCGCTTCTATTACGACTGCCTGATGGGCCCCAACGCCCGCAGCGTGCTGCAGGCGATGAAGCGGATGGACGCGCTGCCGGCCATCAACACCGTGGCCGTGGGCCATGGGCCGCTACTGCGCCATCACCTCAGCCTCTGGCTCTCCGACTACCGCGAGTGGAGCGAGGGCCGCAGCAAGGGTGAGGCCTATGCCGCCGTTTGCTATGTGAGCCAATACGGCTTCTGCGACCGCCTCAGCCAGGCCATCGCCCGGGGCATCGGCAAGGCGGAAGCAGCGGTGCAACTGGTGGACCTGCGGGCCACCGATCCCCAGGAAATCAGCGCCCTGGTGGGTGAGGCCAGTGCCGTGGTGGTGCCCACCTGGCCGGCGGAGCCCGACGCCGACCTTCAGGGCAGCATCGGCACCCTGCTGGCGGCACTCCAGCCCAAGCAGTGGGTGGCTGTGTACGACGCCTACGGCGGCAACGACGAGCCCGTGGACACGGTGGCCTCGCAGCTGCGCAGCCTGGGCCAGAAGAGCGCCTTCGAACCGCTGCGGATCCGCCAGGTGCCCAGCGCCGAGGACTATCAGCGCTGCGAGGAGGCCGGCACCGACCTGGGCCAGCTGCTCACCCGCGAGAAAACCATTGCGGCGATGAAGGCCCTCGACGGCGACCTCGACAAGGCCCTTGGACGGCTGAGCGGCGGCCTCTACGTGGTGACGGCCCGCCAGAGCGATGCCGAAGGCGGCAGCCGCAGCGGCGCCATGGTGGCCAGCTGGGTGAGCCAGGCGAGCTTCGAGCCCCCGGGCATCACCGTGGCGGTGGCCAAAGACCGCGCCATCGAAGCGCTGATGCAGGTGGGTGATCGCTTTGTGCTGAACGTGTTGCGGGAAGACAACCACCAGGGGCTGCTGCGCCACTTCCTCAAGCGATTCCCACCCGGGGCCGACCGCTTCGCGGGCGTGAGCACCCTCGATGGGGTGGCCAGCGGCGGCCCGGTGCTGGGCGACGCCCTGGCCTACCTGGGCTGCCGCGTGGCCCAGCGGATGGAGGGTCCTGACCACTGGATCATCTACGCCGTGGTGGAAGAGGGCAATGTGGCCGACACGGAAGCCACCACCGCCGTGCACCACCGCAAAGTGGGGAACCACTACTGATGGGCACCGATGAGCGGC
>JBBASQ010000045.1:0-14873 GCA_040399185.1 Prochlorococcaceae cyanobacterium
GCTGCGCCTGGTGATCGGTGGCAAAGGAGGTGAGGCGCCACTGGAGCAGGCGGCCTGAACCATGGCCAGCCCGGGGGCCTACAGCGGCCGGCAGGTTTGCCTCACCACCCACCACGGCAAGCAGCGCGCCCTGGCCCGGCCCTTCCGGGCTGGCCTGGGCGCTGAACTGTTGGTGAGCACCTGCGACACCGACCAGCTGGGCACCTTCAGTGGTGAGGTGGAACGCCCCGCCGACGCCCTCACCACCTGCCGCCGCAAGGCGGAGCTGGGCCTCGAGCGCAGCGGCCTGGGCCTGGGGCTAGCCAGTGAGGGCAGCTTCGGCCCCCATCCCGCCGTGCCCCTGCTCACCGCCGGGCTGGAGCTGCTGCTCTTCCTCGACCGGGAGCGTGGCCTCGAGGTGGTGGAGCAGCAGCTGGTGCTGCGCACCAACTACAGCCGCTTGCGGCTGGAACCCGGCACCGATCCAGGGCCCTGGCTGCAGCAGATCGGCTTTCCCCGCCACGCCGTGATCGTGCGGCCCGAGAACGATCCGCCCGTGCCCTGCGTGAAGGGCATCCAAACCCGCGAGGCCTTGGAGCAGGCCATCACCCGCTGCCGCGCCGCCCCTGCCAGCGGGCCGCTGGTGCTGGAAACCGACATGCGGGCCCACCTCAACCCCACCCGCATGGCGACGATCCGCCGGCTGGGGTTCCGGTTGGTGCGGCGCCTGGCCAGCACCTGCCCCGCCTGCGCAACGCCAGGCTGGGGGCGCAGCGGCACCAAGGTGGGCCTGGCCTGCAGCTGGTGCGGGAGCCCCACTGAACTGGTGGCCACAGAAATCTGGGGCTGTGTGGCCTGCGACCACCACGAAGAGCGGCCCCGGGCCGATGGGCGCCTGCATGCCGACCCGGCCCACTGCCCCTACTGCAATCCCTGAGCCAGGGCGGCGTCGATGGCGCCGTAGCACTGGTCGAGCTGGGCGTCGCTGAGGCAGAGGGGCGGCAGCAGATACACCACATTCCCCAGGGGCCGGAGGTACACGCCCTCTGCCAGGCACTGGCGCTGCAGCTGCCGGCCCACGGCATTGAGATAGCCAGGCTGCTCCACCGCCAGATCAAAGGCAGCCACCGTGCCCCGGCAACGGGGGCGGATCACCGCGCCATGGGCGGCGGCCAGCTGGGCCAGCCGGGGGCGGTGGCGGGCTTCGAAATCCCCGTAGGCCGCCGGGTCTGCCTCCAGCAGATCGAGGCTGGCCAGGGCGGCGGCGCAACCCAGGGGGTTGGCGGTGAAGCTGTGGCCATGGAAGAAGGTGAGCGCCGGATCGCTGCCGATGAAGGCCTGATACAGCGCCTCGCTGGCCAGGGTCACCCCCATCGGCAGGAAGCCACCGGTGAGCCCCTTGGAGAGGGCCATCAGATCCGGCCGAATGCCCGAGCCCTGGCAGGCAAACAGGGAGCCGGTGCGCCCGAAGCCCGTCATCACCTCATCGGCGATCAACAGGGCGCCGCTGGCACGCACCCGCCGCTCCACCCCCTGAAGAAAAGACGGGCGCACCATGTTCATGCCGGAGGCCCCCTGAATCAGGGGCTCGAGGATCACGGCGGCCGTCGGCTGCTCCAGCAGGCGCTCCAGCTCCAGCAGAGCCGCCGCCTCCCGCGCCTCCACGCCCGTATCCCCATCCCAGGTGGCGGGCCAGGGGGCCCGGGCCACCGCGAAGAGCAGGTCGTCGTAGGGCGCGGTGAACAGGGAGCGCTCCCCCAGGGCCATCGCGCCCACGGTGTCGCCGTGATAGGCCCCCTCAAACGCGATCAGCTGGCGCCGGACCTCGCCCCGGTTGTGCCACCACTGCCAGGCGATCTTGAGCGCCACCTCCACCGCGGTGGAGCCGTTGTCGGAGAAGAACAGCCGCTCCAGGCCACTCAGGGCCGCCAGCCGCTCGGCCAGCTGTTCGGCAGGGCCGTGGCTGAAGTTGGCGAAGATCACCTGCTCCAGCCGCTGGGCCTGCTCGGCAATGGCCCGGGCAATCTGCGGCTGGGCGTGGCCATGGAGCGTGACCCACCAGCTGCTGATCGCATCGATCAACGCGCGGCCGTCATCGAGCTGCAGCAGGGCGCCGCGGGCCGCCACCACCTTCAGGGGCTCGGGGGCCGTGGCCACCTGGGTGGTGGGGTGCCAGAGGTGGGGATGCCAGGCCATGAAGGTGCAGAACGGATCGTTTGGCTACAGCCACCCGCCGGGCTGCGGACCTAACGATGGTGATTGTCGTTTCCCTGGGCGCCTGTTCGGGCGCGCGTGCCGATGGCCTGCCCCCGCTGCGGCTGCCGGATGCCGGCCCGCTCCCTGAGCGGATTGGTGTGTGCCGACTGCGGCACCGCCCTGCCGCACGGCGATTCAGCCCGGCGCAGGTACGGCTGGGGCAGCGTGGCAGCCCTGGCCGTTGCGGCCCTGCTCACCACCGGGGCCCTGGTGCTCTCGAGCCTCAGCTCGGAGAGCCCCACCCTGGCCGAAAACCGCCAGGAAGCCTCCCAGCTCAACGATTCCGGCGCTGCCGAATGACATTGCGGGCAATCCAGCCCGCCGCCACCACCGCCGCCAGCACCAGCAGCACCTTCACCAGCTTGGCCAGGGGCTCGATCCACAGCTCCACCCGCTGGTAGCCCTCACCCAGGCCCTGGCCCAGCAGGGTGAGCACGATCACCCAGATCAGACTGCCGGCGGTGGTCCAGGCCAGAAACGGCAGCTGGGGCATCAGCTCAATGCCAGCGGGCACCGAGATCAAGGTGCGCACCCCGGGAATGATCCGGCCCCAGAACACCAGGGCCGAGCCATGGCGGTTGAACCAGCGGCGGCTGCGGGCCAGGTCGGCCGGGCTGATGCCGATCCAGCGGCCATGGCGCTCGAGCCAGTGCTCGATGCGCTGCTCGTTGATCAGCCGGCCCACGCCGTACCAGAACCAGGCCCCGAGCACCGTGCCGATCAGACCGGCCAGGATCACCGGCACCAGCTCGAGCTTGCCCTGCTGCACGTAAAAGCCCCCCAGCGGCATCACCAGTTCGGAGGGAATCGGCGGAAACACGTTTTCCAGCAGCATCACCGCCGCGATCACCAGATACCCCATCAGGGGGTTGGCCTCCACGGCTGAACCGATCAGCTCGGGGAGGCGGGCAATGAAATCCTGCATGCAGTGGGTGCTGGCGGGGAAAGGCTAATGAGGCGCCCCAGTTCCTCTAGGTTTTTGCCCTTGCCCCATGCATGGCCGATGGCCGGCGCTCCCGCCGTATCTCCACTGCAGGCCCTGCAGCGCTGGCGCCACAGGCTCACCGTGCCCCAGTTCACCGCGGTGACGGGCGTGCTGGTGATCCTGGTGGGCACCTTCATCCTGGCCAGCCCGCTGTGCTCCACCGACGAGGTGGGCCTGTGGGAGGCGCTGTTCACCGTGACCTCGGCGATCACGGTGACCGGCCTCTCGATCATCGACATCAGCCGCGATCTCACCCCCTTCGGCCAGATCGCCCTGGCGGGGCTGATCGTGACCGGTGGCCTGGGCCTGATGGCGATCACCACCTTCCTGCAGGGCTTCGTGCAGGGCCGCTCCGGCCTGCGCCACCGGCTCGACAAGGGCCGGGCCCTCGATGAATTCGGGGTGGGCGGCATCGGCCCCACCTTCAACCGGATCCTGATCGCCGGCTTCTGCGTGATGGGCGCCGGCACCGTGGTGCTCTACGGCTTCGGCTTCACCGACATCGAGAACCCGCTGCAGCGCTTCTGGGCCGCGCTGTTCCACAGCATCAGCGCTTACAACAACGCCGGCTTCGGCCTGTGGAGCGACAGCCTGGTGCGCTACCGCGACAACCCCGTGGTGAACGGGGTGATCGCCACCATGATCGTGATCGGCGGCATCGGCTGGCGCGTGATCAACGACGTGTGGGCCAAGCGGTTCCGGCTCTCCCGCATCCGGCGACTCAGCCTCCACACCCGCCTCGTGCTGCGCAGCACCGTGCTGCTGATTGTGATCGGCGCCCTGGGCCTGCTGTTCACCGAGCACTTCGCCGTGGGCGGGGTGGTGCAGGACCTCAACCTGGGACAACGCCTCCAGGTCACCCTGTTCCAGTCGGTGACCACCCGCACCGCCGGCTTCAACACCGTGCCGTTCTCGGTGCAGACCCTCTCGGAGGCGGGCCTGCTGCTGATGATCGTGCTGATGTTCATCGGCGCCAGCCCCGGCGGCACCGGTGGCGGCATCAAGACCACCACCTTCGCCCTGCTGATGGGTGCCACCAAATCCACCCTCGAGGGGCGCAAGGAGGTGGTGATCCGCAACCGGCTCATCCCGGGGGATCTGCTGCTCAAGGCGGTGGGGGTGGCCCTGGCCTCCGGCCTGTTCGTGCTGCTGATGACCGCGCTGCTGGGCATCGGCCCCACCGCCAGCGGCGAGGCCGCCCGCACCAGCTTCAGCTTCCTGGAGAAGCTGTTCACCTGCATGTCGGCCTTCTGCACCGTGGGCCTGGATGTGGGCGTCACCGCCGAGCTGAACCGCTGGGGTCAGCTGGTGCTGATCGTGGGGATGTTCGTGGGCCGGCTCGGCATCATGCTGCTGCTCGCCGCGCTCTACGGGAACCGACCGCCCGATCGGGTGGGCTACCCGCGCGAAGAGGTGTTTCTCTGATCCCCATGGCTTCTTCCAATACCTGGTGGCAATGGCGGCCCGAGCAGGGGCCCGACCCCAGCGGTTTCGCCGTGATCGGCGTGGGGCGCTTCGGCTCGGCGGTGATCGAGGAGCTGGTGCGCAGCGGCGCCGATGTGCTGGCGATCGACAACGACCAGCGGGCCATCGATGCCCTGCGCCTGATCGACCCCTCGATCGAGGCCCGGGTGGTGGACTGCACCGATGAGGAGGCCCTGCGCGCCGCCGGCGTGCTCGACATGGGCACCGTGGTGGTGGCCATGCGGGAACCGATCGAGGTGAGCATCACCGCCACCCTGATCGCCAAGGATGCGCCGGGCAGCCAGGTGAAGCAGGTGATCGCCCGCGCCACCACCGATCTGCACATGAAGATGCTGCAGCGGGTGGGCGCCGACCGGGTGGTGTTCCCCTCCAAGATGCAAGGCGTGCGCCTGGGCATGGAACTGGTGCGCCCCAACCTGCTGGAGCGGCTGCGCCTCGACGACCGCAACAGCATCGAGGAGATCCGGGTGCCCAGCTCCTTTGTGGGGCAGTCGCTGCGGGATCTGAACCTGCGCAAGAACTACAACGTGAGCGTGCTGGCCTGCGGCCCCGACAACGACCTCACGGTGAACCCCCCGGCCTCCCACGTGCTGGAGAAGGGGGAGCTGCTGGTGGTGATGGGCGCTGCCGACGCCCTGCGGCAGCTGCCCGGTAGCTGATACCAACAGACAGATTGATCCGGGCCAATCCCTGTAGATTGGGCGAAATTTTCGGAGACGACTCTTTTCTTGGCGCTGGAGATCCTGATCATCCTGCTGCTGATCGTTGCCAACGGTCTTTTCTCCGGCGCTGAAATCGCGATCGTTTCCGCCCGCCGCCATCGGCTGCAGCAACTGGTCGACAAAGGCCGACGATCCGCTCGGGTGGCCCTGCGCCTGGCGGATTCACCCAACGAGTTCCTCTCCACCGTTCAGATCGGCATCACCCTGATCGGCATCCTCAGCGGTGCCGTGGGTGGCGCCACGGTGGCCCGGAAACTGGCTCCAGCCCTGGAGCAGGTGCCCCTGCTGGCCCCCTACAGCGAGGGCCTCAGCTTTGGCCTGGTGGTGGCCGTGATCACCTTCCTCTCGGTGGTGGTGGGCGAGCTGGTGCCCAAGCGGCTGGCCCTAGCCAACCCCGAACAGCTGGCCTGCACGATGGCGCCCACGATGCGCTGGCTGTCGCGGGCCAGTGCCCCGGTGGTGCATCTGCTGAGCCACTCCACCGATGTGCTGCTGAAGCTGATGGGCGTGTCCACCAGCAATGAGCCCGACATCACCGAAGACGAGATCAAGGCGATGATCCGTCAGGGCGCCGACTCGGGGGTCTTCGAGGAGGTGGAGCACGACATGGTGCAGCGGGTGCTGCGGCTTGGAGACCGCACCATCAAGACCCTGATGACCCCCCGCACCGACATCTGCTGGCTGGATGTGGAGGAGCCCCTCGAAGACAGTCTCCAGGAGGTGCTCGAGAGCACCCATTCCCGCTTTCCGGTGGGCAGGGGCAGCCTCGATGACTGCCTTGGGGTGGTGCGCGTGCGCAACCTGCTGTCGGCCAAGATTTCAGGCCAGGCCATCAACCTGGAGGAGCTGATGCAGCCCCCCCTGTTCGTGGCCGAAAGCACCCGGGCCCTCTCGGTGCTGGAGCAGTTCAAGCGCAGCGGCATCCACATCGCGCTCGTTACCGATGAATTCGGCGGTGTGGAGGGTCTGGTCACCCTCAACGACCTCATGGAAGGCATCGTGGGCGACCTCCCCTCGGTGGACGATGAGGAGGAGCCGCTGGTGGTAACCCGTGAAGACGGCTCCTGGTTGGTGGATGCGGGCCTCGACCTCGACGCCTTCACGGAACTGGTTGATCACGACATCTTCGGGATCGACCAGGAGGGGCGCTATCACACCCTCGCCGGATTTGTGATGCACGTGCTGGAGCGCATCCCCCGCGAGGCCGACCACTTCGAGTGGCAGGGCTATCGCTTTGAGGTGATGGACATGGACGGCAAGCGGGTCGACAAACTGCTGGTGAGCCCGATCCCCAAGCGCCAAACCAACGAAGCCGACAAGGACGACGACCTCGACAGCCTCTAGCCCCGTTCAGAGGATCTGATCGAGGAAGCGGCGGGTGCGCTCGTGGCTGGGGTTGGAGAAGAACGTTTGGGGTGGGGCAATCTCCACCACCTCGCCGTCGGCCATCAGCACCACCCGATCGGCCACCTGCTCGGCGAAGCGCACCTCGTGGGTCACCACCACCATGGTCATGCCGTCGGCGGCGAGGCCCTGCATCACCTCCAGCACCTCACGCACCATCTCCGGATCGAGGGCACTGGTGGGCTCATCGAAGAGCATCAACTGGGGATCCATGCACAGCGAGCGGGCGATGGCCACCCGCTGCTGCTGGCCGCCGGAGAGCTGACCGGGGAATTTCTGGGCCTGCTCGGCAATGCCCACCCGCTCCAGCAGTTGCAAGGCCCGCTGCTGGGCCTCGGCCTTGCTGCGCCGGCGCACCAGCACGGGCGCCAGGGTGAGGTTCTGCAGAACGGTGAGGTGGGGGAAGAGGTTGAACTGCTGGAACACCATCCCCACCTCCCGGCGGATGGCATCGATGTTGCGCAGGTCGTTGGAGAGGGGCATGCCGTCGATGCGGATGCTGCCCTGCTGGTAGTCCTCCAGCGCGTTGAAGGTGCGGATGAAGGTGCTCTTGCCGGAACCGGAGGGCCCCATGATCACCACCACCTCACCCCGGTTCACCTCGAGGCTGGCGCCGCGCAGGGCGTGAAAGCCATTGGGATACCACTTGTGCACATCCCGGGCCTCAATGATCGGCCCGGAGCTGGCGGTGGGAGAGGGGCTGGTCATCAACGGATGGGCGGAAGGCAGAAGCGCGGGCTGGGCAAAAACCTGGGCGACGTCAGCTGCCGTTGGGCAGGTGGCGGGGATCGAGGCGGCGCTCAAGGGCCCGGCTGCCCAACCCCAGGGCGGCGCAGCAGCACCAGAACAGCACCGCCAGGGTGAGGTACACCTCCCCGTAGTGGCCAAGGAAATCGGGGTTGGCCATCACGGTGCGGGCCGTGCCCAGCAGCTCCATCAGGCCGATCAACGACAGCAGGGTGGTGTCTTGGAGCAGGGAGATGAACTGGCTCACCATCACCGGCAGGGCCACCCGCAGGGCCTGGGGCAGCACCACGTGGCGCAGGGCCTGGGGCGTGGACAGCCCGAGGGCGCGGGCCGCCTCGAGCTGCCCCTTGGGCACGGCAGCCAGGCCCGAACGCACCGCCTCGGCCAGATAGGCAGCGGCGAAGAAAGTGAGCACCCAGGCCGCGCGCCACACCCGCTCGGGGGCCAGGCCACCGGGCAGCAGGAAGCCGAGGATGTTCTGCCCCAGGAACAACAGGGTGATCAGCGGCGCGCCGCGGATGAACTCGATGTAGATCACCGAGCCCCAGCGCAGCAGGGGAAGCTCGCTGCGGCGGCCCAGGGCCAGCAGCACCCCGAGCGGGAAGCAGAGCAGGATGGCGAAGCTGGCCTCCAGCAAGGTGAGCAGCAGGCCGCCCCATTCGGCGCTGGGCACCGCGGGGATGCCGAGGCCGCCATGGATCAGCACCATGCCCAGCAGGTAGAGCACTGGCCAACCCAGGGCCAGCCAGGCCACCGTGCCCCGCTCGAGGCGCGGCCCAAAGCGCCCGGCCAGCCAGCGCAGAACAACCAACAGGCCCGTGATGAGCAGCCAGCGGCCCCAGATCGCCCCGGAGAGCCCCAGGGCCCAGGGGGTCGCCAGGGCCACCAGGGCGAGCACCACCACCGCAATGCGGTCGTTCTGGGGCCAGAGTTCACCGCTGCGATCGGGCCGCGGAAAGGCGCGAAGCAGCCCCCAGGTGAGGCCGGTGGCCGCCGCCAACAGGGTGGTGAGCAGCCACAGCCGCCACTGCTGCTCCACCGGGTAGCGCCCCACGGCGAACAGGGTGCTGTTGAGCTGCACCACGGCCCAGTTGGCCTGGGTGAAGGCCCAGCGCAGCAGGCTGAAGAGCACCGTGGAGATCACGGTGATCAGGGCCAGGCTGAGCAGGCCGTCGGCGGGGGTGGCGAACAGCTCACGGCGCAGCCGGCCCCAGGGGCCACCGGGGGGCCGGACCGAGGGCGGCGGCGGCAGCGACGGGCTGCCGGAGAAGGGCATCGGGGCGTTCATCTCAGCGCTCGCGGATCTGCACCAACCGGTTGAGGCGGTTCATCAGGGCGGAGATCAGCAGATCCAGCACCAGGTAGGCCGCCAGCATCAGGATCACCACCTCCACGGCCCGGCCGGTTTGGTTGAGGGTGGTTTCAGCCACGGCGTAGAGATCGGAAAAACCCACGGCCACGGCCAGGGAGGAGTTCTTGGCCAGGGAGATGTACTGGGTGTTGAGGCCGGGCACGATCACCCGCAGGGCCTGGGGCAGCACCACATGGCGCAGGCTGGCCAGCCAACCGAGCCCCAGGGCTGACGCCGCCTCCCACTGGCCCCGCGGCACCGAGGCGATCCCGCCCCGCACCACTTCGGCGATGTACGCGCCGGTGTACACCACCAGGCCCGTGAGCAGAGCGCCAAATTCCACGCTGTAGCGCACCGGGGCCTGCCATACCCCGCCCACCAGCTGGGGAACGGTCCATTGCAAACCGTTGGCGAAACCAGCCAGATACAGCCCGGATTTGGCCAGCACCACCCCGGGCAGCTGCAGGGCCGCCGTGCCGTTTGGCAACGACAGAAACACCACGAAATACCAGAACACCAGCTGGAGGAGCAGCGGGATGTTGCGCACCACCTCCACGTAAAAACGCACCAGCCGGCGCAGCAGGCCGTTGCTGGAGAAATTGGCCATGCCCGCCAGGGTGCCCAGCACGGTGGAGAGGATCAGCCCGCTAACCACCACCCGCACTGTGTTCACCAGGCCCGCCAGCAGGGCACGCCAGTAGGGCAACTCGGCATTGAAGGGGAGCACCGATTCGCCGATGTCGAAGCCGGCGGACTGGCCCAGCCAACGCCAGCTCAGGAGCAACCCGGCCGCGGTGAGATTGCGCACCAGGTTGCCCAGGAGGAAGGCGATGAGCAGCAGCACCAGCAGCCCCACCACGCCCTGCACGAGCCAGGGCAGCACCCGGCGGTTGCGCCACCAGGGAGTAACCATCAACGGAACGGGGGCGCGTAGATCAGGCCGCCGTCCTTCCACTGCTTGTTGAGCCCGCGCTCCAGCTTGAGCTTGGAGGTGGGGCCCACGTTGCGATCAAACACCTCGCCGTAGTTGCCCACGGCCTTGATCGCCTGCACGGTGAAGTCGGCCGGCAAACCCAGCTGCTTGCCGAAATCGCCCTCGATGCCAAGGAAGCGGCGCAGGTCGGCCTGGTTGGGGTTGGCCTTGGCCTCGGCCACCTTGGCGTCGATGTTGGCCTGGGTGAG
Organism: Prochlorococcaceae cyanobacterium; assembly: GCA_040399185.1. Classification (GTDB taxonomy): domain Bacteria; phylum Cyanobacteriota; class Cyanobacteriia; order PCC-6307; family Cyanobiaceae; genus UBA5018. The sequence goes on from JBBASQ010000045.1 coordinate 10,112, forward strand.
GCCCCACTCCTCGGCCTGCATCAGGGCGTAGATGGTCCAGCGCACGGCGTCAGCCCACACCGGATCGCCGTTCACCGTGGCCGGGGTGAGTGGCTCCTTGCTGAGCACATCCGGCAGCAGGGCGTGCTGATCGGCGTTGGGGAAGCTGGTGCGCTTGCCGGCCAGCTGGGAGCGGTCGCTGGTGACCGCCACGCAGCGGTCGCCCAGGTAGGCGGCATAGGTTTGGTCGCTGGTCTGGAACTTCAGCGGCGTGTAGGGAATCTTCTGCTCCCGCATCCGATCGGCCAGGTTGAGCTCGGTGGTGGTACCGCTCTCCACGCAGATCGGCTTGCCGGCCAGATCCTTGAGGGTCTTGATGCCGCTGGCCACGGGCACCATCACGCCCTGGCCGTCATAGAAGGTGGTGGGAGCAAAGCTCAGGCCGTTGCCGCCGGGCGCATCGCGGCTGAGGGTCTTGGTGGTGTTGCGCGAGAGCAGATCGACTTCGCCGCTGGCCAGCGCGGCAAAGCGCTCGCTGGAGTTGAGGTTGCGGTATTCCACCTTGGTGGGATCGGCGAGCACGGCCGCCGCCACGGCCTTGCACACATCCACATCCAGGCCGGAATAGCTGCCGTTGGGCTCCACAAAGCTGAAGCCGGGCAGGGTGCCCTCCACGCCGCAAATCAGCTTGCCCCGGCCGTTAATGGCAGCCATCCTCTGGCTCTGCACACCGGAACCGTCCTCGGGTGCGCAGCCGGCCAGGGGGGCCATCAGAAGGGCCGAGGCCAGCAGGCCCTTGAGCACGGAGGGGAAGCGGGGCATCCGGTACCGCGGCAACGCAGTGGTGGGCGGATTGTCACACGCCTGGCCAGGGGTTGGCCGTCCACGGGGAGAAGACCGGACGCACGGCTGATTCCGGTATCCCGATTCGCATACCGCGGTATGTTGCCGAAGCTGCTGCGGCGGCCCCCTACCCAGCTCCATCCATGAACAGTTTTCTGGAGGCCGCCAGCCAGCCCGGAGCTGCCATCACCCTGGCGGTGCTGGCCGGCTCGGTGGTGCTGTTCATCACCGGTTGGCTGGCGCCGGAAGTTACCGGGCTGCTCGCGGCTGGCCTGCTGATCGCCACCGGCGTGCTCAAACCAGGGGAGGCCGTGGAGGGCTTCGGCAGTCCGGCCCTGATCACCCTGATGGGGCTCTTCGCCATCTCGGCCGCCCTGTTCCGCTCCGGCGCCCTCGACCGGCTGAGGGGCCTGCTGGGCTCCGATGCGGTGCGCAGCCCCAAGCGGATGATCACCCTGATGGCCGCCGTGGTGGGGCCGGTGTCGGCCTTTGTGCCCAACACCCCGATCGTGGCCTCCCTGCTGCCGGTGGTGGAAGGCTGGTGCCACCGCCGAGGCATCTCCCCCTCCAAGGTGCTGCTGCCGCTCTCCTTTGCCACGGTGCTGGGCGGCACGCTCACCCTGCTGGGCAGCTCGGTGAACCTGCTGGCCTCCGATGTGAGCGCCAAGCTGGGCTACGGCGCCTTTGGCCTGTTCAGCTTCACCGGCATCGGCATCGGCGTGTGGCTGGTGGGCAGCCTGGTGATGGTGCTGCTGGCCGACCGCTCCCTGCCGGACCGGGGCCATGACGACGACGACCTCACCCGCAGCCTGAGCTCGAGCGGCTACCTCACCGAGGTGCGCATCCCCGACAACTCCGAACTGCTGGGCCAGTCGCTGCATGGCAGCCGCCTACAGCGCCGCTACGACCTCGACGTGCTCGAGCTGCACCGGGGCAGCGAGCGCTTCCTGCCGCCCCTGGCCGACCGCACCCTGATGCTCGGCGATCGGCTGGTGCTGCGCTGCGGCCGTGCAGACCTGCTGCGGCTGCAGCAGGAGCACACGGTGGAGCTGGCCCCCACCCCGGAGGATGCCGCCGCTGGTGACACCAGCGACGCCAGCAACAACCAGCGCACCGTGGAGGTGCTGCTCCCCTCCGGCTCCACCCTGGCCGGGGATTGCCTGCGGGATCTGCGCTTCCGCCAGCGCTACAACGTGACCGTGCTGGCCCTGCGCCGCGGCAACGCCGTCCTGCGGGAACGGCTGGGACGGGTGGAGCTGCGCGAGGGCGACGTGCTGCTGCTCCAGGGTCCGAAGGACGCCATCCGCGGCCTGCAAACCTCCAATGATCTGGTGGTGCTCGAGCAACTGGAGCAAGACCTGCCCACGGTGAGTCGCAAGCGGCTGGCCATGGCCATTGCCCTGGTGGTAATTCTGCTGCCCACGTTCAACCTGGTGCCCCTGGTGGGGTCGGTGCTGCTGGGCACGGTGGCCATGGTGGCCACGGGCTGCCTCCGCTCCGGGGAACTGCAGCGGGCGATCCGGCTCGATGTGATCCTGCTGCTGGGCTCCCTGGCCAGCTTCAGCGTGGCCCTGGAAAAAACCGGGCTGGCCGAGGCGGCCGCCCGTCAGCTGCTGGTGGGGCTTCAGGGCTGGCCGGTGTACGCGGCCCTGCTGGTGGTGTTCCTGTTCACCACCCTGCTCACGGAAGTAATGAGCAACGCCGCCACGGTGGCGATGGTGATTCCGATCGCCGGCCAGCTGGCCACGGGGCTGGAGCAGCCGCCGATGGCCTTCATCTACGCCGTGCTGTTCGGCGCGAGCCAGAGCTTCCTGAGCCCCGTGGGCTATCAGACCAACCTGATGGTGTTCGGGCCGGGGCGGTACCGCTTTCTGGATGTGCCCCGCTACGGGCTGCCGCTCACCGTGGTGATGACCCTCACGGTGCCGTTCCTGATCTGCCGCTGGTTCGCCCTCTGAATCCAGGCGAAACCCTGCAGGCACTGGATGGACTGCCTACCGTTCGGCTCCCTGGAACAGGACGCGATGCAACGGCGATGGCTTGGCGCAGGAGCCCTGGCCCTGCTGGCCCTGGGCGGCTGCGGCAAACCCGATGTGACGGCCCTGCAGAAGCTGGGTTGCGAACAGGCCGCCGCCAACGTGGATCTGCAGTCGGTGAAGCAGCTCGACAGCCTGCGCAAGGCCCTGGGTGTCGCCCCCGACGTGGATCCGGTGGCGTTCTGTGAATCCATCGGCGCCCAGATGACGGGCCCGGCTGCCGCTGAAAGGCCACAGGAGCAAGCCGAAAACTGACGGCTTCAGCTCGGTTCAGGCTGTGGCCTGGGTAACGCGAAGCCCGGCATCGCGGGCGTCACGGCAGAGGGCGCTCACCCCATCGGTGTGGAGGCGGGCCCGACCTGAGCACACCGAATCCCACTCGCTCGTGTCGAAGTGGGTCTGCAGCCAGAGCAGGCCGTGCACGCTGAGGGGCACCAAACGGGCGTCGCGATCGACAACGGCAATGGCGAGATCCACCAAAGAAAAATCCCTGTCACCCCATTGAGGCAGCGACAGGGACCCGATGTGGTGGCAACCGTTACCGGTTAGCCGAATTTGCTCAGCCTTGCCGCACCTGACGGGCCGCTTCGGCCTGGTTGTGGTGGTACACGGCGCCGCGGTAGTGGAGCTCCACCTCGGCGTTGGCCGGAGCGGCTTCGTGGCGGGTGGCGGCGTCGAAGTGACGGCCGCGATACACGTGCTCAACCGGAGCATCGGAGAGCTTTTCGTGCTGGGTGGGGTCGTAGCTAACGCCCCGGTAGCGGAGTTGGGTTGCCATGAGGAGAACCTCGAAGGGAAGGGTTGGTGTGGCCCGCTTCGTGGAAAGGAGCGTTGCTTCGCCTTGCGGTGGGCTACTTCCGATGGGGGCGGCGACCCCCACCCAACGTTTTGTCCTTCGATGCATGTCTAGCGCAGGACGACTGTTCGCCATGAACATTTCGCCAATCGCTTCACCAATCGACACGCCTTGAGCTGTATCCCATCGGACACAAATCGGCGAAATCATTGGCCGCAAGCGCCTACCACATCGGCACGACTTTTGGGTTGTGTATCGCCAGTTACCGAAGGGGGTCGCGATTTGGCAAATCATCAGCCGCAACGGCGGTACCCCCGCCGGCACCCCAACACCTTCGTCATGACCGTTGCCTCGCCTCAGCCGCGGCGGCAACAGCCGCGGAGCCTTCAGGAAGCGAGCTTGCTGGATGCCCCCGCGCTGCTGTTCCGCAAAGTCCGCGGGCTGTCGTCCAACCGAACCCTCACCTGGCTGGCCTGTGTTCCCATCGCCTTGATGGGTCTCGGCCTGTTCAACCTGTCGGCCCACGCCGCCGAGCTCCCTGAGCTCAACGCCGGCTTCCTGGCCAACAACATGTTCTTGTTGATCTGCGCCGCCCTGGTGATCTTCATGAACGCCGGCTTCGCCATGGTGGAAGCCGGGATGTGCCGCCAGAAGAACGCTGTCAACATTCTCGCCAAGAACCTGATCGTCTTCGCCCTGGCGGTGACGGCCTACTGGTTCATCGGCTACAAAATCATGTACAACGCCGACTGGGTGATTCCCGGTTGGTTCAAGTTCGGCGGGCTGTTCTTTGACCCCACCGTGACCCCTGAGATGGTCACCGAGGGCAAGCTGGTGCCCAGCGTTGACTTCCTGTTCCAGGCCGCCTTCGCCGGCACAGCCGCCACGATCGTGTCGGGCCTGGTGGCTGAACGGATCAAGTTTGGCGAGTTCGTGATCTTCTCGCTGGTGCTGGTGGGTGTGCTGTACCCGATTGCCGGTTCCTGGCAATGGAACGTGGGTGAAGGCTGGCTGAACAAGCTCGGGTTCATCGACTTCGCCGGTTCCACGATTGTGCACTCCTTTGGTGCCTGGGCCGGTCTTGTGGGCGCCATGCTGCTTGGACCCC
>JBBASQ010000046.1:0-7451 GCA_040399185.1 Prochlorococcaceae cyanobacterium
GCAGAGGCGGCAGTTCCCCCTTGCACTGGCTCCAAACTCACCGGCCGGATGCCACGCCGGCGCAGATCCCGTTTCGCGTCCTGCAGGTTGGCCGCCTGCAGTTGCAGCTGCCGCTCCTGCCCGCGTGCGTTGGTGTAGGTGGCGAGGAACGCGGCCACCGCCTCAGCCCACCAGCAGCCGCTGCAGTTCCTCAGGCCGGCTGGTCTTGGTCATCGCTTCCTCGCTGGTCACCACGTCCTGCTGCACCAGATCCGCCAGGGCCCGCTCGAGGGTCTGCATGCCGTATTGCCCGCCGGTCTGCATCTGGGAATAGAGCTGGGCGGTTTTGCCCTCGCGGATCAGGTTGGCGGTGGCGGGGTTATTGATCAGGATTTCCTGGGCCATCACGCGGCCGTACTGCCCTGGGGCCGGATTCTTGCGCTTGAGCAGGGTCTGGGAGAACACCGCCACCAGGCTGTTGCTGAGCTGCACCCGGATCTGGGTCTGCTGGCCCGGGGGGAACACGTCCACCATCCGGTCCACCGTCTGGGCGGCCGAACTGGTGTGCAGGGTGCCGAACACCAGGTGCCCCGTCTCGGCGGCGCTGATGGCCAGCTGGATCGTTTCCAGGTCGCGCATCTCCCCCACCAGGATCACGTCGGGGTCTTCCCGCAGGGCGGCCCGCAGGGCGTTGGCGAAGCTGCGGGTGTCCTGGCTCACCTCGCGCTGGTGCACCAGGCTGCGGTCGCTGCGGTAGGTGAATTCGATCGGATCTTCGATCGTGAGGATGTGTTCGGAGCGGCTGTGGTTGATGTGATCCAGCAGGGCCGCCAGGGTGGTGGTCTTGCCGGAGCCGGTGGGTCCGGTCACCAGCACCAGCCCCCTCGGCTTGCGACTCATCTCCTCCACCACCGGCGGCATGCCGAGGGCATCGAGCTTGGGAATGGAGTTGCCCAGGGCCCGCAGGCAGGCGGCATAGGTGCCCCGCTGCCGGTACACATTCACCCGGAAGCGCGACACCCCCTTGAGGCCGTAGGAGCAATCCAGCTCCCAGTTCTGTTCCAGATCCTTGCGCTGGGAGTTGTTGAGGATCGAGAAAATCAGCTTGTTGCAGGCCTCCTCGCTGAGCCGGTCCTCGCGCATTGGCTGGAGCTGACCGTTAAAGCGCCCGTGGGGTGGCTGGCCGCAGGAGAGGTGGAGGTCGCTGCCGCCCCGCTCCACCAGTTCGGTCATCAGATCTTCGATCAGCAGATCCATCGGATCGCTAGTCCCTGGTGGTCAGACAGTAAGGACATTCGAGCCAATCGTCCTGCAATCCGGCTCCGCAGCCCTGGCAGGTGAGCGTGTTCAAGGCCCGGGCCCGGCGCTCCGATTCCAGGCCGGTGTCGGTGAGCAGCATCCGCTCCACTTCATCGAGGGTGGTGTGGCCCTCGCGCACCAGATCCAGGCCGTAGCCGAGCAGGGTCTTCATGCCGTTCTCCAGCGCCAGCCGCCGCATCACATCGGTGGTGGCCCGCTTGGCCACGGCCGCGGCCAGGTTGTCATTCATCGAGAGGATTTCGTACACCCCCACCCGGCCCTTGTAGCCATTGCCCTGGCAGTGGGGGCAGGCATCGGGGCCGGGATTGGTGCGCAGAGCCTTGTAGAAAGTGATGTTGGCCTCGCGGCTGGCCAGCAGCCCGAAGCGCGCCAGTTCCTCCTCGCTGGGTTTGTAGGGGATGCGGCAGTGGCTGCACACGCGCCGCAGCAGCCGCTGGGACACCACCCCCAGCAGGGAGGCGCTCACCAGGAACGGCTCCACCCCCATCTCGTCGAGGCGGGCGAAGGCGCTCACCGCGTCGTTGCAGTGCAGGGTGGTGAGCACCAGGTGGCCGGTGAGGGCGGCCTCAATCGCGGTCTTGGCGGTCTCCAGGTCGCGGGTTTCCCCCACCAGCAGCACGTCCGGGTCCTGGCGCATGAAGGCCCGCAGGGCTGAACTGAAGTCGAAGCCCTTGTCGCGGTTCACCTGGGTCTGGGTGATGCCCTTGAGCGTGTACTCAATCGGGTCTTCCACCGTGGAGATGTTGATGGCCGGGTCGTTGCGTTCGGCCAGCAGGGCGTAGAGGGTGGTGCTCTTACCCGAACCGGTGGGTCCCGTTACCAGGATCATTCCGTAGGGCTTCGAGCCCATGGAGCGGAGGGTGGAGCGGGCCCGCTGGTCGGTGATCAGGGTGTCGAGGCCCAGCTGGGTGGCGCCGCTGTCGAGCAGGCGGAGCACCACCTTCTCGCCGTGCCGGCTCGGCAAGGTGCTCACCCGGAAGTCCATCTTCCGGCCGCGGTAGTTGCGGCGGATGCGGCCGTCCTGGGGCATGCGCCGCTCGGCGATGTCCAGGTCGGCCATGATCTTGAGGCGGGATGTGACGGCCGGGATCAGGCTTTTCGGCAGGTCGTCGAGCAGCTTGTGGAGCACGCCATCGAGGCGGAAGCGCACCTCCAGGCAGTTCTCCTGGGGCTCCACGTGGATGTCACTGGCGCCGCTTTGGAGGGCCTCGATCAGGATGCGGTCCACCAAGCTCACCACCGGCGAGGTGTTGGCCGAGCTGCTGGAGCTTTCCAGGTCGTCGGGATCCTGAACTTCGGTGAGTTCTGAATCCCCCGGCAGGTTCAGACCCTCCATCAGGGAGCGGGTACCTGGGGCTGTTCCCGGTGCGGCGGCGGGGCGGGGTTCCAGCGCCTTGGCGAGATCCGAGGGAAGCGCCAGCTGAAAGTGGCAGCCGCTGGCCTGATCGCCGAGTTCCTGCAGCAGGCCCTGGCGCTGGTCGGGTCCCCAGTGGCTGGGGACTGCCACCACCAGGGCGTTGTCGTCCCGTCGCAGCGGCAGGGCCCCCAGGGCGCGCCAGCGATCCACCGCGATCCCGCTGCCGCCATGCACCAGCGTGGGATCGGCCGTGGCCAGCTCCAGTGGCGTGGTGACCCGTTCGCCCAGCAGCAGTTCCACCTCCAGGCGCTGCTGCTCAGGGCTGGAGGCAGCCGGAACGGGCCGAGCGGGTGTCAGCGTCATGGCGGCCGGAGGTGCGGGCTTCCGCCGCTTGTGGGGGGCGGGGCCTGAGTTCCAACATGTCTAGAACCAAATTCAGAGCCCGTCACCCATGAGTGACGATCCCTCCATGAGCGTCGAGAGCAGCCAGGGTTTCGAGCCGCAGCCCGAGGGCACTCCCGAGCCGAGCGAGGCGGCTCCCGCCGTGGACACCGGCGCGAGCACCCCTGAAGCCGTGGCCGATCCGGCGCCCGAGGTCCAGGGCGGAGATCCGGTGGAGCGGGCAGCACGGCTGGAGTCGGAGCTGGCCCAGCTCAAGGCCCAGTACGACAACCTCAACGGCCAGTACATGCGCCTGGCGGCCGACTTCGACAACTTCCGCAAGCGCCAGGCCCGCGACAACGACGACCTGCGCCTGCAGATTGCCTGCAACACCCTGAGCGAGATCCTGCCGGTGGTCGACAACTTCGACCGGGCCCGCCAGCAGCTCGACCCCCAGCATGAGGAGGCCCAGAACCTCCACCGCAGCTACCAGGGCCTCTACAAGCAGCTGGTGGATGTGTTCAAGCAGCTGGGCGTGTCGCCCATGCGCGTGGAAGGTGAACCCTTCGATCCCACCCTTCACGAGGCCGTGCTGCGCGAGCCCAGCGATGCGCACCCCGAAGACGTGGTGATTGAGGAGCTGCAGCGCGGCTATCACCTCAACGGCCGGGTGCTGCGCCACGCCCTGGTGAAGGTGTCGATGGGGCCGGGGCCTGAGGGCGGCCATGGTGGTGGCGGCAGCCAGCCTGATGGCGCTCCCCAGGCCGCGGAGCAGGACGGCTGATGGCCGACTACTACGACCTGCTCGGCGTTGCGCGGGATGCCGATGCCGACACCCTCAAGCGGGCCTACCGCCGCCTGGCCCGCCAGTACCACCCCGACATCAACAAGGATCCGGGCGCGGAAGACAAGTTCAAGGAGATCGGCCGCGCCTATGAGGTGCTGAGCGATCCCCAGACCCGCGCCCGCTACGACCAGTTCGGCGAGGCCGGCCTGGGTGGTGCCGCCGGCATGCCCGACATGGGCGACATGGGCGGTTTCGCCGACCTGTTTGAAACCTTCTTCAGCGGTTTCGGTGGCGGCATGGGCGGCCAGGCGGGGGGTGCCCGCCGCCGCGGGCCGCGCCAGGGCGACGACCTGCGGCTCGATCTCTCGATCTCTTTCCAGGAAGCCGTATTCGGCGCCGAGAAGGAGGTGCAGATCCGCCATCTCGAAACCTGCGGCACCTGCAACGGCAGCGGTGCCAAGGCGGGCAGCGGCCCCACCACCTGCGGCACCTGCGGCGGCGCCGGCCAGGTGCGCCGCGCCACCCGCACCCCCTTCGGCAGCTTCACCCAGGTGGCGCCCTGCCCCACCTGCGATGGCACCGGTCAGGTGATCGCCGACCCCTGCACCGCCTGCGGCGGCCAGGGTCTGCAGCAGGTGCGCAAGAAGCTGCGGATCAACATCCCCGCCGGCGTGGACTCCGGCACCCGGCTGCGGGTGGCCAATGAGGGCAATGCCGGCCAGCGCGGCGGTCCGCCGGGGGATCTCTACGTGTTCCTCACCGTCCAGTCGCACCAGCAGCTGCGCCGGGATGGGGTGAACATCCAGTCGGAGGTCACCCTCAGTTACCTCCAGGCGATCCTGGGCGACACGATCGAGGTGGAAACCGTGGATGGCCACGAACCGCTCCAGATCCCGGCGGGCACCCAGCCCGGCGCCGTGCTCACCCTGCAGAACAAGGGCGTGCCCCGGCTCGGCAATCCGGTGGCCCGCGGCAATCACCTGTTTACGGTGAAGGTGCAGCTGCCCACCAAGCTCAGCGGTGAGGAGCGGGAATTGCTGGAGCAGCTGGCCGGGCACCACACCCGGAAGGGCCACAAACCCCACCACAAGAGCGGCTTGTTCGGCGGCCTCTTCGGCCACCGTGACTGAGCTGGATCTGCGGGGCACCCCCTGCCCCCTGAATTTCATCCGCACCCGCCTGGCCCTGGAAAAGCTCCCGGTGGGTGCCACCCTCCAGGTGGATCTGGATCGGGGTGAACCCGAAACCATGGTGAGCAGCGGTATCCAGGGCGATGGCCATGCCGTTGAGGTCGTCGCCCATCCCGATGACGCTGCAGCAGTGCGGCTCTTGATCCAGCGGGCAGCGCCGGCAGCCCATGGCTGAGGCGACGGCCAGTGGCCGGGTGGTGGCCCTGCTGGCCAATTTCTGCTGGGTGGAGCTCGACGTGCCTGGCCCCCAGGGCTGCACCCGGCTCCTGTGCACCCGCCGCACCCGGCTCGGCAAGAGCGGTCTGCAGATCTGTACGGGCGATCGGGTGCGGGTGGAGGGCATCGACTGGGGGGCCGGCCGGGCAGCGGTGGGTGAGCTGTTGCCGCGCGACTCGTTGTTGGAGCGGCCGGCGGTGGCCAATGTCACCCGGGTGGTGGTGGTGGTGGCCCTGGCTGAACCGGAGCTGGACCCCCTGCAGCTCACCCGTTTCCTGCTCACGGCCGAGGCCACCGGCCGGCCGGTGGAGCTGGTGTTCTCCAAGGCCGATCTGCCCGATCCCGCCGCCGTGCAGAACTGGACCAGCAGGGCCCGCGACTGGGGCTATGGGCCCATTGCGCTCTCCACGGCCACCGGACTCGGGTTGGATCTGTTGCGGGCTCGCCTCAGTGAGCCCGGGCTCGCCGTGCTCTGCGGGCCCTCCGGGGTGGGCAAGAGCAGCCTGCTCAATGCGCTGCGGCCCGAGCTTGAGTTGCGGGTGGGGGAGGTGTCCGGCCGGCTGCAGCGCGGTCGCCACACCACCCGCCATGTGGAACTGTTCCCCATGGCGCCGGGAGCCCTGGTGGCCGACTCACCCGGCTTCAACCGCCCCGCATTGCCATCCGACCCGGCGGCCCTGGCGCCCCTGTTTCCGGAGCTGCGCCGGCAGCTGGCCGCGGCGTCATGCCGCTTCAGCAATTGCCTGCACCAGGGCGATCCCGGCTGTGCCATCGCCCCTGGCTGGGACCGTGAATCGCTCTACCAGCAGTGTCTGGGCGATCTGCTGGCCGAGGTTGCCCGCGACGAAAAACGCACCGCTCGCGGGCCTGGCCTGCGCCAGCGGGGCAGCCGCCTGGAGCCGCGACTCGATCCAAAGTTGCGCCAGGAATCCCGGCGGCGTCAGCGCCAGAGCGCGGATCGTGACGAGCCGCTGGAGGAGCTCAGCCCCCCAGACCCGGCAGGTTGAGGTTGAGCCCGCCGGTGAGCTCTTCCATCCGCTCCTTCATGGTGCCGGTGGAGTTCTCGTAGGCCGCCTTCAGGGCCTCCAGCACGGTGGCTTCGCAGGCATCCACGCCTTCGGCCAGCAGCTCGGGGGAGAGCTTCACCCGCAGGGGCTGCTGGTTGCCGGAGAGCCACACGCTGGCGCGGCCATCGGCGCTGCTGCCCTCGATTTCCATGGCATCGAGGTCTTCCTGCAGCTTCTGGGCGTTCTGCTGCAGTTCCTGGGCCTTCTTGAAGGCTTCGGTGAGCTGACCGAAATTGGGAAGTCCGAAGCCGGCCATGCCTGGGGAAAAAGCTGGCCGCAGGCTACGGGAAGCCGAGCCGCTTCACCTCCGGGTGGAGCACGACTCCGTGTTCCGCGGCCACCCGGTGCTGCACCTCCAGGATCAGGGCGTCGATATCGACGGCGCTGGCCTCGCCGGTGTTCACGATGAAGTTGGCGTGGATCGGCGACACCTCGGCACCGCCGATCCGCAGGCCCTTGAGCCCGAGGGCCTCGATCAGCTGGCCCGCCTTGCGGGGTTCGGGATTGCGAAACACGCTGCCGCAGCTCGGTTGCTGGTAGGGCTGGGTGCTGGTGCGGCTGTGCAGGTTGGCGCTGGTGCGGGCCGTCACGGCGGCTGGGTCGTGGCCGGGCTCCAGCCGGAAGCGGGCTGCCAGCACGATCAGGGCCTCACCCTGCAGCCGGCTGTGGCGATAGGCGAAATCCAGTGCGCTGGCCTCCAGCCAGAACGGAGCCTCCGGCTGCCCTGGATCCAGCACCTGCACCGCCTGCAGCCACTCCGCCGTACAGCCGCCCTGGGCACCGGCGTTCATCACCGCGGCGCCTCCGACGGTGCCGGGGATGCCCACGGCCCATTCCAGGCCGCTCAGGCCGGCCCGGGCGGCCTTGCGGGCCAGGGTGGGGATCGGTTCGCCGGCCTGGGCCTCCACCCACCCGTCGAGCGGGTCGAGGCGGCTGCCCTGCAGGCGCCGCAGACACAGGCTCAGCCCCGGGAGTCCGGCATCGGCGATCAGCAGGTTGGAGCCGGCGCCGATGCAGTGCAGGGGCAGGCCCTGGCTGTTCACCCAGGCCGCCAGTTCCAGCAGTTCGCCCTGCTGGCCCGGTTCGGCGAACCACTCCGCCGCTCCCCCCACCTTCCAGGTGGTGAAGTCGCGCAGGGGAACCTGCTGGCGCAG
>JBBASQ010000046.1:7551-14686 GCA_040399185.1 Prochlorococcaceae cyanobacterium
TCCACCACCTGGCGCCCATGCCAGCTGCCGCGGAAGTCGAAGCGGCGGCCGGGGGTGCGCAGGCCAGCCAGGGCCTGGCGCAGCTCGGCAAACGACACGCCCTCGATCCGGCAGGCGGCGATGGCGGCCAGCGCGTTGCTGAGGTTGTGCTGGCCGGGCAGGGGCAGCTCGATCCGGCCCACCAGTGCGCCGTTTTCGTAGAAGTCGGCGCTGGTGCCGTCACCCCGCTCCTCGCGGGCGATGGCGGCGAAGTGCACCCCCTCGGGGCTGCGGGTCGACCACCAGTAGGCCGGCTGGAAGTGCTCCCGCAGGATCGGACAGTCGCCGTTGGCCAGCAGGGCCTCCGAGCCTTTGGCGAAGCGCTGCAGGGTGGCGATCAGCGCGTCGAGGTTCGGGTAGTGGTCGGTGTGGTCGAGCTCCACGTTGGTGAGCACCGCCAGGTGGGGCCGGAACTTCACCAGGGAGCCATCGGATTCGTCGGCTTCGGCCACCAGCAGGCGACCCGCCCCATGGCGGCCATTGCTGCCGAAGGCGGGCACCACGCCGCCGATCACGGCGGTGGGGTCGTGGTGGGTGGCCTGCAGCAGGGTGGCCACCAGGGTGCTGGTGGTGGTTTTGCCGTGGGTGCCGGCAACGGCGATCGAGGGCTGGGCGTTGATCAGGGCGGCCAGCACATCGGAGCGGTGCACCACCGTGAGGCCGCAGCGGCGGGCCTCCTGCAGCTCGGGATTGCTCGCCGGCACGGCAGAGCTGATCACCACCACGGGGGCGGTGGAGGTGCCGCTGCGGATGGCGGCCACGGTGGCGGCGTTCTGCTCGCGGAACACCCGCACGCCCAGGCGGCGCAGCTGCTCAACCACCCCCCCCTCTTTGGGGTCGGAGCCCGTCACGTTGAAGCCCCGCTCCGCCAGGATCCCGGCCAGGGCAGACATGCCGATGCCACCGACTCCGATGAAATGGAGGGGCTGGCGGCGATCGAGCAGCAGAGCCTGGGGCAAGTTCGCGGGAGCAGGACGCCTGGACGACGCTAAGCCGCCAGGTTGGCTCCACCATCGTGCTGCTTCAGACCCTTTGCGGCAATGGGTGAATTGGGAGGGGCGAGGCGGCTGATTTCTGTATGATCTGCGGCCAAAACCACCTTTGCTAGCGGTTTTTGCCGCTCAACGCCATGACCCTGAAGGTTGCGATCAACGGATTCGGCCGCATCGGTCGCAACTTCATGCGCTGCTGGCTGAGCCGCGGTGAGAACACGGGCATCGAAGTGGTGGGTCTGAACGACACCTCCGATCCGCGCACCAACGCTCACCTGCTCCAGTACGACTCGATGCTGGGCAAGATCCGCAATGCGGAGGTGAGCGCCACCGACGACACGATCATCGTTAACGGCAAGGCGATCAAGTGCTTCTCCGATCGCAATCCCCTCAACCTTCCCTGGAAGGAGTGGGGCGTGGATCTGGTGATCGAAGCCACCGGCGTATTTATCGATCAGCCCGGTGCTGGCAAGCACATCGAGGCCGGTGCCCAGAAGGTGCTGATCACCGCTCCTGGCAAGGGTGAGGGTGTGGGCACCTTCGTGGTGGGCGTGAACGATCACGAGTACCGCCACGAAGATTGGGACATCATTTCCAACGCCAGCTGCACCACCAACTGCATGGCGCCGATCGTGAAGGTGCTGGATCAGGCCTTCGGGATCGTGAAGGGCACGATGACCACCACCCACAGCTACACGGGTGACCAGCGCATCCTCGATGCCTCCCACCGGGACCTGCGCCGCGCCCGCGCCGCCGCCATCAACATCGTTCCCACCAGCACCGGTGCTGCCAAGGCCGTGGCTCTGGTGTATCCCCCGATGAAGGGCAAGCTGAACGGCATCGCCCTGCGCGTTCCCACCCCCAATGTGTCGGTGGTGGACATGGTGCTGGAGATCAGCCGCGGCACCACCAAGGAGGAGGTGAATGGCGTGCTGAAGGCTGCTGCCGAGGGCGGCATGAAGGGGATCATCAAGTACTGCGATCTGCCCTTGGTGTCCACCGACCACGCCGGCACCGATGAGAGCACCATCGTTGACGCCGATCTCACCCTGGTGATGGGCGACAACATGGTGAAGGTGGTGTCCTGGTACGACAACGAGTGGGGCTACAGCCAGCGCGTGGTTGACCTGGCCGAAGTGGTGGCCCGCAACTGGAAGTGATGGCCTGAAGGCTCTACAGCTTTCCCCATCAGCCGCTCCTCCGGGAGCGGCTTTTTCATGGTCGTGGTTGTAACGCTCAGTAGTTGAAACGCTCAGCCGAAGTGGCGGTAGCCGCTGAGCTCCGGAGCCATCGGCCCCTGGCCCCCCTCCAGCCAACCCACGCCGCCGGTGGCGGTGCCATCGGCAGCCACCAGTGCACCCACCACCGCGCAGTCGGGATGGGCCGTGCAGAGGGCCTCTGCCCAGGGGGCTGCCAGGGCCAGCACCAGCTCGAAGTCTTCGCCGCCCGCCAGGCACCAGGCTTCGGCCTGGGGCAGTAGGGCCATCGCTGGATCCAGAGGCAAACGGCTGCGGTTCAGGGCGACCCGGCAGCCACTGGCTTCCCCGATCGCCCTGGCGGCCGCCACCAGCCCATCACTGCTGTCGGTGCCGCCCACGCGCCAGTCCGCCCCTGTCGACTGGCTGCGGTGCAGCGCGTCCACCACGTCAAAGCGGGGGCTGGGCCGCTGGTGGGCGCGGATCGCCCGCTCCTGCAGGTGCTCAGGAATCTGGCTGCGCTCGCCGGGATCGAGTTCACCCAGGAGCAGCGCCAGGCCCAGCCGGCTCAGGCCGTGGGGGCCGCTGGCCACCAGCAGGTCGCCGGGCCTGCCATCGCCGCGTCGAATCACCTGGGCCGGATCCACGGCCCCCAGGGCCGTGATCGCCAGTTGGCGCTGGCTTCCGCCGCTGCAGTCGCCCCCCAGTAGCTCGCCGCCGTGACGCTGCAGTGCCTCCTGCAGGCCGCTGTACACGCCCTCCACCCATGCCCATGGAGTGGAGCCCGGGGCGGTGAGCCCCACCGTGATGCCCAGGCAGCTGCGGCAGCCCATCGCTGCCAGATCGGAGAGGTTCGCCGCGGCAGCCCGCCAGCCCACTGCGGCCGCAGGGGTGGTGGCATCACTGAAGTGCACACCCTCCACCAGCACGTCGGTGTTCACCACCAGCACCGTTCGGGGTGGCGGCACCACCAGGGCCGCGTCGTCGTTGAAACGGCCCGGGGCCGCGAAGGCCCCCAGGCGCCGAATCAGTTCCCACTCCCCCAGCTGGGCCAGCGGTTCGGTGGGATCGGCACCAGCCCCTGCGCGATGAGGAGAGCCCAAGGCCGCCGATCAGCCGTGGGCTACCAGGTTCTCGGCCCCGCCCACCACGGTGGCCTTCACGATGCCGTCGTCCACCCCCAGTTCCTCGAGCACGTCGAACCCGTCCACCACGTAGCCAAACGCGGCGTAGCGACCGTCCACGAGGTTCAGACCGGCGGGGGTGAGTTCGGCTTCGTAAAGGAAGAAGAAGAACTGGGATGAGCCGTCGTTGAGCTGCTCGTCGGAATGGGCCCAGCCCAGGGTGCCGAGGGTGGCAAACGGCAGGGTGGGGGTGGCCTTGAACAGGCCGAGGTCTTCGAAGGTTTGGTTGTAGAAGGGCGCCTCCTCGCTGGGCACCTTGATCTCGAGGGGAACGGTGCGCTCCACCTTGGTTTT
This sequence comes from Prochlorococcaceae cyanobacterium, assembly GCA_040399185.1. Taxonomy (GTDB): domain Bacteria; phylum Cyanobacteriota; class Cyanobacteriia; order PCC-6307; family Cyanobiaceae; genus UBA5018. Next base: position 11,257 of record JBBASQ010000046.1, read on the forward strand.
GGGATCGACGTAGCCCTCGGCCGGGCCCTCCGGATCACCGGTTTGGAGCACGTAGAAATCTTCGGCCCGCGTGAAGGGGAGGCCGTCGTAGAAGCCCCGCTGCACCAGATCCACGAACGCACCGGCGGTGAGCGGGGCGTTGTAGCCATCCACCACGGTGATCAGATCCCCCTTGGTGGTGGTGATCTTCACGGTGGCGCGGCCCAACAGCCGGGGCAGGCTGTCGAATTCCGCGGGGATCGCGTACGGGAACGGCCCCACCAGCAGCGCTTCGGCCTCGCCGATGCTGGCCAGGGCTTCCCGGCGGGCCGCCAGGAACGGATCCCTCTGCTGGGTTTCCGCGGTGGTGGCCAGGGTCTGCAGTTGCTCCTCGAGGGTCTGGAGCAGGGCTTCGGCCTTGGGCCTGTCGGCGTCGGAGAAGCCCTTGAGGATGGCGTCGCGGCGGGAACTGAGCAGCGACTGGCTGCGCCGCACCGAACTGGTGAGGGCCGTCCAGCGCTTGGCCCGCAGGTCGTCGCTGGTGGCCTCCAACCGGTGTTGCAGCTCCTGCAGATCCGGTGCGTTCACCGGCAGGGCATTGCGCAGGATCGCGGCGGGGTCGGTAACGGCATTGCCCTGGGGCAGGGCTGCCTCCGCCAGGGCCGGCAGCCCCAGCAGGGAACCGCATAGCAACAGACATCCCAGGGCCAGGCCCCCTAGCTGGCGCAGCAGGCGCTGGGCCCGTGGCTGCCCCGTGATTGCCCGTGGATCCGCCATGGCGATCGCATGCTCTGGCCGGACTCTGGCACAGCCCAAACGGCTTGGCAGCACTGGGCTGTGGGCGCCGCTGGTAGCCAGCTCTACAATCCGCCGACACCGAAACGCCGGAATGATCTCCAGCAACGATTTTCGTACCGGTACCTCGATCGAGCTGGATGGTCAGGTCTGGCGAGTGGTTGAGTTCCTGCACGTGAAGCCGGGCAAGGGTTCGGCCTTCGTGCGCACCAAGCTCAAGGCCGTGCAGAGCGGCAACGTGGTGGAGAAAACCTTCCGCGCCGGCGAGATGGTGCCCCAGGCGGTGTTGGAGAAGAGCACCCTCCAGCACACCTATATGGAAGGGGACGACTTCGTGTTCATGGATATGGGCACCTATGAGGAAACCCGCCTCACCGGCAAGCAGATCGGTGATCAGCGCAAATACCTCAAGGAAGGTATGGAGGTGAACGTGGTGGCTTGGAACGGCAAGCCCCTGGAAGTGGAACTGCCCAACTCGGTGGTGCTGGAGATCACCCAGACCGATCCCGGCGTGAAGGGTGATACGGCCACCGGCGGCACCAAGCCCGCCATCGTGGAGACCGGTGCCCAGGTGATGGTGCCCCTCTTCCTCTCGATCGGCGAGAAGATCAAGATCGACACGCGCACCGATAGCTACCTCGGCCGGGAGAACTGATCGCCATGCAGCTCGATCACGATCAGCTTCACAAGCTGCTGGCCCTCCTGGGCGACAGCGATATCCAGGAGCTCAAGCTCGAGGGCGACGATTTCCGCCTCGAAGTGCGGCGCAATCTTCCTGGCGCGGCCCCCGTGGCGATGATCCAGGCGCCCGCCGCGGTGGCCATGCCTCCTGCGCCTGCGGCACCCTCTGCCGCGGCCGCTGTGCCCTCGGCACCCCCACCGGCAGCGCCTGCCGCCCGCAGCGATCTGCTCGAGGTCACGGCTCCGATGGTGGCCACCTTCTACCGCTCCCCTGCCCCCGGTGAGGCCCCCTTCGTGGAGGTGGGCAGCCGCATCTCCACCGGCCAGACCGTCTGCATCCTCGAAGCCATGAAGCTCATGAACGAGCTGGAGACCGAGGTGAGCGGCGAAGTGGTGGAGATCCTGGTGGAGAACGGAACCCCCGTTGAATTCGGCCAGGTGCTGATGCGGGTGAAGCCCGCCTAGCCCAGGCTCCAGGCCGTTTCCAGCGCTGCAGCCATGCTCGCCGGTCGGGCGATGCCCCGGTCTGCGATGGCAAAACCGGTGCCGTGATCCGGTGAGGTGCGCAGGAATGGCAGCCCCAGGCTGGTGTTCACGGCGGCGTCGAAGGCCAGCAGTTTCACCGGGATCAGGCCCTGGTCGTGATACAGCGCCAGGTAGCCATCGGGGCCATCCCCTGATCCCCGCCAGGCTTCAGCTGCCCCCAGCCAGCAGGTGTCCGGTGGCATCGGCCCCGTGAGCCTCACATCGGGGTGGGCCCGGCGCCAGGCCTCCAGGCATCCCTCCAGCCAGTCGGCCTCCTCCCGCCCCAGTTGCCCGGCTTCCCCGGCGTGGGGATTGAGCCCGGCCACCACCAGGTGGGGCTGCGGGCTGAAGCGCCGGCAGAACTCCAGCAGCACGGTGAGCTTGCGCTCCACCAGGGCCCCGTTGAGCTGGCCAGGCACCTGGGCCAGGGGGATGTGGGTGGTGGCCAGCAGGGTGTTGAGTCGCCAGTTCGCCGCCGGGTTGCGGGCGGTGAACAACATCGAGGCTTCGGCGGCTCCGGCCAGTTCTGCCAGGCGTTCCGTCTGCCCGGGATAGCGGTGGCCGGCGGCGTGCCAGCTGGCCTTGGCAATCGGGGCCGTCACCAGGGCGTGACAGGGGCCCTGCTGCACGGCCCTTGCGGCCGCCGTGAGCCACTGGAAGCTCGCCTCGCCGCTGGCGGGCGTGCCCTGGCCCGCCCGCACCGGTTCGGCCAGGGGCAGATCGATCAGCTCCAGGTTGGCGGGGTCGCGCAGGGGACCGCTCCCCTGCCGGCGCAACTCCTCGTAGCGCTGCTCCAGCCAGCGGCGGCAGCCCACCAACAGCGGCGCCTCGGTTTCCGGGAGGGGGCTCGCCAGGGCCTTCAGGGTGACCTCAGCGCCGATGCCGGCCGGATCGCCCAGGGCGATCGCCAGGCGCCTTCGGCTGGGGTTGGATGGGGCGTTCCGAGGTTGCATCGCCTCCATGATCCGCTGGCTCGTGATCGGCCTGCTGCTGTTCGGGCTCACCACCGGTTTAAGGCGGGGCTGGCTGCAGGTGCGCTGGACCCTGATGCTGCACGAGCTCGGGATTCCCTTTGTGCCCAGGCCCGCTGCTCAGGCCGATTGCTCCGCCGCCCCTGCTGCCGTTTCGGCCGCCAGGCAGGCGCGATAACCCTCCCGGTAGCTGGGGTAACGCAGGCGGTATCCCAGCCCTGCGGTGAGCAAGCGGTTGCAGGCGCGGCGGTTCTCACGCCAGAAGCTGCGTGCCATGGCGCTCATGCTCTCCGCGATCGCGTCGTAGCGCTCCATCGGCGGCAGCTTGAGGCCGAGCAGGTGGGCCGCGTAGCCAAGGGTTTCGCTGGATGGGCAGGGGGCGTTGTCGGCCACGTTGAGCACGGCTGGGCGTTGCTGGGCCGGCAGCGACAGGCAATGGAGCAGGGCACCCACGATGTCGTCCACGTGCACCCGGGAGA
>JBBASQ010000047.1:0-14127 GCA_040399185.1 Prochlorococcaceae cyanobacterium
TGGATGGCGCTTGCCACGGTGCCCGATCAGCTGTTGCAGCCGCTCAATGCCATCGGGCTCCGCCGGTAAGGCGAGTTGCCGGGCGCTCCATTCCGCCACCAAGGCGGTGAGCAAGGTGTCGCGGGTTCCTCGAATGCGCAGCATGGTGGGGTGGAGCCATTCGGCCTCCAGCCTGCTCAGCCCCCACCAGCACGGGCGTGCCTTCAATCACACCACCCAGGCCTGGATGTAACGGCAGGGAGCATCCAACAGACTGGGCGCCAGCAATGCAGCTGGGCTGTCCGCCATGCCTGAAGTGGTGGTTCTGCAACACCAGGAGCTGGTGGGTCCGGGCTCGATCCCGGCTCTGGTGGAGGCCAGGGGATGGCCCCTGCAAATCTGCCGGCTCGACCAGGGCGATGGGCTTCCAGCCCCCGAGGTGCCAGGCCAGATCCTGGTGGTGCTGGGGGGCACCATGGGCGTGGGGGATCGCCTGGATCCGGCCTATCCCTGGATGGCCGCCGAGATTGAACTGATCCAGGCCCGGCTGCAGGCACAGGCACCGGTGCTGGGCCTATGCCTGGGGGCCCAGATCCTGGCCCACGCGGCGGGGGGTGCCGTTGAACCCCTCACTCCGCTGCCTGAGGTGGGCTGCGGAGCTGTTCAGTGGCGCAGCACCGCAGCCACAGAGCCGATTCTCACCGGCCTGAATGCGTGCGAACCGGTGTTTTTCTGGCACGGCGACCGGGTGCGCCTGCCGGCTCACGCCGAGCTGCTGGCATCGTCGCTGGCCTGCCGCGAGCAGGTGTTTCGCATCGGCGAGGCGGCCTGGGGATTGCAATTCCACGCCGAGATCACGGAGGCGATGGCCCGCAGCTGGGTGGCCGCCGTGCCGGACTTCGTGCAGCGGGCCCATGGATGCGATGGGGTGGAGCAGCTGCTGGCAGACCTGAAGCTCTGGGGCAGCGCAATCGAACGGCGCAACGGCCTGCTGCTGGTCAACCTGCTGGATGCGCTGGGGAACGCCGCCGGATCCTGAGCCACAAAAAAGCCCCGGCCGAAGCCGGGGCGTGGGGCTTGAGCACAGGGCCCAAGCTTCAGAAGCAGAACGGCAGAAACTGCGTATGACAGGCGGCATAGCCGTCGATCAGGGGGCCCAGGCCGATCTGGTGGGCGATGCCGGCTCCGGTGAGGCCCTCGGTGATCACACCGAGCACGATGCCGAGCATGGCGGCACGGCCGTTGAAGAGCTCAGCACGCTTGAGCTGCTCCAGGTGAATCTGCTGCTGGGCGCGGTTCTGGAACCACTTGTCGTTGGCGGGGGTGTTGGTCATGGCGATCAACCCAGGCCGATCTGACTGAGGATGCCCTGGCCGGTGAGCAGCTCGGTGGCCAGGCCAATCACGAAGCCGAGCATGGCTAGGCGGCCGTTCCAGGTTTCGGCGAAGCCGACGAAGCCGAAGCGGGGCGAGGAGTCAGTCATGGGGGCGTTTCGGAATCTTTCAGCAAGCGTAACGCCTTGTTACGACGTCTTGGCAAAAAGCAGGTCGGGAATTCCGAACACGTCAACGAGCGGCCCGGGCCAGTAGGGCGTGCTCACTGGGAATGCGCAGCCGCCGGGCCAATCCAACGCGCTCCAAGCCCTGGATAAACCAGAAGGTGGGGTCGGGCAGCCCCACAACCCGACCGTGGCGCACGGTGTAGCCCTGGCGCACGGAGCTCTGCATGGCGTGGTGGAGGTTGTGCCAGCCCTCGCCGAGGGTGAACAGCGCCACCCAACCGTTGTTGCGACTGGCATCGCCCGTGGCAAAGGGCTGGTCTCCGGCCAGGTGGGCCACCGAATTCACGCTGGCCACCCCGTGGAACAACAACGTGGTGCTCAGGCAGAAGGCACCCAGCCACTCCAGGCCACCGAGCTGCCACGACAGCCAGGCCAGGGCCAGCACCGGCACCATGTGCAACCGATCAATGGCCCGCAGCACGGGGTCGGCTTCCACATCGGCCGGCAACTGGGCCGGGTGGAAGTCCGGCGAAAGCAGCCAGCCCAGCTGGGAATGCCAAAACCCAGCCCAGCCGGCCCGCGGATGCAGCGGCGTGTGGGGATCGGCGCTGGTGTCCACATGGCGGTGGTGCTGCTGGTGATGGGCCGTCCACCAGCTCGGCCCCATCTGGCCGGAGGAGGCAGCGATCACCGAGCCGATCCACCACACCGGGCGGGGGGCGTCATAGCTGCGGTGCGCGATCAACCGGTGGTAGATCGCGGTGGTGGCCAACATGCGCAGCCCATAGAGCGCCAGTGCCCACAGCCCTGCCGCCAGCCCCAGGCCCGTGAACAGCAGCAAGCCGCAGCCGAGGTGGGCGAGCCCGATCAACACCGGGCCGGTGCCATGCAGCGCGCGGCGCAGGGGATGCAACGGCGGGGCAGGCTGCGGTCGCGATGCAGCAAGCGACCGCGAAGCGACTGGAGAAGTGAGTGTCAGGAGCCGGCCTGAATTGATCAAGCTAGCTGCGAGCCGTGAGCATCAAGGCCCCCAGCAGCAGGGCCGCCAGGAGCATCACCTGCAGGGCCTGGGCTGAATCCATAGGGCCACCGGCCGGAAGGCCCACTCTCCCAGGCGGGCCCGCCGCGCCCATCGCCAACCCGGATGGCGGTTCCCACGCCATCCGGGTTGGGCCTGCCCCACCGGGTGAGGAGCACCGAATCCAATCGTTCGGTTCTTGCGATCGCCCGGGTGATTCAGCCCGGCGAGGGTGTTTCCACCGGGGCGAACGACACCCCGCCACCCGCATCCTTCGCCATCCGAACCATGCTCACCCTCCGCACCGCTTCCCCCTTCGATCTGATCGACCGCATCGAGCAGCAGCTCAGCCAGCAACTGCAGAACGCCGAGCGCGTTCCCGCCGCTGAAGTGCACGAAACCAGCGACGCCTTCGAGGTGGTGCTCGAGCTCCCCGGGGTGGACAAGGCCGCCATCGACGTGAAGGCCACCGACCGCACCCTGGTGATCAGCGCCGAGCGCCGCTCCAGCCGGGAGCTGCCCGCCCAGCCGGCCGGGGAAGGGCTACCAGCCCAGGCCCCCCTGCTCAGCGAGTTCCGTTACGGCACCTGGAGCCGCAGCTTCCGCTTCCCGGTGGCCATCGAGCGCGACCAGCTCAAGGCGTCTTATCGCGATGGCCTGCTCACCGTGACTGCCCCCAAGGCCAACACCGTGAGCAGCGTGACTGTTCAAGTTGAAGGCTGATCCGCCCAAAAACAAAGCCCCCGGTTCAGGCCGGGGGCTTTCTGTTGGCTGGAATCCAGCCGCAGAACCCGCGGCTCAGAGCTGGGGGGCGGTGTCCCCTTCCTGGTCGAGCAGGTCCTGGGCCAGCAGGAGCAAGGCCACCCCCATCAGGGCCAGGGCCACGCCGCGGTGGTCGTCATCCACCCGCTCCACAACCCGGGCCGTTTCCAGGTGCTGGGGCCAGCTCAGACGCATGGCAGCGGGGTGCAGGGAGGGATCTATCCCTACGAGCAAAAAAGCTGATCTACCCGATCGTCCCAAGCAGCTTCATAGCTCGAAACACTGACAGACCTACGGACCGGTAGCGAGTGCTACGTCCGGTCCGCTCTGCACCGATACGGTTTGTCCATTCACAGGAGGTCGGAGATGTCCATGCAGATCGAACTGACCATGGTTCAGAAATTTGAAATCGAGCGATTCAATCGCGCCATCGACACGACTGCCGATCTCGATCAGTTGCGCGACATCGCCAAACAACTTCTGCAGGCCTGGCATACCCAGAAGGCCGCCACCAACTGGGCAATCCGCCAGCAGATCTCCGCCCCCATCAGCCTTCCCACCGATGCCGCCTAACACCGCCTCTGCACAGCGGATGGGCCTGCTTCATGTCTGTTGGTTGAGCGACGACTCCAACAGATAGGCCGCCAGATTGCTGAGGGAACGCCCCTCATCGTCACAGCGCTGCTGCAGGGCACAGAACGCATGGTGTGGCAGGGTGATCGTGATACGACGCGGTGTGCGGAATGCCGCGGCAACCGTTGAAGGATATGCAGCCATTGTTCCCGGATCTCTGAACACCATTCAGTGTTGCGCCGCTGAATTGCTGCCGTAAAGGTCCCGATCTGTGGGTCCCATTGTGGTGAGTCCCGGTTGTGGGCATGAAGGTGTCTGGCTTTCCAGCGATGTCCTCTGATGGCGCTGCCCGAAGACCACAGGGATGAGGGGCTGCCGGTTTTTACGTGTTTGGTGCTCGATCGCCAGCGCTTGGTGGGACAAGCCGTGGGGGGATTGCTGGCTGAACATTGCGGCCTGGAGCTGGTGGGGGTGTTTTCCTCGGTGGCCCAGGCCATTGCCTTCATCAACCGCGCACCGCCCGATCTGCTGCTGCTCGATGTGCATTGCCAGGGCGACCATGGCGAAACCTGGCACGACGCCGCAACAGCGCTCCTCGATCACAACCCAGACGGCCGCCTGATCGTGATCACCGATCTGAGCGAGCAGTTTCTGCCCCCCAGCGATGTGGAGCCCATGCTCCTCGGCATCGTGGACAAGCAGCACGACTGGACCGATCTGGTGCGGATGGTGACCCGCATGCAGGAAACCAGTCCGCGCCGATCGCGGTTGAGCAACCCGCAGTGGCGCCTTCAGCTTGATCAGCTCGCGCCGCGCGAACTGCGGGTGTTTCAGGCCCTGGGCCGGGGCCTGCTCAACAAGGAAATTGCCAACTCCCTGGGGCTGAGCGTGCACACGGTGGAGACCTACCGCAAACACATCAGTGCCAAGTTGTCGCTCTGCGGGGCGGAGCTGATCCGGGCCGCCACGCTGCATCGCTGCACCAACCCCCTCGCGAGCCCGCCGTCAGAGGCGGCCGATTCGCCCCGGCGATAACCGGACATCTGGGGCTCAGTTGTATTCGCCGGGGATGTCGTTCTTGCGCACCGTGACGCGATCGAATCTCTGCCCTGACACCCGCAGCAGCTCATCACCGGAGAACTCGTAGCCGAGCTTCAGGGCGATCTGGGCCACGTCATCGGCGGTGGCAGCGGCGAGCACCTGGGCCTTGAGGGCCTCCTCCTTCTGCATCCGCACCAGGAATGCCTTGAGCTGATCAAGCGCCATCAGAACGGCCAAGCGGGGGAACGGCGCACCGCAGCAGAGCCCGGCACGGCCTGGATTCTCCCAAGCTTTCGGGCCACACTTCCTGGGCCAGCCAGATCCCCCTGATCGCCATGGTGTCGCCCATTGATGTGCTGGTGGTGGGGGCGGGACTGTCGGGGCTGGTGGCCGCCCGGCGGCTCGAGGCCCGGGGCCTGAGCGTGGCGCTGCTGGAGGCGCGCGAGCGGATCGGCGGCCGCATGGTGAGCACCACCACCCCCAGCGGCGCCGTGGTGGATCTGGGCGGCCAGTGGGGGGGCAGCACCCATCACCGCTTTGCAGCATTGCTGGAGGAGCTGGCCCTGGAGCGCTACCCCAGCCACTACGACGGCCTGGGGGTGCTGCACTGGCAGGGACAGCGCCAGCCGGCCCCCCTGGCCGCCGAGTTCGCCGAGAGCCTGCTGTTCTTCCAGCCCGAGGCGCTGGAGCTACCCGCCGAACAACTGGCCGCCACGCGCGCCCTGCAACGGGCCTTCGCCAACCTCGTGGCCCAGGTGAATCCACGCCAACCCTGGCTCACCCCCAACGCGGAGCAGCTGGATCACCTCAGCGTGGCCCGGTGGGCTGCGCAACAAAGCGATTGCCCACTCGCCCAGCTGCCCCTCGACTGGCTGTGCCGGGTCGGGGGCTCCGGGGGCTTCGAACCGTGGGAAGCGTCGATCCTGCACCTGGCCTGGACCCAGGCCGTGGCCCCCCAGGGCGAATCGCCGGAGGCCTGGCTCGTGCGCGGCAGTGCCGGGGGCGTGGCACGCCGCCTGGCCGATGAGCTGGCTCCGGACTGCCTGCACCTGGGCGACCCGGTGCAGCGGATCGAGCAGCACAGCCAGGGGGTCACGGTGGTAACCAGCGGCGGCTGCAGGCATCAAGCCAGGGCCGTGATCGTGGCCGTACCGCCGCCCCAACGCCTGGCGATCCAGTTCGAGCCGCCGCTTCCCGCCTCCCACCGGGCCCTGCTGCAGCGCTCCCCCATGGGCGCCATGACCAAGATCCTGGCCGTGTACGGGCGGCCGTTCTGGCGGGAGCAGGGCCTGAACGGCCTGGGCATCGGCAACCTGCCCACCCTGGAACTCACCGCCGACAGCGGTGCACCGGAAGGGCAGCCGGCCGTGCTCGCCACGTTCCTGGCCGGCGAGCGGGCACTCACCCTCGGGGCGCTTCCCGCCGACGAGCGACGCCAGCGGATCCTCACTGATCTGGTGGCCTACTGGGGCCCGCAGGCCGCCCACCCCATCGATCTGGTGGAGCAACCCTGGAACGCGGAAGCGTTCACGGGCGGCGCCTTCACCAGCTTCCTCACCCCCGGCACCTGGACCAGCCATGCCCGCCTGGCGGCCGCCCCCTCCGGCGGCCCAGGCCCCGCGGATCACGGGCGGGTGTGCTGGGCCGGCACCGAGGTGTCGCCCCGATGGCCGGGGTACTTCGAGGGCGCGATCGAAGCCGGTGAGCAAGCCGCAACCAGCGCCGCGGCCATCGCGGCTGAAACCTGAGGGATTCCCTCCACACTGGAGGGGCCTTTCGCCTAACGCCATGGCTGCTCCCACCCCCGAAACCGGCCGCGCAAGGCAGCTGGATCTGTTGCAGGTGGTGTGCTGCGTGGCCTGGGCCGACGGCACGATGGACCAGAAGGAACGCGCCCTGTTCGAGCAGATCGTGAACCAGCTGGCGAGCACCGCCCAGGAGGAGGTGAGCCAGCTGGCGGGCTGGATGCAAACCCCGGAGCAGCTCGACGCGGTGATTCCGCGCATCCGCACCAATGGCGATGGGCCGCTGGCCGTGAAGCTGGCCCACATGATGGCGATGGCCAGCCAGGGGGAGAACGACCCTTCCCCGATCAACCCCCAGGAGCGGGTGGCCTACCGCGCTCTGGTGGAGAAGCTGGGGCTCGATGACAAGGCGGTGGAGGAAGCCGAGTGGGCCGCCCGCCAGGAGCTGGCCAGTGGCCGCTCCTTCTGGCAGCTGCTCGGCGATGCCATGGGGGTCTTTGGGGCCTGGCCGTCACCCGAGGTGCTCGACAACCCGGCCATGCGCTGGCTGTAGGGCACCGGCCATCAGGCCGACATCGTGCGGCGCCGCTGGGTGGCGTAGACCACGGCCGCACCGGCCACCAGGGTGAGGGCGCCGCCGGCGGCCAGGAACAACAGGGTTTGCAGGAGCAGCAGCAGCACGCCGAGGGCCGAGAAGGCCCCGATCCGCACCTTGGCCTTGATCAGCAGGGTGAGCAGCACCAGCACGGTGGCCCGCAGGGCCACGATCCGGGCCGCGGTGAACGGGCAGAAGGGATTCAGGAACACAGGGAATCGGCGCCGACTCCCATGCTGATCACCCCGGAGGCACGGCGCGACCACACCAGCAAGTGGGCGATCGCAGAATCGTCCACCCCGCCTGGTGTAGGGTTGAGGGGATTCAACGACCACTCTTCAGCGGGTTCCTTTCCTAGACGGCGAGCTCTACGGGTTTTTCCACTCAGCTTTCTCACCTCGGCCAGCGACTTTCTTCAGGGCTTTCGACGAATCGGTTGTATAAGTTCAGACCAATCCATGACCATTTACGTAGGCAACCTCTCCTTCGATGCCGAAGTGGAGGACCTTCAGCACCTGTTCTCGGAGTACGGCTCCGTGCGCAAGTGCATCCTGCCCCTCGACCGTGAAACGGGTCGTAAGCGTGGCTTTGCCTTTGTCGAGATGGCCAACGCCAGCGACGAAACCAAGGCCATCGACGATCTTCGCGACGTTGAGTGGATGGGCCGCATGATCCGCGTGAATCTCGCCGAACCCCGCACTGGCGGTGGTGGCGGCGGCGGCGGTGGCGGTGGCCAGCGCTGGTGATTCACCAGATGATCGCAGCCGGCAACGGCTGCCCCCTCGCCGCCCCTCGGGGCGGCTTTTTCATGGCCAAAACCTAGGGCTCCTAAACCAATCCAATCCCAGTAGGAATTTCCACCTAATCGGAACAGGGTTAACACCCTAGAACCGACACACAAACAGACAAACTTCACCCTTCGCAATCACCCGGGGACCCTCGATCGGGCCAACCCTTAAGCAATAATGAAGAGGCCCCCAGCGGGATCCTCCCGTGACTACCCAGCCCTATGGCCAGAGCCCCAACACCAGGCCCGAATCCCGGACGCCGCGCCGCCTGACCACGACGCTCCCCTATCGGACCTTTCGCGAGCTGGAAGCTCGCAGCACCAAGGAAGGGCGATCCCTAAGCAATCTTGCTGCCTATCTAATTGAGATTGGGCTGTCTAACAGCTGATCAAAGAGCAACGGCAGGCGCCGCTCTCCCCGGCGCTACTCGCGGTCTTGCGACACCTGCTCTTGAAGCATCAATATCGCTGCTTCTTCCGGCGTGCACCCAAGGATGCGGCCTCTCCGGAGAATCAGCTGGTAGATCTCGTAAGGCACGTGGAGCGAAATGCGTAACGGTTGCGCATCATGTTCACCAGCATCGTGGCGATTCACCGAGAGCTTGGCATCGGCGAGCCAAGACTATGAATCCAGTGCCAGCCATCATTCGCCCAGCAAACAAAGCCACACGCTTGTTTGCTCTACGCCGCACTCTGCAGCATCACGCCGTGGGGCTCAGCGCCCCTTGGCCTGGCAGCGGTTGACGCTGTCCTGCAGCGAGATCTGCAGATCAAACCAGTTGTTGGAGGGGTAAAGGGCCTGAAAGGCCTGGATGTTGGCGTTGAGAATGCCCAGGGCCTGGCTGCGGAGATTGCAGGCGGTCACGGGGTCGTCCTGGCGGATGGCCACCAGGGCCCCATCGATCAGGCTCTGCATCTGCTGCTGCTGGCTGGACACATAGTCAGGGTCGTACCCCTGGGCCCGGCCCGGAGCCACCAAGCCCCATCCGCAACTGAGAACGGCCGCCGACACTGCAGCAGTAAGCACAGATCGGATGGAGAAGTTCAAATGTTGAGCCACTGCGGCAATAGGGGCAGGGGGACTTGAACCCCCACAGCCTTGCGGCCTGCGGATTTTAAGTCCGCTGCGTCTACCGATTTCGCCATGCCCCCGCGGGCAGATCCTAGATTTCCGGCCAATTGCTTGCATCGCCGTGCCGGGGTTCCTGAGCGCGCTCTCCGCTGAAACCCTCACGGTGATCGCGGCCTACGTGGCGATCGCGGGTGCCTATTTGGTGGTGGTGCCACTCGCGCTCTACGCCTGGATGGTGAAGCGCTGGACGGTGATGGGCAAGATCGAGCGCTTCGGCGTGTACGGCCTGGTGTTCCTGTTCTTCCCCGGGCTGATCGTGTTCGCCCCATTCATCAACCTGCGAATGGCAGGCCAGGGCGAGGTTTAAGCCGGTGGCAAGCGGCATCTCCCGCGGGCAAGCCATCCTGGTGGGCCTGGGCGTGCTCGGGCTCGGCGGAGCCGGCTACGCGGTGTTTCAGGCCACGGGCTACGAGGGGTTCTCGGCGGGCATCGCCGCCTCCGCCGTGCTCACCCTGGTGGTGATCGTGTGGACCGGCTCCTACCTGTTCCGGGCGATCACCGGGAACATGACCTACATGAAGCAGCGCCGCGACTACCGCGCCGCCTACGACGCCCTCACCTCTGAGCAACTACAGGCCAAGTTCGACGCCCTCAGCCCCGAGGAGCAGGAGCGGCTGCTGCGCGAAACCGGCCAGCTGGACTGACCAGCTCAACTGAGCCCTGCGGCATAGGCTCAGCGGCAGCGCAAAGCCCAGCCCGCCGTGACCGCTGCCGTGACCGCCACTCCGATCCAGCAGCGCTTTGATCAACTCCGCAGCCAGGGCCGCTGCGCCCTGATGCCTTTCCTGATGGCCGGAGATCCGGATCTGGCCGCCACCCGCGCCTCCCTGCTGGCGCTCCAGGCCAACGGCGCCGACCTGATCGAACTGGGCATCCCCTACAGCGATCCCCTGGCCGATGGCCCGGTGATCCAGGCCGCCGCTAGCCGCGCCCTGGGGGCCCGCACCACCCCGGCCAAGGTGCTGGAGATGTTGGCCTCGCTGAAGGGTGAGCTCACCATCCCGGTGGTGCTCTTCACCTACAGCAACCCCCTGCTCAACAAGGGCATGGACACCTTCTGCGCCGAGGCCGCTGCCGCCGGCGCCGCGGGCCTGGTGGTGCCCGACCTACCCCTGGAGGAAGGCGAAAAGCTCTCCGCCATCGCCGCTAACCACGGCCTGGATCTGGTGCTGCTGGTGGCCCCCACCACCCCGGCCGAGCGCATGGCCCGCATCCACGCCGCCAGCCGCGGCTTCACCTACCTGGTGAGCGTCACGGGCGTGACGGGGGTGCGCACCAACCTGGAATCGCGGGTGGAACCCCTGGTGCACCAGCTCAAGGCCCAGGGCGACACGCCGGTGGCCGTGGGCTTCGGCATCTCGGGCCCCGACCAGGCCCATCAGGTGAAGGGCTGGGGTGCCGATGGCGCGATCGTGGGCAGCGCCCTGGTGCGGGTGATGGCCGAGGCCCACGCCCAACAGGGCGATGTGGCCGCCGCGGCCGGGCGCTTCTGCGCCGAACTGCGCCAGGGTCTGGATCGCCCCTGAAAGCGGCAGGTCAGTTCAAGCGTTCACCGCTGCGCACCGCTGAGGGGGGGGCCTGGCGATCCACCCCGGGAGCCCAGTGCTCCACCTTGCGTTGGCCGCCCGAGGTGCCGATCAGCACGGTGCGCCAACCGCTCAACCAGTCGATCACCACGTTGCCCCGCTCCACACGCCAGCTGCCGCTGGGGATGGCATCAATGCTGTTGAACGCCTGGCCGTTGGAGAGCAGCGACGCTGTGTAGGGCGGTTTGTTGGGCTGGGTGGGCGTGAGCCGATACACCCCCACCACCTCGGCTTCCACGCCACTGAGCTTCACGGCCCGGGCGAAGTTCTCCGGGGGCGCCAGCCGATCACTGCCAGGGGCCCACGAGTACTGGGAGGGGCCGCTGGGCCCCACCAGCAGCCAGTCGCTCCAGCCATCGGCGTAGTCGATGCGCACCCCATTGCCCCAGGGTTGCCAGCGGCCCTGCTCGAACAGCTCGCCCGGCCGGAGCGGCACCCCGCTGCCCGCGGGCAGCTGCCCCACCTGGGGCATGGTTTTTGCCCCCCAGGTGCTCACGGCGCGGCCATCGGCGCTCAGGCGCACATTGAAGAGATTGTTGGCGCTGTCGCTCAGGGCCCACACCCCCAGGTAGCGGCGGGCCACCGACGCCGCATCGGGGGCCTGAACGGCCACCGCCGTCTCGGCCCGCAGGGCTGGCGCGCAGGCCCCCACACCCACGGCCAGCAGCACGCTGCCCAGGGCCGTGGTGGCGGCGGAACGGAGGGACAGCACCATCTCAAAAGCCGGCAGCACTGGCTCATGATGGCTCCGGATTCGGGGGCGCACCGTGCAGTTTTCGGAAGCCTGCGAGCGCAACAAGGGCCCGCTGCTGGCGGTCTTGGAGCGCTGGCTGCCGCGGCCGGCCCGGGTGCTGGAGGTGGGCGCTGGCACCGGCCAGCACGCCGTGCACTTCACCCGCCAGCTCGCCCAGCTGGCGTGGGAGCCCACCGAGCTGGAGCCCAACCTGCCGGGCCTGCAGGAACGCATCACCCAGGAGGGCCAGGCCCGCCCCGCCGAGGGCAGCCAGCTCTGCGATGCGGCGGTGCTGGACGTGTCGCAGGGGCCCTGGCCTAACGGGCCGTTCGACGCGGTGTTCAGCGCCAACACGGCCCACATCATGCCGGCGCCATCCGTGCCCGATCTGCTGGCCGGGGCAGCAGGGGTGCTGCGGGCCGGGGGGCTGCTGCTGCTCTACGGGCCCTTCAGCGATGGCGGCGAGCACACCGCCACCAGCAACAAAGACTTCGACGCCTACCTGCGCAGCATCAACCCCGCCATGGGAGTGCGCGATGCCCACTGGATCACCGAGCTGGCAGCGGGCCGGCAGCTGGAGCCCGTGGCGGATGTGGTGATGCCCGCCAACAACCGCACCCTGATCTTCCGGCGCCATCACCAGGGGTGAGCCAGCCACCGCCACCCTCCGCCGCAGCGCTGTTCGGCTCTGTGGCCGCCGGCTACGCGAACCACCGGCCCACCTATCCCGAGGCCTTTGTCACGGCGTTCGTGGAGCGTCTGCCGGTGCAGCCCCCCGCCCAGGCGGTGGTGTGGGATTGCGGCTGCGGCAGCGGCCAGGCCTCCCTTGCCCTGGCTCGCCGGGGCCTGGAGGTGATCGCCACCGATGCCAGCGCCGAGCAGCTGGCGGCGGCCCCGTGCCATCCCTGCGTGCACTACCGGCAGGCCTCAGCGGAGGCCAGCGGCCTGCCGGATGGCAGCGTTGATGGGGTGCTGGTGGCATCCGCCGTGCACTGGTTTGGCGGCGAGGCCTTCAATGCGGAAGTGCGTCGGGTGTGCCGCCCCGGGGCGGTGATGGCCTGGATCGGCTATCTCACCCTCGAGCTGGAGCTGGCCCCCCTCCAGGGGAGGGTGCGGGCGTTTTACGAGCACACCCTGGCTCCCTGGTGGCCGCCCCAGCGCGCGCTGGTGGAGCGCGCCTACGCCGGCCTGCCCTTCCCTGGCCAGGAGTGGGCCTTCCCGGCGGGGCTGGAGATCCGCCGCCACTGGGCGTTGCCAGAGCTGCTCGGCTATCTCGGCAGCTGGTCGGCGGTGGCGGCAGCCCGGGCCGCGGGCCATGATCCCCTGCCTGCCCTGGCAGCGGAACTGGAAGGGCTCTGGCCCGGGGGCGGAGCCACCGCCGTGGCGGTGCGCTGGCCGTTCATGGGCCGCTGGGGCCAGCTGCCCTGAACCATCCAAACCATGCCCCACCACGCCGACCGCCCCACCAAGATCTGCGCCGTCTGCGGCCGCCCGTTTCAGTGGCGCAAGAAGTGGAAAGACGTGTGGGAGGAGGTGCGCTACTGCTCTGACCGCTGCCGCAAACGGCGCAGTCCGTCGGACAGCCGCTCCAGCGCCTCTGACAGCTCGGGGCCATCGAGCATGCCGTAGCTGAGCCGCAGCACGGCCTCGCCCGGCGACTCAAACCCGAAGGCCCGGCCGCTCACGGCCGCCACCCGGTGCTCCAGCACCAGCCGCTCCATCAACACATCACTGCTGAGCCCCAGGCCCTCGATCACCAGCAACCCATAGAAGGCGCCATCGGGCTCGGCCCACAGCCGCACCGGCAGGCCCTCGGCCCGCCAGGCCGCCACCGCCTCCAGCAGCTGCTGGCGCCGGGGCCGCAGCGCCTCCACCCGGGCGGCTACCCAGGTGGGATCGGCGCTGAGGGCTGCCGCGCCGGCCTGTTGGGTGAGAACCGGCGGGCAGATCTGCACCGTGTCGAGCACCTTGGCCAGGGCCGGGCGCAGCACCTCCGGCACGGCCGAATAGCCGATCCGCCAGCCCGCCATCCCATAGGCCTTGGAGAGCGAATAGAGGGAAATGGTGTGGGCCGCGCTGCCGCTGACGGCGCCGGGGCTGCGATGCGGCACGGCGCCGTGCACGAACACGTCGTAGGCCTCGTCGCTGATGTGGAACAGGCCGCGCTCGGCGCAGAGGTGGTTGATCGCCGTGAGCACCTCCGGCGGCATCACCACACCGCTGGGGTTGTTCGGCGACACGGTGAGGATGGCGCGGGTGCGCGGGGTGATCGCCGCCGCCAGGCGCCCGGGATCGGGGACCTGTCCAGCCGCCACGGGCACGGCCACGCCGCCCGCCAGCTGCACCGCCATCACGTGGTTGAAGTAGTAGGGCAGCGGCAGGATCACCTCGCTGCCCGGATCGCAGATCGCCTGGGCAATGGCCTGGAAGGCCATGTTGCTGCCGGTGGTGATCAGCAGGGCACTGCCATCGAGATCCAGCCCGTTCACCGCCTGCAGCTTGCGGCGCGCGGCCTCCAGCAGCGCGGGATCGCCCCAGGTGGGGCCGTAGCGATCGAGGCCCGGGCCCGGCTGGGCCAGCGCCGCCCGCACGGCCTCGGCCACCTCCGGCGGAGGCCCCCAGCCCACCATCCCCTGGGCCAGCGACAGGGTGCCCGGCGTGCGGCGCACCAGATC
>JBBASQ010000048.1:0-1577 GCA_040399185.1 Prochlorococcaceae cyanobacterium
CTGCGAGCCTCGCATCGCTGCTTATTCTGGTGCCCTGCATGGGATCTGCGATCCAAAAACGAATGGCGTACTGAATTGCTGAATCTCCATAATCGAGAACAAGCGCAGTTGGCTTGGGTTCAGCTAGCACATCTGGCACCTCTAGGGCTGCTTTTAAAAGCAAAGCCATCACATCTAATGGTTCATGTCGATATGCCGATGAAACTCGTACTTCACAGCGACGCATGCCGTCGCTGCACGTAAATGTTGTTGTTGTCGTTGTAAGAAACTCTTGATTTGGAATCAGAAGCTCAGTGTTGTCACGATCCCGCCATAATAGTGCAGCTCGAAGACCAAGTCGTCGAACCTCGCATGGGTCATTATCAACAAGAAGTACCTCGCCAGGTCTAACTGATCCTTCAAGCAGCAGCCATATGCCACTAATGAAATTAGCAAATACTTCTTTCACGCCGAATCCAAGGCCTACAGACAATCCCCCCGCAATTGCAAAGATTGCTGTACGATTAAAACCTGTAAAGTCCAATGCCCAAATAATCCCAAAGCCAACCAGTGAATATCTTATGATTAGTGCCAGCGCGCGACGGCTTCCTGCGGCTAGGTTAAGTAGTCTTCCCAGGCAATAAGCAAGTGCCAGAGATGCAGGTAGAGAGCCAACAACTAAGGTGTAAAGTGCTATCAATACCGTTGCGACTTGGCCAATGGTAAGGACTGAGCCAAACCACGAAAAAAGAGGAATACTGGCGATCTGACTAATGTTGCTAACCTTGCTGATCAGCATTACGCCCGCACTTGCAAGTAGTAGGGGACGGATAATCTCAGTGTCAACCTTGGTGAGAAGAGTGCTGCTAACCTTTGGTTTAAGCCAATTTCTCAGTCTGTCAACAAAAAGCCACAAACCATAGGTAGTACTCAGAAATAGAGCGAGACCGGTTGGTGTTTTCAAGATTGCAAGTACTGTGATTCCGCCAGCGATTATGACAATGCTCAATGCATGGGCATAGATCTTTAGGCGTTGGCGCATAGTAAGACTTCTAATCGCCAGCAGAACGACTAGAGGCCCAGACACAACAGCAATCTGTGTGTAGACTTGGGGCCTGGTCAAGTAGGCGAGCCAGCCCGAGCTAATTCCTGCTATTTGGTCCATTACTGAATAGTGGATAAGATCTTGGTGAGAGCTTCTTCTGGCGTGCGTTGTCCGTAAATCATTTCGGTGATGACTCTGCTCACCTGCTTGAGCTGTTCGTTATTGCTCTTTAGACTTCTCAGTTCGCCATCGCCCTGAGACTGCTTGTTGGATACGGCCATTGCTGTTAACACTTGGGATCCGGCCGTGGGTAGTGGAACTTTCTGATTTGCCGGGAGCATTTGCTCGGTTGTTAATGCAATGTATCGTTGCATGATTGGGTTGATACTGAAGAACGCAAAGTCTCTGGCAATCCGTAGTTGCTGCTGGTTTGAGTATCTGCCAAAGACCCAGACCTTCGCAACGATTATGGGAGTTGGCGGTCCAGCTGGCCCACTGGGTAAATGGCTGACGCCGAGATTATTTCCGAGCTGTTTCCGGAGTCGATTTAGAT
>JBBASQ010000048.1:1587-13474 GCA_040399185.1 Prochlorococcaceae cyanobacterium
AGATTGCTGCTTCTGCAAGTGATCCAATCCAGCCGACGATTAAGAAGTCCCTGGATTAGTTCTTCCTGGTTGTCGTAGAAGTTGACTTTGAGATGCTTGCTTGCTTCCAGGAGAGAATACAGCCAGGCCTGCAGCGCCCGCTGTTCGCTGGGGTTTATTGCTTGAGAGCTTGGAGCTGCGTGAACGCTGGCTTCTCCGCCCCACGCTCCCACCGTCCAGAAGAGATCCACTATGTCGAGAGCCATCCCAATCTCAATGCCTCCATCGCTCATGGCAACCAATTGGTTGAGACTCGTTGGAACCTCTGCTATTCGACCGCGGTTGTAACACGCTAACTGGGGTATTAGAAAGACGGGAATTCCCGCGAGCCTGTCGCTTGAAACCCGGAGTCGGTGGTATAGCCCGGGATTGATTGAATCCACGTAGCCTTTGCTGATTTGTATCGAGTCGGTCAAGCCTTCTTGGTAAAGCCTGCGGGCCGTTCGACCACTCGCCAGGATTAGGTCCGGACTGAGTCCATCTCGGTTGCGACTTCTGATCTTGTTGACCAGATCGTTCTCTTGGGCAAGTTCAATCTGTACTTGGACTCCAGGATTCAGATAGCTGTAGTCTGTTGCAATGGTCTGAGTAAGTGCCGCTTGCTCTTCGAGTTTTCCCTGGCTGAAATCTTCCGTGCCATCCAGTGAGACAAGCACATTGATCGTTCCCTGGAGTTTATTCGCCTTGATGGGATGCTCTGAATTGGCGCACGCAGGCACCAAGCAAAGGCTCAATAGAGTGGCACTCAGACCTGCCAGTCTTGAGAGGCGACCCATCTACAAGTGATCGGCGGAGGCTTTTTTAACCTAGCTGAGGAATTCTTTTTTGCCATCTGCCGCACACTGATAGTGCCTTGGTTGTAGGACTTCCTGTGAGCATCATCGGCATTTGTTGTCCTGGATTTCCCTTTCGTCCCTGGTGCCCCAGTAGAAAATCTTGATTCAACAGTCTCTATTGGCTTGCCGCTGCACTTCTTTCTCGTGCGACCAGCTCGTCGGACGGATATCTTCTTCCGGTTTCGTTCGTGTTTATTTGAGAGGCTTCGCCCCTGACAGATGCTTCTCATTTTTTGTTGATACCCGTTTTGTCTATAGTTATCTCCATGGACTAATGTCTGGATGGTTGGGCTGTTGCTGTGGTAATCGGCGGCCACTGGCTTAGTTCTTTCTGGGCTGGTTATCGATCAACGGATCGCGAGGTGGCCAGTGATTTCTCTTTGTGGACTTCTGGTATCGGCTTTGAGTATGACCTTTCCCGGCAGAGCTCCAGGATCCAGCGCTGCGCGTTGCCGTTGGTGTGGATGCGCTCAAGGCCAGTAACGGAAAAGTCCTGGCAATGGTTTTGGCGCGGCATTCGAGAGCCCCACAGGGCTCTGTTCCTCTTTGCTAATCGGATGGCTGCTGGTGGCTTATGTGGTTCAGAAAAGTCCTCTGCAAGTCCGATGCAGAACTAGTGCTCAAAACCCCTGCAACAACTGGAAGCCATGGAGTTCCTCTTCAACGTGTAGGGCTGCAATCCCCTCATGGGGTTTCAGTCTCCCGGGCGGACGACCTGCCGCGTTAGTTCCGAGGCGCGCAGGCCGAACACCTCATGGAAATCGCGGCTGAAGGAGGCCGGGTTGTGGTAGCCGCAGGCCTGGGCAATGGCGCCCAGCTTGAGCTTGCCGCCTGAGGTTTCGATCATCTGCCGGGCCTGGAGCAATCGCTGGCGTCGCACCCATTGCATCGGCCCCATCCCGAAGCGCTGCTGGAACAATTTCTGCAGCGTGCGCCGCGCGTAGCCGCTGCGGGTTTCCAGCTCGGTGAGGCTGATTGGGCGTTGCAGATCCGCTAGCACCCAATCCACCAGGTTGTTGAGGGTGCGCTGGGCCCGGTTGCCGGAAGCGTCCGGCGTTGTACCGAGCAGGGGCTGCAGCGCCGTGGCAGTGGCCCCTTCATCCAGCTCGGGGCAGAGCAGCAGCACCACCATGCGGGTGATCAGATCATCGAGAGCGAGCTGCGGTGGGATTCCCTGGTCGCTGCGTGCCGCCTGATCCACAAGCCAGAGGGCCTGCTGCAGCACCTGCAGGTGATGGCGGCTGCGGCCCTGCTCCAGGTTGATGGCATGGGGGCATTGCAGCCTCGCCTCCAGATGGCCGCGCAGGGTGTCGTTGCTGTCGCCGGCCATGGCGGCGGCCACCCGCACCACCTCCTTCGGATCGAGGCTCAGGAGCAAACCCTGCACCTCCTCCGCCCGGTAGATGTAGCTGCAATGGGGCAGGAGGAAGGGCTGCTCCAGCACCCGATGCTCTGCGCCGTCCACCGTCCAGTAGCCGGGATGGTCCACCGCCAGCACCAGGTTCACGGCGTGGGTGGTTTCGCCCCGGCAGACCAAACCACTGTTGCGAATCGCCAGCAGATCCACAGCCCCCAGCCGCAGTCCGGAGGTGGTGTTCTGGAAGCTGCCGCCCTCGCTGCGGCCTTCGAGCGTTTCCGCTGCGAGAAACGGCCGCAGCAGCATCGCCAGGCTCTCGGGATCGGGCGACAGGGCCGTCATGCCCGGCAATCCGAGCAAGGGGATCCCCCAGGGTCTGGCTGGCTGGATCCGGTGCATGCTTGCCGGCACCTTCAGGACATCGGCCGCAGAACAGCAGTTCTGCAGTAAGGCGTTTATACCGGCTGGCCCATAGATCCCACAACGTTCATTGAGAAAACGCATGAACGCCCCGGCTCCGGGCCAGCACAATGGAGCGAGTCACCACGCCTGCGATGACCAGCCAGCAGCCCCCCACTCCCTCCGGCGACGCTGCTGACCATGGCGGCGAGGGCGCCCATCCCCACGACTTCGACGTGCAGAAGGAGCTGCATCAGCAGATCCGCAACGATCCCGACTACGACGACTGGGAGTACGGCACCGAGCCCCTGCCCCACGAGGCCTGGGTCAAGCCGAAACCCTCGGCCTGAGTTGCCGCGCCAGCGGCAGGGTGGCCAGGCACACCAGCGCCACCGCCAGCCACAGCCCCGCCCCATGGCCCTGGTGGTCCAGGGCCATCCCGGCCACCAGGGGTGCCCCGAAGGCGCTGATGGCGAAGCACTGGGAAAACAGTGCCATGGCCAGCCCCTGATGGGTGGGCGGGGTGAGCTCGATCACGGCTTCCGTGGCGATCGGCAGGAAGGCCGCCTCGCCGAGGGCCAGCGGCAGCTGGGCCAACAGCACCAGCACCAGTCCCCGGCTGCTCAGGGTGGAGGCCGCCAGCAGGCCGGTGCCCACCGCGAAGCAGATCAGGCTGAGGCCCAGGCCCACCCGCACCGGGCGCCGGGCCAGGGCCTGCCCCACCGGCCACTGGATCACTACAAGCAGGCCGAGCTGCAGGCCGATCAGCAGCGCCCCCAGGCTCTCGGCCATGGCCGGGCGCTGCAGGCCGCCCCGCACCAGATCCAGCGGCAGGGCGCTCTGCATCAGGGCCGGCAGGCCTGTGGCCACCAGGGTGATCAGCAGCACCGGCACCAGCGGCGGCAGCCAGCCCCCCCAGCCCCGCTCCAGCTCCGGCGTGCGGCCCGGTGGGTCTGGCAGGCGTCGCCACAGCAGTAGGGCGCCCATGGTGAGCACGCAGGCCATGTCCACCAGATAGATGCCCCGCAGCATGCCGGCGGCGCTCAGCCCCGCCCCGAGCAGGGCTCCGCTGGCGATCCCCAGGGCATCGGCGCTGCGCACCAGGGCATAGCCCCGCCCGGAGGGAACCGGGGCGGGGCCTGAGGCGGAGGCCAGGGGCACCGCCAGTTCAATCGCCGGCCAGTAGAGGCCCATGGCCGTGCCCAGCAGCAGTTGGCCCGCCAGGTAGGCCCCGAAACCTTCGGCGCTCAGCAGCCGCAGATCGCCCAGCAGGGCCGCCAGCACCGCGAGCAGCACGGGAATCGAGCAGTTCACGCCGCGATCCAGCAGCACCCCGCTCAGGAATCGCCCGCCCGTGCCCACCAGCGCCGCCAGGGCCACCCCGAGGGTCACCTGGGAGGCGGTGAAGTCTTCCTGGTGGAAGACCAGCGGTGTGAGATAAAGCACGCCGCCGGCGCCGAGGGCCCCCACCAGGCGCACCACGGCCACTTCGCGCAGCGCCGCGGGAAACTGGGTCAACCAAGCCCGTCCTGTTCGTGCCCGTTCTGCCGGCTGCGTCACGACTGGTTCCGTTGGTGGCCGGTTGGAGCACCAGTGTGCTGCTCGCCTTGCCCCTGCCGCTGCTGGGGGGCCTGCTGGTTTTGAAGCCGGCGGCGGCGGCGGAGCAGCTGCAGGTGCAGCTCGATGGCCTGGCCCTGCCCGTGGACCTGGCGGAGCTGGAGGCCTGGAGCCGCGACCCGGGCAAGAGCCGCGGTGATCTGGCGGTGTGGCTCAACCTGCTGGAGCCCGAGAGCCGCCAGGGCCTGATCCGCCTGCTGCAGGCCCCCCTGCTGCGCGACCGAAGCTTCGGTCTGCAGCTGCTGGGCAGCTGGAGCGGGGAGCAGATGCTGCAGGAGGTGGGGGAGCTGGTGACCACCCCCGATGGCCGCAGCACCGCGCCGCTGCTGCTCAGCACCCTGCGGACCCTCTTGCAGCGCCAGCAGAGCGTCACCACCATCGAGCTGTTGCGGGCCGTGCCGGTGCCCCGGCTGGTGCTGCACATCGATGCGGTGCTGGAGCTGGCTGAGCAATGGCGTGGGCAGCTGGCCCTGCAGCGCCAGGCCCTGGAGCGGCTGCGACGGCTGGGCCTGCCCCGCCGCGATTACCGCCCCGCGGCCCTGGCCGCCGATGGGGCCACCAGGCCGCGGCTGCTGCAGCTGCCGGTGCCCCATCGCCCCAGCCCCCTGCCGGTGGAGGTGTGGCCCACCAGCGTGCCGGCGGCTGGCCCCTGGGTGCTGCTGATGCCGGGCCTTGGCGGCGATCCCGACCAGCTGGGCTGGCTGGCGGCGGCCCTGGCCGAGCGGGGCTGGCCGGTGGTGGTGCTGGAGCACCCCGGCAGCGACGGCAAGGCGATGAAGGCCTCCCTCAACGGAGACCAGCCGCCGCCGGGGGCCGAGAGCCTGCCCGATCGCCTGGCGGACCTGCAGGCGGTGCTGGCCGCCCAGCGCAGCGGCGGGCTCGGGCCCCTGGGCCCTGGCCAGGCCGGGGCCCAGGGGGTGGTGCTGATGGGGCACTCCCTCGGGGGCCTCACCGCGCTGATCGCCGCCGGCCTCCAGCCGGAGCGGGGGCTGGAGCGGCGCTGCAAGCGGGCCCTCGATCGGCTGCCGCTCACCAACCTCTCGCGGCTGCTGCAGTGCCAGATCCCGGCGGTGCCGCAGCTGGCCCGGTTGCCGGCAGGCACGGGCAGCACCCCCCTGGTGGCGGTGGTGGCCTTCAACAGTTTCGGTGGCCTGCTCTGGCCCCGCGACGGCCTGGAGCCTCTACGGGTGCCGGTGCTGCTGGTGGGGGGAAGCCTCGACCTGATCACCCCGCCGATCAGCGAGCAGCTGCCGCCCTTCACCCAGGCCACCCATCCCCGCAGCCGCCTGGTGCTGGTGCAGGGCGGCAGCCACTTCTCTCCGGTGCGGGTGTCGCAGCAGGGTGCGGCCCTGTTCCGCCTCGGCGATGAGCTGGTGGGGATCGAGCCCCAGCAGGTGCAGAACCTGCTGCTCAACCTCACCACCGAGTTTCTCCAGAGCCTGCGCCAGCCCCTGTTGCTCTCCCCCCAGCAGCGCCAGCAGCAGGGCATTACCGCCTGGGTGCTCGACCGGCGCCAGGCCCGCCAGTGGTGGGGCAGCCTGCCGCGCCGGGAACGGGTGCCTTAAGGAGTTGGTTCCAGCTCAGCCGTAGCTCACCCGCGGATCGAGCAGGGCCACCAGCAGATCCACCGCCACGGTGACGAGCACCACCAGGGCGGCCACCACCACCACGATCCCCTGCACCAGTGGGTAGTCGCGCTGGCCGATCGCCTCCTGCAGCCGGAAGGCAATGCCCGGCCAGGAGTAGGTGACCTCGATCAGCAGCGCCCCACCGATCAGGGAGGCCACGGTGATGCCGGTAATCGTGAGCACCGGCAGCAGGGCGTTGGGCAGGGCGTGGCGCAGCACCACCCGCGCCTCCCCCAGGCCGCGGCTGCGGGCGGCCTCCACGTAGTCGGAGCCGAGGGTGCGGCGCAGGTTGAGCCGCAGGGCGTTGGCGAAGATCCCGCTCAGCAGCAGCCCCAGGGTGCTGGCGGGCAGCACCAGGTGGCGCAGCGCACCCCCGAAGGTTTGCCAGCCGCTGCCCGCCAAGGCCTGCTGCAGCCCATCGAGCAGGTAGAAGCCACTGCCCTCCGGGGGCAGCAGGGTGGCGGGGAAGCGGCCGCCCACCGGCAGCCAGCCCAGCCACACCGCAAACACCAGCTGCACCACCATCGCCGCCCAGAACGGCGGCAGCGCGTAGGTGCCGATGCCGTAGAGGCGGCCGGCGAGATCCAGCTTTCCCTCGGGCCGCGCGATCCCGCTGAAGCCCACCGCCAGCCCCACCACGGCGGCGATCAGCAGGGCCGTGGCCCCCAGCTCCAGGCTGGCCGGCAGGCTCTGGCGGATCACCTCCATCACCGGTTGCTGGTTGGTGAGCGAGGTGCCCAGCTCGCCCCGCAGCAGTTGCAGCAGGAACTGGCCGTATTGCTCGAGCAGGGAGCGATCCAGCCCCAGCTGGGCCCGCAGCGCTGCCCGCGCCGCCTCCGGTGCCCGGGTGCCCAGCAGCGCATCAATCGGATCCCCCGGTGCCACCCGCAGCAGCAGGAACACCAGGCTCGCGATCAGCCACAGCATCACCGGCGCCAGGGCCAGCCGGGCCAGCAGGTAGCGCAGCAGGGCACGGCGCCGGCTCATCGGCCCCTCTTGAGCTCCTGGAGCAGCACCCGGCCTGAGCCGTCGTAGCGGGGCGTGCTCACCGGCGGCCTGGCCCAGGCCCTCGGTGCCACCAGCCACACCGGCAAGTAGGGATTGGCGTTGGCGGTGCGGCGCTGGATCTGCTGCAGCAACGCCACCCGCGGGGCTCCCTTCAGCGCGGCGCTCTGCCGCAGCTGGGCCTGCAGCCCCGGGGCCGCCCAGAAGCTGCCACTGGCGGCGCTGGCCCCCTTGAGGCAGCGCTCGCCCTGCTCCTCGTCGCAGCCCAGCAGGGGCACCAGGTAGTTGTCGGCATCGGGGAAGTCGCCCATCCAGTCGAGCAGGATCAGCGGGAAGGCCCCATCCCCCAGCTGGCGGTAGGCGGTGGTGGCCTCCATGCCGTTCACCTCCAGCCGCACGCAGTCGCCGAGATCCTGCCGCAGCTGGGCCTGCCAGGTGAGGGCGAACAGGCGGTCGCTGGGGATGTTGGAGCGGAAGGTGAGCGGCAGATTGAGCACCTTGCCGTTGCAATAGCCGGCCTGGCGGTAGAGGCGCCGGGCACGGCCGGGGTTGTAGCTGGGCCAGGCCGAGGGCAGGGTGCCCGGCAGGCTCGGCGGCACCAGATCGGTGAGGGGATCGCGCAGCCCGAGCGTCACGCGCCGGCTGATGGTGGCCCGATCGAGGCTGGAGGCCACCGCCTCCCGCAGGCGGGGATCGTTCAGGGGTGGCTGGTCGGTGAGCAGGGTGAGGTAGCCAATCTCCAGGGCCGGTCCCTTGCCCTCCCGCAGCCGGCCGCGGCGGGCATCGCGGTGCAGGGCGGCCTGCTGGTCGATCTCCAGGCTGGTGGAGAGCAGCACGTCCACCTCGCCGCTCTGCAGTGCCCCGAATAGGGCGGTGGAGTTGCTCAGGGCCACCAGATCCAGGCCCCGGTTGGCGGGGGGCTCTCCCCAGTAGTTCGGGAAGGGGTCGAGCCGTTGTTTCTGGTCGCTGAAGCTCACCAGCTGGTAGGGGCCGGTGCCCACGAAGCGGTTGTTGAGCAGGCGGCGGGCGTGCTGGCGGTAGGCGGTGGGGGAGAGCGGCGTGAGGTTCACGGCGCTCAGCAGCTGGGCCAGGGCGCCGTAGGGACGCTTGAGCGTGAGCTCGATCTCATGGCTGCCGGTGGCGCGCACCGCCGCCACCCGATCGCCCAGCAGGTAGCTGAGCTTGCCGATGGCCAGGAACCGCTGCAGCGTGAACACCATCGCCGCTGCGTCAAAGGTGGTTCCGTCGTGGAAGCGCACGCCGCGGCGCAGGCGCACCCGGGCCCTGAGCCCATCCGCCGACACCTGGGGGAAGCCCGCCGCCAGGCGCGGTTCCAGGCGCCCCCGGGCATCCACGGTGTACAGGGTGTCGCCGATCGCGCTCAGCAGCTGCATGGCGCCGAAGGTGTAGGCGCCGGCGGGATCGACGGTGTCGAGACGGTTCTTGCTGGCCACCACCACGCGGCCTTCAGGGGCGGCGGGAGCACCGATGAGGCCGCAACCCCCCAGCAGGGGCGTGAGGCTGAGCAGCGCAGATGCCAGTGGGGCGATGTTGCGCAGGACCCACGGCAGGCGGCTGCTGCCCATTCAAGGGCTCAGGCCGGGCGGCCGGGGCGGTGATGGGGCTTGGCCACCACCTGCTGCAGGGAAATTTCAAACACCTGGGAGCCGTGGCGGCCCAGGGGCCAGGCCCGCAGCCAGCAGCGGTCGTGGGGGGCATCCACGCCAATCACCTGGTACAGCTGTTCGTCATCGGCGATGCGAACGGTGTCGCCCTGGTGGGGCATGGGACGGGAAGCGGTTGTCATAGGGAACTGGTGATGGGGCCATGCTCCGGGGGCTGGGGGCACTCGACTGTTCATCCCGCTACAGATTCAGGCGAAGGTGAGGGGATGGCCACGTAGCCGCTTTCGTCGGGGCTGGCCTGGGTTTGGTTGGGTTTCTTAAGGAATGCTTCCACTGTGCACCCCCCATGGCCCTTCGCGCCATGGGGGAGGTGATTCGAAGCCCTGATCTCCGTGATAACCCAGGCCGCTGGCCTGCACCAGTGGTTGTTTCAGAGGGTGCGCAGGCAGGCCGCCACCGCCTGCACCTCGGAGAGCGCCTCGATGGCGGCCAGGGCTGTGCGGAATTTGGCTTCCTGTACGTCGTGGGTGATCACCACAATCTCGGCCCGGCCCTCCGCGGCCTCGGCATTGCGCTCGAACTGCACGATCGACTGGATCGACACCCCGGCCTGCCCGAAGCAGCTGCCGATCTTGCCGATCACGCCCGCCTCATCGGTGGTGCGCAGCCGCACGTAGTTGCGGTGGGTGGTGAGGCTGCTGTCCACCAGGCGGCAACGGCGCCAGCTGCTGGCGGCCAGCAGGGGATCGAGCGGGGCCTGGGCCTGGGCGCCGCTCACCTGGCGGATGCCGGCGATGTTGAGGATGTCGGCCACCACGGCGGAGGCGGTGGGGCCAGCCCCGGCGCCCGGCCCGTAGAACATCACCCGACCCACCGGGTCGCCCTCCACCAGGATCGCGTTGTTCACCCCGTGCACGCCGGCCAGGGGGTGGTCCTTGGGCACCAGGGTGGGGTGCACCCGCACATCGAGCAGCTGGCAGGTGCCGCCACTGGCGTCGCTGCCTTCGCCGAGGTGCTGGGCCACCGCCAGCAGCTTCACGCCGTAGCCCAGCTGGGCGGCATAGGCCACGTCGCGCGCATCGAGCCGGTCGATGCCCTCGGTGGGGATGGCGGCCCGCTCCACGGGGCCGCCATAGGCCAGGCCGGCCAGGATCGCGATCTTGTCGGCCGCGTCACCGCCCTGCACATCGGCGGCGGGGTCGGCTTCGGCGTAGCCCAGGCGCTGGGCGTCCGCCAGCACCTCGGCGTAGGCCGCGCCCTCATCCGCCATGCGGCTGAGGATGTAATTGGTGGTGCCGTTGATGATCCCGCTCACCCGCTGGATGCGGTTGCCGCCCAGGGATTGCTTCAGCGGCTCGATGATCGGGATGCCGCCGCCCACGGCGGCCTCGATCAGCACGTACACGCCTTTCTCGGCGGCGGCCGCGGCGATCTCCTCGCCATAGCGGGCGATCACGGCCTTGTTGGCGGTCACCACCGGCTTGCCGGCGTTGATCGCCCGCAGGATCAGGGTGCGGGCCGGCTCCAGGCCCCCCATCACCTCCACCACGATGTCCACGGCCGGATCGTCCACCACCGCCTGGGGATCGGTGGTGAGCAGCTCTGGAGCCAGCTCCACCGGGCGGGGCCGGTTCAGATCGCGCACAGCCACCCGTTTCAGCGCCAGCTCGCCCACGAGCGGATGGCGGCCTTCGGGGGTGGCCAGGATGCCGGCAACGCCTGCCCCCACCGTGCCGAGGCCGAGCAAGCCGATGCCGATGGTCATGCCTGAGGGTGCCGCAGTCGGGCGATCCTAGAAATCGGCGGTCGCCCTGGTTTTCAGCCCGCCAGGGCCTTGGCCTGGGCCTGCATCAGCTTGAGGATGTTCAGGAAGCCGTTGGCCCGCGATGGGGTGAGGCTCGCCTGCAGGCCGGTGGCCGCGATGAAGGCCGGGTCGAGGCTGGCGGCCTGGTCGGGGCTGAGCCCCTCCATTCCCTCGATCAGCAGGGCCAGCAGGCCCTTGGTGATCGCGGCATCGGAATCGCCACGCCAGTGGAGCTTGCCGTCCTGGAGTTCGCCCACCACGAACACCTGGCTCACGCAGCCCTTCACCTTGTGCTCGTCGGTGCGGAGCTCGTCGGGAAAGGGTTGGAGCTTCTTCGCCAGCCAGAGCACGTACTCGTAGCGGCGCTTTGGATCAGCGGTGGTGGCAAGCCGCTCCACGATCCGATCCAGCGTTGGGCTGCCGGTGTTGATCGCGCCGCTGCTCATCGCTGCCGCCGCCAGAGGGCCGCACCACCGAGGCCGCCCAGGGCCACCAGGCCGGCCAGGGCGAGGTGCTGGGGATGCAGCTGGGTGCCGGTGCCACGGCCCCCCAGCACCCGCTCCAGCTGGCCCAGGTGCTGGCCGGCCTGGGGTGTGGGTGAGGGTCCGCTGGCCGCGGGCAGTTCCAGGTAGTCGCGGTGGCCGGGGCCCTGGTCCACCTGCACCTCCCAGTCGGCGCCGGTGCCCTTGGGCAGCTGGAACCGCAGAGTGCCGCTGGCATCGGTGCGGCCCAGGGCAATGCTCTTGCCGCTGGGCGACACCAGGCGCACCTCGGCGTCGCTGGCCGGTTGGTCGGCGCTGAAGCGGCTCTGCAGCACGAGGGAATCGGTGAGGCCGCTCACCCGCTCCAGGCTGCTTTCGATGGCATGGGCGCCGGCTGGGCGCTGCCCAGCGGTGAGGGCCACCACCACACCCAAGCCGGCAGCCAGCGACCAGCGCATAGAAGAGATGCCCATGGCGGAATTCAGGACGCTTTCCAGCGACTATCGCGCTGCTTGCCCACCTGCACCATCCGCACCATCGAGCTCACCATCATCGAGAGGGCATCGCTGCTCTGGCCGCGCCCCTGGAGCTCGGCAGCGATCACGCGCTCGGCGGCCGTGGCGGCAGGCCGTTGATCCGCATCGCTGGGCGCGGGTTTGGCGGTTGGCCGGGCTGTGGGGAGTGCAGCGAACAGATCCAAGGCCGAAACCGAAGCTTTGGGCAGATTTGGATCTTTGCAGACCTGCGCCGGCCCTGCGAGCAGGCTTTCGCAGTTATCCATCAACGCCAGTGCAGGCCCTGCTCATCGAGCCAGCCATCGAAGGGCACATCCCAGGGATCCCGCGGCAGTTCAGGGGTGAGGCAGGCCGCCGGCAGCACCGCCAGGGCCGGCACCGCGCGCCAGGCCGCATCGGCCCGCAGCCGGTCGTACCAGCCGCCGCCGGAGCCCAGCCGAATCCCCTGCAGATCCAGCGCCAGGGCCGGCACCAGCAGCAACGCCAGATCCGCTGGTTCAAGCGCGGCGAAGCCCTGGGGTGCCGGAATGCCGCATGCATCGGGGGCCAGCGCATCGCCGGGGTGCCAGGGGCGGTAGAG
>JBBASQ010000049.1:0-9022 GCA_040399185.1 Prochlorococcaceae cyanobacterium
GCTCGGTTGCGCCTGGCCTGGTTTGTGCTGATCGCGGCGATCCGGGATTGGCGGCTGCCGGATCCCGACCGGCCAACCTGAACGCATAAAAAGCGGGCCCCAAAGGGCCCGCAAAGCCAATCAAAACGGCGCCCTAGCTGTGCCTCACACAAAGGTGAGGTCAACAATCAGGTCGTTGTGGTCCCTATCGCCACCCCCGAGTTGATCTTCAAAGCCCACCTTGTTAGGGCCAAGGAACTTGAAGTGGTTATAACCATCGACATTCGCCCCAGCAAAGCTGAAAAAGGCATTGCCAGTAGTCTGCACAGTACCGAAAAGAGCAACAAATCCAGCACCAAAGCCTTGGAAGACGAGCGCCTCAGAGGCCGATTGATCATCTGCACGGGAAAGGCCCGTCGCAGAGACACGATTTTCAGCCGCAAGGGCGGCCTGGGCATAGCCCGAATCACCAGGCTTCAGCACTGCACCCGAAACAGGATCGAGCACATCTCCATTTTGATTGAGAACCTTATAGAACCCAACCGTGGAGTCAAAATCAGCCTCGCGGGAGGCCAAAGCCCTTGCCCGAATCAAGCCTTCCCCGACTGACGCGAGGTCATAAAAGAACGGATCCCCTGGTTTTTGGAAGACAGCAATGCCATCGCCCGTCGAATCGATATCTCTCACAGTGTCACTCCTAAGAGCAAGGTTCTGCAGCCTCAGGTCGAGGGATGCAGCCGTATCGAGATCACCAAATCCCTTGCCTGGCTCCAAGAAGTTGGCCGCAAGATATTCAGCCAGAGCATCTTGCTCAGATCCGTTGGCAGCGAATCGCGCCGCCCCCGTAGGCGCAGCACCAGTCTCCGCAATATCAACACGGTTGGGATTACTAAGACTGGAGAAGGGATAGCCATCCCCATCACTCTTCGCCAAGAAGTCCAGCGTCACCATGCGGAACGAGCGGTTGGGATCACCCACGATGAAGCCATTCCGAACGACAAGGTCGAGGTCTTTGCCTGTGGCATCCTCAATGGCTAGCGACAAGATGCGCTCGCCCGAGGGACGAGTGAGGTCGTAACTGAAGGCAAGGCCACTCACCTGAGGGAAGCGGCCCTGATTCACGCCAGCAGCAATGCCGTGCTCAATCAAAGCCTTGAGCTCAGCAGCGGTGACACTCACCAAAGAGAGACCATTATTGAAGCTCAATGCGTTGGCGATGTCGTTGCGGGAAATGCCACCTTCAGGCTTCACCACATTGCCCTGAGCGTCGAACACTGCCGCAGTTGGCAACAACTGAGGCTTCCCATCGACTGAACCCGTGGGCACCACCGACTGGCCAATGGAGTTGCGGATCCCCCCACCATTCTTCAGCGAGATCACCACGCTGGGATCAATCGCACGGGCATAGGCCAAGTTGGCATCAGCAGTAAGATTGCCAAGATTTGTTTCCTCGCTGCGCACGCCGGGGTTGCGGTTGCCGTTGAGGAACACCTCGCTCACACCGAACCACTCCGACTCCTGGGCGACGATCATCTCGCGCAGATTGTCGGCAACCTCCTGCACGCGGGCGTCGATGAACGCCTCGGCATCGAGGGCCGCCAGGCCGGCGGCGTCGGTGCGATAGGCACCACTGACCGTGGGGTCATAGCTGGTGGGGATGATGGTGCCGCTGGCATCAAAATCCAGTACGAGACGGCCCAAGTATTTGTAGTTGCCGTCGGTGTTCACCACCGCCACCGGCTTGCCGTCGGCGTCAGTCTTGATGATCGGGTACACGCCCTGGGTGCTGTCGCCGGGACGGGCTTGGTCGTTGCTGTCGAACAGGCGAGTGTTGGACCCGCCCCCCACGATGATGTCCACATGGCGCAAGCGCTCGGCCAGGGCCTGCTCGATACCGAGCAGCTGCATGTGGGCCAGCAGGATCACCTTGTTGAGTCCGGCATTAGCGGCGAGCAGCGCATCCACATCGGCCTGGATCTCGGCGGCCAGAGCATCGAGTTCGGCCGGCGTGGGATTGGGGCTGAAGGGAGCCGGGGCGATGCCAATCCCATTGCCGGGGCTTGAGATCGTGCGCAGAGTGGGTGTGGTGGCCCCCACGACGCCCACCTTTTCGCCGTTGACGTTGAACACCACGCTGCTCGTGATGCTGTTGGCCTTGGGCGCCTGGCCATCGGGCACCACCAGGCCGGCCAGGTTGGCGTCTGTGGCGAAGTTGAGGTTGCCGCTGAGGTAGGGGAAAGCCGTGCCGCTGAAGCCAGAGGCGCTGTTGCCACCGATCAGGTCTTTGATGACGGCCGTGCCCTGGTCGAATTCGTGGTTGCCGAAGGCGATCGCCTGAATGCCAAGGGCGTTCTGAATCAGCACATCGCCGCGGCCCACTGCGCCGTAGGCCTGGGCTGAGGCGCCATAGAACAGGCCAGGGATCCAGGCGTCGCCGCTGGAGAGGGTGAGGGTGCCCGCAAAACCCGGAATGCCGTCGAGGTCGATGTCTTCGGCACGCAGGGCATTGAGCACACCCGACAGGCGAGGTGCGTCGTCAAGGGCACTGATGTTGCCCTCTTGGTCTGAGAGGTGGAACAGCTGGAGTTTGAAGGCGCTGCCAGGGGCCAGGGGCGTGGCGGCCGTCACGCTCACCTTGTCGTTGCCCTCGCTGCTGGCGATCAGGCCAGCGGGCTCGCCGCCGTCGCTCCGGAGGAAGGTGATGCCCTCAATGCGATTGGTGCCGGGGAACACCACCGGATCCACGGCTACCACGTTGTAGGGATCGCTCACGTCGAACACTGCCGCCACGCTGGTGGTGGTGCGTTCCAGGGCCACGAAGGCATAGGTGCGGCCGGCCACGGTGGCAATTTCCACCATCTCGGGCTCGGTGCCCTTGTCGTCGTCGCGGTTGCCCGCCATCAGGCCGAGGCTGTTGGCCAGGTCTTCCAGGGCGGAGCTGGAATCAAACACCACATTGCCCTTGTCGTCGTAGATCCGCAGGGAGCGCGAACCGATGCTGAAGGGCTTGTCGATCAGGCCATCGCCCGTGATGTCGCCGTAGTCGTTCAGCAGGTTGAGGCGGGTGCGGCTGATGCCGGTGGCGGTATTGAAGGCGGCATTGAGGGCGCTGACGCCGGGATGGTCGCGGAAGGCGGTGCCATTGATCACCGTGCTGTCGCTGGCACGGGTGAGGTCGTAGAACACATCACCAATGTCGGGCTGGTATTCGCGCGAGTCGCCTTCGCCAACGGCCAGCAAAAACTGTCGGCCCTGGCTATCGGTGTAGGTGGCGATGCCGTCCGGCATCGTGAGGCTGTAAACCGGTAGCCCGCTGATCGGCAGATATCGGTTTCCAGCGCCCGAGCTGCCATCCACATCCCGGTCGGAGCTGTCGAAGCCGGCACCGTCGAAACGCACCACGGTGAAGGTGTTGCCGCTGGCGCCTTCGGTGCCGAAGTCGTTGTCGTAGTTGATCACCAGCGCGCCGTCGTCGCGGATGGTGAGACCTTCGGGTTTGTCGTAGGCGGTGGTGCCGCCGATCGAGGGCAGGTTGAACAGCTCGATCTTGTTGGCGAGGCGAATCCCGGCAGCTGCCAGGGCATCGGCACTGGAGGTGGAGAAGATCTCCGGGGTGGCCGAATTGCTGTCGTGGTCGACCAGGGTCCGGCGGTTGTCGAGCAGCTCGGGGCTGGCCACTCCGATCTTGCCCAGCCAGCCATCAGCCGCCTGATTGGCTGCGGCTGTGATCGCCAGGGTGTTGGTGGCGCCGCGCAGATCCACCTCATACACATGCTTGAAGCCGGTAAGGCTGCGGCTGCTGTCGCGTTCCATCACGAGGAACACGCCCCGGGCCGCATCAAAGGCCACGTCGCCGATCTTGTCCTGACCGCTGCGGCCACTCAGCAGGTAGAGGTGCTCCTTCACCGGGCTGCCGGTAGCGGGATCAATGGCCAGGATGCGGGTGAGCTCAGAGCGGCTGCGGCCTTCGGTGACGCCATCACCGTTGGCATCCACATCCAGGGGGCTCTGCATGAAGGCGTAGAGCAAACCGTCGGTGGGGTTGAAGGCCATGCCCTCGATGCCGCGGTTGCTCCAGCGGTTGCCATACACCGCCGGCAGGCTGTCGATCGTTTCGGTGCCGATGGCGGCGCCGTGCTGGGCTTGTAGCTGGGCCTTTTGGCCGGCGGGGATGTAGCGCTGGATCAGGTTGCCAGTGGTGGCATCGAAGATGGCGATCTGGCCGCGGTATTCATCGCCCACGGCAAAAACCGTGCGCTGTTGTCCGCTGATCGTCACCTCAAAGATGGAGATGGTCTCCGAGTCGATGCCGAACGGGTCGTAGGACAGGGCTGCGTTGTTCTTGTCGATGGGGATGTCGTCCTTACCGGACAGCTGGGGCAGGCCAGTGAGAGGAGTGCCATCGGCACGCTTCAAGCCAATACGATCCAGTTCGGTGATCGCACCGGTGGCCCGGTTCATGCCTAGTTTGTAGATACTGGGCTGGAAGTCGGGGTCGAGAAACTGACGCTTGCCCTCGATGAGTTCGCCGTTGGGGCCCCGGTCGGTGATCGAGTAGTAAACGTCGAGCTCAGTGCCATTGACCACTTCCTGGCCGGCAAAGGTGAGGCCCGACAGGCCACCGGCCAGCACGCCGGCCGGCAGATTGGCCTTGCCGGCCGCATAGTCCAACTCGAAGCTGAAGTTCTCGGCACTGGCCACGCCGCGGCTCCAGTCTTTAATGCCGGCCGAAAAGATGTCCTTGATCACCGGCGTGGCGCCGCTCAGATCAAGAACAGCAAAAGCATTGTTCTCCTGAAGTGAGATCCAGGCGGTCTTGCCATCAGCACTGATAGCGATGGCTTCGGGCTCAATGTCCTGGGCCACCGTGGAAGTCACGCCGAGGCGCTGTCCGATCCGGATGCCACGATTGATGAGTTCTTGGCGACGATTTTCCCAAGCACCAAAACCGATGGTCTGCACATCGCTCTGGGCGGGGGCCAGCGGGGTTGAAGCCCAATAGCCGCTGGTATTAATCACCGAGATGGAGCCCTCGGGATCAATCGTGTAGAGGGAGTCAGGCTCGCCTTCGTTCGTCACGAGCAGCTTGCTGCCGTCACTGCTGAACTTCACCATGTCGGGCAGGGCCCCGACTGTGACCGTACTGATATGCCTGGGAAGCGCGGGATCAGTCAGGTCGTAGAACTGAACAAAACCAGGATTGGTTTTGACCGTGTTCTGCACGGCCACCGCCAACAACGAGCCATAGACCGCAGCGCTCTGGAGGGTGCTCAAATCGCCATCTGGACGAGCAACGGCGACGGCCCTAGGGCTAGCGGGATCGCGAAGATCAGTAACCACGATCGCGCCGGATCCACCACCCACGGTGTAGAGGTAGCCGCTTTCAGGGCTGTAGGCCGAAATCTCGGCATTGGCACGCAACTCACCTAGCTGCAGCACTCCCTCAACCGCAGCGACAGCGGGTGACAGGGGAGAAAAGACAAGAGCCACGTTCCAGAGTCCAGACGCGAACCACAAACCTTTCAGGCCAGATACGCCAAAGGATTAAGGACCGCCTAAGGAAGAAGGCCTGGGTCAAACAGCCAACTAGCGACAGGTGTCGCGCGTCACATCGATCGCGATGAGGTCAGGCTCACTCCCCCACCGCCCCGTCCCGCAGGGCCTTCTGCGCCGCACGGCCTGCCAGCCACACCGATGCCACCGTGGCCAGCACACCCACGATGCGCAGCGTCCAGGTGCCGGCATCGGCCCGACCAGCGAGCACGTCGCCAAAGCGGGCCACGTCCCCGGCCAGGGCGCCCAGCCCGCAGAACAGGATCGTGCCCGGGAGGATGCCGATCAGGCCCACGTTGTAGTCGCGCAGGCTCACCTCGCTGAGGCCATAGGCCAGGTTGAGCAGGGAGAACGGAAACGCCGGCGAGAGCCGGGTGAGCAGCACCAGCTTCAGGCCCTCCCGGCTCACGGCCTGCTCCACCGCCTGCAGCTTCGGCAGAGCCGCCAGCCGGGCCCGGGCCCAGTCGCGCAGCCAGTGACGCCCCAGCAGAAACGCCGCCTCAGCCCCCAGGCAAGCCCCCACAAACACGATCACCGTGCCCCACCAGGGCCCGTACAGCGCACCGGCCAGCATCGAGGCCCACACCCCCGGCAGCAGCAGCGTGACCCACAGCGCATAGAGCGGGATGAAGGCCACCGCCCCCAGGGGCGACTGGAGGGCCGGCAGCCAGTGCTGCATCAGATCAGACCAGGCGATCACGGCTTGCCCCCTCAATCCACCCAGTTTTCAATCCGCAACCCCGGATAGGCCTGGAAATCCGCTGGGTTATTGGTCACCAGCGTGACGCCCAAGGCGATCGCATGGGCAGCGATCAGCTTGTCGAGAGCATCCCGGCGACGTTCACGCGTTGCCCAGCGCACCGGGCCGTAGGCCACGGCTGCAGATCCATCAAACGGCGCCACGGGCACCTCCAACAGAAACTGCTGCAGGGCCTCACGATTCCGCGCTGCAGCCTCTCCCGACGCCACAACGCCGTACTCCAACTCGGCGGCAGTGACCGCGGAGATCACCACATCACCCACGCGACATTGCTGAAAGCGCTCAGCCACCTGGGGCGGCTGGTGCTTCATCAGGTAGATGCAGATGTTGGTGTCGAGCATGTAAGCGGGCCGCATGCTCAGAAGCACTCCCGCTCAACCTGCTCCTGATCGCCGCGGCCAGCCACCATGAAATCCGGGGAAAACTGGGCCAGCGCCTCCAGCGCTCCACGGATTGGCGCAGCCACGGGACGGATCCGCAGTTCATCACCGACCCGCTCAATCTCCAGCTCCAGATCGCTGCGCGCATAGGCAAACTCGGCGGGGATGCGCACCGCCTGGGAATGGCCGTTGCGGAAGAGCCTGGTGGTCGCCATGCCTGGATGTACGCGTACATCCAGGCTAGTGCGGTCACCCCAGATCAGCCAGGCGCTGGCGGGCCAGGGCGGCCTGGGCTTCGGCATCGGCGAGGTTGGCCCGGCATTCGGCCACCACGGCCGCTGGAGCCTTGTCGGCGAAG
Source organism: Prochlorococcaceae cyanobacterium (assembly GCA_040399185.1). Lineage (GTDB taxonomy): Bacteria > Cyanobacteriota > Cyanobacteriia > PCC-6307 > Cyanobiaceae > UBA5018. The sequence goes on from JBBASQ010000049.1 coordinate 7,031, forward strand.
TTGGGATTAGCCAGGCGGCCGGCCAGGCCGGCGATCTCCTTCTCGGCCTTAGCGATGTCTTTTTCGAGGCGGCCGCGCAGGGCGTCGAGATCCACCAGGCCCTCGATCGGCAACAGCACCTGCAGCTCCCCGCTCACGCCGGCCAGACAGCGCTGGCTCGGACTGGCGGACGCCTGCTCCGGCGTGAACACCGCCACGCTCTCGGCCTTGGCGAGGGCGGCGATGTCGGGGGTGGCCTGGCTAAGCACGGCGGCCAACTCGCCGCGGCCAGTCACGAACTGCACCGGCACCGGCTGGGCTGGCTTAAGCCCCGCCACGGCGCGCAGGTTGCGCACCACCCGGATCGCCTCGATCAGCTCGGCGAAGCTCGCCTCCAGCTGGTCGTCGAGGGCGGCGGCGTTGAGCGCAGGCCAGGGCCGCAGCGCCAGGAAGGTGGCCTCGCTCTCGCCGGTGAGGCCGTGCCAGAGCTCTTCGCTCAGATGGGGCATCAGGGGGTGCAGCATCACCAGCAGCTCATTCAGCACCTTGGCCAGCACCTGGCGCGCCGTGCGCTGATCGGCCGGCACCTGCAGGCGCCGCTTGATCAGCTCCACGTACCAATCGCACACCTCGTTCCAGGCGAACTCGTAGAGCCCCTTGGCCGCCTCACCCAGGCCGTAGCTGCCGTAGCGCTCGGCGGTTTCGCGGTTGACGCGTGCCAGGCGCGACAAGATCCAGCGATCGGCCAGCTGCAGGGCCGCGGGATCGGGTTCACCGAGGCTGGCCGGGGTTTCGCCGCCCAGGTTCATCAGCGCAAAGCGGGTGACGTTCCAGAGCTTGTTGGCGAAGTTGCGTGAGGCCTCCACCGTGGCGGAGGTGTCGCTCTTGCGGTCGTAGTCGAGGCGGATGTCCTGACCGGCGCCCGCCACTTCACGCACCAGGGCGAAACGCAGGGCATCGGCGCCGTAGCGATCGATCAGCAGCAGCGGGTCGATGCCATTGCCCGCCGATTTGCTCATCTTGCGGTTGTTCTCATCGCGCACCAGGCCGTGGATGTACACGTCCTGGAAGGGCATCCGGCCCGTGAAAGCGCCGGCCATCATCGTCATCCGGGCCACCCAGAAAAAGATGATGTCGAAGCCCGTCACCAGCACGCTGGTGGGATACCAACGCTGCAGGTCGGCGGCCTCCTGATCCGGCCAGCCCAGGGTGGAGAAGGGCCAGAGGCCACTGGAAAACCAGGTGTCGAGGGCGTCGGGGTCCTGCTCGATCACCACGGGATGGGCGTGGGTGCCACCGCCGAATTGCGCTTCGGCCTTGGCGCGGGCCTCCGCCTCGTCGCGGGCCACCACGTAGGGGGTGCTGTCGGTGATTGCACCGCCGGTCTCGCTCACCACGAACCAGGCGGGGATGCGATGGCCCCACCAGAGCTGGCGGCTGATGCACCAGTCGCGGATGTCGGTGAGCCAGTCGCGGTACACCTTGCTCCAGCGCTCCGGCACGAAGCGCGGATCAGCATTCTCCAGCGCCTCGCGGCAGCGGGCCGCCAGGGGCTCGGTGCGCACGAACCACTGGGTGGAGAGCAGCGGCTCCACCGGCACCTTGCCGCGATCGGAAAAGGGCACGCTGTGGCGGTAGGGCTCCACCTTCACCAGACAGCCCTCCTCCTCCATCGCGGCCACCACGGCCTTGCGGGCCTCGAAGCGATCCAGGCCCTGGAAGCGGCCGGCGGCTTCGTTCATGGAGCCGTCCTTGGCCATCACCGTGATCAGCGGCAGGTTGTGGCGCTGGCCGATCGCGAAGTCGTTGGGATCGTGGGCGGGGGTCACCTTCACGCAGCCGGTGCCGAAGTCGGCATCCACGTGGTCGTCGGCCACGATCGGGATCTGGCGGCCCACCAGCGGCAGGGTGAGGGTTTGGCCCACCAGATCGGCGTAGCGCGGATCCTTGGGGTTCACCGCCACCGCCGTATCACCCAGCAGCGTTTCGGGCCGGGTGGTGGCCACCTCCAGG
>JBBASQ010000049.1:9122-10405 GCA_040399185.1 Prochlorococcaceae cyanobacterium
CCCGCCGTGAGCGGGTAGCGGAAGTGCCAGAGGTGGCCGTCCACCTCCTTCATCTCCACCTCCAGATCGCTCACCGCCGAGCCAGAGGCGGGGCACCAATTCACCAGGTATTCGCCCCGGTAGATCAGCCCCTGCTCATGCAGGCGGTTGAAGGCCTCGATCACCGCGGCACTGCAGCCGGCATCGAGGGTGAAGCGTTCGCGCTGCCAGTCCACCGAATAGCCGAGCCGGCGCAGCTGGCCCACGATCGTGCCGCCGCTCTGGGCCTTCCACTCCCACGCCTTTTCCAGAAAGACCTCACGGCCCAGGTCTTCCTTGCGCTGACCCTCGGCCTTGAGCTGCTTCTCGAGAATGGTCTGCACCGCGATCGACGCGTGGTCGGTGCCGGGCAGACACAGCACGTTCTTGCCCTGCAGACGCTGGAAGCGCACGATCGTGTCGATCAGGGCCGTGTTGAAGGCATGGCCCATGTGCAGGCTGCCGGTCACGTTCGGCGGCGGGATCACCACCGAGAACGGCTCGCCGGGAGCGCTGGGATCCGGATGGAAGGCGCCACTGGTCTCCCAGGCCTGCTGCCAGCGCGCTTCGGTGCCCACCGGGTCGTAGGTCTTGGGCAGGGCGTCGGTCACGGCGACGGATCACGGCAGTCCGGCCATGGTCGCAAAGGGCCGCAGGCCGGGGATGATGGGATCCTTCAGCTCCCTCACGGCCTTGCCCGCCCGCTTCCGACTCCCCCGGGCAGGTCGGCTTCTGGCCGCGCTCACGGCCTGCCTCTCCGCCGGGCTCACGCTCAGCAGCTGCGCCTCCAGCTGGCAGGTGCCCACGGTGCTTTACGTCGCCGTGGGAGTCAGCAACGACCGCACGATCACCAGCGAGGTGGTGACTGACGTCCAGAAGCAGCTCGAGTTGCTGGAGGGGGGCTTCCGGATGCTCTATCCCAGCACCACATTCCAAGTGAGCCTCTACCCGGAGGACGAGATCGTTGAGTCGATCCGGCTGCGCACCCGCCAGGGTCTGGGCCCCGACCTGATGCTGGTGAACGGAGACACGGCCCTGGAGCTGCTGAGGGCCGGCCTCACCGATCCGTTCCCTGCCAAGGCTGAGCAACGCCATGCGTTTGTGCCGGGGGAACTGGCGCGCATCTCCAACAAACGCGGCCAGCTCGCGGGCCTGCCGGTGCTGGCCCAAACCCAGCAAGGCTGTTTCAACCGCGAACGCATCCCCGAACCTCCAGCCACCACGGACCAGTTGCTGGCGATCAGTGCCGATGGCATCCCCGTGGG
>JBBASQ010000049.1:10505-13417 GCA_040399185.1 Prochlorococcaceae cyanobacterium
CTGATGTTCGGTGAAGTGAGCCCGCGCGACGCCACCTTCCAGGCGATTCGGATCCTGCGGGAGGCCCCATGAAAGACCTGCTGCTGGAGATCCTGGGTTGGCTGGGCTATCTGGAGCGCCCAGAGGTGCTGCTGCAGCTGGCACTAAGCCTGGGGCTGCTCACGGCCGTTCGCATCACACGACACCACCGCTGGCTCCCACGCCTGCCCTATCTGGCCTACACGCCGGTTGGGCTGGTGCTGCTGAGCCTGGGGTGCGCCGCCCTGGCGCTGGTTGGACTGCCCTTCGGCCTGGCACGCCTGCTGGGCGGCCTATGGCTGGGCTGGTACGCCCTCAATCTCCTCGACCGGCTACTGGCCCGTTGGCTGCCGGCCAACCGGATGCAGCAACTCAGCAGCCGCCTGCTGCGGCCGCTCTATCTGCTGGCCGCCGTGCTGCTCTTGATCCGAAGCGTGGACAGCCTGCAGGACCTGGCCGTGATCCAGTTCGGCGAGCTGCTCGGGGTATCGATCAACGCCGGCCAGCTGTTCAACGCCCTGCTGTTGACATACCTGGTGGTGGTGGGCTGCGGACCGCCGGCAGCGGGCCTGGCCTGGCTTGCCCAGCGGGCCCTGCGCATGGGCGATGGCAGCCGCAAGGCGCTCGAACTGATGCTCCAGTACCTGGTGGTGGGGATCGGGCTGGTGGGTGTGGCGATCCACCTGGGGGTGAATACCACGGGTCTGATCGCCGTGGCCGGGGGGCTGTCGGTGGGCCTGGGCTTCGGCATCAAGGAGGTGTTCTCGAACTTCGTGAGCGGGATCTGGCTGCTGTTCGAAGGCTCGGTACGACCGGGCGAGGTGCTGATGATCGACGGCGATCCCTGTGAGGTGCGCCGGCTGGGTTTGCGGGCCACCCTGCTCTGGCGCGACCGTGACAACGCCGAGCTGCTGATTCCGAACCAGGCCTTCTTCACAGACCGCGCCACCAGCTACACCGCCACCGACCGCATGCGCCGCAGCCAGGTGAGCGTGGGCGCGGCCTATCGCCACGACCCTGCCGAGGTGATCGCCCTGCTGGAAGCCACGGCTTTAAGGGTGCCGCGGGTGCTGAGGCAACCGCCCCCGAAGGCCCTGCAACTCAGCTACGGCGATTCGGCGATCAACTACGCCCTGCGCTTCTGGATCGCCAACCCGATGGACAACGCCAGCATCTCCAGCGACGTGAACCAGGCGATCTGGACCGCCTTCAAGCGCGAGGGCATCGAGATCCCCTTCCCCCAGCAGGTGCAATACAAGGTGGACAGCCTGCCGGGCGCCGCTCAGCCCGACGCCAGCCGCTTGAGGTAGCCCTCGCGGCTGCCGGCATTGATCCAGCCGGTGGCGATGGTTTTGGCGTGGTGCTCGCTCACCCGGCCGCGATGGATGTGTGATGGGCTGGCCGGGAACAGCACCAACTTGCCCCGCTCGGCCTCCTCGTGATGCTGCTGCCAGTGGAACTCGGTGCCACCCTCCGGCACGTCGTTGCAATAGAGGATCCAGGCCAGCACGCGGTGCGCCGGCTCGGTGGCCTCATCGCTGATGGTCCAGTCGCAGTGCCAGCGCTTGAAGCCCTCACCCGGGGCGTAGCGCTGCAGGTTGAAGATCGGGTTCACGAACAGGCTCTGCTCAGGGCAGCAGCTGCGGAACAGGGGCCGCTCCTGCAGGTAGCGCTCCAGCGCCGCCGACACGCCGCGCACGATCACCTCCGCCAGGGCGAACGCTTCTGGATCGGAGCGATCAATCGCCACCAGGCTGATGTCGGTGGACACCTTGGCCGGCTCAGCTCCGTTGGCGGCTCCCTCCGGACCAAAGGCAATGCCGGGCCGCTGCAGATCGGCGCGGCGATCGAAGAACGCCATCACGCCGTCAGCCAGGGCGGTGAAGCCGGCGTTGCTGTAGCGGGCAATCAGGTCCATCGAAAGCGCCTCAGCTGCGGGTCCAGGGGATGGCCACCAGGCCATCCAGGCGTTGCCAGCGGGCCTCCACAGCCACGAGATCCGTGAGGCCCAGGCGCTCCAGCGCCGCCGCAATCCGGGCTGGATCGGCCAGCACCTCGGCCGGCCCCACCGGCAGCACCAGCACCTGCTGCTCGGCCGGATCGGCCATCAGCTGCAGCTCCAGATCCTCGAGCTCCCGCTCAAAGAACGTGCGGCGCATGCGGCCGCAAACCACCGGCCCCAGGGCGTTGGCAAAGGCCTTCAGACCGGCCTCATCGCTGGAGCAACCGCAATTGAGCGCCAGCCAGATCATGAGCTTGGCCCAGCTCTCCGCGGTCCAGAGGGGCTGGAAGCTCTCGCGGTGCTGGCGCACCAGCTCGGCGATCGCAAAGTCGAACAGGGTGGCCTGCAGGCGTGTGGCATCCATCACCCCATCCTCCCCACCGGCGGGCAAACTGCCTTTACACCCCCCGCGGAGCCCCGGCCCCATGGCCCTCGACTTCAACGATCCCGACCTCGAGTTCTCGGATCTGGTGTACGCCTACCAGAGCTGGGTGATGGCGGTGATCAACGACGAAAAGCTCGGTGGCGACAAGCTCCTCACCGATGAGATCGCCGACGACGCCCTCAACGCCATGCGCTTTCTGCCCGGCGAGGTGACCAGCGCGATTGAAACCAGCCTGGCCCGCGTCTACGACGTGGATGCCGACGAGCTGGCCGGTCTGCTGTTCCCCGAGGGCTGAGGCCCTCGCCTCACTTGAGATCGGTGGGGCGGGTCACCACGTACACCACAGCGGCGGTGAGCACCAGCCCCACCACGATCAGGCCGGCAATGGCTCCGGTGTAGTCGATGGATTCCACAGGCTTGCCTCAGGGAATGCCCGGTGCCGGGTTCGAACCAGCGACATCCTGCTTGTAAGGCAGGCGCTCTACCGCTGAGCTAACCGGGCGGTTC
>JBBASQ010000050.1:0-13245 GCA_040399185.1 Prochlorococcaceae cyanobacterium
TCGCCGCCGACCCCGCCGCCGCCTACATGACCGGCCAGGTGCTGCAGGTGGATGGTGGCATGGTGATGCGCTGAGGCCTCAGGTCACGGGGCTGGGGCCGCTGAGTTCGTCGCGCAGCTTGCGGATGCGCTGCAGCAGCTTGAGCCGGCGGCTGCGGGCGGTGATCGTGAGATAGATCCGCAGCGGCACATACACCAGGGCCATCGCCAGGCCAGCGGCCGCGATCGCCAGAAAAATCAGGGCGTTGGCACTGCCGGTGGGATCCAGCACCCCATCGCCCGCGGTCTGCAGGGCCGACTCCAGGGCGGTTTCCAGCGATTCGGGCAGCAGCTCGTCCATGGCCTGACGCTATCGACGCCCTCCGGCCTGCGCAGCCCATCCATTCGGCTATCCCCACCAGCCAGCCGCCGACCCCGCATGGGAGCCTGACCCCACCTGTGGTTCGCACCCCCATGGCCAAGCTGGTCAGCTTCTCCGATGCCTCCCGCGCCTCCCTGGAGCGGGGCGTCAACGCCCTCGCCGATGCGGTGAAGGTGACCATCGGGCCGAAGGGCCGCAACGTGGTGCTGGAGAAGAAGTTCGGCGCCCCCGACGTGATCAACGACGGCGTGACCATCGCCAAGGAGATCGAACTCGAGGACCCCTTCGAAAACATCGGCGCCAAGCTGATCCAGCAGGTGGCCAGCAAGACCAAGGACACCGCTGGCGACGGCACCACCACCGCCACGGTGCTGGCCCAGGCCATGGTGCATGAAGGGCTGCGCAACGTGGCCGCGGGCGCCAACCCCGTAAGCCTGCGCCGCGGCATGGACAAGGCCGTGGCCCAGGTGGTGGCCGGCATCGCCGAACGCGCCCAGGCCGTGGCCGGTGACGCCATCCGTCAGGTGGCCACCGTGAGCTCCGGCGGCGACGACGAGGTGGGTCAGATGATCGCCGAGGCCATGGAGAAGGTGAGTGCCGACGGCGTGATCACCGTGGAAGAGAGCAAGAGCCTGGCCACCGAACTGGAAATCACCGAAGGCATGGCCTTCGATCGGGGCTACAGCTCGCCGTACTTCATCACCGACCAGGACCGCCGCGAGTGCGTGTTCGAGAACGCGCTGCTCCTGATCACCGACCGCAAGGTGGGCGCCATTGCCGATCTGGTGCCGGTGCTGGAGGCGGTGTCGCGCAGCGGCCGGCCCCTGCTGATCATTGCCGAGGAGGTGGAAGGGGAAGCCCTCGCCACCCTGGTGGTGAACAAGAACCGGGGCGTGCTGCAGGTGGCCGCCGTGCGGGCCCCCGGCTTTGGTGATCGCCGCAAGGCCATGCTCGCCGACATCGCCACCCTCACCGGCGCCACGGTGGTGAGCGAAGACCAGGCCATGACCCTCGACAAGGTGACCCTGGACGACCTGGGCCAGGCCCGCCGCATCACGATCTCCAAGGACGACACCACGATCGTGGCCAGCGGCGAGCACCAGCAGGCCGTGACCAACCGGGTGGCCGCGATCAAGCGCGAGCTCGAGAACACCGACTCCGACTACGACCGCGAGAAGCTCCAGGAGCGGATCGCCAAGCTGGCCGGCGGCGTGGCCGTGATCAAGGTGGGCGCCCCCACCGAAACCGAGCTGAAGAACCGCAAGCTGCGGATCGAGGACGCGCTCAACGCCACCCGCGCTGCCGTGGAGGAGGGCATCGTGGCTGGCGGCGGCACCACCCTGCTGCAACTGGCTGACGGGCTCGAGGGCCTGGCAGCTGACCTGCAGGGCGATGAGCGCACGGGCGTGGAGATCGTGCAGCGCGCCCTGGCGGAGCCCGTGCGTCAGATCGCCGCCAATGCCGGCGCCGATGGCGCGGTGGTGGCTGCCGAAATCCGCCGCCGCGGCCTCGGCTTCAACGCGGCCACCGGCAGCTACGAAGACCTGCTGGCCGCCGGCATCGTGGACGCCGCCAAGGTGACCCGCCTGGCCCTGCAGGACGCGGTATCGATCGCCTCCCTGCTGCTCACCACCGAAGCGGTGATCGCCGACAAGCCCGAGCCCCCCGCCCCCGCTGGCGGCGGCGACATGGGGGGCATGGGCGGCATGGGCGGTATGGGTGGCATGGGCATGCCCGGGATGATGTGATCCCCGGCTGGGCCCTCAGCCGAGGGCCCTCACGTAGGCGGCCACCTGCAGATCCACACCCGTAATGGCGGTGCCCACCACCACGGCATCGGCACCCAAGTCCAGGGCACGGCGGGCCTGCTCGCCGCTGGCGATTCCGCCCTCACAGATCAGGGATGTGCCGGCGGGGAGCTGCTGCCGCAGCGGACCCAGCAGCTCCCAGGCCGGTGGCTTCTGGGCACTGGTGCCTTCGGTGTAACCGAACAGGGTGGTGCCCACCCAGGCGCAGCCCAGTGCTGCCGCCCGCAACCCGTTCTCCAGCGAATCCACGTCGGCCATCAGCGGCGCGCCCAGTTCCTCCGTGGCTCGGCGCACAAGGGTGGCCAAGTCGTCGTGCCCCGGGCGTTGGCGTTCGGTGGCGTCGATGGCCACCACATCGGCCCCGGCACCCCATACGGCGCGGATCTCCTCCCAACGGGGGGTGATGTACACCGAACTGCCCGGGAAGGTGCGCTTCCACAGCCCGATGATCAGCGCCTCGGGGCAGCGGCGGCGCACCGCAGCGATGTGCTCGGGGCTCTCCAGCCGTACACCCGTGGCACCGTTGTGCAGGGAGGCTTGCGCCATGGCGGCAATCACCTCGGGATCGCGCATCGGCGAACCCTCCGGTGCCTGCACGGACACGATCAGGCCCTGGGGCCGGGGGAGTTCAACGGGCACGGGCTTCAGCAGGCGCGCGGCAGGTCGCGGCCATCCTCTTCGGCGTCTGGCAGCCAGGCGCGCAGCGCCGCCAGCGAGGGGGGCGCCGGCGCCGGAGTGGTGCTGGGCTGACGGGGCTCTCCCGCAGGCAGCAGCGGAGCCGCACCAGCCGGGGCCTCCTGGTGGGGCTCCTGGCAGGGCACCTCGGCCCCATCGGCATCGCGGCCCACGATGACGTCCTCCAGGCACTGACGCAGCAGGGACTTCATCCGGCCGAACAGGGCCGCCGGACGGGCAACGGGAAGGGACGCGTCGTGTTCGGCGCTGGCCACCTCATCGATCTCCTGGGGGGCCGGCTCGATCTCCTGGGGGGCCTCCGCAGCAACCACCCGCAGTCCGAGTTGGCCTTGCAGCCACTCGGCCGCCTCCAGCCCCTGGCTGGGGGCCAGCTCTGCATGCAAGAAGTGATCCAACGCCGCCAGGCCCCGGCGGTGCACCCACTGCTGGCCGAGGCGGCAGGCGAGGGTGTGGTCCCGTTCAGCGACAGCGGCCAGCAGGCGGCTGCGGAGATCGGGCTGGGGGGCTGGAACCGGACGGGACACAGGGGGCTCGCAATCAGGAGAGCTTGCGATCCAGCAGGGGCCGGATCAGCAAAAACAGACCCGCCGCCAGCCCGGCCAAGATGGCCAGACACACCCCAGCGGTGAGCTCCCCATAGGGAGCCACCAGCACAACGGCCTGCAGCGAGACGCTGCCGGCATAGGCGGCGCGGATCGGTTCAATCGCGAAGGTAAGGGGATTCAGGGCCGCTAGCCAGCCCAGCCAGGTGGGCATGAAGCTGAGCGGAGCCAGGGCGGTGCTGGCGAACAGCAGCGGCAGGTTGGCCACGAAGATCACCGCAATCAGCTCGATGTGACCGGGAAGGGCGAAGGCCAAACCCAGGCTCAGGGCCGTCACCGCAAACACGAGCAGCAGCAGGGTGATGAGCACCAGCAACAGGCCGGCAGCCCCCGGCCAGCCATAGCCCAGGGCGGCGGCGGTGGCCATGATCGCCAGGCTCTGCACCAGGCTGAGCACCGTGATGTAAAGCACCGAAGCCAACACGATCGAACTGCGCGACCGCAGGGGCGCCACCAGCAACCGGTTGAGGAAGCCGAATTCGCGGTCGAACATCACCGGCAGGCCGGCGTTGAGGGCCCCGCTGAAGGCCGTGAACACGATCACGCCAGCGCCGAGGAAGCGGCCGTAGCTCATGCCGCCGGGGAGCAGCCCCTCGGGCGCATTGGCAAACAGGGCGCCGAACAGGATCAGCCAGATCAGCGGCTGCAGCACGCCGGCCACCAGCGTGGAGGGCCGGCGCTGCAACTGCACGAACAGCCGCTTGGTGAGGGCCAGGGTTTCCTGGCTGATCTCCGCCAAGGCCGAGGGTTCGGCCGCCGGAGCGGAAGGGGCCAGGGATGGGGTGGCGCTGGTCATGGAGCCGGAACGGCGGGGAAATCGGCGGGAACGGGACGGCCCCGCTGCAACGGGACCAGGAATGCAGGGGCGCTCAGCCCCTCGTCAGCGCATCTGCTGCTTGCGCTCCACCTTGGGATCGCGGCTGCCCGCCACCGCCAGCTCCGCATCCATCAGGGTGCGGCCGGTGGCCTGGAGGTACACGTCGTCGAGGCTGGGGCGGCTCTGGGCCAGGGCGAACACGGGGAGCTGGGCCTCGGCCAGCTGACGGCGCAGTTGCTCGATCACGCCGTCGTGCTCCACCACCAGGTTGAGGGAGTAGCCCTGGGCCCGGTTCACCACCACCTGGCGCACGCCGTCGCAGCCCTGGAGCAGCTGCTGCACCTTCAGGGCCTCGGGCTCATCGCTGAACTCACGCACCCGCAGGGTCACCCGATCGCCGCCGAGGGCCGCCTTGAGCTCGCTGGGCGCCCCTTCAGCGATCACCGTGCCGCCCTCGATGATCGCGAGTCGGTCGGCCAGGGCATCCACCTCCTCGAGGTAGTGGCTGCTGAGCAGCACGGTGGTGCCGCTGTCGCGCAGGTGGCGCAGCACACCCCAGATGGCGGCGCGGCTTTCGATATCCAAACCCACGGTGGGCTCATCGAGCACCAGCACCCGGGGACGGTGCAGCAGGCCAGCCGCGAGGTCGAGACGGCGGCGCATGCCGCCGGAATAACTGCCGCAGCGACGGTCGATCCAGTCAGCCATGCCCAGCAGCTCGATCAGCTCGGCGATGCGCTGATCCCGCTCACTGGCACCCAGGTGATACAGAGCCGCCTGCAGCTGCAGCAACTCGCGGCCGGTGAGGATCTTGTCAATCGCCACCTCCTGGGCCACAAAGCCGAGCAGGCGCCGGACCATCCGCGGATTGGCCAGGGCATCCACCCCCCCCACGTGCACTGAGCCGCTGTCGGGGGCGAGCAGGGTGCAAAGGATGCGCAGGGTGGTGGTTTTGCCGGCGCCGTTCGGACCCAGCAGCCCATAGAGGCAGCCCGCCGGCACCGACAGCGACAGATCGCTGAGGGCCTGCACGGCCTGCCCCTTGCGCCCGCCGTAGCACTTGCTCAGGTGCTGGAGTTCGATCACCCGCCGCTCGCTCCTGTGGCTCTGTGCTCAGGGCACGAATCTAGAGAGAGCTGCCCCGCAGGAGCGCCAGCACCTGGCCCTGGAGCAGGGCAGCCGCCGGCAGACGGGCCAACAGCAGAAGCAAACACAGGCCAAAGAGGTAGAGAATCGACCAGCGGAACAGGGCGCGAGCGGGCTGGAGATTGCCCGGATCCCGGCGCAACTGGCTGCAGAGCTGAAGCAACCGTGCATTGAACGGCAACACCAGCAGGCCGTAGAACAACCCACCCACGGGCAGGGCCAGGGTGCCGGCGAGGCTCAGCAGCGCCGTGGCCCAGCCGTAGTGCTGAATGGCCCGGGCCGTGACCACCGGCCCCTTCACCACCGGCAACATCGGAATGCCCACGGCCCGGTAGTCGTCGCGCAGGAGCAGGGCCAGGGCCCAGAAGTGGGCGGGGGTCCAGAGCATCACCAGGCTGAACAGCCACCAGGCTCCCCAGCCCAACTGGCCGCTGGCAGCCGCCACGCCCACCAGGGGTGGGATAGCACCGGCCACCCCACCGATCACGATGTTCTGGGGGGTGCGCGGCTTGAGCAGGGCCGTGTAAAGCAACACGTAGCTGCACAGCCCGAGCAGGCAGAGGCTGGCCGCCAGGGCATTCACCCCCACCAACAGCACGGTGAGCGAGGTGGCCGTGAGGGCGATGGCCAGGGCAAAGGCCTGGCGCTCCGCCAGGCGCCCGGAGGGAAGCGCCCGCCGGCTCGTGCGCACCATCCGGCCATCCAGCTCCTGCTCCCAGAGGCAATTGAGCACTCCCGCCGCAGCGGAGGCCAGGGCACCTCCCAGGAGGGTGCAGGCCATGGTGCTGCCGGACACCGGCCAGTCCCCACTCACCGCCATCCCCCCCAGGGTGGTGGCGAGGAGCAGGGGGATCAGGCGGGGCTTGGCCACTTCAAGCCAGGCCGGCAGCTTCACCGAGCGGGGAACGGAACTGGAAGCCGGAGCTGGGGCAGCGGGATTGGAGACGATGGGAACAGCACTAACCATGGGAGGCCTCCGCAGTGGGTCGGGCCGCCGCAGCGGCAGCAGCAGCGAGGGTGGCCACCAGGAGGGCCGCCACGATCTGATGGCCCACCGTGACCAGAGGGACAGCCAGCTGCAGGCGCAGCGTCGCCACGCCAAGGGCGATCTGGCCAATCACCAGGACGAGCGCCGTGAGGGCCAGCCCCCGCACCAGGCGATGACCAGCAGGCAGGGCGAATGATGCGGCGGCGGCGGTGAGAACCGCCAGGGCCGCGGGGCTCGCTGCCATGCGATGCAGGCCAAGCCAGCGGCAACCCTCACCGGCCGCCAGACAGCGGTCTGCGGCCCACTGGCTGGCCATCGCGCCGCCCAGCAGGCACTGGCTGAATACCGCCAGCAAGGAAAGAAACGCCAGCCCCCGCCACCAACGGGGCAGCGGGGCAGCCCCGGGGGCGCTGGGCGCCAGGCCCTGCTGAACCCCGCTGAGCAGGGCCACCAGCAAGAGGGCGGTACCCAGGTGGGCCGTCACCATCGGAGCCGCCAGGAGCTGGGTAACGGTGAGGGCGCCGAGCGCCCCCTGCACCGCCACCAACACCAGGGCCAGCACCGCACCAGCGCTGAACCAGCGCGGCAGCACCCTGCGCTTCACCACAGCCACCCCCGCCAGCACCAGCAAGGCCACCCCCACCACGAAGGCATCGAGGCGGTGGAACCACTCCAGGAACACCTGCAGGTTCATCTGGCGCCCCGGCAGGAGCACGCCATAACAAAGCGGCCAATCGGGACAGGCCAGACCCGCCTCCATCACCCGGGTGGCACCGCCGATGGCCACCAGGGCCACCAGGGCCACCACCAGATGGGAGAGCAGCAGGGACAGGCGGCGCAACAACGGCGGATCGCCCTGATCGGCCGTAACCGGAGGCTGAACGCCAGCGGGGTCGGGGGCCGCACGATCTGGAGATGTCGGCACCACGGAAGGGCTGAAGGCCATCAACGCCCGCACCGCGAAGTTGCGACAACGTAGCCAGGTTTTCCAAACAAATGGATCGCCATTCCCTCACATCTCGACATTGCAACCAACGGCCCTGGCCAGGCTCCATAAGCTGCAGCTCAGGTGGGACATTTCCGTGAAAGCTCGCCGTGCTGCAACCATTGCTCTGGCCAGCGCAGCCCTGATGGGGACTGGCGGCTGGGTGGGCTACCACGTGAATCTGCTGCCGGTGGATGCCAGCAGCAATGCACCCGTCTACGACGACCTATTTAAGGTTTTGTTCAGCATTGGGGCCATCCTCTTCCTGGGCATCGCCATCCTGTTGATTTACAGCCTGGTGCGGTTCCGCCGTACCGCGGCCGACACCGGAGATGGCCTGGCGATTGAAGGCAACCTGCCGCTGGAAATCGTATGGACGGCCATTCCTGCCGTGGTGGTGCTGTTCATTGGCATCTACAGCTACGACATTTATGAGCGCATGGGAGGCATGACCTCCCTGCACGACCACAGCGCCATGGCCGGGATGGACCACACCCCGGCCGAGCAGCGCTACTGGGGCGGCATCGCCCCGGTGAGCGAAGGCCCCGGGGTGTTGCCGCCGATCCCGGTGGACGTGACGGCCATGCAGTTCGCCTTCATCTTTCACTACCCCGACGGCAACATCACCAGTGGCGAGCTCCATGTGCCGGTGGGGCAGCCGGTGGAGTTGCGGATGGAGGCCCGGGATGTGATCCATGCCTTCTGGGTTCCCCAGTTCCGCCTCAAACAGGACGTGATCCCAGGCCAGCCCACCCTGCTCAGCTTCATTCCCACCCGCGCCGGCACCTATCCGATCATCTGCGCCGAACTCTGCGGGCCGTACCACGGCGGCATGCGATCGAGCGTGGTGGTGCACGAGCCCGAAGCCTTCGAGGCCTGGCTGGATCAGAACCGCCAACCCACCACCACGGCCTGAACAATGACCCTTGCCGCTCCCAATCCAGCCACACCAGCAGTGTCGCTCCAGCCCCAGGGCTGGCTGCGCTACCTGAGCTTCAGCACCGACCACAAGGTGATTGGCCTGCAATACATCGTGTGCGGGTTTCTCTTCTATCTGATCGGCGGAGCCCTGGCCGGCGCAATCCGCACCGAGCTGGTCACGCCGCTGTCGGATTTCATGCCGCGCGACACCTACAACGAGGTGCTCACCCTGCACGGCACGGTGATGATCTTTCTCTGGATCGTGCCGGTGGTGAATGGGGGGTTCGGTAATTACCTGATCCCCTTCTATGTGGGTGCACGGGACATGGCCTTCCCCCGCCTCAACGCCGTGGCCTTCTGGATGATCCCGCCCGCGGGGATCCTGCTGATCAGCTCCTATTTTTTAGCGGGCGCCGCGGCCCAGTCGGGCTGGACGGCCTACCCGCCCCTGAGCCTCACCACCCCGGCCGCCGGCCAGATCGTGTGGATTCTGAGTGTGCTGCTGCTGGGGGGCAGCTCCATCTTCGGGGCGATCAACTTCATTGCCACGGTTCTGAAGCTGCGCCGGCCCGGCCTGAAGCTGATGCAGCTGCCGATGTACTGCTGGGCCATGCTGGGCACAAGCATCCTGGTGGTGCTATCCACCCCTGTGCTGGCGGGGGTGCTGATCCTGCTCAGCTTCGACATCGTGGCCCACACGGGCTTCTTCAATCCAGCCCTGGGTGGCAATGTGGTGGTGTACCAGCACCTGTTCTGGTTCTATTCCCACCCGGCCGTTTACATCATGGTGCTGCCGGCCTTTGGGCTGGTGAGCGAGATCCTGCCGGTGCACGCCCGCAAACCCCTATTCGGCTACACCACGATGGTGTATTCGATCATGGCCATCGTGTTCCTGGGGCTGATCGTGTGGGCCCACCACATGTTCACCAGCGGCACGCCCCCCTGGATGCGGCTGTTCTTCACGATTGCCACGTCTTTTATCGCCGTTCCCACCGGGATCAAGTTCTTCAATTGGCTCGCCACCCTGTGGGGCGGAAAGATCGCCCTGAACAGCGCCATGTTGTTCAGCTGCGCCTTCATCCTCCACTTCGTTTTTGGCGGCATCACCGGCGTCTCCTTAGCGCAAGTGCCGTTCGACATCCACGTGCACGACACCTACTACGTGGTGGGGCATTTCCACTACATCGTGTATGGCGGCACGGTGTTTGTGATCTTTGCCTCCCTCTACCACTGGTATCCCAAGTTCACCGGCCGGATGCTCAATGAAGACCTGGGCCGGCTGCACTTCCTGCTCACCTTCATCGGCTTCAACCTCTGCTTCCTGCCGCAGCACTGGCTCGGCCTCAACGGCATGCCGCGGCGGGTGGCGGAATACGACCCCACCTTCACCACCCTGAATCAGGTGAGCAGTGTGGGGGCCCTGCTGATGGCGATCAGCACGCTGCCGCTGCTGATCAATGTGGTGATCACCACCATCAACGGCAAAGAGGCCGGCGACAACCCCTGGAACGCCCTCACCCCCGAGTGGCTCACCAGTTCGCCACCCCCGGTGGAGAACTGGAAGGGAGAGGCGCCTCTGGTGGCTGAGCCCTACGGCTACGGCCACAAGCCCGCTGAGGTGGCGGCATGACCAGCACACTCACCGAAACCGCCGGCCCAGGCGCCGCCCACCCCGAGCATGAGGAGCACCGGGATGTGCGCATGTTCGGCCTGGCCACCTTCCTGGTGGCCGACGGCATGACCTTCGCCGGTTTCTTCGCCGCCTACCTCACCTTCCGGGCCGTGAATCCGCTGCCTGAGGGCAGCACCTACGGGCTGGAGCTGCTGCTGCCCACGATCAACACCGTGCTGCTGCTGGTGAGCAGCTTCACCTTCCACCGCGCCGGCAAGGAGTGCCGGGCCAATCGCCTGGGGGCCAGCCGCGGCTGGCTCCTGCTCACCGCCGGGCTGGGGGCCGCCTTCCTGGCCGGGCAGATGGTGGAGTACTTCTCCCTTCCCTTCGGCCTCACCGACAACCTGTTCGCGAGCACGTTCTATGCACTCACCGGATTCCACGGGCTGCACGTCACCCTGGGGGTGATCTGCATCACCATCGTGGCGCTCCAGACCCGCCGGGGCGGTGCGATCACCGCGGAGAGCCACTTTGGCCTGGAGGCCGCTGAGCTCTATTGGCACTTCGTGGACGGCATCTGGGTGGTGCTCTATGGGCTTCTCTATCTCTTGTGAGGCCCATCTCCCTTGCAGAGTGCCGATCAAGGCGGGCACAATTCGCCCATTGGAATCCCAACGGCCGGCATGATGGCAACCAGCAACGGCTGGGTGAGTGAACGCAGGGGCGCTGAAGCGGCCCGGCCAGAGCCGCTCGTGGGCAAGGCCCTGCTCGATAAGGCCCGGGCCCTGAGCAATCGGCCAGAAGATCAGATCGCCCGGGCCTGCGGTTACGTGGGGCCGAGCGGCCGGCTCCTGAAGAAGAGCTTCTACCGGGCCCTGGTGGAGGCCAAGGGCTACGCCCTGCCCAGCAGCAGCGGCAGTTCCAGCAGCGGTAGCGGCACCAAGGGCCGCCAGGCCGAATACCGCACCCGGGTGCACGGCAACGGCAATCTGCTCATTGGCAACGCCTACACCCGGAAAATGGGGCTGGAGCCGGGCGATGAGTTCCGGATCGAACTCCACAAGGAAACCGGCGCGATCTGGCTGCTCCCACTGGAGCCCGGCGCCGAAATCGACAGCTCAGATATCGACAGCGACGACGACGGCTGACCGCTAATCCCCGAGCTGACCGCTGATCCGCGCCCGCCAGATCTGGTGAAAGCGGCTGTGCTCAGGCGCCTTCGCCGCCATCGCCGTGGAAGCTGGCGCTGAACACCAGCAGATCCAGGCCGCTGAACAGGAAGCTCACCCCCACCAGGATGCCGAGCACCGAGAGCAGGCCAGCCGGGCTCATGCTCAGGATCAGGGCGCCCAGGATCAGGGTGACGATGCCGTTCACCAGGCCCCAGCCCCAACCACTCACCTGGCGGTGGCTGAGCGATACGAACACGGCCACGATCCCCTCCACCAGGAACACGATCCCGATCGCCAGGGTGAGCGACACCACCGGGGTGAAGGCCGCAAGGCTGCCACTTCCCAGTTGCTGCACCATCGAGAAACCGGCCACCAGAAACACGGTGGACACCACAAGCCTCCAGAACGTGAGCCAGCGGCCCAGCTGTTTGGCGCGCATCAGGTTGTTCACCCAGCCCACCACGCCGCCCACCAGGAAGGCCACAGCCACCACCGCGGTGATCACCCCGGAGGTGCGGATCGGGAACACCAGCGCCAGCACCCCGAGCACGAGCATCAGGATGCCTTCAAACAGGGTGAAGGCCTTCAGGGAAGCGGCGGCGGAACCGCGGGCAAGGCTGGCCATCGGCGATGGGTTGGCGTTCCCAGACCGTAAGAACGACGGTGCGGATCGGCCATTCAGCCGTAACCGTGTGACACCAGCCAATCGGCGGTGACGGCAGGGCCAGTGGCCATGGCGGCGCCGGCCCCGAGCAGCCGTTCGGTGTACTTGGCCAACAGGTCGGCCTCCAGGTTCACCGCATCGCCGGGGCCCAGGTGCTGCAGGGTGGTTTCGGCCCAGGTGTGGGGAATCACCGCGATCCAGAAGCGGGCCCCGTCGCTGCTGCACCCCGCCACGGTGAGGCTGATGCCATCCACCGCCACACTCGCCTTTTCGCACACGTAGCGGCCGTAGGCCGGATCGCTCCAGGCGAGCTCCAGGTGCCAGGAAGCGGCCTGGCGCTCCACCGCCTGCACGGTGCCGAGGCCGTCCACATGGCCGCTCACCAGGTGGCCGCCGAGCCGGTCGGCGAGCCGCAGGGCAGGCTCCAGGTTCACGGGGGCGCGGCGGTCGGCCTTGGCCGAGAGGGTGGTGCGCCCAAGCGTCTCCTCACTCACATCCGCGCGGAAGCCATCGGCCAACCGTTCGGCCACCGTGAGGCACACCCCATCCACGGCCACGCTGTCCCCCAGGGCCAGATCGGCCGGGCCCCAGCCGCCCTGAACGGCACTCCAGCGCAAGCGCACACCCGCGGGAGCGCGCTCAATGCTGCCCGTGGCCTGCACCAGTCCGGTGAACATCCGCGTTGCCAGCCGTGATGGCCATAATCGGGCAAGGAGCTGCAACCCGCCAGGAGGCCCGGCCAGTGGTGGAGATGAGCGTGGCCGGGATTGCCCTGGATGCGGCGAGCCGCAGTCCGATCGTGCTGCTGCGCGACCCCTCGGGCCGCCGGCAGGTGCCGATCTGGATCGATCAGGCCCAGGCCCAAAACATCCTGGCCGGCCTCAGCGACAAGAAACCGCCCCGGCCCCTCAGCCACGATTTGATGGCCGCCCTGCTGGAGGCCGGCGGGCTCACCCTGGAGCGGGTGGTGATCCACACGATCGAAGACGCCACCTTCCGGGCCGTGCTCAAGCTCAGCCACGACGGCAGCGAGGGGGAGATGGAGCTCGATGCCCGCCCCAGTGATGCCATCGCCCTGGCGGTGCGCACCGGCAGCGGGATCTGGATGCTGGAGGAGGTGGTGGCCGACGCCTCGATCCCGGTGGATGCCGAGGCCGACGCCGAAGACGCCGCCGACTTCCGCCGCTTTCTCGACAACACAAGTCCGGCCGAACTGATCCGCCAGATCAGCAAGGCCCAGCCCGACCTGGCCAGTGGCGAGCCGCCGGAAGGCGAACACCCCGAAGAGCCGCCCACGAGTGGGGCTGCCTAGGCGTCCCTACGGCCGCCGCGCCGACGGCACGGCCCTGCAGGTTTCCCCATTCACCCTGGGCACCATGCGGGCCCTGGGCAGCCCAGCCCAGATGGAGGCCGTGTTGCGGGCGGCCCTGGCGGCTGGCATCAACCACCTGGAAACGGCCCCGGCCTACGGCCC
>JBBASQ010000051.1:0-12336 GCA_040399185.1 Prochlorococcaceae cyanobacterium
GTGTCGTTGGTGCTGGTGTCGCCGTCCACCGTGATCGCATTGAACGAGCGATCCACCGCCCGCCGCACCATCCCCTGCCACACCTCGGCCGGCACCCCGGCATCGCAGGTGAGGTAGCCGAGCATCGTGGCCATGTTCGGGTGGATCATCCCCGACCCCTTGGCCATGCCGCCGATGCGCACCCGGCGGCCACCCAGCTCCGCCTCCAGGGCGATCTGCTTGTCAATCAGATCGGTGGTGAGGATCGCGTTCGCCGCGTCCGCGCCACCCTCCGAGCCGAGAGCCGCCACCAGCGGATCGAGCCCCGCCAGCAGGATGTCCATCGGGATCGGCACGCCAATCACGCCGGTGGAGCAGATCAACACCTCCTCCTCCGCCAGCCCCAACCGCTCAGCGGCCGCCTTGGTGGCCCGCTCGCTGTCGATCAGGCCCCGATCACCCGTGCAGGCATTGGCCTGGCCGGAATTGGTGAGCACGGCACGGGCCTGACCGCCGCTGGCCTGCAGCCGCTCGGCGCAGAGATCCACACAGGCCGCCCGCACCAGAGACGTAGTGAAGGTGCCGGCGCACACCGCCCCCTCCGGCGCGAGCACCAGCGAGAGATCGGGCCGGCCAGACGCCTTGAGGCCTGCCGTGATGCCCGCAGCCAGGAAACCCTCAGGGGCGGTGACGCCGCCGGGGATGGGATGCCAGGGATGGGTCACGGACGGACACGGGCGCTGCAAACCTGAGCATCGGACAACACCGCCCCCAGAGCCAGCCACCATGGCCGCGCGACCCATCCCGCAACGCCGCATCGGCCTCACTGGCGGAATTGCCAGCGGCAAGAGCAGCGTGGGGCGCTGGCTGGCCGCGCAGGGCATCCCCGTGCTCGATGCCGACCTCTATGCCCGGGATGCGCTGGCACCGGGAAGCCCGGGAGCCCAGGCGGTGGCGGCGCGGTACGGCGACCGCGTGTTGGCGGCGGGGAGTGCCGATGGCCGGCCAACCCTCGACCGGCCTGCCCTGGGCCGAATCGTGTTTGCCGACCCCGCTGAGCGTCAGTGGCTCGAGCAACTGGTGCATCCGCTGGTGCGGGCGCGTTTCGACCAGGAACTCAACAACCTTTCCTCAGCGCCAGTGGTGGTGCTGATGATTCCGCTGCTGTTCGAGGCCGGCCTGGAGAGCCTCTGCAGCGAAACCTGGCTGGTGACGTGCTCGGAAGAACAGCAGCTGGAGCGACTCATGACCCGCGATGGACTCTCCCAGGCCGAGGCGCTGGCCCGGATCGCAGCGCAGTGGCCATTATTGCGCAAGCAGGAACTTTGCGATGTGGTGATTGACAACGGGGGGACCCCAAATGAGCTTGAAACCAAGCTCATGGCCATCATCCCTTTAACTTCTGGTTGAGGATCTGGTTGGCGAGCTTGGGATCGGCCTTGCCGCCGGTCTTCTTCATCAGCTGACCCACAAAGAAGCCCTGGAGCTTGTTCTTGCCGCCGCGGAAGGCCTCCACTTCCTCGGGATGGGCCGCCAGCAGCTCCTCCACGATGGCCTCAATGGCCGCGGGGTCGCTGATCATGCCCAGCCCCTTGGCCTCCACGATCGCCTTGGGAGACCCACCCTGCTCCAGCAGCTCGGGGAGGATTTCCTTGGCGATCTTGCCGCTGATCTTGCCCCCATCAATCAGCTGCACCATCTCGGCCAGCTGCTCCGGACGGAACGGGAGATCGCTGTAGCTGAGGCGGTTGGCATTCACATAGGCGGCGATGTCGCCCTGGATCCAGTTGGCGATGCCCTTCGCATCAGCACCGGCAGCCACGGCGGCCTCGAAGTACTCGGCCATCGGGCGCTCATCAGTGAGCACCCGGGCGTCGTACTGCGACAGGCCCAACTCATCGGCGTAGCGATGGCGCTTCTGGGCCGGCAGCTCGGGCAGCTCGGCGCGCCAGCCCTCCCGCAGTTCAGCGCCCACCTCGATCGGGCCGAGATCCGGATCGGGGAAATAGCGGTAGTCGCTGGCCCCCTCCTTGCTGCGCATGCTCTTGGTGAGCTGCTTGCCCTCGTCCCAGAGGCGGGTTTCCTGCACCACCGGCTCACCGGTTTCGTAGCACTTGATCTGGCGCTGGATCTCGTACTCGCAGGCCTTCTGAATCGCGGAGAAGGAGTTCATGTTCTTGATCTCCACCTTCGTGCCGAAGGGGGCATCGGGCCCGCGGCGCACGGAGATGTTCACATCGCAGCGAAGCGAACCCTCCTGCATGTTTCCGTCGCTCACGCCCAGATAACGCATGATCCGGCGGATCTCGGCGGCATATTCCGCCGCCTCACGACCCGTGCGCAGATCGGGCTTGCTCACAATCTCGGCAAGGGCCACACCGGCGCGGTTGTAATCCACCAGGGAGTGGGTGGAGCCTGCCAGACGATCGCTGCCGGCATGAACAAGCTTTCCGGCATCTTCCTCCATGTGGAGGCGCTCAATTCCAATGGTTTTCAGATAGGTGTCCTTACCCTTCTCAGCCACCTCCACCTCGATCCAGCCGTCCTCGGCGATCGGCTCGTCGTACTGAGAGATCTGGTAGTTCTTGGGGAGATCGGGGTAGAAATATTGCTTGCGGTCAAATTTGCTGTGGGCCGCAATCTTCAGATTGAGCGCCATGGCCGCCTTCACGGCGTACTCCAGCACCTTCTGATTGAGCACCGGCAGGGTGCCCGGCAGGCCACACACCACAGGGTCGATGTGGGTGTTGGGGTCGTCACCGAAGGTGGTGGAGGCGCCGGTGAAGATCTTGCTGTTGGTGCCCAGCTGCACGTGGGTTTCGAGGCCGATCACGGCCTCCCACTCGCCCTGCCCTGCTGCAGCCCCAGCCATGCCTGCTCTCCCAATCCGGTGCGTGGAGGGATCCTATGGAAGCCCACGCAGGCTCTCCCCCGCCTGCCACGCTGATCCCATCACGCAAGCGTTATGGCCGTACTGATCCTGGGAGGCGGGTTGATGGGGCTCGCCATCGCCCACCAGCTGGCGGTGCAGGGCGAGGCCGTACGCGTGCTGAGCCGCCGCCGCAGCGAGGCCGCCGGCTTCGTGGCGGCGGGCATGCTCGCCCCCCACGCCGAGGGCCTCTCGGGCGATCTGCTGGAGCTAGGCCAATCCAGCCTGAAGCGGGTGCCGGCCTGGGTGGCGGCAATCGAAGCCGACAGCGGCATGGACTGCGGCCTCAGGCCCTGCGGAATCGTGGTGCCGTTCCGCACGGCTGCCGAACGCGACGCTTACCCCACCGCCAACTTCGGCGAGGCCCTGGATCGGGCCGCCCTGGAACGGGAGATCCCCGGCATCGGCGGTGCCTGGGAAGCGGGGGTGCTGTTTGCCCAGGACGGGCAGATTGACAACCGCCGGCGGCTGATGCGGGCGCTCGAGCGGGCGTGCGTGGAACGGGGCGTGCAGTTTGAGGAGGGCTGCGAGCTGGAGGCCCTGGTGCAGGACGCTGGCGGCCGCCTCAGCGGGGTGCGGCTCCATGACGCGGAGGGGGCCGAACGCCACCTACCCGCCGAGCGGGCCGTGCTGTGCTGCGGCGCCTGGAGTGCCCGGCTGCTCCCCCAGCTGCCGATCGCGCCGGTGAAGGGCCAGATGCTGTCGCTGCAGGGGCCGCGCGAGGCGCTGCAGCGGGTGATCTTCGGCCCCGGCACCTATCTGGTGCCGCGGGAAGACGGCCTGCTGGTGGTGGGAGCCACCAGCGAACCGGAAGCCGGCTTCGACGAGGGCCTCACGCCCGCCGGGCAGCGCCAGTTGCAAAACGGGATCGCGGAGCTGCTGCCGGAAGCCACACACTGGCCCCCGATGGAGCGCTGGTGGGGCTTCCGGCCCCACACCCCCGATGAGGGCCCGCTGCTGGGGGCCGGGCCAATCCCCGGGCTGTGGCTGGCCGCAGGCCATCACCGCAACGGCGTGCTGCTGGCGGCGATCACCGCCGAACTGCTGGGGGCCGCACTGAGCCCGGATGGCCCCAGTGCGGAGCAACAGCAACTGCTGACTAACTTCCGCTGGGATCGCTTCGCTGCTGACTGAGCGCTAAGCCGCTCAGCGGAGCCCCTTCAGCCCGAACACGGCCACCGGCTGCGGCCAGCCCTTGAGCCGGTGCTCCCCGAGGGGCTGCACATCGAGCTGATCACCAAGCAGCTCCACCACCGCCCCACTGATCAGCACCGGGAACTCGGTGAACTGACGGGTGAGGGCCTCGATGCGACTGGCCACGTTCACGGCGGCGCCCACCACGGTGAATTCCAGCCGCTGGCTGGAGCCGAGGTTGCCGGCGATCACCTCGCCCACGTGGATGCCGATGCCCTGGCGCAGGGGCTGCTGGCCCTGGGCTGCCAGCTCCCGGTTGAGCTGGGCCAGCCGCTCCTGCATCGCCAGGGCGGCCCGCACCGCCGCCAGCGCCTCCTCCCGGTCGCCGCGGCTGCGGGGCACACCGAACTCCGCCATCAGCGCATCGCCGATGAACTTGTCGAGCAGACCGTTCTCAGCGATCACGGCAGCGGCGATCGCCTCGAAGTAGCGGTTGAGCAGGGCGAACAGGGCGGCGGGCTCCAGCCGGGCGCTGAGGGGGGTGAAGTCCACCAGATCGGTGAAGAGCACGGCGCAGCGGGCCCGGGAGCCGCCGAGCTGGGTGCCGAGGGGGCCCGGCTCCCGCAGGATGTCGGCCAGCAGGGCTGGCGACACGCGCCGCGCCAGCACCTGGTGCAGGTAGGCCCGCTCGCGGCTCTCCTGCAGCCACAGGCGGAGGGCACGGGCGCCGCCCCCCAGCAGGGGGGCCAGCACCAGGGCTGACACGGGCAGCCACCAGCCCGCCAACCAAGCCAGGGCCCCCACACCCAGTCCAGCCAGCGCCAGCAGCAGGGCCGCCGTGGCGGTGGGGCCCGCCAGCTTCAACCGACGGAGCACCCCGATGCTGAGCGCACCCCAAGCCGTGAGCAGCAGCACTGCGGCAGGGCCGGGCAGGGAGGAGAACCCACGGCCCTGCAGCACCGTGGCCAGGGCTGCAGCCTGGAGCTCCACGCTGCTGAGCGGCCCGAACGGCGACGCGCGCCGATCCGACAGCCGCGAGGGCGTGCGGCCAAACACCACCACCCGGTTGCGCCAGAAGCCAGGTGTCTGCTGCTGCACCTGCCAGGCCGGCACCACCGGCACCGTGCCGGCCGGCCCCAGGAAATCGATCCCCAGCGGCACCTGGGGCGGCCTGCGACCTGCAGCAGCGAAGGCCAAGGCCGGTGGCCGGGGCGGCGGGAACTCCGCCAGCGCCTCCTGCTCCCAGCGGCGCCCCGGGATTGCCTCAATCGCGCCAATGGGCCCCTCCAGCAGGGCGTCCAGCCCCACGGCACCAAGCGCGTACACAGGCTCACGCAACTGCACCAGCTCCATCCCGGTGGCGGGATCCGCTTCGGCGCCATAACCCGCCATCAGCACCACCTGGTGGCGCCAGGGCGCCAGGCGCTGCAGGAAGGCCCGGTCATCGGCCGAGCCGTAACTGCTGGGCTGGGGATACAGCACCGTGAACACCACCTGGCGCGCGCCCTGCTCCAGCACCGTGGCCGCCAGCTCGGCCTGCAGGGCGCGGGACCAGGGCCAGGAACCCATCCGCCGCCACAGCGGCGAGGCGGCGATCTCCTCGGGGGCCAACCGCTCGGCCAGGGTCACCGAAGCCCCATCCGCATCGAGGATCACCAGCTCCAGCGGAGGCTGGCGCGGCCCCCGCAGCCGGAAGGCCGCACTGCGCAACACCGCATCACCGGGCTCGAGCCAGGGCGCAGCGGCCAGAGCGGCCACCAGCAGGCCCACCCACAGGCGGGTGATCACCGGCTGAAGCCCAGCTCCTTCTCAATCACCGGCAGGGTCTCCATCGGCGCGTCGAAGCCATTGAGCAGGATGCTGCGCGCCCGCCGCGTATCGAGCTCGCTGCGGCTCAGGCGCCGGGGAGGCTGCCAGCGGTCCTGCTCATAGGTGAGCTGCTCACCGCTGGTGAGCGTCACCTGCTCGCCCGAATCGGTAACCACCCGCACGCTGCCCTCCCAGCTGAACACCTTCACCGACGCATCGGTGGCTTCGATGAACACGGTGGTGCCCACGATCGAAGCGGTGCCCACGCGGGTCTTCACCCGCAGCGGAGCACCACCTTTGGTGCCGGGATTCACCCAGGCAATGATCTGGCCGCGCTGCAGGTCGAGGGTGCCTGCAGTGGCCAGGCGGAGCAGGGCGTTGCCCCCCAGGCGAAAACTGCGGCCATCCGGCAGTTGCACCTGCAGGCGCCCAGGTTTCTCGGTGCGCAGCACGGTCTGCAGTTGCAGGGGCTGGCCAGGCCTGGCGGCGGTTTCCGATCGGCCCGGCAGCTTCACGAAAGCGGGGCGCGAAGGCACATCCACCACCTTCGGAGGCTTCACCCCCGCAGGGGAACCGGCCACCGCTCCGGGGAGAGCCACCGCCAGAGCCAGCAGCGTGGTGGCGGCAGAGACCGGAGCGAAGCGCGGGATGAACACGGCTGGAGGCGCCGGAACAGCGCCTCCAGGGTGGCGACTCAGCCCTCAGTCCGCCACACCTGATCGGCGGGGGTCCAGTCGCTCAGCTCGGAGGGCTGGAACCAGAGGCCGATCTCGAATTCGGCGGTTTCGGGAGCATCGGATCCGTGGATCACGTTGCGGCCGATGTTGATCGCCAGATCGCCACGGATGGTGCCGGGCTCAGCCTCCAGGGGCTTGGTGGCGCCGATCAGCTTGCGGGCGCTGGCGATCACGCCATCGCCTTCCCACACCATCGCCACCACCGGGCCGGAGGTGATGAAGTCCACCAGGCCGGCGAAGAAGGGGCGCTCGCGGTGCACGCCGTAGTGGCTCTCGGCCAGCTCACGGCTGGGGGTGAGCTGCTTGAGGCCCACCAGCTTGAAGCCCTTGCGCTCAAAGCGGCCGAGGATCTCGCCCACCAAACCGCGCTGAACGCCATCGGGCTTGATGGCAATAAAGGTGCGTTCAGCAGCCATGAATACGAAAACTTTGGTTCGGCGCCATCGTCCGCGTCGGCCCTACCGCTTGGCAAGCACAGGCCCCACCGGCGCCCATCCCTAGATTTC
Organism: Prochlorococcaceae cyanobacterium; assembly: GCA_040399185.1. GTDB lineage: Bacteria > Cyanobacteriota > Cyanobacteriia > PCC-6307 > Cyanobiaceae > UBA5018. The sequence continues at coordinate 7,095 of JBBASQ010000051.1, forward strand.
ACTCAACCCGCCTGCTGCCAGCGCGCCGATGGTGCTCGCCGAACCCACCACCGCAGCGCAGCAGAACTGGACCCCAGCCGACAGCGCCGCGCTCTACGGCATCGACGCCTGGGGCGACCCTTACTTCGCCGTGAATGCCCGCGGCCACGTGACGGTGCAGCCGCGCGGCGACCGGGGCGGCTCCCTGGATCTGGTGGAGCTGGTGCGGGGGCTGCAGGGCCGCAACCTCGGCCTGCCGCTGCTGATCCGCTTCGACGACATCCTCGAAGACCGGCTGGAGCGCCTCAACGCCGCGTTCGAGCGGGCCATCACCCAGTACGGCTACGCCGGCCGCTACCAGGGCGTGTTCCCGGTGAAGTGCAACCAGCAGCGCCACGTGGTGGAGCAGCTGGCCGAGAGCGGGCGGCGCTGGCACTTCGGCCTGGAGGCCGGCAGCAAGGCGGAGCTGCTGATCGCCCTGTCGCTGGTGGACGATCCCGAGGCGCTGCTGATCTGCAACGGCTACAAAGACCAGCGCTACATCGAAACAGCAATCCTGGCCCGCCGCCTCGGCCGTCAGCCGGTGGTGGTGATCGAACAACCGGATGAGGTGGGCCGCATCATCCAGGCCAGTCGCGAGCTGGGTGCGGCTCCGTTCATCGGCATCCGCGCCAAGCTCTCCAGCCGCAGCACCGGCCGCTGGGGCAGCTCGGTGGGGGAGCGGGCCAAGTTCGGCCTGGCCATTCCCGACGTGCTGGCCACGGTGGAGGCGCTCAAAGAGGCGGGACTGCTAAACGATCTGCGGCTGCTGCACTTCCACGTGGGCAGCCAGATCAACGACATCGCCGTGCTGAAGGACGCGATTCAGGAGGCGGGTCAGATCTACATGCAGCTCTGCCAGCTGGGAGCGCCGATGGGTTTCCTGGATGTGGGCGGCGGCCTCGGGATCGACTACGACGGCAGCCGCACCGCCACCGCCGCCTCCACCAACTACTCACTGCAGAACTACGCCAACGACGTGGTGGCCACGGTGCGGGAGTGCTGCGAGCCCCACGGCGTCCCCGTGCCCACCCTGGTGAGCGAGAGCGGCCGGGCCATTGCCAGCCACTTCTCCGTGCTGGTGTTCGACGTGCTCGGCAGTGGTGGAGTGCCGGGCCGCGTGCCACCGCTGGGCGAGAACGAGCCGCTAATCGTGCGCAACCTGCGCGACACCCTCGCCGGCATCGGCCGCCAACAGGAACCGGCGGAAGAACGGCTCGTCGACCGGCTCCAGGAAGCCTGGAACGATGCGCTCAAGTTCAAGGACGACGCGCTGTCGGCCTTTCGCCTCGGCTACCTGAGCCTGCCGGAGCGGGCCATGGCGGAACAGCTCACCTGGGCCTGCGCCGAAGCGATCGTGGAACGGCTCCCGGCCCGGGGCGTGCCCGAGGATCTGCAGGCCCTGCGCGCTGCGCTGGCCGGCACCTACTACGCCAACCTCTCGATCTTCCGCTCCGCCCCCGACACCTGGGCGATCGATCAACTCTTCCCGGTGATGCCGATCCACCGGCTGGATGAACAGCCCTCCCGCCTCGGCAGCTTCGCGGATCTCACCTGTGATTCCGACGGCAAGCTGGCGCGCTTCATTGGCCAGGGCCACCCCAAGCCACTGCTCGAACTTCACCCCCTGCGCGAGGGCGAGCCCTACTGGATCGGGATGTTCCTGGGCGGGGCCTACCAGGAGGTGATGGGCAACCTGCACAACCTGTTCGGCAGCACCAACGCGGTGCACATCCGCCTGGCGCCAGGCGGCGGCTACCAGGTGGATCACGTGGTGCGCGGCGACACCAATGCCGAGGTGCTGCGCGCGATGGAGCACGACCCGGAGCTGCTGCTGGAGCGGCTACGGGTGGCCAGCGAAATGGCGATTCAGCGTGGCGATCTGCGCATCAGCGACGCGCGCCGCCTGATGGATCACCTGGAAACCAGCCTGCGCCAAACCACCTACCTGCAGGCCTGAGCCAGGTACTGGGCAATGTCGACGGTGTCGATCTGCTCTGGCCTGAGGAAGCGCTCGGCATAGGTGCGGTAGGCACCACTGGTGAGAAACAGCTCAAACAGGTCGGGATCGATGTGGCCGCGGTCGCGGAAGCCGGCCAGGATCGCCACCGATTCGGAGAGGGTTTTCGCCTTTTTGTAGGGGCGATCGGCGGCGGTGAGGGCTTCGAAGATGTCGGCGATCGCCATGATCCGCGCCGGCACTGAGAGCGCTTCAGCAGTGAGCTTGCGGGGGTAGCCGTCGCCTTTGAGCGTTTCGTGGTGGGTGCCGGCATATTCCGCCACCCGCGCGAGATTCGGCGGGAACGGCAACCGCTCCAGCATCACGATCGTTTGCACGATGTGATCGTTGATCTTGTAGCGCTCCTCCTCGGTGAGGGTGCCGCGGCCCACTGCGAGGTTGTGCAGCTCGCCGTAGTTGAACGCATCGGCGGGCACATCCATGCGGAAGCCGTAGCGCGCATCGGGGATGTCTTCAGAGCGGCGGGGGATGCGGTGCCAGGGCTTGTCGGCCAGCAGGGTTTCGGTGGCGGGCAGGGCCTCGCCGGCTGGGGCATGGGCGATCCGGCGCTGCTGTTCCTCCCAGGCCAGGCCGATGGTGTCGTTGAAGTGGCGCTGCCAGGTTTGGGCGCCGATCTCCCTTAACCGCTCCACCTTCTCGGGCGCGAAGAACTCCCCGCCCACGTTGCTGGTGGCAATGAACGCAAACTGCTCCTGCAGTTCTGCCTCCCGCTCCGCCAGTTGGCGATCGAGCTCCGCCGCATCACCCCCCGCCAACAGCCCCTCCAGCCGCACAATTCGCGCATCGCGCAGCAGCACCTCAAAGCGGGTGCGGATCTCGTGGATGCGGTTGAAGTTGGTCTCGAGCTTGGTGGCCTTATCCACCACGTATTCGGGGGTGGTCACCTTGCCGCAGTCGTGCAGCCAGGCCCCGATGCGGAACTCCCGCCAGGCCTCCGGTGAGCCAAAAGCGAAGTCGGCCAGAGGGCCAGCACTGGCTCCTTCAGCGGCCTCGGCCAGCAGGAAGGCGAGCTCCGGCACCCGGGCGCAATGGCCGCCGGTGTAGGGACTCTTGGCGTCAATCGCGCCGGCCAACAGGCCAATGATCGCGTCGATCAGCCGCTCCTGCCCGTCCACCAGGCGCGTGCGCTCCACACACACCGCCGCCAGCGAGGCCAGCGCCTCGATCAATCCCTGATCGAACGCATCGAACGGACGCACCTGCTCCAACGCTGTGTCCGGTGTGATCACGCTCGCCGGATCGTGCTTGCGGTTGATCAGCTGCAGCACCCCCACGATCTCGCCGTTGGTGGAGCGCATCGGCACCGTGAGCATCGACACCGCCCGGTAACCCAGCTGCCGGTCAACGGCACTGTCGAAGCGATAGGGCAACGCCGGATCCAGGGCGTAGGCATCGGGGATGTTGAGCACCTCACCGGTGAGCGCACACCAGCCCACCAACCGCTCCGCCGTGATTGGGAAGCGGATGTCGAACACCTGCTCCTCGATGCCGGCATCCAGGCTCTCGTTCTGCGACACCGCAAACCAGAGCTGATCACCAGGCGAGGCCTCCCCTACCGAGCCCTCCGATGCCGGCACCCCGAAGCGCGGCCGTGCCGCCTTTTCCACCAGAAACACACTGCCCGCATCGGCGGTGGTGAGGGCCCGGGCCTTGCGCAGAATCAGGTGCAGCAGGCTGCGCAGATCCCCGGCACCACTGATGGCCGTGGCGATGCCCAGGATCTCCAGCAGCGCGCGATCCGTTTGGGGGCTCGCCATGGGGAAGGGCCGTGTTGAAGCCCTCGCAGGGTATGGAGTTCAGGGGGTGGCAACAACGCCGCAACGGCTCGCACATCGGCGGCCACCAGGGCAAGAATCCTCTCCAGCCAGGGCTAACGGGCCGCCACCGCCATGAAGGTCACGTTCGACTGCGCCGCCCAGAGCTGCCAGTGGTTTCCGCCGCAAACGAGCCTGCTGGAGGTGGCAACGGCCAATGAAATCCCCACCATCGCCGCCTGCGGCGGCCACGGGATCTGCTCCACCTGCCGGGTTGAAGTGCTGGAGGGCCTGGAGCATCTCGCCCCACGCAGCAGCTCGGAGCAGGCCCTGGCAGACCAGCGCCAATGGCCGGAGAACGTGCGCTTGGCCTGCGCCGCGAAGGTGGTGGGCACCGGCGAAGTGCGGGTCAAGCGCCTGATCACACCCCCCGCCGAACGCAAGCGGCAGCGGCGGCTGGCGAAACAGGAGGGCCTGGGTCAGATCCGCTCGGTGGCCGTTCTGTTCGCCGACATGCGCAACTTCACCCCGATCACCGAGAGCTGCCCCGCCTTCGATGTGATCTATATCCTCAACCGCTACTTCACCACCCTCAAGCAGGCCATCACCACCCATGGCGGCCGCGTGAACCTATGCGTGGGGGATGAGATCAGTGCGGTCTTCGGCCTGGAAGACGATCCGCGCGTGGCCTGCCATCAGGCCCTGGAAGCCGGCCTCGACATGCAGCGCCGCATCGCCACCCTCTCGCGGGTGGTGAAGAACGAGTTCGGTGTGTCCCTGGCGATCGGCGTGGGCATCCACTTCGGCCCGGTGATCGTGGGCAAGGTGGGCCCCACCGACGACCTGCGCTTCGGGCTGGTGGGCGACACGGTGAACATCGCCAGTCGGCTGGAAGGCCAGACGAAAACACTCGATGTGCCCGTGCTGATCTCCGCGGCCGTAGCCCAGCACCTGGAGGCAGGGCCGGAGGTGCTGATCAGCCCAGCCGAGTGCGTGCAGTTAAAGGGAATCCGCGAACCGTTTCTGGTGCATGCGGTCACCCAGCCTGGCCAGCCTCCGGAGAGCGTCAGAGCGGCTTGATCTCCAGCAGGCGCAATGCCAGCGCCACCCACACCAGCTTGCAGAACAGATGCAGGGCCTGGTCAACGCCCAGGCCGTAGCGCCCCCGGCACTTGCCCATGTCCACCAGGGCATGGGCAACCCACTCCGCCACACCCAGCAGCGGCAGGCCCGTGAGCACGGCCACCAGAAAGCCATGGATCCCGGCATGGGCGGCGAGCCACCACTGCCAGGGAAGGGTGACATCGCGGCCGGCACATTTCTCCACGGCCATCCGATCGCTCTGCAGGCCGAAATCGCCCACGAAATGGCCCATGGCCAGCAGGGCAAACATCTCGAGGCCGGAATCGAGCGGCATGGCGGCGGCGGGTGATGCTGCCCAGAATGGCGA
>JBBASQ010000052.1:0-11466 GCA_040399185.1 Prochlorococcaceae cyanobacterium
TCTGGCCGGTGCCGTGGGGCAGGGCCACGGTGGTGCGCAGCTGCTGGTCGGTGTATTTGGGGTCGATGCCCAGACGCACATGGGCCTCGACCGTTTCGTCGAATTTGGCGTTGGCGTTGGCCTTCACCAGCTCGATGGCCTCGAGGGGGGCGTAGCTCCGATCTTCAACCTTGGCGGCGAGATCGGAATAGCGCTTGGAAATTTTCGGCATGAATCGATGGGGTGCAGGCGACCGGTTGCGGTCTCCCCCGGATAGGTGAATGGGTGAGAGAACGGTTGCGCGTCAGCGCAAGGCGTTCAGTCCTTGACGGTGACGCCCATGTTGCGGGCGGTGCCTTCGATGATGCGCATGGCCGACTCAACGCTGGTGCAGTTGAGATCGGGCAGCTTGGTCTTGGCGATTTCCTCAAGCTGGGCGCGGGAAATGGCACCCACGGAGCCCTTGGCGGAGGTGGCGGCGCCCTTATCGATGCCGGCTGCCTTGCAGATCAGCACGGAAGCGGGCGGGGTCTTGAGGATGAAGGTGAAGCTGCGGTCTTCGAAGACCGAGATCTCCACCGGAATCACGAAACCGGCTTTGTCCTGCGTCCGAGCGTTGTACTCCTTGCAGAACGCCATGATGTTCACACCGTGCTGACCGAGGGCAGGGCCCACCGGCGGCGCGGGGTTGGCTTTGCCGGCATCAAGCGCGAGCTTGATCACGGCTGTGACTTTTTTGGCCATCGTCTGTGCGTCGGAACTGAACTCCCGTCAGGGAGTGCTGCGGATCGCCGCTGGTGGGAGCGGCGGGTCGAGACGGCCACCCTCCGCAGGGAAGTGGCCGCTGAGCCGGGGCCGAAGCCTCAGCTCTGCTTGCTGATCTGGGAAAACTCGAGTTCCACTGGCGTTTCCCGGCCAAAGATCGAGAGCAGGGCCTTGAGCTTGTTGCGCTCGCCCGACACCTCGATCACCTCGCCCTGGAAATCCTTGAACGGACCGGCGGTCACCAGGATCTGATCGCCCTCGGCCAGGTCGACCTTGACCACGGGCTTCTTCTCGGCGGCGCGCTTGAAGATGCGATCCACCTCCTGACGGCTGAGGGGGCGGGGCTTGATGTGGCCGCGGGCCTTGGCGGTGGCGCGGCGGTCTTCCTGCCCCACGAAGTTGATGACGTTGGGGGTGCTGCGCACGGCCATCATCGTGTCCTCATCGAGGACCATCCGCACCAGCACGTAGCCGGGGAACACCTTCTCTTCGATCGACTGGCGGGAGCCGTCCTTCTTGAGCTTCACCCCGGGGGTCTGGGGAATCTCGATCTCGTAGATGCGGTTATCGACGCCGAGGGTGACGGCGCGCTGCTCAAGGGTGGCCTTCACCTTCTTCTCGCAGCTGGACGCCACCTGCACGGCATACCAACGGGCCACCTGGGGGCGGGGCTGGTCGGCAGCGGGAGCTTCCGCGAGCACCGGGGCCTCGGCGGCGGTGTCGTCGGCGCTGAAACCGTCGGTGTCGAGATGGCTGTCGGTCAAGGACTCAGACACGGGGGCTCAGAACAAAGGAGATCAGCGGAACACCTGGGTGGCGGCCCAGCCGTAGAAGCGATCGACGGCGGCAATGGCCGCAGCCGAGAGACTCACCATCAGGATCACCGCCACCGACTCGCTGAACAGCTGCTGGCGGCTGGGCCAGACCACCTTGCGCAGCTCATCGAGGCTGGCGGCGGCAAACCCCTTGGGGCTGGCCTCAGCTTCGGGCTGGGGGGCGGTGGGCGATGGGGTGGACGGGGCGGTGGGTTCCACGAGCGCTCGCGCACGGGGGCGTCCGCGCGATTCGGCAAACGATCACCCTACCGGACGCCTCAAACCATGGGATCGAAGCGCAGGGCTCCTGCATCACCATCGGAGGCCTCCACTCGCACACCGCGCGCGCCGGCGAAGCGCTCCGCAAGCAATTCGGTGGCCAGGGGGTTCTCGATGCGCCGCCGCAGCACCCGCCGCAGGGGGCGAGCGCCGTATTCCGGCTCGTAACCCTGCTGCGCCAGGGCCTGCACCACCGGTTCGGCCACCTCCAGCCGCAGCTGCTGCTCGGCGAGCAGGGCCGAGAGCTCCGCCAGCTGAAGCCGCACGATCCGCTGCAGGTCGGCCCGCTCCAGGGGGCGGAAGCGGATCACCTCATCAATCCGGTTGAGGAATTCGGGGCGGAAGTGACTGGCCAGGGCCTGGTCGATCTGCTGCTGCAGCTGATCTTCGGGGCCGTGCTCGCGCGCGTTTTCAAGGATCGCCCGGCTGGCCAGGTTGCTCGTCATGATCACCACGGTGTGGCGGAAGTCCACGGTGCGCCCCTGGGAGTCGGTGAGGCGGCCGTCATCGAGCACCTGCAGCAGCAGGTTGAACACCTCGGGGTGCGCCTTCTCCACCTCATCGAGCAGCAGCACGGCATAGGGCCGGCGCCGCACCGCCTCGGTGAGCTGGCCGCCCTCCTCGTAGCCCACGTAGCCCGGGGGGGCCCCCACCAGGCGGGCTACGGCGTTGCGCTCCATGAACTCGCTCATGTCGAAGCGCACCAGCGCTTCCTCCTCATCGAAGAGCGCCGCGGCCAGGGCCTTGGCCAGCTCGGTTTTGCCCACGCCGGTGGGGCCGAGGAACAGAAACGAGCCCACCGGCCGCCGCGCCGACTGCATCCCGGCCCGGGCGCGCCGGATCGCCATCGCTACCGCTGTGACCGCCTCGGGCTGGCCGATCACCCGCTCCTCAAGCCGGGCCTCGAGCTCCAGCAGCTTCTGCCGCTCCCCCGCCAACAACCGCTGCACCGGAATACCGGTGGAGCGGGCCACCACATCGGCGATGTCGCCGGGCTCCACCTGCTCGCGCAGCATCGGATCGCGCTGGAGCTCGGCCTCCAGGGCCTCGCGGCGCTGCTGCACGCCCTGCAGCTGATCCATCTGCAACCGGGCCGCCTCCCCGTAGTCGCCGTCGCGCTCGGCTTCCGCCATCGAATGGCGCAGGGCTTCGTCTTCCTGCAGCAATTCACGCAGCTCCGCCAGCCGATCGCGCTCGGCCTGCCAGCGGTCCTGGAGAGCCGTGAGGGCCTCGGTGGCCTGGCGCCGCCGCTCCTGCAGAGCGGTGCGCTCCTCCACGGGCGCTGCCTCGGCCGCCAGCAGGGCCAGTTCCACCCGCCGCAGTTCGGCCTCGGCCTCCTCCACCAGTCGCGGCTTGGAGGTGACCTCCATGCGCAGCTGGGCGGCCGCCTCATCGATCAGGTCGATGGCGGAATCGGGCAGGCAACGCTCGGCGATGTAGCGATCCGCCAGACGCGCCGCCGCCACCAGGGCACCATCGGTGATGCTCACACCGTGGTGGAGCTCGTAGCGCTCCTTGAGCCCGCGCAGGATCTCCACGCTGGTGTCGAGGTCGGGCTCGCGGATCGGCACCTGCTGGAAGCGGCGCTCCAGGGCCGGATCCTTCTCAATGCTGCGGCGGTAGTCCTCGGAGGTGGTGGCGCCCACGCAGCGCAGCTCACCGCGGGCCAGGGCCGGCTTGAGGATGCTGCCGGCATCGGCGCTGGAGCGTTCGCTGCTCACCACCGTGTGCAGCTCGTCGATGAACAGGATCACGCCATCCCGCGCGTCGCGCACCTCATCAAGCACCTGCCGCAGGCGCTCCTCGAACTGACCGCGGAACTTGGCGCCGGCGATCAGGGCCCCCAGATCCAGGGCCACCAGGCGCTGGCCGCGCAGGGCGTCGGGCACCTCCCCAGCAACGATTCGCTGGGCGAGCAGTTCGGCCACGGCGGTCTTGCCCACGCCGGGCTCACCGATGAGCACCGGGTTGTTCTTGCTGCGGCGCGAGAGCACCTGGATCAGGCGACGGATCTCGCTGTCGCGGCCGATCACCGGATCGAGCTCACCGGCGCGGGCAGCGGCCGTGAGATCGCGGGCGTAGCGCTCGAGGGCCGTGGGCTCGGGGGGTTCGGCCTCCAGCCGCAACTCACCCGCCACAGGCTGGGGGGCCGCCGCAGGCTGGGGCACGGAAGCGGGCGGGCGGCTGGGGGGCTGGGCCGGCGCCGCATCGATCCAGTCGGCCTCCACCACCGGCGGAGCGGGAGCAGGCGGGGCCGCCGGGGGAACCGCCGGGGGCCCAGCGGGCAAGCGGCGACGCAGCAGCTCTTCGCTGAGGCCCTCGCCAGCCAGCAGCGAGGCGCCGATGCGGGGCTCGGCCAGCAGGGCGGTGAGCACGTGGCTCACCTCGAGCAAACCATCACCCCAGCGGGCGCGGCAACGGTCGGCGTCTTCGAGCAGGTCTTCGAGCGCGTCTCCGATGTAGAGCTCCTCGCCCCGGGCAGGGGGCTGGTCGGCGCAGAACGCCTCCAGCCGATCCAGCAGCCGGTCGGGATCCACCGGCAAGGGCTCCACCCAGGCCGCAAAGCGCCGATCCACCCACAACGCCTGGAGCAGGTGCTCCACATCCATGGTTCCGTGGCGCCAGCGGCGGGCCTGGTCCTGGGCGGCCAGCAGGAGGTCCCAGCCGTCGTCGCTGAAGCGATCGGGTTCGGCCGTGAGGCTGGCGGGAGCCGCGGGGTTGGAGCGCATCAGGCCCTCAGGCGCGAGAGGAGAGCTGGATCAGCTCCACCTTGTAGCCATCGGGATCCTCCACGAAGGCAATCACGGTGTTGCCGTGCTTCATCGGACCGGGCTCGCGGGTGACACGCCCGCCCTTGGCCTGGATCTGCTCGCACACGCCATAGATGTCGTCGACGCCGATGGCGATATGGCCGTAGCCGCTGCCGATGTCGTAACTGCTGGTGTCCCAGTTGTGGGTGAGCTCCAGCACGGTGTGGTCGCTCTCCTCGCCGTAACCCACGAAGGCCAGGGTGAAGCGCCCGCCGGGATAGTCCTTGCGGCGCAGCAGCCGCATGCCCAACACCTCCGTATAGAAGGAGAGAGATCGATCGAGATCTCCCACGCGAAGCATCGTGTGCAGCAGGCGCATGGAGACACGGGTTATGGCCGAGCCCCATTGTGGCGAGCCCCAGCCACCACTCCACGGATCAGCCCACCGGTGACGGTTGGCACAAATGGAGGGTCGGGGGTGACCCATAGGATCCTGCCCAGACAGCGACAGCCGGGCTTTTCGTGATCGACTCCCTGGACCTTGTGATCGACACCGTGGTGGCCCGGGAGGTGCTCGACTCGCGCGGCACCCCCACTGTGGAAGCCGAAGTGGTGCTCGAGGGCGGCGCCAGTGGCCGGGCGATCGTGCCGAGCGGGGCCAGCACCGGTGCCCATGAAGCCCACGAACTGCGGGATGGCGGCAGCCGCTACATGGGCAAGGGCGTGCTGCAGGCCGTGAGCAATATCGAGGAGAAGATTGCCCCCGCCCTCTGCGGCCTGAGTGCCCTGGATCAGGGTGCCGTGGACGCGGCGATGCTCGAGCTCGACGGCTCCGACAACAAGAGTGCCCTGGGCGCCAACGCGATCCTGGCCGTGAGCATGGCCACCGCCCGGGCCGCCGCCAACGGCGTGGGGCTGCCGCTCTACCGCTACCTGGGGGGCCCGATGGCCACCCTGCTGCCGGTGCCGCTGATGAACGTGATCAACGGCGGTGCCCACGCGGCCAACAGCCTGGACTTCCAGGAGTTCATGCTCGTGCCCCACGGCGCCCCCACCTTCCGCGAGGCCCTGCGGATGGGCACCGAGGTGTTCCACACCCTCAAGGGCCTGCTCAAGGACAAGGGCCTGAGCACCTCCGTGGGCGACGAGGGCGGCTTCGCTCCAGATCTGGGCAACATCGAAGCCGGCGATCTGCTGGTGCAGGCGATCGAGAAGGCCGGCTACAAGCCCGGTGATCAGATCTCCCTAGCCCTGGATGTGGCCAGCACCGAGTTCTTCAAAGATGGCCGCTACGCCTTCGACGGCGGCAGCTACACCAGTGCCGAGATGGTGGATCAGCTGGCCGCACTGGTGAGCCGCTTCCCGATTGTGTCGATCGAAGACGGCGTAGCCGAGGACGACTGGGACGGATGGGCCCTGCTCACCGAAAAGCTGGGCAAAACCGTGCAGCTGGTGGGCGACGACCTGTTCGTGACCAACACCAGCCGCCTGCAGCGGGGCATTGATCTGGGCGTGGCCAACTCGATCCTGATCAAGGTGAACCAGATCGGTTCCCTCACCGAAACCCTCCAGGCCATCGACCTGGCAGGCCGCGCCGGTTACACCAGCGTGATCAGCCACCGCTCCGGCGAAACCGAAGACACCACCATCGCCGACCTCTCGGTGGCCACCCGCGCCGGCCAGATCAAGACCGGCTCCCTGAGCCGCTCCGAGCGCGTGGCCAAGTACAACCAGCTGCTGCGCATCGAAGACGAGCTGGGTAGCCAGGCCGTCTACGCCGGCGCGGAAGACCGCGGCCCCCGCGGCAAGGCCTGATCCGCGCCCAGCTGATCAGAGCCCTTTGAGGTAGTCGTCGAGGAACGTCCCCGCAGGCAGCGGGGACGGTTCAAAGGCCACGCCCACAAAAAACGATCGGCCCAGGTTTTCGATCCACACCACCCGCACCGGCAGGCGAACCTCGCGGCCCGATGCATCGCTGAACAGCACCGCAGCCTGGGCCAGCAGCTGGTCGCCACCACCCCTCGGCAGCAGCAGACAGGCGCCCCCACGGCTGAGGTTCCACACGTTGCTGTACACCAACGAGCCGTCGGTGGCCGGCAGCATCGCGCTCACCCCCCCATTGGTGAGGGGCAGCAACTCCCGCGGGTACTGGCGCCGCTCCACTGCAGGCTTTTTCGGCATGGCCTTCAGCGCTCAGCGGGATCGTAGGGGCGATGGCCGTTGCCAGCAGCGGTGGGGGCACCTAGAAGGTTGGGAGCGTCAGCGGTGCCTACCGCCCCTCAGCCCATGGGTGCCTCCAGCATCAGCCACGCCGACCAGGCCAATGGCATCCGCACGATCGGCCTGATCGGCCGGCTCGACATGGAGGGCGCCGAGGAAGTGGAGGCCACGATGGAGACCCTCACCGCCGACGAGGGGCTGCGGGTGGTGGCTGACATCACCCGCGTGTCGTTCCTGGCCTCCGCCGGAATCCGGGTGCTGATCAACGCCGCCCGGAGCCTCAACCAGCGGGGCGGGCAGATGGCGCTGGTCTTGGGCGACAACCCCCAGGTGCGCGAAACCCTGGAATTCACGGGCATCACGATGGTGATTCCCTCCTTCGATTCAGGGGATCAGGCCGAAAGCGAACTGCTCGCCTGAACGGCCGTGATTGCCAACACCGCCGTGGGCCCCAGCGCCGACGACCTGGCACACATCCGGGGGCTGCCGTTGTTCGCGGCGGTGGCGCCGGCTTCGCTGGCCCAGGCCATGGGGCACTGCCGGATGCTGGAGCTGGAGGCCGATGCGGTGCTGCTGCAGCCGGGCCAGCAGAACGACACGATCTTCGTGCTGCTGCAGGGCCTGGCCAGCGTGCGGCTGCCAGGCGTTGCCGGCGGTGCACCGATTCCGATCGCGGCCGGCGAAAGCGTGGGGGAACTGTCCGCCATCGACCGGGAACCGGTCTCAGCCGAGGTGCGCTGTGACGCTCCCTGCCGGTTTCTCTGCATCGGGCGGGAGGTGTTCTGGCAGGAGCTGGCCCCCCTGCCTGGCGTGGCTGAGGGCCTGCTGAGGGGGTTAAGCACCCGTCTGCGCAACACCAACCGCATCGCCCTGGAGGCCCAGCGCCGCAGCCTGGAGCTGGCTCACCTGCAGAAGGAGCTGGTGGCGGCGCGCAAGTTGCAGGAATCGTTGCTGCCCCTGGCCCCGCCGCTGCTGCCGGCAGGCCATCCGCTTAGGGCCGCCAGCCGGATGCGGAGCGCCTCGGCAGCCAGCGGCGATCTCTTCGATCTGGTGCCGCTTGATGGGGAGCGGCTGTTTCTCTGCATCGGCGACGTGACGGGCCATGGCCTGGGGGCCGCCCTGTTCATGGCCCGCACCATCGGACTGGTGCGCCTGCTCGCGCACCAGATCAGCTCCCCGGGAGAACTGATGGCCACCCTCAACGACCGCCTCTGCGACAGCCGCAGCAACGGTCCCTACGTGACCCTGTTCTGCGGGGTGCTCGATGGCGCCACGGGGCAGTTCACCTACTCCAACGCAGGCCACTGCCCACCGCTGAAGCTGCAGCCCACGCAGATCACGCCCCTCGCCGTGCCGCGGGGCGTGCTGCTCGGGGCATTCCCGGGCGTGCCCTATCAGGACATGGAGGCCCACCTGGCTCCGGGTGAAGGGCTGCTGCTCTACACCGATGGCCTCACCGAAGCTGAAAACCAACACGGCGAGCCGTTTGGCCTTCAGCGCTGCCTCCAGCTTCCAGGCGACAAAGAACCGGAGGCGTTGCTCAACCAGCTCATGACCCACTGGAGCAGGTTCGCCGAACTGGATCCCCCGGCCGACGACTGCGCCCTGCTGGCGATTCAGCGGAGGTGAATCAGCGCGTGAGCTGATCCAAACGGCCATCACGGGCCAGGCGGGCCTGGGCCTTCAACCAGCCCAGCCCCACGGGCACGCCGAGCACCAGGGGCACGGCCACCAGAACCGGCCGGGCACTGGCGGCGAGGAGGGCTGCCGCCACGGCCAAACCACCCAACAGGAACGACTGGCCCGCGCTCTGTTGGGCCAATGCGAGCCGGCGCAGCAGGCGGTCGGTTTCACCGGCGCGGATCTGCACCTGCAGGTCGCCCTGCTCGATGCGCGAGAGGCTCTCATCAAGCCGGCGGGGAATCCCCAGGGCCCGGGTGCCCACCTCCGCGGCCTGCCGGGAGATCTCGTTGAGCAGGTCGTTGGCGCCACTTCCGCTGGAGGTCATCAGGGGCAGCAGGTAGGGCTTGGCGATGCCAACGAGGCTAAAGCCGGGGTCGAGGCTGCGGCCCACCCCCTCAAAGGTGGATAGCGCCCGCATCACGAAGATCAGCTCGGCCGGCAGCCGGAAGGGCTGGCCGTACACCAGCTCATAGAGATCGCCCGACAACTTGTCGAGCACATTCGCTGAAAAGGGCGGGGTGAGCGCGTCATTGAGCATCACCCGCACCAGGCGCCGAACAGGGCCCAGTTCAACCCCCTCGGCGATCACTCCCGCACCCTGCAGCTCACTCACCAGGGCCGAGGCGTCACGGGCGGCGGCGGCCGTCACCATGCGCCCCAGGCGCGAGCGCAGCCGCCCCGAGAGCTGCCCCATCATCCCGAAGTCGTAGTAGATGAGGGCGCCATCGCTGGCCACCGCCAGGTTCCCGGGGTGGGGATCGGCGTGGAAAAAACCAAAGCGCACCAGCTGCTGCAGGTAACTCGCCGCCCCCTTCTCCGCCACCGAGGAAGGATCGATACCGGCCTCCAGCAGGGCCTGGCGGTCGGTGATCTTGATGCCGGGCACGTAATCCAGGCAGAGCACCCGGCGGCCACTCAATTCCCACACCACCCCGGGGATGCGGATGCCGGGATCGTCGAGGAACTGCTGGCGGAAACGGGCGGCGTGCTCGGCCTCCAGGCGGAAATCCAGTTCGCGCAGCAACACCCGGCGGCATTCCTGGGCAATGCCCACCCAGTCGCGCCCACGGCCCCAGCGGGGATGGCGCTGCACCAGGGCCGCCACCTGCTGCATCACCTCCAGATCCAGCCGGAAGATCCGCTCGAGGCCGGGGCGCTGCACCTTGAGCACCACCTGGCGGCCGCTGCGCAGGCTGGCGCGATGCACCTGGGCCAGGCTGGCGGAGCCGAGGGGCTCCTCCTCAATGTCGATGATCTCGGCGCAGCGCTCCCCGAGTTCCTGCTCCAGCAGCTCCTGCACCACCGCAAACGGGAATGCCGGCACCTTGTCCTGCAGGTGGGCCAACTCCTCCACCAGCTCGGCGGGGAGCACATCGGGCCGGGCCGACAGCAACTGGCCGAGCTTGATGAACGCCGAGCCCAGCTCCAGGAAGCGCACCCCGAGCCAGCGGGCCCGGCGCCGGGCCCGCTGGCGCTGGCGCTCTTCCGTCCAGCCGCCGGGATAGCTCCAGCGCTGGCCTTCCCACCAAATGCGGGTGAGCAAGCTCAGGGTCACCCACCAGATGCGCAGGGGCCTAGTGATCACTGCTGATCGAGGCGCTGGGCAAGGGCGGCGATGCGGGCGCGCAGATCGTCGATCTGGCGCTGGGGATCGATCGGCGCCGCAGGCTGGGCGGCACCGCCGGCAGCTCCCCCATCCCAACCTGACGGGGGCCTCCCGTCCTCGCTCTCACCGCGCTCGATCCGCTGGGCTTCAGCCTCCACTTCCTCCCAGAACAACTGGAATTCCTCCCGCAGCCGCTCCGGCGCGTCCTGGGCCAGCACGCTCAGCGACGCTGCAGCATCCATCAGGCCACTGCCGAGGCGGGCACCCAGCCTCTGCAACGCAGCCTGGATCAGGGTTTGCGGCGCGCTCATCGCTGACCCGGTTCTGCCCTGAACTGTGGCAGATCCGGCGGGGGCGGCGCTGGGGCGACAGGATCGGGCGCCGGCGTGGGCTCAGGCGGCAGGTCGGCTTCGAGGGGCTGCTCTGGCGCCGCGAGCCGCTTCTCTTCCTGTTCAGCCTGGAGACGTGCCTGCTCTTCCGCCTGGCGGTTCTGGGCTTCGAGCTCCATCAGATCCAGGTCGCCGCGAATCGCCTGCCCCTCGGCCCCGAACTTCTGCCGCAGGCTCTCCAGGCTGGTGCCCGGAAACGGCCGCACATCAAACCCCTGACCCAGTTGCACAAACCCCGGCCACTGGAGCGCAAGCAAGCGGCTGGTAACCCCGTATCCCAGGCCGAAGCAAATCCCCACCACCAATGGAGTCCGCCACAGCCGGCGGGGCACCGGCGGCCGGCCGGCAGCAGATGACGGTGCGGGTGCAGCAGGGCGTGCCATGGAAGCGAGTCTGCCCCTATGTCGTGTAATCGGCGTTGATGCGCACGTATTGGTCGGAGAGGTCGCAGCCCCAGGCGCGGCCGTGGCCGGGGCCGCTGCCCACCACCAGGCGGATCGCCACGGTGTCGTCGGCCAGATAGGCGCCGGCGGCCCGATCCTTCATGTACTGGGAGGCGGCGGGGCGATCGAAGGCCAGGGGCTCGCCGGCCTCCATCAACTGATGGCTGCCCAGCCAGAGGGCCACCGCCTCCGGATCAAAGCTCACACCAGCCCGGCCGGCGGCGGCCACGATCCGGCCCCAGTTGGGGTCGCGGCCGTGGATGGCGCACTTCACCAGGGAGGAGCCACACACGGTGCGGGCGATGGCGCGGGCTCCGGCATCATCGGGGGCACCCTCCACCTGCACCTCGATCAGGCAGGTGGCGCCTTCGCCATCGCGGGCGATGGCCTTAGCCAGGTGCTGCGACACCGCCGTGAGGCCGGCCTCCAGGGCGTCGAAGTGCTCCGGCGGCAAGGGCTCACCGGCTGCAAACGCCAGGTATGTGTCGTTGGTGCTGGTGTCGCCGTCCACCGTGATCGCATTGAACGAGCGATCCA
>JBBASQ010000053.1:0-6830 GCA_040399185.1 Prochlorococcaceae cyanobacterium
TTTCTCACCTTGCTCAGCAACATGTTCACGGATCTGAATCTCACGGACATGGAAACCTGTTACAAGGCCTTCCGCACCGAGATCATCCAGAGCATTCCGATCCGGGAGAAGCGCTTTGGCTTTGAGCCAGAGATCACCGCCAAGGTGGCCAAGCGCCGTTGCCGCATCTTTGAGGTGGGCATCTCCTATTACGGCCGCACCTACGAGGAGGGGAAGAAGATCGGTTGGAAAGACGGGGTGCGGGCGATCTGGTGCATCCTCAAGTACAACCTCTGGGCCCGAGGATGACGCTCAATCCCCCATCTCAACCCGGCCAGTCCTGGGACTTCATTGCCCCCAACGGCGACCGCTTACGGGTGGTTCCCGAACGGGGCGGCCTCGTAACGGGTTGGGTGTGCCAGGGCCCCTGGGGTGAGCGCGAGATGCTCTATTTCGACGCTGGGCGTTTTGCGGATCCCTCCAAGAGCGTGCGGGGCGGCATCCCGGTGCTCTTCCCGATCTGCGGCGGGCTGGAGGGTAGTGCCATGCCCCAGCACGGATTCGCGCGCGACCTGCCCTGGCGGATCGAGGCGTTGGCCGATGGGCTGGGGGTGCGGCTGATCCTTGTGGACAGCCCTGCCACGCAGGCGCTGTTCCCCCATCGCTTTCGGCTGGAGCTGGAGTTCCGGCTGGAGCCGCAAGCCTTGGCGATCACGGCCCGGGTGAGCCATCCCGGCGGAGCCGATGGGGCTCCGTTGCCGTTCTCGTTTGGCCTGCACCCGTACTTCGCCGTTCCGGATCTGCAGGGTGTTGCTCTGGAGGGATTGCCCAGCCAGGCCATCAATCAGGCCCTCACGGCCGTAGCCAGCACCGCTGACCTACTCGACCAACTCCCCCAGGGTGTCGACCTGCTGGCGGGTCCAACGCCGGCCGTGCGCCTGGCGGCCGGTGACATCGCCATCACCCTGGAGACCCAGGCTCCGCTGGATCTGGCTGTGGTTTGGACGGATCCTCCCCGCCCGATGGTGTGCCTCGAGCCCTGGACGGCGCCCCGCGGAGCCCTCAACAGCGGGGAGCGGCTGTTGCAGGTGGCTCCCGGCGAGAGCCTGGAACTGGCCTGCCGTTACCGGGTCGACGCTCTGTAGGACTGGGCTTCCGGGGCCACCCCGGGCAGACGGCCGCGGGCCAACTGCTGCTTCGGGTCGAACTGCCGCTTCACCGCCTCGATCTGGAGGCGCGAGGGGGCATCCAGCCACGCGGGGATCGCACTGCCGCTGGGCTGGTCCAGCACGGTGAGGAAGCCGCCGCGCTCCTGGCAGTGGCGCCGCAGCGCTTCCACCCGGTAGGCGGGTAGCGCGGCGCCATCGGCCCAGGCCATGGCCAGCCCGCTCGCGGCCCCCAGCACGATCGGGATCCCGGCCAGGGCGGGGTCTTGGAGAAGGTCTGGCCCATGGTCTGGGCGTACACCAAGCCGCAGCAACCACGGCGCCGCCAGCCCTGAACCCCGGCCCTGATCGAGGCGTTCCATCAGCGCTTCGCCGCTCAGGGGCTCACTGCCGCAGCTGTGCTCATGGGCCTTGGCGCTGATGCAGGCCACCTGCTCATCGAGGGTTTGGGGGCTGATGCTGGCCAGGCTCACCAGCAGGCCGGGCTCCTCGGCCCCGGCCGGGCGCAGCCACTCCACCCGCTCCGGGCTGAGGCTGGAATTCAGCAGCCAGCGGGTGAGCCCCGCCAGGGCATCAAGAGGGCCCTGGAGCCAGAGGCCGCGCCGCTCCGGCGGCACCGGCAGGGTGCGCAGCGTGAGCTCGGTGATCAGGGCCAGCGATCCCCAGCTGCCGCACAGCAGCCGCATCAGGTCGTAGCCGGCCACGTTCTTCACCACCTTGCCGCCGGCCCGGGCCAGGGTGCCGTCGGTGCGCATCAGTTGGATGCCGATCAGCTGGTCGCGGACGCCCAGGTAGCGGTGGCGGTAACCCCCGGCCAGTCCCCGCGCCACCAGGCCGCCGACGCTGCCGCTGCCCGTACCGCTGGCGCGGCTGCCCCAGGGCCAGTCCACGGCCAGCCACTGCCGGTGTTCGGCCAGGGCCTCCTGCACCGCCTGCAGCGGTGTGCCGGCCTGCACCGTCACCGTGAAGTCGCCGGGGTTGTGCTCCACGATCCGGTTCAGCCCGGCCACGCTCACCACGGTGGGCTGGTTCTCGCCGGGTGCGGGTTGCACGGGCGGCCCCCAGTGCAGCCGGGTGCCAAGGCCGCTGGGCAGCCAGGGGGCAGACCGCCGATGCAGCTCCCGCACCAGCTCCTGCAGCTCGCGGGGCTCAGGGGTGATCACGGCACGATGGTGCCATGGCAGTGGCAGAGCGGCTCAAGGTCATCGTTGTGGATGACGACCCCACCGGCTCGCAGACGGTGCACAGCTGCCCGCTGCTGCTGCGCTGGGATCCGGACACCCTGCGGCGGGGGTTGGCCCATCCCTCGCCGCTGCTGTTTGTGCTGGCCAACACCCGGGCCTTAGGGCCTGCCGAGGCCCGCGACCGGGTGGTGGAGATCTGCCGGGCCCTCAAGCCCCTGCTGGCGGAGGCCGAGGCGGCTGGAGAGATCGAGCGCTGGCTGATCGTGAGCCGCGGCGATTCCACCCTGCGCGGCCATTTCCCTCTTGAGGTGGAGGCGATTGAGCAGGAGCTGGGGCCCTTCGATGGCACCCTGCTGGCGCCGGCCTTCCTGCCGGGCGGGCGCACCACCGTGGACGGGGTGCACCTGCTCCATGGCGAACCCGTGCACACCACCCCCTTTGCCCGCGATCGCCTGTTCGGTTACGGCACCAGCCATCTGCCGGCCTACGTGGCGGAAAAAACGGGGGGGCGCATTCCGGCCGGTGCGGTGCATCACCTCGCCCTGGCGGATCTGGAGGCCGGCCAGGAGCATCTGGAGCAGCGGCTGGCGGCCCTGCCCACCGGCGCGATGGTGGTGGTGGACGCCCAGGAGCCCCGGCACCTGGAGGCGCTGGGCATCGCGGTGCGGGCCCTCACCGCCCCGGACGCTGCGGAGCGCTGGGAGCGGCCGCGGCGGTTCCTGTTCCAGTCGGCCGCGAGCCTGGTTAACGGGCTGGTGCCGCTTCCCGCGCAGCCCTTGGATGCCATTGGCCTGGCGGGGCTGCGGCGCCGCAGCTCCGGTGGTGTGGCTCTGCCTGGGCTGGTGCTGGTGGGTTCCCACGTGCCCCTGGCTGATGCCCAGCTCGCAGCCCTGCTGGAGGCGCCGGGCTGTGTGGGCGTGGAGATCCCCGTGGCCAAGGTGGCCCGGGTGGTGGAAGGACCGGCATCTCAGGAGCTGCTGGCCTCGCTGGAGCGCCACTGGCTGTCGCAGCTGGAGGCGGTGCTGGCCAGGGGTGCCACGCCGGTGCTGTTCACGTCCCGGGGCGAAGTGCCCTGCGCCAGTGCTGCCGAGCGGCGGCGCCTGGGTACGGAGTTGGCGGGGCTGATGGCGCGCCTGGCCGCCGAACTGGCTCCCCGCCTCGGGTATCTGATCAGCAAGGGCGGCATCACCAGCCACACCCTGCTGGCCGATGGTCTGGGCGTGGGCGCAGTGGAACTCCAGGGTCAGCTGCTGCCGGGCCTGTCGCTGGTGCTCACACCTGCCCCCGCCGCTGTGCCGGGCCTGCCGGTGCTCACGTTTCCGGGGAATCTGGGGGAGGCCCAGACCCTGCGGCAGGCGTGGGAGCGGATGGAGGCGGGCTGAACAGCAGCAGGGGGGTGCCGGCCAGTACCAGGCCCAGGGCTAGCAACCCGTCCTGGAGGTCGCCCACCAGTGCACCCCCCAGAAAGGCCACCGACACCCCTGCCACCAGCAGGGGCGGCAGCGGGTAGGCCCAGGTGCGAAACGGGCGCTCCAGTGCCGGCTCTCGCCAGCGCAGCGCCACCAGCGCCGTGATGCCCGTCAGGGGGAGGCATACATAGAGGAACGCCCCCATCCCCAGCAGCCGGTCGAAGGAACCGCCCAGCACCAGCAGGGCTGCGGCTCCGCTGGTGAGCAGCAGCGCCGGAGCCGGTGTGCCCCCCGCATTCACCCCGGCGGTGAAGCCGGGGAACAGGCCATCGCGGCTAAGGCCATAGAGGATCCGCGGCGCGGCCATCACCACCGTGTTGATCAGGCCCAGGAGTGACACCAGGGCCACCGCCGTGATCACACCACTGCCCAGGGGGCCCACCAAGCGTTGGGCTGCATCCGCCGCCGGCAGACTCGAGCGGGCCAGTTGCTCCAGGGGCAGCACATGCAGCAGGGCGCCGTTGATCAACAGATACAGCGCCAGCACGGCCAGCACGCCGCCGATCAGGGAGCGCGGCAGATCGCGCCCTGGATCGGTGAATTCCTCGGCGAAATACACCGGGCTGGCCCAGCCGTCGTAGGTGGTGATCACGGCTTGGAGCGCCAGCACGGCTGGCAGGAGCAGGGCTTGCCAGGTGAAGGGATCTGAAGTGCTGGCGCCTTCTGGGGATGCCATCACGCTCACCGCCGGTTCTCCGCTGAATCCCGGCAAGCCGGCCTCCGGCGGCAGCGGCAGCAGGAAACAGGCCGCCACCAGGGCCAGGAAGGCTCCCGCCTTCACCAGGCTCAGCAGCTCCTGGCTGGCGCTGCCCGCCCGCACCCCCGTGAGCTGGATGCCGGCGAACACCGCCAGGCTCAGCAGGGCGATGGCCTGGGGAGCCAGCGGCAGCAGGGCGACCTGGGCAGGCAGCAGGGCGGCGCCGTAGTCGCCCACCGTGGTGGCCACCCAGGCCAGACCGATGCAGTGGGCCAGCCAGTCGGTCCAGCCCACCAGGAAGCCGGCCCAGCGCCCGAAGGCCCGCTCCGCAAACACGTACCAACCGCCGGCCCTGGGCAGGGCCGCCGCCAGCTCAGCTGTGCACACGGCCCCCAGCAGCGCATAGAGCCCGCCCAGCACCCATGCTCCCAGTACCAGGCCAGGACCCGGCAGCTGGGCTGCCACCAGCCCCGGAGTGCGCAGGATGCCGGCGCCGATGGTGCCGCCCACGGCCCCGGCTAGCCCGAAGCCCACCCCCAGGATGCTCAGCAGCTGGCCCGGGCGTTTGGTGTCGCTCACCCCTGACCGCGGAAGCTCCGGTCGAGCAGCTCGATCGGGTGGAGCACCGGGATCGTCCGCTCCTGCTCGCCCAGATGGCGGCGGATCTGCAGGGTGCAGCCGATGTTGGCGCTGGCCACCACTGCGGCGCCGGTGCCGGCCAGATCCTCTGCCTTGCGCTGTCCCAGCGCTGCGGCTTCGTCGGGTTGCACCAGGTTGTAGATGCCGGCGCTGCCGCAGCACACCCCCGCCTCCAGGGGCTCGCGCAGGCGGATGTGGGGGATGGCCTTGAGCAGATCCCGGGGCTGGGCCGTGATCTGCTGGCCATGAATCATGTGGCAGGCGTCGTGGAAGGCCACCGGCAGGGGGCGCTCGGCTGACGCGGCTTCTCCATCGTTGTGGAGGAGCGGTTGCAGCGCTTGTTGGAACGCTGCGCTGAGCCCCAGCTGGGCCAGGAATTCGTGCACGTCGGCCACCGGGGCGCTGAAGGTTTGGTCCACCAGCCGCGGATAGGCCTTGAGGGTGTGGCCGCAACCGGAGGCCGCCACCAGCACCGCATCCAGCGGCTCGGCTCCAGCTGGCCGGCCTGGTCCCACGGCGCCCTCGAAGCTGCTGATCAGGGCTTTCGCCAGATCACAGGTTTGGGCTTCTTCCCCCTGGTGGTGGGTGACTGCCCCGCAGCAGCCCTGGCCTGGCGGGATCACCACTTCCACGCCATTGGCGCTGAGCACCCGCACCACGGCATTGTTCACCGCCGGATCGAACACCCGCTGCACGCAACCCAGCACCAGCCCCACCCGGGCGCGGCGCTCCCCCTGGGCCGGCACCACCACGGGGAGCCCGTCGCGGAAGCTCTCGGCGGGCAGGGGCGGCAGCAGTTGCTCCATGGCCTGCAGCTGGGGCCCCGCCAGGCGCAGCAGCCCGCTGCGGCGAGCTAGGGCCTGCAGGGGCGACCCCGCGTAGCCGCCCATGGCTTGAAGAGCGGCCCGCAGTCGCTGGGGGTAGGGCAGCAGCGCAAACAGCAGGCGCCGCCAGGCCCGTTGAGCTGGCGTGCGCAGGTCGGCCGCGTTGAGCTTGGGCCGGGTGGCTTCGATCAGCTCGTCGTAGCGCACCCCCGAAGGGCAGGCCGTCACGCAGGCGAAGCAGCCCAGGCAGCTGTCGAAATGCCCCGCCACCGTGGCGTCGAGGGCCAGATCTCCGGCCTCGATCGCCTTGAGGGTGTGGATGCGGCCCCGCGGCGAATCCATCTCCGTGCCCAGGGCCAGATAGCTGGCGCAGGTGGGCAGGCAGAAGCCGCAGTGCACGCAGGGGTCTGTGGCGGTGCTGGCCGGGTTCATCCCCCGAAGTGGCGCACCACGGCCTCGGCAAAGCCGCTGCAGCTCACCGGCTCCACGGGGGGTTCCATCAGGCGGGCCAGGTCGTAGGTGACCTCCTGGTTGGCGATGGCGGCGCTGAGGCCGGCGGTGATCAGATCCGCCGCTTCCTGCCAGCCCATGTACTCGAGCATCATCACGCCGCTCAGGATCACCGAGCCGGGGTTGATGCGATCGAGGCCGGCGTGCTTCGGCGCCGTGCCGTGGGTGGCTTCGAAGATGGCGGCGCTATCGCCGATGTTGGCGCCGGGGGCCATGCCCAGGCCGCCCACCACGGCGGCGGCGGCATCGGAGATGTAGTCGCCGTTGAGGTTCAACGTGGCGAGGATGGAATAGTCGGCCGGGCGGGTCTGGATCTGCTGGAAGATGCTGTCGGCGATGCGGTCATCGACCATCACCATCTG
>JBBASQ010000053.1:6930-11174 GCA_040399185.1 Prochlorococcaceae cyanobacterium
CCTTCCGTGAACTTCATGATGTTGCCCTTGTGCACCAGGGTCACGTGGCGCTTGTCGCCCTCCAGGCGCAGGGCGTGCTGGATCGCCTTGCGGATGTGGCGCTGGCTGCCGTGCTTGCTCACGGGCTTGATGCCGATGCCAGAGCCGGCCGGGATCTGGCGCTTGCCGAGCTTGCCGTTGGCCGGGATCACCACCTCATTGAGGTGCTTGATCAGATCGAGGCACACCGGATCGCTGGCCTCCCACTCGATCCCCATGTAGATGTCCTCGGTGTTTTCGCGATACACGATCACGTCGAGGTCTTGCGGCCGCTTGTGGGGGCTGGGGGTGCCTTCGTAGTAGCGGCAGGGGCGCACGCAGCAGTACAGATCGAAGATCTGGCGCAGGGCCACGTTGAGGGAGCGGATGCCGCCACCGATTGGGGTGGTGAGGGGGCCCTTGATCGCCACCCCGTACTCCTTGATGGCGGTGAGGGTGTCCTCGGGCAGGTACTGATAGGTGCCGTAGAGGTCGCAGGCCTCATCGCCGGCAAACACCTTGAACCACTCGATCCGCTTCTCACCGCCATAGGCCTTGGCCACCGCAGCGTCCAGCACCCGCTGGGTGGCGGGCCAGATGTCCACGCCGGTGCCGTCGCCGCGGATGAAGGGAATGATCGGGTCGTTGGGAACGATCGGCTGGCCGTTCTCGAAGCGGATCGGGGTGCCGCTGCTAGGGGCGGTGAGCTTCTCGTAGGTGGCCATGAACGATGGACGGCTCCAACTGGGGCCGAGCCTATGGCGCTGCCCTGGCCCGAAAGGTTCGGTGGGATCAGTCTGGGAGCGCCAGGATGGTGGCCATGAATGCGGCGGACCAGGCCCGATCCCTTGAACTGGCCCAGGCGATTGCCTCGGTGGTGCGGTTGCTGCGCGCTCACTTTCCCGATGCGCGCCCCAACCTCAACCCCTGGCGCGACGATCCCCTCACGCGGGAGTTCGCTGAGCAGGAAACCCTGGATCTCTCGTTTCACTTCCCGGGTTGGAGTCCCCGCACCCAGTGCCGCTCCTTTCTGGTGCAGCTTCGGCTCGATCAGGCGCCCGGGCCCGGTGGGCGGCCCCGCTTGCTCGGGGTGCTGATTCGCGGCCTCACCTATGAGAGTGAGCGCTGGCGGCTGGCCACCGTGGGCGATTGGCAGCCGTCCGGCACCCATCTGCCCCAGCCGGCTGTGGTGGAAGCGCTGCAGGCGTTCTGCAGGGAGCTCTTCGATCTGTTTGCCGGCGAGGATCGCGCCGGGGCGGAGCGGCCGGAGGCGGCGTAACCCTTCGCAACCTTGGGCGCGCCCCAGTGAAGGCCCCGCCTACGTTGTTTGGCCTGCCTGAGACGCGTTCCCAGCGCCCGCCCTCGCCATGTCCGTCGCCCTCGCTACCCAGCTGCGTGAAGGGACCAAAAAGTCCCACACCATGGCCGAGAACACCGGCTTTGTGAGCTGCTTCCTCAAGGGCGTGGTCGACAAGTCGAGCTACCGCACCCTGGTGGCCGACCTCTTCTTCGTGTACGGCGCGATGGAAGAGGAGATCGGCAAGCTCAAGGACCACCCTGTGGTGGGCCCGATTGCCTTCCCCCAGCTGAACCGCCGCGAGGCGCTGGAAAAGGATCTGGCCTTCTACTTCGGTGCCGACTGGCGCAACCAGATCCAGGCCTCCCCCTCCGCTGCGGCCTACGTGGAGCGGGTGCACAAGGTGGCGGCCGAGGCCCCCGAGCTGCTGGTGGGCCACCACTACACCCGCTACCTGGGGGATCTCTCCGGCGGCCAGATCCTCAAGAACATCGCCCAGAAGGCCATGAACCTGGGCGACAGCGATGGGCTCCACTTCTACGAGTTCGCCGCCATCGATGACGAGAAGGCGTTCAAGACCACCTATCGCTCCACCCTCGACAGCCTGCCGATCGACCAGGCCATGGCCGATCGGATCGTGGAGGAGGCCAACGAGGCCTTTCACCTGAACATGAACATGTTCAAGGAGCTGGAGGGCAACCTGGTGGCCGCCATCGGCAAGGTGCTCTTTGGTTTCCTCACCCGCCGTCAGCGCGCCGGCAGCACCGAAGCTGTCGCCGCCTGACCTTGCCTGAGGCTGGCCTGAGCCCGGTTCGCTTTCTCGTTCCGGGAACCACCGGGCGGTTTCGTTGCGGCGGTCTGTTGGTGGAATTGCAGACCGCCCGGCTGGTGTCCCAGTTGGGGCCTACCGAGATCGTCACGTATCGGCAGCGCGAGCCGGAACATCCTTTCTTGGATGATCTGCTCCAGCAGGAGCCGGCTCCTAGCCAGGCACTTTGGGTGGTGAGCTGGGGCTTTGACGTGCCCGGCTTGTTGCGCCGACTCAGGGGGCGTCCGGTGGTCTATCACGCCCACAGCAGCGGCTATGGCTTCGATCTGCCGCCGGGCACGCCGGTGCTGGCCGTGAGCCGCAACACCCTCGGCTATTGGGGTGATCGGAGCCCGCGTAGTCCGCTGTTTCTGGTGCCCAATGCCCTGGAGCCCCAGTGGCTGGAGCGCGGTGCCCGGCCTGGCACTTCTGCGGCGGCGGGAGCCCCCGGCCGTCGTCCGATCGATGTGCTGGTGCAGCGGCGCAAGAGCAGCCACTACGTGCTGAACCAGCTGGTGCCGGCCCTGCGGGCCCGGGGCCTGCGGGTGGAGGTGCAGAGCGGCTGGGTGGACGATCTGGTGGATCTGTTCAACAGCGCCACGGTTTACCTCTACGACTCAGCCGATTACTGGCGCGGCCGCGGCGTGAGCGAGGGCTTTGGCCTGCCGCCCTTGGAAGCGATGGCCTGTGGCTGCGTGGTGTTCAGCAGCCTCAACCACGCCCTGGCCGACACCCTCGATCCAGGCGTGCTGGGCCATCAGATCGGCTGCGGCACTCTCGAAGCCGACATGGAGCGCATCACGGCCGCGGTTGCCGAGCCGGAGCGGTGGCGGGCGCAGCCCGACGCCCTCAGCAGTGTGTTGGGCGCCAGCGACGAAGACACCCTGCTGGCGCGTTGGGCTGCAGCACTGCAGGAGGTGGAGGTCCACTGGGCTCGCTGTGGGCTGGGCGCTGTCCCCCTGAGTAGCCCATCGCCGCTGGCCCTGCGCTGGAGGCAGCGCTTGGAGCGTGTGGCTGGAAAGGTCGGGCCAATCGGTTGGCTGGCTGGCCGCCTGGGCCTGACGTCCTGACGCCCTTCCCCATAGCGTCGGCCCATGCGCAGCGAGACCTTCGACCAGCTCCGTCGGCTCCTGCGCCATCTCCCTCGGCGCCGGATGCAGGCCCTGTTGGTGTTGGTGCCCTTTTCGGTGGTGCCCGGGGTAATCGATCTGTTGTCGGTGGCGGCGATTGCCAGGCTCACGGGCGCGTTGGTGGGCTCGGGTCTCGACGATCGGTTGCCCGGTGTTCACGTGTTTGGGGGCGACGGGGTTGATCAAAGCCTCTGGCTGATCCTGATCTTCATCGCCCTGGCCTGGGCCGCTTCGGTGTCGAAGATCGGCCTCAAGTTTTTCCAGCAGCGCCTCTCGGCTCAGATCTGGCGCGACCTCTCCGACCAAGTGCATGCCCGGCTGCTGAATCAACCCTTTGAATACCACCTGGGAAAGAGCACCGCTGATCTCAGCGCACAGCTGCTTAACAACATGAATCGGGTGGCCGTCAATGTGGTCACCCCCACACTGCAGATGATCAGCGCGTCGCTGTCGATTGTGCTGCTGTCCCTGGGGATCTTGTTTGTAGGGCGCTGGCTGGCGGTGATCCTGGTGTGTGGGCTAGTGCTTGCGTATTGGCTTATTTCCAGCACGATCACCCCTCGTCTTCGCCATGGTTTTCGCCAGAGGATGTGTCTTGAAGCTGAATCGGCTGCGATTCTTTTTGAGTCACTGAGTTCAGTCCGCGATATTCAGCTCACGGGTTCTGAGCCCTATTTTGAAGGCCAGTTTACCGAAGTTGGCCGTCAGGCCAAGCACTACGCCTGGCTGACTGAATGGTTGCCTGATCTTCCGCGGGCTCTGATTGAGCCTTTCGGGATCACCATGATCTTTGTGGTAGGGGCCGTGCCCGCCCTGCTCAGTGGTGATCCGACGCGGATCAAGGAAATTCTTCCTTTTCTGGCCACCATTGCTGTGGCGGCACTCAGACTCACCCCTCCCCTGCAGGACGCTTTCCGCTCCCTCACCCAGTTCCGGGGCGGGTTGCCGCTCCTGAGCAGTGCGCTCGAGCTGTTGGACCTACCGGCGGACC
>JBBASQ010000054.1:0-10982 GCA_040399185.1 Prochlorococcaceae cyanobacterium
GCCAGCCACGGCCGCATGGATGGTTCGCAGCGCTGAGGGAGCGAAGCCGCCTCGCGCCAGCGGGCGGCCTGAGCCCATCAGCGCTGCGAACCGCTCACCCCAGCGACCCGAACAGCACCACCAGTGCAATCACGCCCCCAAACACGATCAGGGCATAGAACTGGGCCCGGCCGGTTTCGAAGTACTTGAGTCCTTCGCCGCTGCCGAGGGTGAGCAGGCCGGTGAGGTTCACCACGCCATCTACCACCTTGGAATCCACATCCAGCACCGACTTGGCCAGCTTGCGGCTGCCCTGCACGAAGATCTTGTCGTTGATGGCGTCGAGATACCACTTATTGGCGAGGAACGCATTCACGGCCGGGAAGCGGCCGGCCACTGCGGTGCCCAGATCGAGCTTGTGCAGGGCGTAAGCCAGCACCGAGATGGTGATGCCCACCAGGGAAATGGCCACCGAGGCACCAGCCAGCGGCAGGAACTCAGCCCAGCTGAAGTGCTCGGCCATGTGGGCGGCTTCGCGGGGATCGAGCAGGAAGGCGAAGCGGCTGTTCCAGGGGGTGCCCAGCAGGCCGATCAACACGGAAGGAACGGCCAGAACGGCCAGGGGCATGGCCATCTGCCAGCCCGATTCATGGGGATGGTCGGCGTGGGCATGGCCGTGCTCGTCATCGTGATCCTCACCACCTTTGCCCGCGGCGGCCAGCAGTTGGGCGGCCATGGCCTTGTCGTTGCCCCGGAAGCTGCCCTCGAAGGTGAGGAAGTACAGCCGGAACATGTAGAAGGCCGTCATGCCGGCGGTGATGAAGCCGGCGGCCCAGAGCACGGGGAAGCTGCCGAAGGCCTGGCCAAGGATCTCGTCCTTGCTCCAGAAGCCGGCGAGGGGTGGGATGCCGCTGATGGCCAGGCAGCCGATGAAAAAGGTGCTGCTGGTGATCGGCATGAATTTGCGCAGGCCGCCCATCAGGCGCATGTCCTGGGCCAGCACGGGCTCATGGCCCACCACCTCTTCCATGGCGTGGATCACCGAGCCGGAGCCGAGGAAGAGCATCGCCTTGAAGAAGGCGTGGGTCACCAGGTGGAACATGCCGGCCACCGGCGCCCCGCAGCCCATGGCCAGCATCATGTAGCCCAGCTGGCTCACGGTGCTGTAGGCCAGGCCCTTCTTCAGGTCCATCTGGGTGAGGGCGATCGAGGCCCCCAGAAACAGGGTGATCGTGCCGATCACGGCAATCACCAGGTTCACGGAGGGGAAGGCCTCGTACACCGGCTGAAGCCGGGCCACCAGAAACACACCAGCCGCCACCATCGTGGCGGCGTGGATCAGGGCTGAAATCGGGGTGGGGCCCTCCATGGCATCGGGCAGCCACACATGCAGCGGGAACTGGGCCGACTTGGCCATCGGGCCCATGAACACCAGCAGGCAGAGCAGCACGGCCACCCCGTTGCTCACGCTGCCGTTGCCCACGGCCTCCTGCAGCCGGGCGCCCACCTCTTCAAAGCCGAAGCTGCCGGTCGCCCAGAACAGGCCGAGCATCCCCAGCAGCAGGCCGAAGTCGCCCACCCGGTTCACCACAAAGGCTTTCTGGGCGGCATTGGCCGCACCGTCGCGGTCGTACCAGAAGCCCACCAGGAGGTAGGAGCACATGCCCACCAGCTCCCAGAACACGTAGATCTCGAGCAGGTTTGGGCTGATCACCAGGCCCAGCATCGAGCTGCTGAACAGGGCCAGGTAGGTGAAGAAGCGCACATAGCCCTTGTCGTGGGCCATGTAGCCGTCGGAATACACCATCACCAGCACGGCGATGGTGGTGACCAGGGCCAGCATCACCGAGCCCAGGGCATCCACCCGGAAGCCCATCTGGAGGTTGAAACTGCCGGCACTGGCCCAGTTGAAGAGCACTTCGGTGGGGCCGGCCCCAGCGAGCTGCTGCGCGAGCACGGCGTAGCTCAGTACTGCAGCGGCACCCACACAGCTGATCAGTAGCCAGGCCACGGGTTTGCGCAGCCGGTTGATGGTGCGGTTGAAGCTGATCAGCCCCAAGCCGGTGAGGCAGGCCCCGAACAGGGGAAGCACCGGGATCAACCAGGCGAGTTCAGAGGCTGACGGCATCCGGAGCGGGCTGGCTGGGTGGAGTGTAGGCAGGCCCTCCTGGGCTTCAGCCAAGCCAATGGCTCAGATGCGTGCGGGCGAACACGGTGGCCCCCACACCGATGAAGCGGTGGGCCCACCAGAACACCCCTACGGCGATGGCAATCCCCAGCTGGGCAGGGCGCAGGAACTCGCCGATCACCAGCTGCTGGCGGCCGTCGAGGACAGCCCTGAACGGAATGATCGAGGTGGACGCTTTCAGTTCCGTGAAGGCGTCGCCGAAGCGGTTGGCCAGGCGCCGGTCGCCGTTCCAGACCGCAAACAGATGGTGGGCGATCAGGCCGGCGCAGGTGGCCACCATGAAGCTGCTGCCGATCCAGAGCAGGTGGGTGGCGCACCAGAGGATCTGGCCGACGGCCTGGGGATGGCGGCTGATCCGGATGATGCCCGTGGCGTAGAGCCGCACCTGGGGCTTCAGCACCGCCGGGATTTCGAGCAGGTTGTAGGTGGCCGGATAGAGAAACAGGAAGCTCACGGCGGTACCGGCCCACACCACCGGCACGATCCAGGGCTGGTCCTGCAGATTCCAGAGCCGCAGCCCGTCGTAGCGGTGCTGGAGGAAGTAGCCGATTACCACCACGGCCGAGGGGATGCTCACCGCTGCGAACAGCAGGCGCCAGGCCCGTTCACCGATCTTGGCTGCTCCCCAGTAGCGCAGGGAGGCTCCGCCGCTATGGATCACGGCGAAGGCCAGGAGCAGCGCCAGCATCACCCAGCTGCTGTGGTGCTGGTTGGGGGTCATGGAAGCGCCCAGGAAGCCGTGGATTCTGGCCACCGGCCGCCCCTCCTAGAGTTTCAGCTCGCACCGAGGCCATGGCTGACCTGCCCTTCACCCTCGATCAGCTCCGCATCCTGCGGGCGATTGCCACTGAGGGCAGCTTCAAGAAGGC
Source organism: Prochlorococcaceae cyanobacterium (assembly GCA_040399185.1). GTDB lineage: Bacteria > Cyanobacteriota > Cyanobacteriia > PCC-6307 > Cyanobiaceae > UBA5018. Next base: position 3,037 of record JBBASQ010000054.1, read on the forward strand.
GGCCGACAGCCTCTATGTGACCCAGCCGGCGGTGAGTCTCCAGATCCAGAACCTGGAGAAGCAGCTGAGCGTGTCGCTGTTTGATCGGGGCGGCCGCAAGGCCCAGCTCACCGAGGCCGGCCACCTGCTGCTGAGCTACTGCGACCGGATCCTGAGCCAGTGCCAGGAGGCCTGCCGGGCCCTCGAAGATCTCCACAACCTCAAGGGCGGCTCCCTGGTGGTCGGCGCCAGTCAGACCACGGGCACTTACCTGATGCCCCGCATGATCGGGCTGTTCCGCCAGAAGTATCCCGATGTGGCGGTGCAGCTCCAGGTGCACAGCACCCGCCGCACCGGCTGGAGCGTGGCCAACGGCCAGATCGACCTGGCGATCATTGGCGGTGAACTGCCGGGCGACCTGAACGAACAGCTCCAGGTGGTGCCCTACGCCAGCGATGAGCTGGCCTTGGTGCTGCCGATTAAGCACCCGCTGGCCCGGTTGCCGGAGCTCACCAAGGACGACCTCTACCGCCTTGGGTTTGTGTGTCTGGACGCCCAGTCCACCACCCGCAAGATGGTCGACCAGCTCCTGGCGCGTTCAGGCCTCGATGTGGGCCGGCTCAAGATCGAGATGGAGCTCAACTCCTTCGAGGCGATCAAGAATGCCGTGCAGAGCGGGCTGGGCGCGGCGTTCTTGCCCGTGGTGTCGATTGAGCGGGAGCTTTCGGCCGGCACCCTGCATCGCCCCCAGGTGGCGGATCTGCAGGTGCGGCGCCAGCTCAAACTGATCACCCATCCGGCGCGCTACTGCTCCCGCGCTGCCGATGCCTTCCGCAAGGAGGTGCTGCCGGTGTTCGCCAGTCCCGACAGCCCCCTGCGCCGACCCCTGATTCAGAGCCAGCCCCAGGCGGAAGCCGATCAGAACTGATCAGCTTCCGGGGTGATGCCCGCTGCGTCGTCGGCCACGCCCTTGGTGATGAACTTGTTCTCGCTGGTGTCGGTCTGGTAGACGCAGCGCACGATCGGCTTGTCCTTGATCGAGCCGATATAGGCGAAGGTGTTCATGCGCTGCTTGCATTGGCGCATCTGCTCGGCCGTGACGGCCCCTTCCTTCTGGAGCACACTCCAGTTCTCCCGCCGGATCACGCAGCCGGGCTTCAGCGCTGGCTGGGTTACGAAGCTGGAGCTGGGGTTCATCGTGGTGTACAGCTCCACGTCCATCACGAACGCGCTGGCCCCCCATTGCCGGCAGAACTCCGGATCGGGCACAGCCATGTCGAGCTGCTGGGAGCTGGCGATGTTCCCCTGGTTGCCCTGGGTGGTGCTGGAGATGCCCGTGCCGATCCCGATGCCCACCACGAGCACGCCAGCCAGAACCGCGATCTGGCCCACGTTGAACCCCATCGGGCCGCCACCGCCAGCTCCGCCACCCCCGGGGGCGCCACCGCGACGCGGTGGCATGTCATAGCGGTCGTCGTAGGGATCGCCGGCCCGGCTGGAGCTGTAACGGCTGCGGGATCGGGTCACAACGTTTCCGGGGTGCGGGGCAGGCCCATGGAGTAGTTGAGCACCCGGCAGTCGGGGTTGTACTTCAGTTCCCCGGCCTGGAGCAGCTCGCGGATGCTGCCTTCCAATTCCGAGCCGATGCGGCGCAGGTTGTAGTCGGTGAGGTCGGCCCCGGCATGGGCGTCCACCAGCTCACGGAAGCGCTGCTGCACCTTCTCCAGCACCGGCGGCTCCCACAGAAATTCGTTGTCCGGATCCACGTCCAGGGTGAGCTGGCTCGCGTCAGGCACCAGATTTCCGTTCTCCACCCGGGCCGTGAAGACACGAATGTGGCGGGTGGTGGCTTTCAGCAGGGAGTCGGCCATGGGGTGGGAAGCGCGGGCACCCAAACGCGGTCACCCGAAGCCCCGACTTTAGGAAGCGCCGCCCGGAATCCTGGCTGTGTTGGTTGGAGGGCGTCGGCCCCCAGCGCGCGGGCGTGATCCCGGCTGTCCGGTCGAGACCTTTAAGGTTGCTGTCGGTTTTCCCAAGTGGATATGCGCGTCGCGATTGCCGGTGCTGGTCTGGCTGGTTTGGCCTGCGCCAAGTACCTCTGCGACGCCGGCCATACGCCGATCGTGGTTGAGGCCCGCGACGTGCTCGGCGGCAAGGTGGCCGCCTGGCAGGACGAAGACGGCGACTGGTATGAGACCGGTCTCCACATCTTCTTCGGGGCCTACCGCAACATGCGGCAGCTCTTCAAGGAGCTGAACATCGAAGACAGGCTCCAGTGGAAGAGCCACTCGATGATCTTCAACCAGAAGGAAACCCCCGGCACCTACAGCCGCTTCGACTTCCCCGACATCCCAGCCCCCCTCAACGGTGTGGCGGCGATCCTCGGCAACAACGACCTGCTCACCTGGCCCGAGAAAATTGCCTTCGGCCTGGGCCTGGTGCCAGCGATGCTGCGGGGCCAGCAGTACGTGGAGGAGTGCGACAAGTACTCCTGGACCGAGTGGCTGCGGCTGCACAACATTCCGGAGAGGGTGAACGACGAGGTGTTCATCGCCATGGCCAAGGCGTTGAATTTCATCGATCCCGACGAGATTTCCAGCACGGTGGTGCTCACCGCCCTCAATCGCTTCCTGCAGGAGAGCGATGGCTCGAAAATGGCCTTCCTTGATGGCAATCCGCCCCAGCGCCTTTGCCAGCCAATCGTGGATTACGTCACCGCCCGCGGCGGTGAGGTGCATCTCGATTCACCCCTGCGCGAGATCGAGCTCAACGCCGACGGCACCGTGAGCGGCTTCCGCATCGGCGGCATCAAAGGTAAGGAGGGCTACACCCTCACGGCTGATGCCTATGTGAGCGCCATGCCGGTGGACCCGTTCAAGCTGCTCATCCCTGAGCCCTGGAAGGAGATCCCGTATTTCAAGAAGCTCGATGGGCTCAATGGTGTGCCGGTGATCAACATCCATCTCTGGTTCGATCGCAAGCTCACCGAGATCGATCATCTGCTGTTCAGCCGCAGCCCCCTGCTCAGCGTCTATGCCGACATGAGCAATACCTGCCGTGAGTACGAGGATCCGGAGCGCTCGATGCTGGAGCTGGTGTTCGCCCCGGCCAAGGACTGGATCGGTCGCTCCGACGACGACATCGTTGCCGCCACGATGGAGGAGCTCAAGCGTCTGTTCCCGATGCACTTCAGCGGTGAGGACCAGGCAAAGCTGCGCAAGGCAATCGTGGTGAAGACCCCCCTGTCGGTCTACAAGACCGTGCCGGGCTGTCAGCAGCTGCGCCCTGATCAGGCTTCGCCGATTCCCAACTTCTTTCTGGCCGGCTGCTACACGATGCAGCGCTACCTGGCCTCGATGGAGGGGGCTGTGCTCAGCGGCAAGCAATGTGCCCAGGCGGTGGCCACTTCACCTCAGCTCAAGGCACCAACCCAGGCTGCCCCTGCCCTCACTCCCGCCTGATGACGGACTCTTCGCTCTCGCTGGGGGATGAAGCCCGGGCGATTGAGCGACGCGTCCGGCGCGGCACCCTCCTCTGGTTCATCGTGGTGGCCGCCCTGCTTGTGGGCTCCAGCGTGTTCAGCCTGGTGCGACTGCGCGCGACGGTGAATCAGTTCTCGCGCGAGAGGGTGCGCGTCGTAACTGACAATCTGGAAGATCAGCTCACAATCACAGACACCATCTACCGCCGCCTGGCCTTGGCTGGGGTGAGGGTTCTGGCGTCGGATCTGCTGGAGCTCGGTGTTCCCAATGTGGGCCCTGGCGCCCTGCGGGTTGCCGGTGAGGAATTGCCCAATCTGCGCTTCGGCGCCACATCCGCCACACAAACCGCAACGCTGGTTCGTTCAGTTGCCGACCAGATGGGGGCGACAGCCACGCTGTTTGTGCGCAAGGGAGATCGCTTTGTGCGTGTGGTCACCACCGTGCGTGACCGAGGGGGGCAGGAGGCTTCTGGAACAGAGCTCGATCCAAGCGAAGCTCCTTATCGGGCTCTGATGAATGGCACTCTCTATCGGGGAGTGGCCTTTATTTTTGGCGAGCCCTATTTCGCGGCCTATCAGCCAATCCGTGATGCTTCGGGCAAGGTAATCGGGGCCTTCTATGCCGGCTACCAGATCGCCACCCTCGATGAGATTGGCTACTCGGTGCGCACCACGAGAATTCTTGATCATGGATTTGTGGCGTTGGCTGATGCAGAAGGAAAGCGCCACTTTCAATCGGACCATGTGCCGCAGGCCAAGGTTGCTGAGCTGCTGGATTCTGCGTCGTTAAGCGGTAAGTCTTCGACGTCGGTTCGGGTTGGTTCGTTTGAGATCTCGCGGCGGATGTTTGCCCCTTGGGGCGCAAGTATTTACACTGCTAAATACACGCCAGATATTGATCGACTCACCTTTCAGCTCACCTTCGGTGTGCTGGGTCTCACGGCAGTGATGGTGGTGGCCGTGCTGGTGCTGTCATGGTGGTTCAGTCAGCGACTCACCCGCGCCTTGATTGCCGGGGAAATCGCGCGGCGCCAGGCGGAGCAGGAGGAAGAGCAGGCCCTGACTGCCAGGCAAGAGGCCGAGGAGGCCAACCAGGCCAAGAGCGCCTTCCTGGCCAACATGAGCCATGAGTTGCGCACGCCGATGAACGCAATTCTCGGCTACAGCGAAATGCTAATTGAAGAGGCAGAAGAGCTGGAGCCTTCTGAGTTTGTGCCCGACCTGGAGAAGATTCAGGCTGCGGGTAAGCACCTGCTCGGGCTTATCAACGACGTGCTGGATCTTTCCAAGGTTGAAGCGGGAAAGATGACTCTCTTTCTCGAAGACTTTGATCTGGCGCACACGGTGGCTGAAGTGGCTTCAACGGTTGAGCCACTGCTGCAGAAGAACGGCAATCGGCTGAGTCTCGATTGCCCTGATGGGATTGGCGTTCTTCATGCCGATCTCACCAAGTTTCGTCAGTGTCTGCTCAATCTCCTGAGCAATGCCACCAAGTTCACCGAGCAGGGCTCCATCACGCTCACGGTGCGGGCTGGTGGGGATGGGGCCGGAGAGCGCATTCAAGTGGCAGTCGCCGACACCGGCATTGGCATGACGCCGGAGCAGATGGGCAAGCTCTTTGAGAGCTTCAGCCAGGCCGACAGCAGCACCACCCGTAAATACGGAGGCACGGGTCTGGGACTCGCCATCAGCCGGCGTTTCTGCAGGCTGATGGGGGGTGACATCACCGTGACCAGCGCCCCAGGCCAAGGCAGCACCTTCACCCTGGAGCTTCCCCGACAGGTGGTGGATCCTGATGCCGCGCCCGAATCGGTTCTCGTGCAGGCGCCCTCCTCGATGGAGGAGGTTCCCCCCGTGGCACCGCGCGGCACCGTGCTGGTGATCGACGACGATCCCACCACTGGCGAGCTGGTGCAGCGCCATCTCTTGCGCCAGGGCTACTGCGTGGAGATCGCTGGGAACGGTGAGCAGGGCCTCGCCATGGCCCGAACCCTCAAGCCCGATGCCATCACCCTGGACGTGATGATGCCGCGAATGGACGGCTGGGCCGTGCTCGAGGCCCTCAAGGCCGATCCGGAGCTCGCCACGATTCCGGTGGTGATGATGAGCATGCTCGAGAACCGGCAGCTGGCGTCCTCTCTCGGTGCGGCCGACTCTCTCCCCAAGCCGGTGCAGCGATCCGAGCTTGATCAGCTGCTCGCGACAATTCGGGCCGTGGAGCGTCCCCATCCCGCTCGCTTACTGGTGGTGGAGGATGAGCCGGCCAATGCGGAACTGCTCCGACGGGTGTTGGAGCGGCAGGGCTGGACGGTGGTTCAGGCCTCCAATGGCCAGGAGGCCCTCGCTGCGGTGGCCGACCAGAGGCCGGATCTGATCCTGCTCGACCTGATGATGCCCGGCATGGATGGTCTGGAGTTTCTCGAAAGCCTGCGCCGTAACCCCGTGGCGATCGCGATTCCCGTATTGGTGCTGACCGCCAAGGACCTGAGCGATGAGGATCAACGCCGCCTCCATGGCCGGGTGCGCGAGGTGCTCCACAAAGGTGAGTTCAGCGCGGTGGCGCTCACCGAGCAGATCAATGCGATTCTGGCTGCCAGTGCCTGAGCAGTCCCGGAATCGTCAGATGGTGCGCGTCCTGCTCGTCGAAGACAACGAACTCAACCGCGACATGCTGTCGCGTCGCCTGGGCCGCAAAGGCTTTGAGGTGGTGATGGCCCTTGATGGGGCCGAAGCCTTGGAGATGGCGGCAAGCCAGGCTCCCGCCCTGATTCTGATGGACATGAACCTGCCGGTGATCGATGGTTGGGAGGCCACGCGACGTCTCAAGGCGGACCCAGCGACGGCAGCCATTCCGGTGATTGGTCTCACAGCCCATGCCATGGAGGGAGATCGGCAGAAATGCCTGGATGCCGGCTGTGATGACTACGACACAAAGCCCGTTGAATTACCCAGGCTTCTCGAGAAGATGGGCCAGCAACTTCAGCGTTGCGGCATCACCCTGGAGAGCTGATGAGCGAGATTCCTCCCCAGGTTGTTTCGGCTTCAGCTCAAGATCCTTTGGCGGAACTTCGTCACGATCTGTGCACGCCGATCAACCAGATTCTGGGTTATAGCGAGCTGTTGGAGGAGGAGGCCAGTGAAGATCATCCTGATTACGTTGATGATCTTCGCAAAATCCAGAAAGCTGCCACCACCATGCTTGCCATGGTGCGGGGCCGGCTGAATGCCGATCTGCTCAAGGGCGATTTGCTCAAGGGAAGCACAACTGCCAATCGCGCTCAACCTGACACCCATGGTCCGCCGCTGCCCCACAAGGCCATCGTGGATGCGGGGGAGGAGCCGGTTGGTGCCACCGCCAGCTCTCCAGTGGCGCGGCCCGGGCGGATTCTTGCCGTCGATGATGATGCGCTCAATCTCGATGTGCTGGCCCAGCGCCTCACCCGCCAGGGGCACTTGGTGAGTACGGCAGCAGATGGTGAGGAGGCCCTCGTCAAGGCGCGTCAGCATCCGTTTGATCTGGTGCTGCTCGATGTGATGATGCCGCGGCTGGATGGCTATGGCGCCCTTGCCGCCTTCAAGGCCGATGAGCAGCTGCGTTCCATCCCCGTGATCATGATCAGTGCGCTCGATGAACTGTCCAGCGTCGTGCGCTGCATCGAGGCCGGGGCCGAGGACTACCTCCCCAAGCCCTTCAATGCCACGCTGCTGCGGGCCCGTGTGGGGGCCTGTCTGGAGAAGAAGTTTGCCCACGACCAGGAAGTGGCGCTTTACCACCGGTTGGTGATGAGCCAGCAGCGCCTGGATCGGGAACTCAGCCAGGCCCACCGCCAGTTGGCGGCAATGGGGCCTGAGGTGCGGGAGGATCCCCAGCTCGCCCCCCTGCTGGAAGCCTTCCAGCGCATGAGCGGCGCCGTTTCACGGCGCGAAACCGATCTGCGAGCCACCATTCAAGACCTGGAGATCAAGATCAACCGCAAGGCGGTCACCACCCACGTGACCACGATCGTGGCCGATCCCTCGTTCACCTCCCTCAGCGAACGGGCGCGCGCGATGCGGGCCCGGCGCCGTAGCGGGGGCGCCGGTTCCGGCCCATGACGACCCTGCTCTGCCACCATGGCCAGCGTTCCGGTGGTTCCGTCGTGCTGCCCAGCCTTGAGCAGGCCTACGAGGAGTGCCGGCAGGAGACGGCCCAGTGGGCCAAGACCTTCTATCTCGGCACATTGCTGATGCCCCCGGCCAAGCGCCGGGCCATCTGGGCCATCTACGTGTGGTGCCGCCGTACCGATGAACTGATGGATAGCGCCGAGGCCCAGGCGCGTCCGGTGGAGGAGCTGGCTGAGCGACTGGATCGCTGGGAGGAGCGCACCCGCGACCTGTTTGCCGGCACGGTGTGCGATGGCCTTGATCTGGTGATGCGGGACACCTTGGAGCGCTATCCCCAGCCCTTGCAGGCCTACCTCGACATGATCGAGGGCCAGCGTATGGA
>JBBASQ010000055.1:0-10737 GCA_040399185.1 Prochlorococcaceae cyanobacterium
CCGCCAGGCCCGGTGCCTGGCGGCGGTGCGCTGGGAGGAGGGCTGGGACAAACCGATCCAGCAGTGGCGCCAGGAGCTGGGAATCCGGGAGCCCGCCGACGCCGAGCCCTGGGGCCTCAACACCCAGCTCGGCCCCCTTCCCGCGTGATCCGGGCCGGCCAGGCGTTCACGGCCCAACCAGCCACGGCGAGAACCGTGGGCGGCTTCCGCCATTTCGCCGTGCTGGGCCTGCGGGGCAAGGGCACGGCCCAGGCCGCGGAGCTGCAGGCCGTGCTCGATCGCAGCGTGCGGCCGCTGGTGCCACTGCGGGAACTGCGCAACCGGAGCCTCTGGCAGCCTGGCTGGCAGCCGCTGCCGCGCCCCATGCAGGTGATCCCCGCCATCGATCTGCTCGACGGCCAGTGCGTGCGCCTGCACCAGGGCGACTACGACCAGGTGACGCGCTTCTCCGACGACCCGGTGGCCCAGGCCCTGAGTTGGCAGGAGCAGGGGGCGGAGCGCCTGCACCTGGTGGATCTCGATGGAGCCCGCACCGGCCAGCCCGTGAACGACGCGGTGGTGAAGGCGATCACCGCCGCCCTCAGCATCCCGGTGCAGCTGGGCGGCGGCGTGCGCACGGCCGAGCGGGCCGAGGAGCTGCTGGCCTGCGGGCTGGAGCGGGTGATTCTGGGCACCGCAGCCCTGGAGCAGCCGGAGCTGGTGGAGCAGCTGGCGGGCCGCCACCCCGGCCGGATCGTGGTGGGCATCGATGCCAAGAACGGCAAGGTGGCCACCCGCGGCTGGATCGAGGAGAGCACCACCGAGGCCACCGAACTGGCCCACCGCCTCAGCGCCTACCCGATCGCGGCGATCATCAGCACCGACATCGCCACCGACGGCACCCTGGCCGGCCCGAACCTCGAGGCCCTGCGGGCCATGGCCGAAGCCAGCCGCGTGCCGGTAATCGCCTCCGGGGGCATCGGCAACCTGGAGCACCTGCTCTCGCTGCTGAGCCTGGCGCCCCTGGGCGTGGAGGGTGTGATCGTGGGCCGAGCTCTCTACGACGGCCGAGTGGATCTGGCCGAAGCGCTGCAGGCCATCGGCGAGGGGCGCCTACAGGACCCCACCACCGCGAGCGTGGGCTGAAGCTCCCGTAACGCCCCCGTTCAAATGACAATGCAGCCGCAACGCCCCTAAAGCGAACGCGGAGCGGTTGCGGCTTGGCCTATAACAGATCCAATCTCTTCGGTAGGTGCTGGTTGGGTCAGCTCAGCCCCGCCATCCAACAAACCCCCACCGGTGCCGCTGCAATGGCCGGCCGCACGGTGGATGAGGTGTATCGGCGCTGCCGCGACCTCGGCATGCGGCTGAGCAAGCAGCGGCGCATGGTGCTCGATCTTCTCTGGAGCGAGAAGGCCCACCTCAGCGCCCGCGACATCTTCGAGAAGCTGAACAATCTGGGCCGCAACATCGGCCACACCTCGGTGTATCAGAACCTCGAGGCGCTTCAGTCGGCCGGGGTGATCGAGTGCCTCGACCGTGCCAGCGGCCGGCTCTACGGCTACCGCAGCGATCCCCACAGCCACCTCACCTGCTCCCAAACCGGCGCCATCCAGGATCTGGATGTGGAACTGCCCGCCGAGCTGCTGCGCCAGATCGAGGAGCACACCGGCTACGCGATCGAGAGCTACACCCTGAATCTCACCGGTCGGCCCCGGGGCTGAAGGGCCGGGCACTGGTAAGCCCACCCAAGCCCGATACCTTTGGCCCAAATTGGGCCCCATCGCCGGCCTCCGCCCCGTTGACGCTCACGCTGCTGCTGTACGCCGAGCCCCTCGCGGCTGAGGGCCTCACCCGGCTGCTGGAGGCCGACCTGCCGGACTGCCAGGTGCGCGTAGCCGGGCGAAGCAGCGAAGGCCCCCTGCCCCAGCTGGTGCTCTGGCAGCCCGAGGTGGGGATGGAGCCCCTCAGCGTGCTGCTGGAGTGCCAGCGCCTGCAGGAGCGCTGGCAGCCGGCACCGGTGCTGCTGCTGCTCAGCCGGGGCCATCGCCTCAGCCGCCAGCAGGTGCTGGCCCTGCCGGCGCTGGGGGTGCTGGAGGCCCCTGGCTCGGAGCGTCTGTTGGCCGCCATCGCCACCCTGCGCGCTGGCGGCCGGGTGCTCGACCTGGTGGATGGACCGGTGGCGGCCGATGACCCGGCACCGGGGATCGGCCTGGGGTTGGGCCAATGGCTGCTGCTCAGCGGCCTGCAGCAGATCGATGCCGAGCGGAGCCTGTGCCAGCGGCTGATCCAGGGGGAAGCCGGCCCCCTCACCCGACTGGTGCTGGAGGGGCGGCTGCGGGAGCTGGCCCTGGCCCGCCAGGTGCTGCTGTGGCTGTGGGGCCCCGTGAGCCTGGCCTGGGGCGGCGATCCCGCAAACCCGGGCCAGGCGCCGGGGGGCGCTGGCCTGCCCGGCAGCAGCGCCCTCACCCTCAGCCAGCGCAGCGCGGCCTCGATCTGGGGCACGATCGAAGCCCGCCTGCAGGCCGCCGTGGAATCCGGGGTGGCCAATGGCAGCGGCCAGTTGCTGGCGATCGAGGGGCTCACCCCCCAGCGCCGCGCCGATCTGCTGCTGGCCCTGATGCAGCAGCTCACCCTGCTGCGCCAGCGTCTGCTCGACGACCCCACCCTCCAGGCCAGCCTCACCGAGCACTGGCAACGGCTGCAGCCAGAACTGCGCCGCCAGGCGCTGCGGGCCATGGCCAGCCCCTACGTGCAGCTCCCCCTGGCCGGCGACCTCCAGCCCGTGGCCGACACGCTGCTGCGCAGCAGCAACCTGGAGGGAGCGGTGGACGACCTGCCCGATCCGGAGCCGCTGCTGTCGGCCCTGGTGCAGGGCAGGCCCGTGCTGGTGGATGGCCAGCTGGTGGCCCCCGACGAACCGCGGGCCGTGCTGCACCTTGAGCAATTGGTGAGCAACTGGCTGCTGCGCAGCGCCGAGCAGATCGCCGCCGAGGTGCTGGCCTGCTGCAGCGGCTGGCCGGAGCTGCGGCGCTACCTGCTGCGGCCGGAACTGCTGGCCACCCGCAACCTCGAGCGGCTGCGCAACCAGCTCAACGCCCAGGCCCGCTGGAGTGAATGGTTTGAGCGGCCGGTGGAGCTCTACGAGAGCCGCCGCACCCTGCTGTGCCTCAAGGCGGGCCAGGTGCAGCCGGTCACCCTCACCGAACCCCGAGATGCCGAGCTGCGCCAGCTGGGCTGGCTGCCCCAGATGGTGACCCTCGCCCTGGAAACCCGCGATGCCATCGGGCCCCAGCTCCAGCGGCTGGTGAAGGGGCTGGGCGACCTGGTGGTGGTGCTGCTCACCCAGGTGATCGGCCGGGCCATCGGCCTGGTGGGGCGCGGCGTGCTCCAGGGCATGGGCCGCAGCCTCGGCAAGGGCTGACGCCACAATGGCGCCATTCGCCCCGGCCCCTTGCCCCGCGTCGCCGTCGCCTTTGTTCGCCCGCTGCTGGTTCTGCTGCTGACGCTCGGCCTACAGCTGGGCCCCAGCGCTGGGCCAGCCCAGGCGGCGCTCACCAACAACAACTACGACGGCAACATCTACGCCCTCTACGCCGGCAACGGCTCGCTGGTGCCGCCCCGCAGCACCCTGGAGCAGGCCCTCGCCGACCAGCGGCCGGCGGTGGTGGTGTACTACCTCGACGACGACGCCTCCAGCAAGCAGTTCTCGCCGGTGGTGTCGGAGTTGCAGCGCCTCTGGGGCAACCAGATTGAACTGATCCCGCTCACCACCGACAGCCTGCAGAACCGCGCCGACCAGGGGCCCACCGATCCGGCCCATTACTGGAAGGGCAAGCTGCCCCAGGTGGTGGTGCTCAGCGGCACGGGCAAGGTTCTGCTCGATGCCAGTGGCCAGGTGCCGCTGCGCCGGATCAATGAGGCCGTGAGCGAGGCCACGGGGATCGAACTGCCGGCGGAACTGGCCGGTGGTGATCTGCGCAGCTTCAACGAGCTCAACGCCGAGGTGGTGAACCAGTGACAACCCGCACCGAAACCGACAGCATGGGCCCGATCTCGGTGCCCAGCGAGCACTACTGGGGCGCCCAGACCCAGCGCTCGATTGAGTACTTCCCCTTCGGCCAGCGCATGCCGGCGCCGGTGGTGCGCGCCTTCGGCCAGCTCAAGGCCGCCTGCGCCGAGGTGAACCAGGCCAAGGGCAAGCTCACCCCCGAGCTCACTGCGCTGATTGTGGCCGCCGCCGAGGAGGTGGCCCATGGCGCTCTGGATGCCGAGTTTCCGCTGAAGGTGTGGCAGACGGGCTCGGGCACCCAGACCAACATGAACGTGAACGAGGTGATCGCCAACCGGGCGATCGAGGCCTCGGGTGGGGTGCTGGGCAGCAAGAGCCCGGTGCACCCGAACGACCACGTGAATCTCAGCCAGTCGAGCAACGACACCTTCCCGGCCGCCCTGCATGTGGCCGTGGCGGTGGAGCTGGAGCGCACCCTGATTCCGGCGGTGGAGGGTCTGATCAGCGCCCTGCGGGACAAGGCCGGGGCCTACGCGGAGATCATCAAGATTGGCCGCACCCACCTGCAGGACGCGGTGCCCCTGAGCCTGGGCCAGGAGTTCAGCGGCTATGGGGCCCAGCTGGAGCTGGGGCTCGAGAGCCTGCGGGCCGTGATGCCCCAGGTGCTGCAGCTGGCGATCGGAGGCACGGCCGTGGGCACGGGCCTCAACGCGCCCCGTGGCTTCGGTGAGGCGGTGGCCGAACGGCTGGCCGAGCGGGTGGGCCTGCCATTCACCAGTGCGCCCAACAAGTTCCAGGCCCTGGCGGGCCATGAACCCCTGGCCGCCGCCCACGGCGCCCTCACGGTGCTGGCGGGTTCGCTGATGAAGATCGCCAACGACATCCGCTGGCTGGCCAGTGGCCCCCGCTGCGGCCTGGGGGAACTGGTGATCCCCGAGAACGAGCCCGGCTCCTCGATCATGCCGGGCAAGGTGAATCCCACCCAGTGCGAGAGCCTCACGATGGTGGCCGTGCAGGTGATGGGCAACAACACCGCCGTGCAGCTCGCCTCCAGCCAGGGCAACTTTGAGCTGAACGTGTTCAAACCGGTGATCGCCCGCAATGTGCTCGAAAGCATCGAGCTGCTGGCCGGCGGCTGCGACGGCTTCCGCCAGTTCTGCATCGAGGGACTCACGGCCAATGAAGCCCGCATCGCCACCCTGCTGGACCAGAGCCTGATGCTGGTAACGGCCCTCACCCCGGCCATCGGCTACGACCGGGCCTGCGCCATCGCCAAGCACGCCCACAACCACCAGCTCAGCCTCAAGGAGGCCGCCCTGGTGCTGGGCGAGATCGATGCCGACACGTTCGACAGCCTGGTGAAGCCCGAGCAGATGATCTGAGGGGCCGCTGACAGCACCGCCCGCGCTCCCTACGGTATGGGCACTGTGCGGGCCCAGGCCAATGGCCCTCCCCCATCGGGGCCCCAGGGCTGCCCTCACGGGAGTGGTGCTGGCAGCCGCCGCTGCGCTCCTGGGCGCCTGCCCCGGGCAGCCGGAGCGGATCGAGGTGCCGGTGTCGGGCTGGCCCTCCTACGAATACTTCTATCTGGCCAGCCAGAAGGGGCTTGATCGCCAGGAGGGTCTGGCGATCACCAACGTGCAGCTGCCCGATCCCCAGGCCGTGATCAATGGCTATCTGCGGGGACAGTTTGTGGTGGCCCAGCTCAGCGCGGTGGAGCTGCTGGATCTGTGCCACCGGGCGCCGGTGCGCTGTCCGGTGGTGGTGCTGGTGCTCGATGAATCCCGCGGCGGCGATCAGCTGGCGGTGCACAACAGCATCCCCTCCATCGAGGCACTACGGGGGAAGCGGGTGGCTGTCACGTTCTCCACCCTCGGGCCCTACGTGCTGCAGCTGGCGTTGCAGCGCCACGGGCTAACCCTGAACGACGTGGAGCTGATCAACATGCCGCTGGAAGAGATGCCCGAAGCCCTGGAGCGCGGGGCGGTGATGGCCGCTGCGGTGTACCCCCCCGCCAGCGAACTGGTGGCGCGCAAGGGTCAGTCGCGCCCCCTGTTCACCAGCCGCGAAACACCCGGCGAAATCCTCGATCTGCTGGTGGTGGACCCCCAGGAGCTGAAGCAGACGCCCGAGCGCATCGGCCGCCTGGTGCGGGTGTGGCAGCGGGCCCACGGCCTGGCGCGCTCCGAGCCGCGGCAGAGCGCCGCGGTGATGGCCCGGCGGGAGGGGCTGAGCCCCGAGGAGTTCGTGCGGGCGGAGGGCGGCCTGCGTTACTTCAGCCTGCAGGAGCAGCTGAAGATGCTGGCTCCCGCGGGGCCGGTGGTGCGCAACCTGGCCCATGTGCAGGCGGTGCAAACCGCCCTGGGCCTTACCCCTGCGGGCACCGTGATGCCCCAGGTGAGCCAGGAGGCCGTGCAGGGGGCGCTGGGGCGCTGAGGGGCTGATGGGCAGGGCACCGTTGCTGCAGGAGCGGATCGACCGCCACCTCCTCAGGCTCACCCTGGTGGGCTCGGGGGTGGCGGCTGCGGTGCTGGCCGTGGTGGTGGGGGTGCTGGAAGCGAGGGCGGCACGGCACCAGGCCCAGGCCAGCGCCCAGGCGGTGGAGCGCGATCTGCTGGAGCAGCTCACCGCGGGGCAAACCCTCCCCCAGCTGCAGCGCAAGATCCAGATCACCGCAGCGGCCAACCAGCTGACGCTGGCGGCGGTGGTGAACCAGCGCGGCGAGATCATCGCGGCATCCGACCGTGCCCTGCTGGGCCAGCGCTTCAACCGCAGCCAACTGGAGCCCGTGAGCAACAGCGTGTGGGATGGCATCTGGCCGTGCCTGCCCGCCAGCCGCAGCTGGTGGCAGCACCCCCGATGCCAGCCGCCCCTGAGCCGCACCACCGGGCCCTGGCCGCTGCTGGGGGGCGACCGCCTGATCAGCCTGGCCCGCACACCCCTCAGCTTCGCCGGCGTGCCAGGCCGGGAGGAAGGCGGCCTGCTGATCACCAGCCTGGATCTGGAACCGGCCCTGCGCCGGGCGGCCCTCAACGGTGGCCTGATCGTGCTGGCCGGGCTGGTGCTGCTGATCCTCAGTGGCGGCGGCCTGGTGTTGCTGGTGCGCGCCCAGCTGATGCGCCAGCTGGTGGAGCTGGCCCGCACCGACTCCTGCACGGGGCTGCTGAACCGCGATGCCTTTCTGGAGGCCGTGGGCCCATGGCTGGCGCAGCACGAAGCCAACGACACCACGGTGGTGCTGGCGATCGCCGGCGTGGATCACCTGAAGGATCTGAACGCCCGGCATGGCTACGTGGCCGGCGATCGCATCCTGGCCAGCATCGGCCAGACGCTGCGCAACACGGTGCATGGGGGCGAATGGCTGGCACGGCTGTCGGGGGATCAGTTCGGCCTGGCCCTGCTGGGCGGCGCAGAGCAGGGGGATCGGCTGCGGGAGCTCTGCAGCCGGATCGAAGCCCAACCGATGGAGATGGAACCCGGCCACCAGGCCCGTGTCACGGTGACGATCGGCGTGGCCTGCAGCAGCGGCCCGGCGGGCTGGAGGCTCGACGCCCTGCTCGCCCAGGCCGACCGCAACATGCGCGAAGGAAAGGGCCAGGGCGGCAACCGGGTTCTCAACCGATGAGTACCAAACCCCTCCCCAAGGGCGTGGTGTGGGTGGTGGATGACGATCCCCAGCTGCGCGACCTGCTGGCCGAGGTGCTCGGCGACCATGGATTTCAGGTGCGCTGCCACGGCGACACGCGCCAGCTCGACGCCTGGCTGGAGCGGCAGCGGCCCGATCTGGTGGTGCTGGATCTGATGCTGCCGGAGGAGGACGGGCTTAGCTGGCTGCGGCGCCGGCGCGACCACGGCGACGACCTACCGGTGCTGATGCTCACGGCCCGGGCCGATGGGGTGGATCGGATCATCGGCTTGGAGCAGGGGGCCGATGACTACCTCGCCAAGCCGTTCCTGCCGCGGGAGCTGATCGCCCGCATCGAGGCGGTGCTGCGGCGGCGGATACCGCTGCCCCCAGGCGCACCGCGGCAGACGGCAGAGCCGATCCGCTTCGGGCCCTATGCGCTGGATGCCACCACCCGGCGCCTGGAGCGCAACGGCAACGCCGTGGAGCTCACCAGCGGGGAATTCAGCCTGCTGCTGGCCCTGGCCAGCAACCCCCACCGGCCCCTGTCGCGTGAGCGGTTGATCGAACTGGCCCGCGGCCCCGCCAGCGACACCGACAGCCGCAGCATGGATGTGCAGATCTCCCGGCTGCGGCGGCTGGTGGAAGACGATCCGCGCCGGCCCCGCTGGATCCAGACGGTGTGGGGCTACGGCTATGTGTTCGTGCCCGACGGCCAGCCCAGGCGATGAGGACATCCCTGGGCCGGACCGCCGTGATCACCGCGGGGGCCGCCCTGGCCGGCACGGCCACGGTGCTGGGGCTGCAGCTGCTGCTGGCGGCGCGGGTGGAGCGGGCCGCCCTCAAGCGCCTGGGCCAGCAGACCTCCCTGAACCTGCGGCTGGCCGAGCTGGCCCTGGAGCGGCTGCCGCGCGATGGGGTGGCCCAGCTCAGCGGCCTGGAGCTGGCAGCCCGCCCACCACGGATGGAACGGGGGTCGATTCCCGGGCGGATGGCTCAGCAGGCCGGGCAGCTGCACAGCGAGCTGTGCCAGCAGTTGGGGACCTGCCCGCGCCAGGTGGTTCAGGGCCTACCCAGGCCAGGGGTGTGGGTAGAACTGCCCTCAGCCCTCGAGCCAGCCTGGCTGTTCACACCACTGCCGCGGGCACGGCTGTGGCCGGCGCCGCTGCCGGTTCTGAGCATCGGCCTGCTGGCGGCTGGCCTGGTGGCCACCAGCCTGCTGCTGGAGCTGGAGGTGCGCCGGCCCCTGGCACGGCTGCGCCAATGGGTGAATGGGGTGGATCTCAACACCCGGCCCGCTCCGCTGGCGGAAGAGGGCACGAGCGCCGTGCGGGGGCTCACCCAGCGGTTCAACGCGATGCTGGAGCGGCTGGAGCAGGGGCGGCGGGAGCGGGCCACGATGCTGGCCGGCATCGCCCACGACCTGCGCAGCCCGATCACCCGCCTGCAGCTGCGGCTGGCCAAGGCCAGCGAACGGCCCCTCGGGGCCGAGGAGGCCGAGCGGGCCCAGGCCGATCTCGACGCCATCAGCCACATCACCGGGCAATTCATGGCCTATGCCAGCGGCAGCATCACCGAGCCGGTGGTGGAGCTGAACCTGGCGGACCTGGTGGGTGAAGCGGTGGCAGGGCTCGCTGCACCGCTGCAGCTGGAGCTGATGGATCTGCGGCGACGGGTACGGCCCACGGCCCTGGCCCGGGCGGTGGCCAACCTGGCGGAGAACGCCGTGGCCCACGGGCGCGCCCCGTTGCGGATCAGCCTGAGCAGCCCCGCCGGAGAGGTGGATGGCTTCCTGATCACGGTGGCCGATTGCGGCCCGGGAATCCCACCTGAGCGGTGGGGCCAGGCCCTAGAGCCGTTTCAGCGCCTCGATCCGGCCCGGGGCGGCAGCGGCCATTGCGGCCTGGGGCTGGCGATCGCCCGCGAGGTGGCCGCCAGCCATGGCGGCGAGCTCTGGTGCGAGCAGCTGCCCCCCACCCCGGAAGCCCCGCAGGGCTTTGCGGTGGTGTTCAGGGGCCGGTCACAGCCGGTCACAACCTGAACGGCGGCAGTCACAGTTCAGTCACACCGATTGGTGAAGGTGAAGGGGTTCGAACCTTCCAGCCCCATGTCCCGCACCCTCGCCCTGGCCGCCGCCCTGCTCCTGGGCTCCCTTGGCACTGGTGGCGCTGCCTTCGCCCAGAGCGCGCCGCTGCAGCAGCCCCAGGGCAAGGCCCCCTGGCGCCAACAGGGGATGCCCCAGCTCACCCCTGAGCAGCAACTGAAGCTGTTCCCGGGCCGCAAGGCCCTGCTGCTGCAGGAGCAGCGGGAGCGGGTGGCGATCCTGCAGCGCAGCCAGAGCTGCGTGAACCGGGCCGGCTCGCCGGATGCGCTGCGCACCTGCCTGATGCAGGAGCGGCGCGACACCCAGGCCCTGCGCAGTCGCTTCCGCAGCGAGATGCGCCAGCTGTTCGAGAAGAATGGGATCACCTTTCCCCAGCTGGATGCCAGGCCCGAGCGGCGTGGTGAACCCAGCCGCAAGGGGGTTGAATCGATCTGAACCATGCCCCCTCTCGTGTTGGTGCACGGCCTGTGGGACACCCCCAGGCTGTTCAACCGGCTGACACGGGAACTGGATGGGCAACGCCAGCCCCTGCTGATCCCCCACCTGCCCCACGGGCTTGGCGCCGTGGGGTTGCTGGAGCTGGCGGAGAGGCTCGGGGGCCACATCGAAGCGGCCTTCGGCAGCGAAGAACCGATCGACCTGCTCGGCTTCTCGATGGGCGGGGTGATCGTGCGCAGCTGGATCCAACTGCTCGGAGGCCATCGCCGCGCCCGCCGCTTCCACTGCGTGGGCAGCCCCCAGCGCGGCACCTGGGCCGCCCAGCCCTGGCCCAGTTGCCTGCTACGCGGCATCGCCGACATGAAACGCGGCAGCGCCCTGCTGCGCCGGCTCGACGGCGACCTCTCCACCCTGCAGCCGGTGGACTGCCGCAGCTACTACTGCCGCACCGACATCACCGTGTTCCCCGGCTGGCAGGCCCACCTCCCGATCGGCCCAGCGATGGCGCTGCCGGTGTTCACGCACCGGCAATTAATTACGGATCCGAGGGCGCTAGAGATTCTGAGAAGGGAGTTGTTG
>JBBASQ010000056.1:0-10546 GCA_040399185.1 Prochlorococcaceae cyanobacterium
GCCCTGGTGGTGGTTTCTGCCGCCACCTCGGCTCTGCTTGTGGTGCTCAGCCAACGCACCACCCAACCCCCAGCTCCCCCTCTGCTGGGCCTCTACGAATACCAATCCAGTTCGGCTCAGGGCGCTCCTTTCGCGCTGGAGGCCACCTTCCTCGACTGGAGTGATCCCCAACTGCTACCCAGGCTTCGCCGATTTTTACAGCTGGCTGAGTCGCGGAGGCGCGTTCCACTCCTCACGCTGGAGCCGTTTCCCGATCGATTAGCTGGGCGCAGCAATCACCATCTATTGGCCGATGTGTTCGCTGGCCGGCATGATCCGGCCCTGGCTGGCATTGCTCGCACCCTGGCTGCCCACCCCGGGCCCGTGTTGCTTCGATTTGCCCATGAGATGGACAAGCAGGGGCAGTATCCGTGGGCCTATCGGGAGCCCGAGCGCTACATCCGGCTCTATCACTATGTTTTTGGACGTATCTCAGCCCAGCGTCCCACCAATGTGCGCTGGGTGTGGTCACCAGCCGGAACTCCCCGTGCGGATCGCTTTTGGCCGGGCGATGCCTATGTCGATCTCATTGGTCTTTCGATCTACGCCAGTCGCGCTTGGAATTCGGATCGAGCCCTTGAACCATTCGCGCAGCAGCTCAACCAGAAGCGCTGGATCGCTCAGCGCTATGGACGTCCATTGCTGGTGGCGGAGGTTGGGGTGAGCGGGCCGGCAGCCGATCAGCAGCACTGGCTTCGGCAGGCCCTGGAGACGCTGCCCCGCTATCCGGAGCTCTGCGGATTGGTCTATTTCCAGGCCCCCCAACCGGTTTGGATGCCACTCCCGAGCGGCCATGAGGACTGGTCGCTGAAACCTTCTGTTCTCCAGTGGCTGCAACAGCAGTTGCCCCTTACCCCGCGCCATGGCCGTTCCTGTCTCGAGGCTTGAGCTCATGCGTCGATGGATTGCTTCGTTTGCATTGGTGGTTGCAGGGGCGCAGCGTGTTGCCGCTGAACCAGTCCTTCCCCCCTACAAGCCCCCCAACCTCAACCCCACCCAGATTCCTTCGGCTTTGGTGGCTGAATGGGGCAACTATTTCGTGGCTACCTCGATCTACGCCTACGAAGACGGCAATGGGCCAGATTCTTTCACCACCGATGGCTCGGTGAATGTGGGAGTGGGCTTCGGCAGTGCCCGGCGCTTCGTGGCTATTGAAGTGGACTACAACCAGGAGAGCCTGGCTAACGCGAGCAATGGCGGCACGCTTGATGTGCGTCTTGGCCGGGAACTCATCAGTACCACGGATTTCAACCTCCACGTGGGTGGCGGCTGGTTGGGGGTTGCCTCCTACGGCACCTGGCCTAATCCCGGTGGTTCGCCCTATGGGGTTGTCACGGCGGCCTGGCCTTTACGTCCTCGCAACTGGGCTTTCCGCCAGACGATGCAGGTGAATCTTGGTGCTGGCAGTGGGCGGTTTCAGCGGATTGACGCTGCCAATTTGATCAGTGATGGCGTGCTTGCCTCGGTGGGTGTGGAGCTCACGCCCAACCTGGGGATCAGTACCGGCTGGGCGGGCAAGGGGCTGAATGCCAGCGTGTCGTATGTGCCGCTGCGCGCCACGCCCCTCTACCTCTCGCTATCCGGCGCCAATCTCACCAATGTGGATGGCACGGGCCGGGCTGTGGCGTTCTCCTTGAGCTGGGGCGGGAGTTTCCGCACTGTCACTTTTCCATCACAGTGAGTGAATGAAGCAGTGCTGCTGCACTCACGCTGATCTGACCATTCGCTACTTGGCTCCTCCCTACAACGAATGTGGCATCCACAGATGCCCATCTCTCACACGGAGAACCATCAATGTCCAACATCGTCATGCTGCCCGATCTCGAAGCTCAGCACATCAATGGTGGCTGGGGCTCAAAATTCAGCTTTTCCAGCACTTCCTTCAAGGCTGTTACCACCAAGGTTGGTCAAACCAACACCGCTAACAACCTCGGCCTGGGTGTGCTGTTCGGAGCCGGTCTCGCCACCAGCGAGCAAATGAACATCTCCGAGATCGCCACCTTTGTTCTCTGATTCTGAAACTTCACTCTTTTCCTGAATCCCATGACTCCCATTTCCTTCCTCTCCGATGCCGGCGCTGAGCTGATTGCCGGCGGCTGGAGCTCCACGCGCATCCGCTTTGCCAAGTTCAGCACTTCGTACACCGCCCTCGGGCAGGACAACACGGTGAACAACCTGGGCCTGGGTGTGCTGGCCGGCTTTGGTGCGGCCCAGAGCCTCCAGGGCAATGCCTCCAGCATTGGCACTGTGCTCGGCTGAGCCCTAGTTGTGGGGGCCTGCGCGGCGGGCCCTCTTTTCCCTGATCTTTCACATTCACTCCCATGCATCTTCTGTGTGACAGCGAGGCCCAACTCCTCAGTGGTGGCTTTCGCATTGTTGTGAGTCCCACCATCGCCATTTCGACTGCGGTCGTCACGGGGCTCCAGGGCAACAATGGCACCAGCATTGGCCTTGGTGTGCTCGGTGTGGGCGCAGCTGATCTCGGTCAGTTCTCCGGATTGAATCTGTCCACGTATCTGGCCACCCTGGCCGCCTGATCCTTTGGATCCGCCTGAGCCTTCGGTCTCAGGCTTTTTCATAGGACTTTGTTGGTTTGTTCATTTACGTCATTGTTTTGGGTCATGGAATTTCTGGATGAGTTTCAGGCTGAGCGGGTGTGTGGTGGTCGCCGCCCTTTGGCTTTCTTGCTACGTGGGGTGCTGGGCTTCAACGGTCGCTCGGGTCTAGGTCGTTCTGGTGGTGGCTTTGGACGTGCCGCTATTGGCTCTATGGCTATTGATACAACAGTGAATCAGATCAATCTGGCCTTCAACATTGTGCTCAATGGTGGTTCGATTGTGAACAACCAGTTGAACGGCCTCGACCTTTCTGTGACCGCCTGATTCCTGCTGATGGTCGTTACCCGCTGGCTGGATTCCTCCAGCCTTCCCGTCTGGTTGCGTCAGCTGCCTGGGCTTCCCCAGGATGGGCTGCAGGATCCCTGCGTGCGCCAATACGACGAGGAGGATTGTGGCGCTGCCTGTCTGGCCACGGTGTGTCAGAGCCATGGTGAGCGCCTTCCCTTGCCGCTCGTTCGCCATCGCGTGGGCACCTCGTCGCAGGGCACCACCCTGCTGGGCCTGAAGCGCGGCGCCGAGAGCCTCGGCTTTCATGCCCGTGCTGCCAAGGCTGAGGCGGCGTTGCTCGATGATCTTGGTTCCCTCCCCCTGCCAGTGATCTGCCACTGGCAGGGGTGCCATTGGGTGGTGCTGCACGGCTGGCGGGGCGATCAGCTGCTCGTGGCAGATCCGGCGGTGGGGTTGCGGCTGCTCAGCCGAGCGGCGTTTCTGGCCAGTTGGAGCAATGGCGTGTTGCTGTTGCTGGAACCGGATCCCCAGCGCTTTCCCGCGGTGGATGGAGACCACGAGGGTTGGCGCTCCGGTAAGGGACTCGCGGCGTTTCTGCCCTTCGTGGTGCCCTTCCGCAAGCTGTTGGTGCAGGCCCTTGTGCTCAACCTGGCGATTGGGGTGCTGGCGCTCGGGATGCCCCTTCTGATGCAGATCCTCACCGATGACGTGCTGGTGCGCGGCGATGGTGAGATGTTGCGCACCCTGGCGATCGGGATCCTGGCCCTGTTTCTGTTGCGGGCCCTGCTCAACCTGCTTCAGGGTGTGCTGGTGGGCCATTTTGGTCAGAAGCTGCAGTTGCAGATGGTGCTCCACTACGGCCAGCACCTCTTGCGGTTGCCACTCACCTATTTCGAGAGCCGCCGCAGCGGTGAGGTGGTGAGTCGCCTCGATGACATTCAGAAACTCAACCAGCTCATGGCGAACCTGGCGCTGGGATTGCCCGGCCAGCTTTGCATTGCCCTGATTTCGTTGGTGTGGATGGCGATGTACAGCGCTCCCCTCACCATTGCCGCATTGCTGGGTTATGCCCTGGTGATTGGTTGTCAGCTGGCCGTGCTGCCCACCCTGCACCGGCGCACCCAGGGATTGCTGGTGCAGTCAGCCGAAAACCAGGGCTTTCTGGTGGAGCTGTTCCGTGGCCAGACCCTGCTCAAGACCACCCAGGGCAGCCCCCAGGCTTGGCAGGAATTTCAGCGCAATGAGGGCCGGCTGGCCCGCCTGGCCTGGAGTGTGGGCTTGCTGGATCTGAAGGCGAGTACGGCGTCTGGTTTCCTCGGCAATGTCACCAGCGTGGTGCTGCTTTGGTATGGCAGCACCTTCGTGCTGACCCAGCAGCTCAGCATCGGCCAGCTGTTGGCGTTCAACGGCATGGGCGCCAATGTGCTCGCGTTTCTGGCGGCCCTTGGCGGTCTGAGTCAGGAGCTGATCACCTCAAAGGTGGTGATGGCGCGCCTCGATGATGCCCTCCAGCACCCCGACGAAACCAGCCTGGTGCGTGGTGTTCAGCAGGCTGCTATTGCTCACGATGCCGACATCGTATGCAGTGATCTTTCCTTTCACCATCCCGGCCGCTGTGCGTTGATGGACCACCTGGACCTGCGCATCCCCGGCGGGCTCACGACAGCGTTGATCGGTGAGTCTGGCTGCGGCAAAAGCACCCTGAGCAAGCTGATTGCGGGCCTTTACCCCCTGCAGCAAGGCACGATTCATTACGGTGCCTTCAGCTCCCGCGACTTGAGCCTGGAGTGTCTGCGCCGCCAGGTGGTGCTGCTTCCCCAGGACGACACCTTCCTCAATCGCTCAATCTTTGAAAACTTTGTTTTCGCCTACCCCGAACTGAGTTACGAGCGGGTGGTGGAGCTTTGCCGCCTCACCCTCGCCGACGACTTCATTCGGGACCTGCCCGATGGCTACGGCACGATCCTGGGCGAGTTCGGCGCCAACCTCTCCGGTGGCCAGCGGCAGCGCCTGGCCCTGGCCCGGGCCCTGGCCAGCGATCCAGCTGTGCTGTTGCTTGATGAGTCGACGTCGGCCCTCGATCCGGTGCTGGAGGCCCGGGTGATGGACCGGCTGTTGGCCCACCGTCGCGGGCGCACCACCATCCTCGTGAGCCATCGGCCTTCGGTGATCCTTCGGGCCGACTGGATCGTGTTCATGGAACAGGGAGCCGTGCGCCAGCAGAGCCACCCCCGCGACCTGCGCGACCACCTCCAGGTTGCGCCCTACCTGCAAGCCGCCTGATGAGCGCCCCCAATTCCGATTTGCCGGTGCCCAACGGCCCTGAGGCCCTGGCCCACCCGCCCCAGCCCGTGTTGCCACCCACGTTGATGGGGGTGAGCAGCGACGATTTCCTGCCCGGCCCCGGTCCATGGGCGTCGGCCCTCGGCCGCCAGTTGCTCGTTGTGATTGTCCTGGGTGGTCTGGCCCTGGCCGTGTGGCCGATGCGCGAAACCGTGAAGGCCGCAGGTGTGGTGCGCCCCAGTGGGGAGAACACCACGGTGCAGAGCGAACAGGGCGGCACGGTGCAGCAGGTGCTCTTGCGTCCCAACCAGATGGTGCGCGCCGGCGCGCTGCTGGCGGTGTTCGACAGTCGCCCGCTCCAGGCGGAGCGACGCCAGCTTCAGGAGGAGCTCACCACGCTGGAGGGCCAGGCGCTGCAGGCCCAGGATGAACAGCGTTCGCTGGCGGCCCAGGCCACGGCCCTGGAGCGGTTGAGCCAGTCGCTCACGGAGTCTTCGCGGCGGGGGGTGGACCAGGCCCGGGCCTCCCTGGCCTTTGACCGCAGTGAGCTGCGGCGCTACCGGTCGCTTCAGGACATCGGGGCCGTGCCCCGCAGTTTGGTGGATGAAAAGCAGGCCCGGCAGATCGTGAGCCAGTCGGAGGTGCTCAAGGCCCTGCAGGGGGTGTCGGAGCAGCGGGCCAGGGGCATGAATGAGCTGGCGCGGCTGCGCCAGAGCGCCTCCCAAGCGCGCTCCTCGGCCGATGAGCTCCGCAAGCAGGTGGCCCAGCGCCGCGCCCGGCTCCAGCAGGTGCAGCGCGGCATCGAGCTAGCCAGCGTGCGCGCCCCGATCAGTGGTTCGGTGTTGAGCACCAACCTGCGCCACGCCGGGCAGGTGCTCAGGCCGGGGGAGGTGATCGCCGTGCTGGCCCCCCTCAACAGCCGCTTTGAGGTGAAGCTCCAAGTGCCGGCCGATCGCATCAGCCAGGTGCGCCCTGGTCAGAAGGCCACCCTGAAGGTGTCTGCCTGCCCCACGGCCGAGTTCGGCGTGCTGCCATCCCGGGTGGCCAGCGTGTCTGCCGACACCGTGCCCGTGGAGGCTGCCCCAGCCCAGGCCAGTCCGGCCCCCTCCACCTATCAGGTGGTGCTGAATCCCCAACGCACCGAGCTCCAGGGCCGCCAGGCCAGTTGCCCGCTTCGGCTCGGCATGGAGGTGATGGGCGACGTGGTGACGCGGCAGACCACCGTGCTGATGTTTCTGCTCAACAAGCTCCGGTTGGGCTCCTGATGGTTGGAGGAGGCCCCCCCCGGGTGATACGTTCACGGGGTGCCCAGCACTGGGCGCGGGTCGCTAGCTCAGCGGTAGAGCACTCGGCTTTTAACCGATTGGTCCTGAGTTCGAATCTCAGGCGACCCATATAAGTCCTGGCCTCCGATCTCGGCCAAAACACCTGCGCTGCAACGGGTTTGTGGCGGAGTCCAAAGTCGGTTCTCTGTGGACTAAGACAGACAGATTTGGCTCCTTGTGGACAGTTTTGAGGAACCTTTTGAGGAACTAGTTCCTCGCCGAGCCGCCACAATGTCTTGAGACAGGTTTGAGGCCATGCGGCCCCGGAATGGCTTCGAGCAAGCCCAGCTGAGGCTTCGGTTGGCGGCATGCCACTACCGCATCAAGGCGCTTGATCGCAGTCCCTATGGCCAGGTGTACGAGGCCCGTCCGCCTCGCCGCCAGCAAGCCGCCCGTGGCGTCCGTTTGGGCGACGACAACGCATGCCAGGAGCTCGCTGATCTCCTGCTTGCTGCTGACAAGGACCGACGCGCTGGGGGGCCAGGCCTCAACTGGGATCGGCTTGCTGCCCCGAAGCTGAGGGCTGAGCAAGCCCCGGTCAGCGAGGGGACCACTTGGGGCGAGATCCGCGCGCTGATCCTGGCTGACAGTGGGGGGGAGAAGGCTTCGCCAACGGTGGGAGCCCCTTTCAGGGGTGGTGCCTCTCCTCAGATGCTAACGATGGGGCCTGTCCAGAAAAGCTAGTCAACTTCACTTTTCGGAGCGAGAATATTGGCTATTTACGGCTTTAGAGGCTACTTGTGAATCACCACATCCACGCCGCTGCTGCGGCGTTTTACTAGGACCCCGGTGTCAACGTCGCCGCGGTGCAGCTGCAGGTCGATCACCTCTTCGCCCAGCCGTAGCCCATGGATCTCCAGAAGGTTGATCCGCTCCGGCAGCATCGGTTTGCGGAACAGCACCTCGACGCGACCGCTCTCGGCGTTATGGCCGATCCCGATGCCAGTGATCGCCTCCAGCAGCCCGAACAAGCTGCCACTGGCCCAGGCCTGGGGGCTGCAGGCCACCGGATAGTGGGTCGGTCCCTCGTCGGGCAGGCGCGGGAAGCCGCAGAACAGTTCCGGTAGGCGATGCAGCGGCATGGCCTGCGCGGTGTCGAACAGACCCATCAGCACCTGCATCGCCTCCGGCGTGTGGCCATAGCGGCTGAGCCCCAGCGCGATCATCGCGTTGTCGTGGGGCCACACTGAACCGTTGTGGTAACTCATCGGGTTGTAGCGGGCTTCCCCCTCATCCAGGGTGCGAATCCCCCAGCCGTTGAAGCTGCTGGGGGCAAGCAGTTGGCGGGCAATCGCACTGGCCGCTGTCTTGCTAGCCAGGCCGGTCCAGAGGCAGTGGCCGGCATTGGAGGTACGCACCTCGCAGGCCTCGCCCTGGCCGTCGAGGGCCAGGGCATAGGTGCCGATCCGCTCGCACCAGAAGGCGTCTTGGAAGCGTCGCCGCAGCAGGCTGGCCTCCTCCAGCAGCCGCTCGGCCTCCGCGTCGTGGCCGAAGTCCCGTTGGATGTGAGCCATCGCTTGGCGGGCCCCATAGCTGTAGGCCTGCACCTCGCAGAGGGCGATCGACCCCTCCGCGAGGCGACCATCGGCATGGTGCACGGCGTCGTCGGAATCCTTCCAGCCCTGATTGCGCAGGCCCCCCTGGGCGGCGCACTGATACCGCAGGAAGCCGTCGTTGGAGCGCTCCTCGGCGTTGCGAATCCAGTCCATCGCCGCGTTCAGGGGGTCCTGCAGGTCGCGGATGAAGGCCTGATCGCCGCTGCGCATCAGGTAGTCGCCCGCCAGGATCAGAAACAGGGGAGTGGCATCGACGCTGCCGTAGTACTGGGCAAAGGGCACTTCGCCCAGAGCGGCCATCTCCCCAAGCCTGGCCTCGTGCAGCACCTTGCCGGGCTCCGCATCGCTTGCCGGGTCGCGGTGGCGGGCCTGGTGCTCCGCCAGGAAGCCCAAGACTCCACGGGCCAGCCTCGGTTCAAACAGCAGCAGCTGCCTGGCCGTGATTAGGCCATCACGGCCAAACGGGCAACTGAACCAGGGAACGCCGGCGTAGGGGTAAAGGCCGTGGTCAAGCTCGCTGGCCAGCAGATGCACATCCGAGGTGGAACGTGCGATCCAGGCATTGAAAGCGGGATTGTCGCTGCTCACGCTGGCGGCCAGCCGGTTGGCTTCGTGGAAGCGCTCCACCGCCGCCTCCAGAGCCGCATCAAAGGCCGCCTCCGGCGGCGGCGGCTGACGGTTGCCATTGGGGTGGAAGTCGAGCACCAGGCACAGCCGCCTTGGTCGACGCGGTTCGAGTTGCAGGCTTAGCTCCAGACAGGTTTCATCGAGCTTCTGCACCGGTCCGCTCAGCCGCACGAGGGTGCAGCGGTCGGTGTTGTCGAGTCCGCGATAGACCGCTTCCAGCCCCTCCGCCGTGCAGGTGTGCACGGTGCGCCCGCGCTCCGGTCGTTGGTAGCCCCGCACTTCGAAGATATCCCGAAAGTCGGCGTCGAAGTGCAGCGTGATCGGCACCTGCAACGAGGTCTGGGCGTAGCTGGTGAAGGTGAGTTGTTGCAGGCAGGCCGTCGGTGTGAGCACCGTGCTCCGTTCCAGGTGCACCGTGCCGTCGTCATTGCTGAGGTGGCTCACCTGTAGGCCGAGTTCCCCCCGTTCGGTGGAACTCAGCACCGCCCCTGGCCGGCCCCACAGCTTCCATTCCAGCCGGCTCACATGGCGCGTACCCCGGTGGAACACCCCTGAATCCGAATGGGTGTCGGGGCGGATTTCGCCGTGGACATCGAGCATCGCAAAGGTTTCCCCGTTCTTCAGCACGAACGGGGGGAGTACGTCATGCGGCATGAAGTTGGGGATCGCGGGGTGAACAGGGGCGCTGCAGGCGCCGTTGGTTGCCGTTGCTGTCGTGGGACTCGATCAGTTGGCGGTACAGCTGCTCGTACTGCTCCGCCTGGCGGGTTACGTCGAAGCGCTGCTCGAAGTCGTGGCGTATCGCCTGCCGATCCAGCCGGTCGAGCTGTCGCACCGCATCGACGGCGTCGGCGATCGAGTCGACCAGCACACCGTTGACGCCGGGATGGATCACCTCCGGTGTCGAGCCGTTACGCCAGGCGATGACCGGCGTGCCACAGGCATTCGCCTCAATCATCACCAGCCCAAAGGGCTCGGGCCAGTCGATCGGAAACAGCAGGGCCAGGGCATTGCCCAGCAACTCCTGCTTGCCGGCGTCGTCCACTTCGCCGATGAACTCCACCAGCGGATTGGCCGAGATCAGGTCCGCGATTTGTTCGCGGTAGTAGGTCTGATCGCTGCTGTCGATCTTCGCGGCCACCTTCAGGGGCAGTCCTAGTTGGGCGGCGATGGTGATGGCTCGGTCGAGGCGCTTTTCCGGTGAGATGCGCCCCACGAAGGCCAGATAGTCGAGGGGGTTCTGCACGGGTTGGTAGAGGTCCAAGGGCAGGCCGTGGTGCACGGTGCCCAGCCAGTGGGCGTCAGGCAGGGGCTGGCGCTGCGCGTCGGAGATCGACACCAGTGGCAGTTGGTGGAAGCGCCGGTAGAGCTGGGCCCGGTCGGGGGCGGTTAGAGGGCCGTGCAGGGTGTTGAGATGGGGCACGGGCAGGCGCTGCGCCAGGGGGTAGTGGCTCGCGCCGGTGTGGAAATGGAGCACATCGAAGCGATCCAGCTGATCCATCAGCTGGTCCAGCTGGATCAGCTCCGGCACGGTGGGGTCGCCTTCGTAGCCCGCCAGCCGCAGGGCTTCGGGCACACAAGGGAACAGCTCAGCACTGGTGCGAGAGTCGCCGCTGGCGAACAACATCACCGCATGGCCGCGCCGCACCAATTCTTCGGTGAGGAAATGCACCACCCGTTCCGTTCCGCCATAGCGGCGGGGCGGGATGCTCTCGCAAAGCGGGGAAACCTGGGCAATTCGCATCGCTTGCGTGCACGTGGGTGTGTCGCGGAGCGTGCTCCCCTCGACCTTCCAGTCATAGAGAAGGTTTTCCAATGATCTAGAGCCGGATCTGAGGCGAATGGATACCTGGGTGCAGCTTTGGGCTAG
>JBBASQ010000057.1:0-10471 GCA_040399185.1 Prochlorococcaceae cyanobacterium
TCAGCGATTGCTTCCTCCGGGGCTCCCAATCGGGAGCCCTTTTTTGTTGCTCTACCACCACCCTCACCTGCGATCATCAACATCCAGCTCCTATCGCCGCCCTCCATGGCTGCACCCGAGGCCCCAGAGAGAGCCGGTGAACCCATCGCCGGGGAACCGATCAGTGAAACCGAGGCGATTGAACGCCTCCGCCAAACCGAGGATTCCTCGCAGCAGTACTACGGCGCCTGGTGGCTGGGCCGCATGCGCAGCCAGCATCCGGAGGCCGTGCCCCTGCTGCAACTGGCCCTGCGCCAGCGCCGCCCCCGCGACATCGGTGCCGGGGTGGAGGAGAACGCCGTCGCCCGCAACGCCGCCCGCGCCCTGGGAAAACTGGCACCGGCGGCCCATGCCGCCATCCCCGACCTGCTCGACACCCTTGAAGACGAGGACGACGGCCTGCGCGAAGCGGCCGCCCGCGCCCTGGGCGAGCTGAAGGCCGAGGCGGCCGTGGCCCCCCTGTGCCGGCGGCTGGCGAGCGGGCCGGCCGGCGCTGGGGCGCTGCGGCCCGGCACGCCCCGGCTCCAGGAGCCCTGCGAGGCGATGCTGGAAGCCCTCGGCGACATCGGCGTGGCCAGCGCCGATGTGCTGGCCGTGGTGGAACCATTTGTGGGCCATGAACGGCCGCTGATCCGCAGCGCCGCGGCCCGCACCCTGCTCCAGCTCAGCGGCGAGGCCCGCTGGGCCGAGGTGCTGCTGGAGCTGCTGGAGCATCCGCAGCTGCAGGTGCGCCGGGCTGCCCTGATGGACCTGGGCGGTGCCGGCTGGCGCCCGGCCCTGGGAGCGATCGAGCGCACCCTGGCCGAGAACAGTCTCAAACTGATCGCCCTGCGCGGCCTGGTGGAACAGGGGCGCGGCGAACCGGGCGAGGAGGCCCTGCTGACCTGCATGGACGCCCTGCTGTGAGCACCACTGCCCTGATCGAGGCCCTGCAACGGGCCGACAGCGCCGCCGGCCTGCTGATGGCCACCCGGGAACTGGCCGGCTGCGGTGATCCCGCCGCCGCACCCGCTCTCGTGGAGGTGCTGGGCTTCAACAATCCCGGCGCTGCCGTGGCCGCCGTGGATGGGCTGATTCAGCTGGGCACGGCGGCAGTACCGGCCCTGCTGCAGCTCGACCCCCAGAACTACGGCGCCCGGGCCTGGGCCGTGCGGGCCCTGGCCGGCATCGGCGATGTGCGCGGCCTTGAACTGCTGGAAGACGCCCTGGGCACCGACGTGGCCGCCAGCGTGCGCCGCGCCGCGGCCAAGGGTCTGGGCCAACTGCAGCTGGAGGAGCTCGAGGCCGAGCATCAGCTAGCGGTGCAGGAGCGCTGCCTCAACGCCCTGCTGGCGGCCACCGGCGATGGCGAATGGGTGGTGCGCTACGCCGTGGCCATGGGACTGGAAGGGCTGGGCCTGCAACTGCGAGGACGGCAGCCCGAGCATCACCTCCGGGCACGCAGCGGCCTGGAGGCACTCGCCGAACCGACCCGCGAGGAGGTGCTGGTGGTGCGGCTGCGCGCAAACGTGGCCCTCACGCGACTGGAGCGCTGATGGCCAAGGACACCCGGGTGCTGTTCGTGTGCCTTGGCAACATCTGCCGCTCCCCGGCCGCCGAGGGGATGTTCCTGCACCTGCTGGCCCAGGAGGGGCTGGAGGATCGCTTCGTGGTGGATTCGGCCGGCACCGGCGGCTGGCACGTGGGCCAACCCGCCGACCGCCGCATGCGGGCGGCTGCCGAGCGCCGTGGCATCCAGCTCCCCAGCCGCGCCCGCCAGCTCGATGCCGGCGACCTGAGCAGCTTCGATCACATCCTCACGATGGATGCAAGCAACCTGGCGGATGTGCAGGCCCTCGCCCGGGAAGTGGGTGGTGCCAGCGCCCAGATTGAACCGATAGTGCGCTACTGCCGGCGGATCGAGGCCCGCGAAGTGCCCGACCCGTACTACGGCGGCCCGGATGGTTTCGAGGATGTGCTCGATCTCCTCGAAGATGCGTGCCGCGGCCTGCTCGAGGAACTCCGCTAACCGGCGGCTGCTCCAGGCCAGGCCTCCTCGGGCACGCGGCTACGGAACAGATCCACCAGGGACTGGATCACCGCATCGATCGCCATGCCATCGGTGACGAGCTCCACCGCATCGGCCGCCATCTGCAGCGGGGCCACCTCCCGGGTGGAGTCGAGGTGATCGCGCTCGGCGATCTGGGCCTCCAGATCCTCGCGAGGGGGAACGTCAAAGCCGCGCTGCTCCAGATCCAGGGCGCGCCGGCGGGCCCGCTCCGTCACCGTGGCGGTGAGGAACACCTTGAGCTCGGCGTCGGGGAACACGGCCGTGCCGATATCGCGCCCTTCGGCCACCAGCCCGCCCCGCTCCCCCATGGCCTGCTGCTGGCGGGTGAGGGCCTCGCGCACACAGCCGTGGGCCGCCACCAGCGACACCTGGGCGGTGACCTCGGGGCTGCGGATCGCGCTGGTCACGTCGTGGCCATTCACGCTCACCTGCTGCTCGCCGCCGGCTCCGGCACTCAGGCGCAGGTCGAGCCCCTCCAGCAGCGGTGCCACGGCTGTCGCATCCGCCGGATCAGCCCCCTGGCGCTGCACCCACCAGGTAACGGCCCGGTACATAGCGCCGGTATCGAGATAGATCAGGCCGAGCCGGGCGGCGAAGGCCCGGGTCACGGTGCTCTTGCCCGCTCCAGCGGGGCCATCGATGGCAACGATCGGGGAGCGGCTCATCAGAAAGGTGTGATCGATCAGGCGGGCGGAGCCGCAGTGCACTGCCGCCGCCAGCACGGCCAGGGCCTGCGGGGCGGGATGGGGGCGCAGGGTGCTGGCCTCCACCAACTCCACATAATCCACCGCCAGTCCCGCACGCTCCAGCTCCTGGCGGGCCAGCGCAGCCGCATCCTGCGCTGAACGGCCAGCCGCCACCTGGGCGCGGGCCTGGGCCAGGGCCAGGGGCAGGGCCAGGGCCTGCTGCCGCTGGGCCCCATCGAGGTAGCGGTTGCGAGAGCTCGCAGCCAGGCCATCGGGATCCCGCACGGTGGCGCAGCCCTGCACCACCAAGGGCAGCCCCAAGGCCGCCACCATCTGCCGCAGGATCACCAGTTGCTGCCAGTCCTTCTCGCCGAGCAGCAACCGATCGGGCCGCACCAGGGCCAGCAGCCGCACCACCACCGTGGCCACGCCATCGAAATGACCGGGGCGGCTGCGGCCACAGAGCACGGACTGCAGGCCGGCCGGCACCCGCAGCGCAAACGCCCCCGCTTCTCCGCCGGGATAGATCTCCTCCACCCCGGGGGCGAAGAGCACGGCGGCCCCTGCCGCGTCCGCCAGGGCCGCGTCGGCCTGCAGATCACGGGGGTAGCGCTGGAAGTCTTCCCCCTGGCCGAACTGGAGGGGGTTCACAAACACGCTCACCACCACCTGGGGCACCCGGGCGCCGGCCGGTTGCAGGGCACGCTCGATCAAGCGGCGATGGCCGTGGTGCAGGGCGCCCATGGTGGGCACGAAGTGCACCGGTGCATGGCAGTGGCGGCGCCAGTGCCCGAGCGCGGCGGCGGTGGTGATCAGCTGCATGCAGCGATGCTCCCAAACAACAGAAAACCCGCCCACCGAATGGTGGGCGGGCGGCGGGCAATGAACTGGGGCCAAACCCTCAGTGGGCCGATCAGTGCAGCACTTCGAGCTTCACCTGGGCCACACCGCTGGCGGTGACGCCCAGCTCGCTGGCCGCACCATGGGCCAGGTCGATCACCCGGCTGCCGTGGAAGGGGCCCCGATCGTTGATCCGCACCACGGCGCTGCGGCCATTCCAGAGGTTGGTGACGCGCACCCGGGTGCCGAAGGGAAGGCTGCGATGGGCAGCCGTGAGGGTGCCGCGACGCAGCACCTCACCACTGGCGGTGCGGTTGCCATAGAAGCCAGGGCCGTACCAGCTGGCCTGGCCCTTGGACACGCCCACCACGCGGGGCTGGGCAGGAACGGGAGCGATGGGCTGGGGAACCACCGGGGAGGGGGTGGAATCCAGGGAGGGGGTGAGGTTGTCGACCTCACGAATGGCGACCTCGGTGCCGGAGACCGTTGCCTTGCGGGTGTCGTCCTCATCCATGGCTGCCTCGGTGGCGGCCTGGGCCGGGTTCACCATGGCCGGAGCCAGGGCACTACCGGAGAGGAGCAGGGCAAGGGCCCCCAGAGAGAAGGTTCGACGCATAACAAGCGAAACCCGCCACAGAACGTGGCAACCACAAGCCAATCAGTGGTGCGCCGGCGTTGGATTGCTGCACAGGCATGGATGCACGCAGAACGTGAATCGGCCGGGAAGGTGCAGCGAATTCGCTAGCGGAGTTCCTTTCGGGGATAAACAACAGCGAAACCGTAAGGGGATCAACCGGGCCGATCAGTCGACTGGACCACCCCCTGGCATGGATCAGGATTGGTGATCGACCGAACGAACACAGGCCCCTACAGGCCTGAGGCCGGCCCAGCAAGCCGCACATTGATCAGCGAAGCCAATCTGCGTCATAAGTTGGGCTGATCAAAACATGTGCCAATCCGGCTTTCGTCTACCCATTACCGGTCGGGTGGCGCCCGCCCGGTAGCGCGACATCGGAGGATCGATCACATCTAAACGTTGTGATCAGGCGTATGGACTACCGGAGTGCCGGTGTGGACGTGGTGGCCGGCCGGGCCTTCGTGGACCGGATCCGCAGCAGCGTGGACGCCACACGACGGCCGGAGGTGGTGGGGGGTCTCGGGGGCTTCGGGGGTCTGTGCCGTCTCCCGGCCGGCCTGAAGGAACCGCTGCTGGTGTCGGGCACCGATGGGGTGGGCACCAAGCTCGAGCTGGCCCAGGCCCACGGGCGGCATCACGACGTGGGCATCGATCTGGTGGCGATGTGCGTGAACGACGTGATCACCAGCGGCGCCGAACCCCTGTTCTTTCTCGATTACATCGCCACGGGCAAGCTCACCCCGGAGGCGATGGCGGAGGTGGTGGAGGGCATTGCCGATGGCTGCCGCCAGAGCGGCTGCGCCCTGCTGGGCGGCGAAACCGCGGAGATGCCCGGCTTCTACGGCCCCGGGCGCTACGACCTGGCCGGTTTCTGCGTGGCCGTGGTGGAAGCGGCCGAGTTGATTGACGGCCGGGCCGTACAGGCCGGCGACCAGATCCTGGCGGTGGCCAGCAGCGGCGTACACAGCAACGGCTTCAGCCTGGTGCGCCGCATCCTTGAAGCACGCCACGTGGACGCAAGCACGCCGATGCCGGACGGCAGCGGCACCCTGATCGATGCGCTGCTCACCCCCACCCGTCTGTACGGCGCCCTGGTGAAGGCTCTGCAGGCAGCCGCAGTTCCGGTGCACGGCATGGCCCACATCACCGGCGGTGGCCTGCCGGAGAACCTGCCCCGCTGCCTGCCCGAGGGTCTCCATGCCGTGGTGAGCCCCGACAGCTGGGAACGGCCGGCCCTGTTCCGCTGGCTCCAGGAGGCCGGAGAGGTGCCCGAGGCCGACCTCTGGAACACCTTCAACCTGGGGGTGGGCTTCTGCGTGGTGGTGCCACCCAATGCCCTGGGAGCCGCCCAGGCCGCAGCCGAGGAGGCCGGCTACCACAGCTGGCACCTCGGGAGCGTGGCCGCCGGTGCCGCCCCGGGGGGCGCCCCCCTGGCGGGACTGCCGCTCTGAGCGCTGCAAAAGGCAGCCATACCCAACGAAATTGCATCAGGTTCGGGAACCCCCCTGCCGGATGCGGCCGCTGCATCTAGTGTCGGCCGATACCGCGGTACGCGGGGTAGCGGTGCCGGATCTGCGGAGTCGGCAGAGGCGAAGAAACAACACAACGAAATCAACGTAAGGATCGGTGATGCATTCAGAAATGGGATCGGTTTCGGCTGGCCAGGCTCGCGGTGTCGTTCCAGTTGCCGCCAGCGGTCGAATCACCCGGCGCCGCAGCTCGGCAGGCCCTGTGCCCCCGGTGCGTCCCCAGCGCCCGCTGGGGGTTGTGCCCCAGGGCCAGCGCGGTGGCCTGCGTCCCACCTTCCTCACCCTGCGCGACCACGGCAAGGTGTTCGTGGCCGACCTCCCCCGCCTCTCGGATGGTCAGCTGGCCCACGTGGCCAAGGAAGCTCGCGAGGTGCTCGAAAGCCTGAGCCGCCGCCTGGAGGAACTGGAGGGCCAGAACTTCCTCACCCAGGCCGAGCGCGACACCCGGATTCGCGCCTCCACGAAGCGCGACGTGACTGAGCGCTTCATCCGCTCCATCGAAGAAGAGCAGGAGCTGCGCCGCAACAACCCCGCCCTGCGGGCCGCGGCCGGTGAATCGCTGGCCCGGGCCTTCATGCAGCTGGCCCGCCATCGCCTGCCCGGCGCCACCTTTGACTCCCTCCTGCAGGAAGCCCTGGCGGCCTGCGGCCCCGATGCGGCGGCTGAGGCCGCCGAGGCGGCAGCCCAGGCAGCTCCCGGCTTCGACACCGATGGCAATGGCGTCACCAGCCTGAACCGCCCGCCGGCCATGCCGGTGGTGCTCACCCCCGA
The DNA here is from genome assembly GCA_040399185.1 of Prochlorococcaceae cyanobacterium. Taxonomy (GTDB): domain Bacteria; phylum Cyanobacteriota; class Cyanobacteriia; order PCC-6307; family Cyanobiaceae; genus UBA5018. The sequence continues at coordinate 6,553 of JBBASQ010000057.1, forward strand.
GCCCCTGGCCCAGGCCGTCTGAACGTCAGGCGCTCTGGAACGGATTGGCCGGCATGCGGGCCGGCAGGGCCAGCGCCAACTGATCAAGGGCCTCGCGTTCCCCCTGCTGGAGCTCCCATCCGAGGGCTGACGCCGCCTCAGCCACCTGCTCTGGAGTACGCAGCCCGGGAATCGGCATCGCCCCGTGGGCCCTACACCAGTTGAGCGCCACCGCCGCCAGGGGGGCGCCATGGGGCGCAGCCATGATCTCCATGGTGTGCAGCAAGGCCGCCAGGCCGGGCCCGAGCCTGGCGAACAGGGCCCGGCGGGTGCCCGTGAGCCCCTCGCGTCCTTCACCTGGGCGGCGGGCCAACAGCCCCAGGGCCAGGGGGCTATAGGCCAGCAGCTCAATCCCCAGCTCCTGGCAGGTGTCCACGATGCCGCCGGCAGCCATGGGCTCAGGGGCCAGCAGAGAGAACTGCACCTGGAGGCTCACCAGGCGGATGCCGCGGCCCGCCAGGTGGGCATGCACCTGCCGCAGACGCTGCGGCCCCATGTTCGATACCCCCAGCTCCACCACCTCCCCCTGCTCCACCAGGTCGGCCAGGCCGTCGATCAGGGGCCGTTCCTGCCAGGGGGCATAGCGGGCGGTGCTCCAGTGGAGCTGCACCCGGTCGATGCGGCCGCCCAGGCGGCGGCGGGAGGCCTCAAAGGCGCGCCGGTAACCACCGCGGCCCAGTCGCCAGGGAAACGGGGCCAGCTTGGTGGCCAGGCACAGCCGGTTGCGCTCGGCGGCGGGCAGGGCCGACGCAAAGCGCCCCAGCAGGGATTCACTGCGGCCGTTGAAACGGCCAGTGCCATAGGAATCGGCGGTGTCGAACAGGCGCAGATCTGCCGCCACCGCGGCCCGGAACGTGGCCTCCAGGCCAGCGTCCTGACTGGGGTCGTAACCCCAGAGGAACTGGTTCCCCCAGGCCCAGGTGCCCACGCCGATCCCCGGATGCGTCATCGTGTTGGGCTGCAACCGCCGTGCCTTCGGCCCAGCCTCCCAGGATGAGCCACCCCAGCACCGCCAGCCTCGACGGCACCCCCGCGTCGGCCCCAGCCCCGGCAGCCTCCCCAGCGCCTGCCCCTCCAGCCGGGCGCCCCAGCACAGAAGGAGACCCGATCCTCTGCCAGCACTGCGGCCGCACGGCCAGCAACGGGATCAGCTGCGAGGGCTACTGCGTGGCCGATTCCGGCTACTGACGATGCCGATGCGCAGGCCACTGCTGACGGCCCTGCTGCTGGCATGCGCCGCGCTCGTCCCAGCCCAGGCGCGCGAACCCCAGGAGGTGGACTTTGGGCGGTTCAGTGAACGGCTGGTGCGCTGCAGCGTGAGTGCCCCGGGGCAGGAGCGCCAGTTGCAGCGCTGCGGACAGCTGCGGCTGGAGCAGAACTTTGAGGGGGTGATGAGCGTGCGCTTCAGCCTCCAGCCCAGCAGCGAGCGCTACAGCAGTGAAGACCTGGTGTTTGCCGGAATCCTCTCCGACGACAGCGAACCGATGGACTGCCGGGGCGACGGGCGTTGCCAACCGCGTTTTCCGCTGGTGTTCAGCGTGAATGCGATCTCCAGCGGCCTCTACAACCGCATGGGCCTGGCAGCCACCCTGCCGCGGGCGCGGTTAGCGAGGGGCCAGTGCCGCATCGAGGCGGTGCGCGCCACCTGCGAAGCCTCCGGCGATCGCGGCGAGCGCTGGCGCGCCCAGGGCTATTTCCTCAGCACCCCGCCGCCCGACGCCCGGGCGCAGCGCTGAGGCGGCGCCGGCTCAGAGCACCTGCCAGTGGCCGGCGCGGGGGGAGCCGTGGCGCACCAGGCGACCGGCCTGGCGCAGGGCGGCGAGCTGTTTTTCGATGGCCCGCGGGCTGCGCTGGAGCCGCTCAGCCAGGCGACGGGCCGAGAGGGTGGGCTCGGCCGCGAGGGCCTGCAGGATCTGCTGATCAATGGGCCGGGCCTTCTCCGCACCGATCTCCGAACCCAGCTCCGAACCGATCTCCGAATGGAGGGAATCGTGGATGGCGCTGAGCTGATAGGCCACGAAGGGCGCCAGCTCCCCCTGCTGATCAGCCTGGCCAAGGGCGGCGTAATACCCCTCCTGGCGGGAACGGATCACCTCTTCAATGGGCAGCCAGGCCAGCAGGGGATTCCAGCGGCTGAGGATCAGGGTTTGCCAGAGGCGGCCGAGACGGCCGTTGCCATCGGCAAAGGGGTGGATGAACTCGAGCTCGTAGTGCGCCACGCAGCTCACGATCAGCGGATGCCAGGAGCTGGCGGCGATCCAGCCGAGCAGATCGGCCACCAGGGCAGGCACCCGGGCCGCCGGCGGCGCCATGTGCACGAGCTCATCGCCGCGGTAGATGCCCACCCCGCCACGGCGAAAACGGCCCGGAGCCTCCACCAGCCCGGCCATCAGCAAGCCATGGGCCTCCAGCAAATGCTCAGCCTTGGCCGGATCCCAGCGCGGCAGGGCCTCATAGGCCGTGATGGCATTGCGCACCTCCTGGATATCGCGGGCCGGACCAATCACCCGCTGACCATCAAACAGGGCACTCACCTGCTCGAGGCTGAGGCTGTTCTGCTCGATCGCCAGCGACGCCTGGATCGTGTGGATGCGGTTCTCACGCCGCAGCCGCGGGGAAGGCGAGCGCTCCTGGCGGGCACTCCAGCGCCCGAGGGCCTCCGCAATGGCCGCCACGCTGTTCAGCAGCTCCGGGGTGAGCGTGAGCGGCGGGGCGTAGGGGGCCTCGGAGGCCATCAGGCGGATCGCTTGGATTGCCGGCTCCAGATCCGCTCCAGCCGCTGGCGGAACTCCGTTTCGCCCATCGGTTGGGCCAGGCGCCGCCGGCGCAGGGTGCTGCCAATCCACCACAGCTGCAGGCCGCCAAAGGCCAGAGCCAACAGCACCAGCTGCAGATCGGCCGCGTTGGGGTGGGACATCAGGCCGCCGGCTGGTCTTTGGCCCAGATCCGCTCCAGCCGCTGGCGGAAGCGCTCGGTGGGGGTGGGCCCGCCGCGGCGGAAAGCGCCAGTGAGCCGCCAGAACTGACAGCCGGCCGCCACGGCAAACACGGCCCAGGGCAGCAGCATCCAGAGGGGGCTACTCATCGTGGTGCTCACAGGGCATCCACAGGCTTCCCATGGCATGGGCACCCTTGCAGCCCAGCTCTGCAGCCTTCTGCAAGGCCACCTGTTTACTCGGATAGGCGTAGAGATTCTGGGGCCGTGCCCCATGGTGATGGGCGTGGAGCGCGGCGGCAGGCGCCCCCAGGCGCTTGGGCCCCATCCCCTCCAGGCCGACCCACCACACCCCCATCACATTCACGCCGGCCACCAGCACACCCATCCCCACCACGCAGGCGTTGATCACGCCCATGCCCACGGCGCCCAGGCTCAGCACACCCATCGGCACCACGCCGATACTCACCACCCCCATCGGCACGATCCCGATCGACACGATCCCCAGGGGGGCAATGCCAATGGCCAACAGCTTGGGTTTGCCGCCACACCCCTGCTCAGTGGCCATGCCCCTGGGTGTCGCTGTGCTTGGAGCAGGGCATCCACTTGTCGCCCATGGGGTGGGCGCCGGTGCAGTGGAACTTGGGCGCGGCCTTCTCGGCTTCCGCCTTGGTGGCATATAGGGCCGGCACCGCTCCGGAGCTGGCGTGCTGGGCGTGCGCCATGGGCGGCCAGCAGGTAGCTGCCAGAGCCAACAGGAGCAGTCGGTTCACCGGGCCATCCAAATCTGCGTCACCCTATGGGTGCTGGAGCGATTCACCCGAACTGTTTGCGCAACTGCAAGCAATGGGTGCTCGCCGATGCAGAACAAAAAGAGGCGGCACCCAGATTCGAACTGGGGGTAAAGGATTTGCAATCCTCTGCCTTACCACTTGGCCATGCCGCC
>JBBASQ010000058.1:0-10467 GCA_040399185.1 Prochlorococcaceae cyanobacterium
TATTGCCAATCCGAGCCCGCCTGCCACGGGCATCGCCGCCGCAGCCCCAGCAATGAAACGCTATTTGGCGAGCCTGGGCACTTCTATGTGTATGTGAGCTATGGCATTCATCACTGCGTGAATGTCACCACGGGCCGTGCGGATTGGGCCAACGGGGTGTTGTTGCGGGCGCTGGAGATGCCCGGAGAACCCCATCGGGTGGCGGCGGGGCCCGGGCTGCTGGCCAGGCGGTTCGGTTTGGATCGCTCCCACGACGCCACACCGGCCGTGCCTGCGGCGGGTCTCTGGATCGCGCCGCGGCTGGAGCCGATCGATCCGGCCAACCTGGTGCAGGCCAGCCGGATCGGCATCAGCCAGGGGCAGAACCTGCCCTGGCGCTGGTATTGCCGCAGCAGTCGCAGTGTGAGCAGGCGGGTGCGGGAGCGTCCCCTACCCTGAAGCTGTCAGCACGCCGGATGCCTTGAGCAGCTGGACCCACCGCCATGTGATCGATCTGGCGGCCTTCTCGCTCGAGGATTTCTCCACCGTGCTGGAGCTGGCGCAGCGTTTCCGCTCCCTGCCCACCAGCGGTGCCCGCAAGTTGCCGGCGCTGCAGGGCAAGTTGATGACCAGCCTGTTTTTCGAGGCCAGCACCCGCACCCGCAGCAGCTTTGAGATTGCCGCCAAGCGGCTGTCGGCGGATGTGCAGAACTTCGCGCCCTCTTCCAGTTCCCTCAGTAAGGGCGAGAGCCTGCTGGATACGGTCCGCACCTATGTGGCGATGGGGGCCAACATCCTGGTGGTGCGCCATCGCTGCGCCGGGGTGCCGCAGCAACTGGCGGCCGAGCTCGATGCCAGCGGCGCCCGGGTGGCGGTGCTCAATGCCGGCGACGGCCTGCACAGCCACCCCAGCCAGGGGCTGCTGGATCTGTTCACCCTGGTGCGCCACTTCGCCCCGGAGGCACCCACGCCGGCCGCGCTGCAGGGCAAGCGCATCGTGATCGTGGGCGACGTGCTCCACTCGCGCGTGGCCCGCTCCAACCTCTGGGCGCTCACCGCCTGCGGCGCCGATGTGGTGCTCTGCGGTCCGCCCACCCTGCTGCCGGAGGCCTTCGTTGATTTTGTGGCGGAGCCGCCGCCCGGCCAGGCCAGCGACCCTGTGGTGCAGAGGGGCACGGTGTCGATCGAGCGGGATCTGGATCGGGCCCTGGCCGGGGCCGATGCGGTGATGACCCTGCGGCTGCAGAAGGAGCGGATGCAGCAGCATCTGCTCACCAGCCTCGATGCCTATCACCGCAGTTTCGGGCTCACCCACCAACGCTTGGAACGCTGCGGCAAGCCCGTGCCCGTGCTCCATCCCGGCCCGGTGAACCGGGGTGTGGAAATGGCGGGGGCGCTGCTGGATGATCCGGCTGTCTGCCTGGTGGATGAGCAGGTCACCAACGGCATCCCGGTGCGGATGGCCCTGCTCTATTTGCTCGCGGCGGCCGATCAGAGCAGTTTGAAGCCGTCTAGCAACAGGCCGTAGAGCAGGCCCAGGCGGGTCATGTCCAGCAGCTGCAGGCCCAGGCCATCACCGCCGCGGCGGCGCAGCGGCCCCCGTGCCCGGATCGCGAGCTCCATCAGCACCACGCAGATCAGGGCCCCCAAGGGATCCAGCTTGGAGAGGGCGCCGGTGATCGAGCCCACGGCACCGCCAATGCTGAAACTGATCAACAGCACGATCAGCAGCAGCGATAAACGCCGCCAGGGATTGGCGGCCCAGCGCTCCAGTGCTGGACCTGCCTCGGCCACCTGGCGCTGGAAGCGGGTCTGCTGCACAGTTACCAGGAATGGGGTGGCAGGGCCCTCATGGGTTGGGAACAACCCATGGGCTGGTGATCCCCATCACCCGGCCCAGTCCTGCCTGCGGTATGTCTACACCATTTGTGGCGGAATGACACCACAACTCCGCTACAGATAGGGGATTCCAATAAAAAAGCCCAGGCCGAAGGCCGGGGCCGGGTGATGGGGACGCCATTAAGAAAGCGCTGGCTTCACACGGCTTCAAGGTCTGCAATGCCGTTTGAACAGCCGTCCCCACCCACCCTTGACGGGATTCGATCAGGGTCTGGGGCTGGGTCTCAGCCGTCGCTGTCCTTCTTGCGGGACGTTTTGCCTTCGAGCAGCTCCAGCAGCGCTTCCATCTGGGCCATCACGCCGCGCACCTCACCCGCTTCGGGCAGGAGGCCGTCTTCCATCACTCCTTGGTGCATCTCGCGCAGTTCCTGGCGGATGTAGCGCAGATGGCTAACCACCTGTTCGCGCTTCGACTGCGACATCGAGGGGGGACCTGAATTGCTCCCCTTTTACCCCATCAGCTTCCTGCCGCGTCAGCGAGCGCTCACTTCTCGCCAAACTGGGCCTTGGCCTGCTCGTAGAAGCTCAGGTCGATCGAAGCGAGCCCAGCGTCGGTTGCCATGCGTTCGATCCGCTTGCGCACGGCTGGGCGCACGAAGAACGGAACTTCCTTCAGGCGCTGTTCGGCATCCGGTTGCCAGTTCATGGGTTCGGCCGGGCCGGCTGCCTCAAACGGGGAGTGGAGAATAGGGGACTCGAACCCCTGACCTCTGCGGTGCGATCGCAGCGCTCTACCAGCTGAGCTAATTCCCCAGGTTGGAGGGCACCATTATCCCCATGGCTCCCTCCTCCGCGATGACAGCGTCCATCACCCCTGAGCAGATCGCGGCCTTCGACGAAGCCTCGATTGCAGAACTGGCCCGTCGGCTCGACGAGGACGACTACCCCAGTCCCTTCGACGCCCTGGCCGATTGGCACCTGCTGCGGGCCCTGGCGATTCACCGGCCCGAGCTGGCCCGGCCTTATGTGCACTTGGTGGACCAGGAGCCCTTTGATGAGGACTGAGTCGCCAGGGGGCGATCCCCTCAGCGGCCGCCGGGTGCTGGTGGGCATCAGCGGCAGCATCGCCGCGGTGAAGCTCCCCCTGGTGGTGAGTGCCCTGGCCCAGCGCGGCGCCGTGGTGCGCTGCGTGCTCACCCCCTCGGCCGAGCAGCTGGTGAGTGCGGTGGCGCTGGCCTCCCTGAGCCGCCAGTCCTGCTATCTCGATGCGGATCAGTGGAGCCACCGTGCCCCCCGCCCCCTGCATGTGGAGCTGGCCGAGTGGGCGGAACTGATCCTGTTGGCCCCCCTGAGTGCCACCACCCTGGGCCGTTGGACCCATGGCCTGGGCGACACCCTGCTGGCCAGCGTGTTGCTGGCCGCCGAGGCGCCGGTGGTGGCGGCCGCCGCCATGAACACCGCCATGTGGGGATCGCCCGGGGTCATGGCCAACTGGCAGGCGCTGCAGGGTTTTGAGCGGGTGTTGCCGCTGGGGCCCGGCAGCGGTCTGCTGGCCTGCGACCGCCAGGGCGCGGGGCGCATGGCCGAGCCGCTCCAGTTGCTGTTGGCTCTCGAATCCTTGGCGCTGCATGGCTGGCGCCGCGACTGGCAGGGCCGCCGGCTGCTGGTGAGTGCAGGCCCCACCCGCGAGCCGCTCGATCCGGCCCGCTGCATCACCAACTCCAGCACCGGCCTGATGGGGGTGCTGCTGGCCCAGGCGGCCCGGCTGCGCGGCGCGGCGGTGGATCTGGTGCATGGGCCCCTCGCGGTGGAGCCCCATCTGCTGGAAGGCCTGCAGTGCCATCCGATCACCACCGCCGGCCAGCTGCAGCAGCGGCTGCGCGAGCTCCAGCCCCAGGCCGATGCAGTCGCCATGGCCGCTGCGGTGGCGGATCACCGCCGCGCCCAGCCGCTGGCCACCAAGCTGGCCAAGCATGAACTTGAGGCGGAGCTGGCCCGGGGCTGGGAGCCGGTGCCCGATCTGCTGGCCGAGTTGGTGGCCCACCGCCCATCCGGCCAGCGCATTCTGGGCTTCGCGGCCCACTCAGGCGACGTGCTGCCCCAGGCGCAGATGAAATTCGCGCGCAAGGGTTGCGACCTGCTCTTCGCGAACCCGATCGATCAGCCCGGTTCGGGGTTCGGGGTGCCCACCAACCGGGGCTGGTTGCTGGGGCCGGGGGATGCGGTGCAGGAGCTGCCCAGCAGTGGCAAGTTCGCCATCGCCCACCAGCTGCTGGATGCGCTGGCAGGGCTGCTCAGGCGGCCAGGGGATGTTCGTCCTCGGGCCGTCCCTGCTGGAGCAGATCCATGAAGGTGCGCAGCTGCAGGCGGGGGATGTAGGGCCAGCCGCCGCTCTTCTCCATTTCCTGGAGGAGGTTGAACAAATGGTTGCGGTCGGCGGGGAGGCTGCCGCGGAAGGCGCCGTCCTGAATGGAGCGGTGCAGCTGCTCGAGTTGGCGCAGCAGGGTGAGCAGGGCCTCCGGGTTGCCGGCGAGCTCCTGCGAGAGGGCGTTGAGGTTGTCCAGGAGGCCTTTGAGGCGCTCTTGCTGGGCGGCGGTGAGGGGCCCGCCTGCGGGGGCCTCGGAGGTCATGACCGCCGGTGGGATGTCGCTGCTGGTCATGGCTGCGGAGGGCCTTGGAAACGGGTTGTTGAGAGCCGCGACATCGTACGGGGATCGGGCATTTTGCACCGGTAGGATCCGCGCCAGCCCAGTCTTAAAGCCTCGTTTCTGCGGCTTTCTCCCATGCGTTTCCGACCCCTGCTGGCCCTGGTGCTGGCGCTCTGCCTGACCCTGGTGACCGCCTGCAGTGGCGGAGCCAAGGCCGTGGATCGCTCCAGCCTCACCTACGACGACATCCACAACACCGGTCTGGCCAATGACTGCCCGACCCTTCCCGATTCGGCCCGTGGCTCGATCGCCCTGGATGCCGGCAGCAAGTACCAGCTGCGCGAGATCTGCATGCATCCCTCCGAGGTGTTCGTGAAGGGTGAGCCCGCGAACAAGCGTCAGGAAGCCCAGTTCGTTCCCACCAAGATCCTCACCCGCTTCACCACCAGCCTTGATCAGGTGTACGGCGACCTGGCCGTGAGTGGTGAAGGGCTGAGCTTCAACGAGCAGGGCGGCATCGACTTCCAGCTGGTCACCGTGCTGCTGCCCGGCGGCGAGGAAGTGCCTTTCGTGTTCTCCAGCAAGGAGCTCGATGCCACTGCTGATGGTTCCGCCATCACCACCAGCACCGACTTCAACGGCCAGTACCGCGTTCCCAGCTACCGCACCTCCAACTTCCTCGATCCCAAGGCCCGTGGTCTCACCACTGGTTACAGCAGCGCCGTTGGCCTGGTTCCTGCCGGCGATGACTTCGCCAGCGAGACCGTGAAGCGCTATGTGGACGGCACCGGCACCATGAACCTGTCCATCACCAAGGTGGATGCCGCCACCGGTGAGTTCGCTGGTGTGTTTACCGCCATCCAGCCCTCCGACACCGACATGGGCACCAAGGAGGCCGTTGATGTGAAGATCACCGGCCAGCTCTACGGCCGCCTCGAGCAGGCCTGAGCCTGATCGTCTGCGCCGTTACGGCACACCGGAGGGGGCCCGTCAGGGCCCCTTTTTTGTGCTCCAGCACCGCGGCGGCTGAGAACCGGTCTGGGAGAATCCGCCCCATTGCCCTGTGCCGAGTCGCCATGTCCGTCGCCGAAGCCACCCTCATCGCGCCCCACGGCGGATCCCTGGTGGATCTGATGGTGCCCGCGTCTGAGCGGGAGGCGGTGAAGGCCGGTGTGGATCGGGTGGTGGAGTGTTCCGATCGGAACGCCTGCGACGTGGAGCTGCTGGTGGTGGGTGGCTTCTCCCCCCTGCGCGGCTTCATGCACCAGGAGGACTACGAATCGGTGGTGGAGCGCAACCGCACCAGTAGCGGTCTGCTGTTCGGTCTGCCGATCGTGTTCGACACGAACGACGCCTCCATCGCCGTCGGCGAGCGGCTCCTACTCACCTACCGCGGCCAGGAGCTGGCGGTGCTCACGGTGGAGAGCAAGTGGGAGCCCGACAAGGCCCGTGAGGCCAAGGGGTGCTACGGCACCACCTCGATCGAGCACCCCGCCGTGCGGATGATCACCGGCGAGCGTGGCCGCTTCTACATCGGTGGCCGCGTGCAGGGGCTGGAGCTCCCCACGCGTGTGTTCCCCTGCAAGACCCCTGCCGAGGTGCGGGCCACCCTCCCGGCCGGCCAGAGCGTGGTGGCCTTCCAGTGCCGCAATCCCATTCACCGCGCCCACTACGAGCTGTTCACCCGCGCCCTGCATGCCAGCAACGTGAGTGAGGGCGGCGTGGTGCTGGTGCACCCCACCTGCGGCCCCACCCAGGACGACGACATCGCCGGGGCCGTGCGCTTCCAGACCTACGAGCGTCTGGCTGAAGAGGTGAACAACCCCCGCATCCGCTGGGCCTACCTGCCCTACTCGATGCACATGGCCGGCCCGCGCGAGGCGCTGCAGCACATGATCATCCGCAAGAACTACGGCTGCACGCACTTCATCATTGGCCGCGACATGGCCGGCTGCAAGAGCTCGCTCAGCGGCGACGACTTCTACGGCCCCTACCAGGCCCAGGATTTCGCCCGCGACAACGCTGCCGAGCTGGGCATGGAAACCGTGCCCTCGCTCAACCTCGTGTACACCGAGGAGGAGGGCTACGTGACGGCTGAGCATGCCGAGGCCAAGGGCCTGCATGTGAAGAAGCTGAGCGGCACCCAGTTCCGCCAGATGCTGCGCGGCGGGGAGGAGATCCCCGAATGGTTCGCCTTCCGTAGCGTGGTGGACGTGCTGCGGGCTGCGGGCTGACTCCCGGCCCTCGGGCCCCGGCCCTGAGAGTCCCGGTTAACATTCCTTTACTTCCACTCGGCTGAGGGAAACCCTGTGAAGAAGCGCTGGCGCAACGCTGGGCTCTATGTGCTCCTGGTGATCGTGGTGATCGCCGTGGGTACGGCCTTCCTGGATCGTCCGGATCCAGCCAATGCCCCGCGCACCCTGCGCTACAGCGACTTCGTGGAGGCTGTCCAGGCCAACGAGGTGTCGCGGGTGCTGATCTCCCCCGATCGGGGCACGGCCCAGGTGGTGGAGAACGACGGCCGCCGCGCGGTGGTCAACCTCGCCCCCGACAAAGACCTGCTGAAGCTGCTCACCGACCACGACGTGGACATCGCGGTGCAGCCCGCCCGTGAGCCCGCCGCCTGGCAGCAGGCCGTGGGCAGTTTGATCTTCCCGCTGCTGCTGCTTGGGGGCCTGTTCTTCCTGCTGCGGCGTGCCCAGGGCGGCGGCGGCAACCCGGCCATGAACTTCGGCAAGAGCAAGGCCCGGGTTCAGATGGAGCCCCAAACCCAGGTCACCTTTGGTGATGTGGCCGGCATTGAGGGCGCCAAGCTCGAGCTCACCGAAGTCGTCGACTTCCTCAAGAACCCCGATCGCTTCACCGCCGTCGGCGCCAAGATCCCCAAAGGTGTGCTGCTGGTGGGCCCTCCGGGCACCGGTAAAACTCTGCTGGCCAAGGCCGTGGCCGGCGAGGCCGGTGTGCCCTTCTTCTCGATTTCCGGTTCGGAGTTCGTGGAGATGTTCGTGGGTGTGGGCGCCAGCCGCGTGCGCGACCTGTTTGAGCAGGCCAAGAAGAATGCGCCCTGCATCGTGTTCATCGATGAAATCGATGCGGTGGGCCGTCAGCGGGGTGCCGGCCTGGGCGGCGGCAACGACGAACGGGAGCAGACCCTCAACCAGCTGCTCACCGAGATGGATGGCTTTGAGGGCAACACCGGCATCATCATCGTGGCGGCCACCAACCGACCCGATGTGCTGGATCAGGCCCTGATGCGCCCGGGCCGCTTCGATCGCCAGGTGGTGGTGGATCGCCCCGATTACAACGGCCGTCTCCAGATCCTCGAGGTGCACGCCCGTGGCAAGACCCTCTCGAAAGATGTGGATCTCGACAAGGTGGCTCGCCGCACCCCCGGTTTCACCGGTGCCGATCTGGCCAACCTGCTCAACGAGGCCGCGATCCTGGCGGCCCGCCGCCAGCTCACCGAAGTCTCGATGGACGAGGTGAATGACGCGATCGAGCGGGTGATGGCCGGTCCGGAGAAGAAGGACCGGGTGATGAGCGAGAAGCGCAAGCGGCTGGTGGCCTATCACGAGGCTGGCCACGCCCTGGTGGGCGCCCTCATGCCCGACTACGACCCGGTTCAGAAGATCTCGATCATTCCCCGCGGTCAGGCCGGTGGTCTCACCTTCTTCACCCCCTCTGAAGAGCGGATGGAGTCGGGCCTGTATTCCCGTGCCTACCTCCAGAACCAGATGGCCGTGGCCCTGGGCGGTCGTGTGGCAGAAGAGATCGTCTATGGCGACGACGAAGTCACCACCGGTGCCTCCAACGATCTCCAGCAGGTGGCTCGGGTGGCCCGTCAGATGGTGACTCGCTTTGGCATGAGCGATCGCCTGGGCCCTGTGGCCCTGGGCCGCAGCCAGGGCGGTATGTTCCTCGGCCGCGATATTGCTGCTGAGCGGGATTTCTCCGAAGACACCGCCGCTGCCATCGACGAAGAGGTGAGCCAACTGGTGGCCGAGGCCTACCGCCGGGCCACCCAGGTGCTCAACGGCAACCGCCACGTGCTCGATGAGCTCGCCGATCTGCTGGTGGAAAAGGAAACCGTGGATGCGCAGGAACTTCAGGAACTGCTCATCCGCAGCGACGTGCGCGTCGCTGAGTACGCCTGAATGCTCCAGGGCTGATCCATGCGTTGCACCACCAGCCTTTGCTGGTGGTGCTTCGTGCTGAGCAGCCAGTCACACTCACGCCGCGTATCGCCCAACTGGCAGCCATCGGGGTCCGCCAGGTGGAGATTGCTTGGAGCGATCACCCCGACTGGGTCGATCAGGTGTCAGCGCTGCGGCGTCACCATTCCGGGGTCAATCTCGGCGCTGCGTCGATCAGGAGTGGGCGATCCCTGGAGGCTGTCGCTACCGCCGGGTTGGCCTATGCCATGGCACCGGTGCTCGACCCACAGCTGCAGCGGCAGGCCGATGACCTCGGTGTGCACTTGGTGCCTGGTGTGTTCAGTCCCTCAGAGGTGCATCAGGCGATGGCGCTGGGCTGCCCAGCGGTGAAGCTGTTTCCGGCGGCCAGCCTGGGGGTGGATCACTGGCGGCGCTTGCGCGACCCCTTCGGGGCTTTGCCCTTCTGCATTGCCGCCGGTGGACTGGCGGTGGGCGATCTCGATGCCTGGCTGGCTGCGGGGGTGGACGCCGTGACCCTGGGCGCCAGGGTGGCTGATGGAGGCACCCTGGGCGCACTGGAGGCGTGGATCCGCCGTCACCACGCCAAAGCACCCTCACCTCACCCTTGAGCCCAGCGACAGGGCTGCTGCCCTGATCACCAGAGGCTGCATTGCCCCTGCTGAAGCAGCAGGTGGTCGGCGAGCACCAGGGCCACCATGGCTTCCACCATCGGCACGGCCCGCGGCAGCACGCAGGGGTCGTGCCGGCCTTTGGCGGCCAGGGTGGTGGCGTTGCCCTCGGCGTCGATCGTCTGTTGCTCCTTGCGGATCGTGGCGGTGGGCTTAAAGGCCACGCGGATCACAATCTCTTCGCCGTTGCTGATGCCGCCCTGAATCCCGCCCGAATTGTTGGTGGCGGTGTGGAGGCTGCCGTCGCTGGTGGGGAGGAAGGCGTCGTTGTGCTCGCTGCCCTTGAGCAGGGTGCCGGCAAAGCCCGAGCCGATCTCGAAGCCCTTGGTGGCGGGCAGAGACATCACCGCCTTGGCCAGGTCGGCCTCCAGCTTGTCGAACACGGGCATGCCGAGCCCCACGGGCGGCCGCCGCACCACGCACTCGATCACGCCACCGCAGGAGTCACCCTCCCGGCCGATGGCCTCGATGTGCTCCACCATGTGCTCCGCCACGGCGGCATCGGGGCAGCGCACGATGTTGCTCTCGATGGCCTCCAGCGTGACCGCCGCTGGATCGATCTGGGCCTCGATCGTGTGAATCCGCTTCACCCAGGCCAGCACTTCGGTGCCGTGGGCTTTGGCGAGCAGCTGCTTGGCGATGGCCCCGGCCGCCACCCGCCCGATGGTTTCGCGGGCAGAGGCGCGTCCTCCGCCACTGCGGGCCTGGATGCCGTACTTGGCCTGGTACGTGGCATCGGCATGGGATGGCCGGAAGGCCACTTGCATTTCCTTGTAATCGCCGGGGCGCTGGTCTTTGTTGCGCACCACCATGGCGATCGGTGTACCCAGTGTTTCCCCATCCAGTAGGCCGCTGAGGATTTCCACCCGGTCGTCTTCCTTGCGGGGGGTGGTGATTTTGCTCTGGCCGGGTTTGCGCCGGTCGAGCTCAGCCTGAATGGCCTCCAGATCCAGCGCCAACCTTGGCGGGCAGCCATCCACGATCACGCCCACCCCCCCGCCGTGGGATTCACCGAAGGTGCTGATTCGAAAGAGCTGGCCGAAGCTGCTGCCCATGCTGAAAACGCGCTGGATGGAGCCTAAACAGCGACTCCTTCAACCATGAAAAAGCCCCCTCGCAGGAGGGGGCTCGGGATTCCGTCGAAACGAAGCCTCTGGC
>JBBASQ010000059.1:0-8914 GCA_040399185.1 Prochlorococcaceae cyanobacterium
GCCACCGGCTCCGCCAGGACAGCTGGCTGGCGCTTCGGCTTCGGGGTTTGGGGTTTCGGTGCGGCCGCGGCGTTCACCGGGTCTGGGCTGAGCCTGGCCTGGAGTCGGGCCAGGGCCCGATCTTCCGCCTCTTCGGCCGTGCTGCCTTCCCCCAGGCAGCTGCCCAGCAGCTCCCCCTGGCGGTGGGCTGACACCTCCACCACCCGCCGACCGGGTTCGGCATGCACCAGACGGGCCTGCAGCTGCATGGGCGGGGTCTTCGGACGCGGTTTCTAGAGTGATTTCTTCGGGGATTGTGATGGAAGCCACGTCGATTGAATCGCTCTCTCCACTGATTCAGGAGGCCGATCAGTGGAGCGAGGTGCTGCTGCTCCTGCCCCTGTTGGTGGCGCTGGAAGCGGTGCTCTCCGCCGATAACGCCATCGCCCTGGCCGCCATCTCCCGCCGCCTGCACGACCGCAGCCGCCAGGAAACCGCCCTCAACCTTGGTTTGCTGCTGGCCCTGGTGTTTCGCCTGGGCCTGATCGTGGCGGCCCAGTGGGTGCTCGACTTCTGGCCGCTGCAGCTGGCGGCGTCCTCCTATCTGCTTTGGCTCTGTGGCCGCCACCTGGTGACGGTGTTCAGTGGGACGGAGGCGAACGGGCCCGATGAGCAAGCCCCGGTGCTGGGCGGTTCGGGTGAGGGAGGCCATGCCGCCGCCACCCTCGGCAGCGTGGTGGCCACCCTGGCGGCCACGGATCTGGCCTTCTCCCTCGACAGCGTGGCGGCGGCGGTCGCGGTGAGTGACCGGCTCGTGCTGGTGATGGCCGGCGGCGTGATCGGTGTGATCGCCCTGCGGCTCACCGCCGAGCTGTTCATCCGCTGGCTGGAGGTGTTCCGGCACCTGGAGACCGCCGGCTACCTCGCCGTGGGCTTCGTGGGCATCCGCCTGCTGCTGCGGGTGCTGCTGCCCAGTCTGGAGATTCCGGAATGGGCCCTGCTGCTGGTGGTGGCCGCCCTGTTTCTGTGGGGGTTCTCCACACGCAACCCCCCAGCGCCGGTGGCGGCTGAATCCGAGTGATGCGGGTGGAGCTGCGGGCCATCGGCAGCGATCAGCTGCTTGATCAGCTGGAGGTGGAGAGCCTCGATGCCGTGCCCCATCCCGGGCGCTGGCTGCTCTGCGGTGAGCGCAGTTTTCTGGTGATGCAACGCCGCCACCGCTACCGGCTGCAGGGCGGCCGCTACGAGCTCTGGTCGGTGGCGCTGCAGGTGAAGCCCCAGCGCCAACCCGCCGATGCCCGCCCGTGGAAACAGGGCTGGGTGATCGGCGACCCCAGCTGTCGCTTCAATGCCCGCAGCCCCCTGCTGCGCTGCGCGGTGCTCCCCGATGGGCCCTGCGAGCGCTGCGGCCACTACAGCCCAGTGGGCAGCTGAGGGCCGTGCTGAATCTGCGCAGCCAGCCCCCCATCCCCGCCGGTGCCCTGCGCTGGCACCGCGGGCTGCTGGTGGCTGGCCATGGGGTGGCTTCCGGCCGTGCCGCCTCCAGCCCCTATCCCGCCGGCACCATCGCCCTGCAGGCGCCCCGGTTCCTGGAGCGGGGGCTGGATCTGGCCGACTGTCATCCCGGCACCCTCAACCTGTCCTTCCCGGGCGGCGTCTGGCGCCTCAGCCAGCCCCTGTTCCACGTGGAGCAGCTGGCCTGGACCCCGCTGCATCCGCCGGAAACCTTTTCCTTCTGGCCCTGCCGGCTCCGCTGGTCTGCCGATGGGGATGGCGTCGGCTGGATCTACTGGCCCCATCCCGAAACCAAGGAGCGCCATTTTCAGGAGCCCGACCGGCTCGAAATCCTCGCCCCGTTCCTGGGGGGCCTGGCCCCTGGCCTGCCCCTGGAGCTGGGGGTGGATCAACGCACCTGCCGGCTGGTGCAGCCCGCACGCCTCAAGGCCCGCCTGTTGGAGTTCCTCAAGTTCCGGGTTCTGGCGGCCCAGGAGCAGTTCTTCATCACCCTTGGTCCTGCCGAGCAGCCGGCCGTGGTGGCCGCTGCCCTGCGGCAGTGGCTGGCGGGCGCGAATTGGCGCGAGGCCCTCGATCTGAGCGATGCCGATCTGCTGGCCACCCTGGAGACGGCGCGCCGCCTCTACGTGAACTGAGCCGGCGTGAACTGATCCGGCCCCCCACGGTTCCCTGACGCTCTGCGGTGTCGCCCGTAGGGTGAAGGGATCGCCGCAGCGCCCCCTATTACCGCGTCCCGTTCCCGGCCCCCGATCCAACGCCGCCGCCGCCGTCCTGCTGCCGCCCCAGCTCCCGGCGGTGCCCCGGCTGCCACGGCCGGAGCGAAAGCCCCAGCAGCGCGCCCCGCTCCGCCGGAGCCGGAGGCCCTGGAGGCCGCTGCCGCCTTTGCGGATCTGGGCCTGGGCCTGCCGATCGTGCAGGCGGTGGCGTGCAAGGGCTACAGCAACCCCTCGCCGATCCAGCGCCAGTGCGTGCCGGCCGTGCTCGAGGGCCATGACGTGATGGCCGCTGCCCAGACGGGCACCGGCAAGACCGCCGGCTTCACCCTGCCGATGCTGGAGCGCCTGCGCCACGGCCCCCATGCGCGGGCGGGCGTGGTGCGGGCCCTGGTGCTCACCCCCACCCGCGAGCTGGCGGCCCAGGTGGGCGAGAACGTGGCGGCCTACGGCTGCTTCCTCGATCTGCGCAGTGATGTGGTGTTCGGCGGGGTGA
The DNA here is from genome assembly GCA_040399185.1 of Prochlorococcaceae cyanobacterium. Classification (GTDB taxonomy): domain Bacteria; phylum Cyanobacteriota; class Cyanobacteriia; order PCC-6307; family Cyanobiaceae; genus UBA5018. The sequence continues at coordinate 2,704 of JBBASQ010000059.1, forward strand.
AGATCAACCCCCAGATCGCCCGGTTGCAGCACGGTGCCGATGTGTTGGTGGCCACCCCCGGGCGACTGCTGGATCTGCACCAGCAGGGGGCGGTGCGCCTGGATCGGGTGGAGATCCTGGTGCTGGATGAGGCCGACCGCATGCTCGACATGGGCTTCATCCGCGACATCCAGAAGCTGCTGGCCCTGCTGCCGGAACGTCGCCAGAACCTGCTGTTCTCGGCCACGTTCAGCCCGCCGATCAAGAAGCTCGCCCACGGGTTGCTCACCAACCCGGTGCACCTCCAGGCCACCCCGGAGAACCGCACCGCCACCACGGTGGAGCACCGGCTCCATCCCTGCGACATGGCCCGCAAGCCGGAGCTGCTCTGCCACTTGATCGCCAGCAACAACTGGCAGCAGGTGCTGGTGTTCTCCCGCACCAAGCACGGTGCAAACCGCATGGCCGAGAAGCTCACCCAATCGGGGATCCTGGCCGCGGCGATCCACGGCAACAAGAGCCAGGGAGCGCGCACCCGCGCCCTGGCCGGCTTCAAGACCGGGGAGGTGCGCGTGCTGGTGGCCACCGATATCGCGGCCCGGGGCATCGACATTCACCAGTTGCCCCACGTGGTCAACCTGGATCTGCCCAACCAGGCCGAGGACTACGTGCACCGGATCGGGCGCACCGGCCGGGCCGGCCATCCCGGCCAGGCCATCTCCCTGGTGGCGGCTGAGGAGGTGGAGCTGTTGGCGGCGATCGAAAAGCTGATCGGCAGCCGCCTGCCTCGGGAGGAGGTGCCGGGTTACGAACCCACCGTGCTCTCTGCCCCACCGCTTGATCTCAGTGGCGGCCGGGGCCGCGGTGGCTCCCGTGGGGGTGGTGGAGGCGGTGGCGGCCGCGGCGGCGCCCCTGCCCGGGGCCGCTCGACCGGCGCAAATCCGGGTCGCCGCGCTGCGGCCACCCGCCGCTGAACGGCCAGGCGCCGTCCGTTGGGCACTGCCAGTGGTGCCCGTTGCTACACAGGCAGCCCGCCGCTTGCGCTGCGATGGGCTGGCGACAGAGTTCCCTCCGTCTCCTGCACCCATGCCCTACGAGCCCGGATCCCCCGAGTGCCGCGTGCTGATCGACTGCAAGACGCAGATCGAGAAGATGCTGCTCGATCTGGAACGCATCGAGAACAGCGCCCACATCCGCGACCAGCTCAGGTCGGTCCACAACCAGCTGGAGGGGCTCCACGCCCTGCATCGCCGTCAGCCCGGTTGAAGCACGGATCCAGCACCTGGCAGGCCGCGTAGGCGGCCGCCAGGGTGGCAATCCCATGCCGTTCTTCACCGTGATGGCGGTGACTCACCACATAGCTGCCGCGCATGTCGCGCAGGATGCGGCATCCGCTGAGGGTTTCCGTCACAACCGTGAGGTGCTCGCTCATGGCTGCTCCAAGGGCGGTGCTTTCCCTCTGTAGCGCCGCCGGTGGGTGCCCGTCTTGTGTTGACGCGCACACAACATGCAACGTCATCAGGATCGTCTCGAAGTGTTGCGCTCAGGGCGGCGAATGGGCCGTCAGCCGAGGCGCTGGCCGGGCGTGGCCCCCAGCTGCTGGATCAGCTGCCCTCCAGCTGCGGGCCGCTTGCCCTCCAGCTGGCCTTCGCTCAGGAGCACCGGACAGCCGCCGGTGGCGACCACAAGGCCGGTATCGGCCTCGATCGCCAGCACCTCCCCGGGTGAGCCCGGTGGGGTGGCACCCGCCTCGATGCCCCAGCGCTGGGCCAGGGACGCCCCTTCGCCGCTGAGCTGATCCGCCAGCCGCTTGACCAGCGGTTCGGTGGCCAGCAACTTGAGCCGCTGCCCCTGCCACTGTGTGTGTGTTCCCGGATACAGCCCCATCACCCGGCGGTGGATGGTGAGAGCCGACTGGCTCCAGTCGACCGTGAAATCCTCCTTGGCCAGCATCCGCGCGTAGGTAAGGCCCTGGTCGGTTTGGGGCCGCACGTTCAGCCGCGCCAGGCGCTCCGCCTCGGGCCCCGGCCCCGCCGCCTCGATCAGGGGCATGGCCTCCACCAGCAGCTCGGCGGTGAGCCCGGACAGGCGCGTGCCCAGGTGCTGGGCGTTCTCCAGCAGGCCGATGGCCAGAGCCCGCTCCAGCAGCACAGGGCCGGTGTCGAGCCCTTCTTCCATCGCCATGATTCCTACGCCGGTTTCGGCGTCGCCCTCCAGCAGGCTCCACTGGATCGGCCCGGCCCCGCGCCACCGGGGCAGCAGGGAGCCGTGGCCGTTCCAGCAGCCCAGGGGCGGCTGGGCCAGCACCTCCGGCGGCAGGATCTGGCCGAAGGCCACCACCACGTAGGCATCGGCGCCCAGCGCGGCCAGCTGCTCCTGCACCTCCGGTTCACGGCGGATCCGCTCCGGCGTGAACACCGGAAGCCCCAGCTCAAGGGCCCGCGCCTTCACCGGACTCGGCACCAGGGCTTTGCCCCGGCCGCGGCGGCGATCGGGCTGGCTCACCACCCCCACCAGCTGATGGCCGGCTGCCACCAGCGCATCGAGGCTCGGCACCGCATAGGCCGGGGTGCCCCAGAACAGGATCTTCATGGCGGCTGCCTGCTTGGGCTCAGGCCTCGCCGGTGATGGACAGACCTTCCACCCACACCATTGGGCAGAGGCCATCGGGGGTGACTTTGGCCTCGCCTTCGAAGCCCACGATCGCGTTGAGCACGCTGCGGATGTCGCCGGCCACGGTGGCCGCCTCGATCGAGCGGGCTTCGCCGTCCTTCACCAGCCAGCCGTCGAACGGCAGGGAGAAGCTGCCCTGGCTGGCCTTCACGCCGGCATGGAGGGCCGAGAGCGAATCGATCCACACAATTGGCGCACCGGCCTTGAAGCGATCGAGGCCTTGCTGGCCGCCGTCGCTGCCGGCCGCTGGTCCGATCTCGAACCAGTCGGGGCCGACGGACACCTTGGCGCCCAGGCCGGCATGGCCCGTGGGCTCCACGCCGAAGGCGCGGGCGGTGGCTTCCGAATGCAGGAAGTGGCGCAGCATCCCCCCTTCCACCAGGGCCAGGCGCCGGGTGGGGGTGCCTTCACCGTCGAAGGCCGAGGCGCCGATGTTGCCGGGGTGCAGGCCGTTGTCGTGGATCGAGAGGAACGGCACCGCCAGCTGCTCGCCCAGCGATTCCCTGTTGCTCAGGCTCACGCCGTCGAGCACGGCGCGGGCGTTGAACAGGCTGCTGAAGGCGCCGATCAGATCGAGGAATGCCTCGGGGCTGAACACGCAGGTGTAGCGCCCCGTGTCGATCGGGGCGTAGTCGAGGTGGCTGATCGTGCGCTCGGCCGCCTCATCGATGCAGCCGGGGATGTCGAGGCCTGCGGCGCCGTAGGCCAGGCGCACGGCCCCGGCGCTGCGGGGTTTGCGGCCGGTTTCCTCGGCCCGCGCGTAGAGATACACGCTGGCGGTGGTGAGCTGCTGCTGCCGGCAGGCGCCGGCGCTGTTGAGATAGATGCGCTCGCTGCTGCGCTCCGCCAGGCCGTTGTAGGGCACGGTGCCGATGGCGCTGTGGCGCCCGAGCAGTTCGGCTTCGGCGCCCTTCAGCGTGTCGAGCAGCTGCAGGATGCCGCGGGGCTCATGCAACGGCTGATCGAGCTCGGCCACCGGCGCGGTGGACAGCGGGGAGAACTGGGGCGTGTCATCGGCGTTGCCGAAGGCGCTGGCGGCATGGGCTCCGGCCAGGGCCCGCTCCAGGCCCGCCTCGGAGAGATCGGAGGTGCTGGTGATGCCCACCAGGCCACCTGAGTTCCACACCCGAACGGTGATGGAGCTGCGCTGGGCGCCCTTCATCTGCTTGGCCTCGCCCCGGTCCACCTGCACGGAGGTGTCGGTGCTGCAGGCCGCGCCCAGATCCCACTGCTGGATGCCCTGGGCCGAGGCGAGCCGCTCCAGGGTGCTGCGCAGTTGGGTGGCGTTGAGGCCCGCGTTCACGGTGGTGTTGGTCATGAATCAGCGGCCCCCCACGGTGATCGAGTCCACCTTCACGTGGGGCTGGCCCACGGTCACGAAGATGCTGCCGCTCACCGAGCCGCAGAAGCCTGCCGCCAGCTCCAGGTCGTTGGCGCACATCGAGATGCGGGGCATCACCTCCTTCGCTTCCCCGATCAAGGTGGCGCCCTTCACGGGCTTGGTGAGCTGGCCGTTCTCGATCAGGTAGCCCTCCTCCACGGCGAAGTTGAACTGGCCGGTGGGCCCCACCGAGCCGCCGCCCATCGCCTTGCAGTAGAGGCCCTTGTCCACGGAGGCGATCAACTCCTCGGGTGTGTGGGGCCCGGCGGCGATGTAGGTGTTCCGCATGCGGCTGGCGGCCGCAAAGGTGTGGCTCTGGCGGCGGCCGCTGCCGGTGCGGCTGTGGCCGGTGCGCAGCTCGCCGGCCCGGTCGCTGATGAAGCGCTGGAGCACGCCGTTTTCGATCAGCACGGTGCGCTGGGCCTCCATGCCCTCGTCGTCCATGCAGAGCGAGCCGAAGGCGCCGTCGGTGAGGCCCTCGTCGATGGCGGTAACGGCCTCATGGGCGATGGGCTCGCCCACCTTCTCGGCGAAGGGGGTGGTGCCGCGCTCCACCTGGGTGGTTTCGAGCAGGTGGCCGCAGGCCTCGTGGAAGATCACCCCGCCAAAGCGGTTGGCCATCACCACTGGCATCTGGCCGGCTTCCACGTATTCCGCGTAGAGCATGGTGCCGGCGCTTTCGCACACCTCGCGGGCGGATTGCTCCGCATTCCACTGGCGCAGGTCGTCGGGGCGGCCGGAGGTGCCGTAGCGCCGGCCCACGCTGGAGCGGTGCTCCCCATCGGCGGCCAGCACGTTCAGGCCCACCGACTGGTGCAGGCGAATGTCGCGGCCGAAGGTGCCATCGCTGGCGGCCACCAGAACTTCCTGCCAGTCGCGGGCGTAGCTGCCGCGGCGCACCTGCAGGTGCTGGCCGTGGCGCTCCAGTAGCCCCGTGCCCTGCAGCAGCCGGTCGGTGGCTTCCTGGAGTTCCGGGCAGCGGGCCAGCCAGTCGGCCTTGGTGGCGCCGAAATCGCGCAGGCCGGGCAGGCCGTCGAAGCCGCTGCGCCCATGGGCGCTGGCCTGCAGACCCAACATCCCCAGGGCCTGCTCCAGGGCGCGGCTGAGGCCGGCCTCGGAGAGGTCGTTGGTGCTGACAAAGCCGTCCCGCTCGCCGCGAAACACCCGAATGCCGGCGCCGGCACCGAAGGCGGGGCTCACGCTGGTGATGGTGTCCTGTTCAGCCAGCACCCCGATGTGATCGGTGCGCTCGAGGAACACTTCCACCAGGTCGGCACCGGCGGCCCGGCCCAGGTTCAGCAGGGGTTCCAGCCGGCTGCGCCAGCCGTCGTCGAAGCAGTCCAGGCGGGGGAGTGTGCCGGCGCTGCCGGGGCTGGCGGAGACGACCACAGGCGACGGTGAAGTAATGGAGAGGTTCCTAGCAAGAAGGCCCCGGCCGTGGTGGCCGGGGCCCGGGGGGGAAAGCCGACGCGTAGACGCTTCGGGGCAGGATCAGCGAACGGCCGGCTGGAGGTCTTCGCTGCGGATGGGCTTCATCAGGAACAGCTGGGCCATCTCGGCGGCGTTCGCCACCCAGTAGGGGAGCTTGCGCAGCGCCTTCAGCGGAGCAGGGGCGTTGCTCTCATCGGCTTCGGTGAGGGCGGCGTTGTTCTCTACCAGCTTCTCAAGACGGTCCCAGAACTTGGGGTTCTTGACGTCGAGCACCACCGGGAAGACCCGGGCGGAGGTTTCGTTGGTCTTGTCGATCACGTACTTGTCGTACGTGCGCGCATCGAGACCGAGGGCCTCATAGAACTCCTTGCGGGCCACGTCGCGCACATACATGGTGGCGAACACGGCGAGCAGGAAGAAGCGGCACCAGAGACGGGCCCGGAAGCCGCGCACGGTGTCGGGCTGGGCCTTCATCAGGGCATCGAAGAAGTCGCCGTGGCGGTTCTCGTCCTGGCACCAGTTTTCGAAGAAGTTGAAGATCGGGAAGATCTTGCTCTCGGGATTCTTCTCGAGGTGGCGGTAGATGGCGATGTAGCGCCAGTAGCCGATCTTCTCGCTCAGGTAGGTGGCGTAGAAGATGAATTTCGGCTTGAAGAAGGTGTAGGCCTTGTTGGCGGTGAGGAAGCCGAGGTCGAGCTGCAGGCCGAAGTCGCTCATCGACTTGTTGAGGAAGCCGGCATGGCGGGC
>JBBASQ010000060.1:0-8697 GCA_040399185.1 Prochlorococcaceae cyanobacterium
ATCACGGCGCTGCGCACGGGCAGGGCCCGGGCCGCAGCCACGGCATTGGCGCGAATCGCCTGGCTGAGGGAGTCGCCGGACTGCAGCACGGCACGGATCGGCTGCACCAGCTCCTCCAGCAGCGGCGTGAGCGGCTCGCTGGATTGGGCTGCCTTCACCGCACCGCAGCCGCTGTGACCCATCACCACAATCAAGGGCACCTGCAGTTCCGCCACGGCGTACTCCAGGGAAGCGATGCCAGCGTTGAACGCGGTGTTGCCGGCGCTGCGCACCTCGAACATCTCGCCGGGCGTCACGCCAAACACCAACTCGGGCGTGACGCGGGAATCGGCGCAGGTGAGCAGGGCCGACCAAGGCTTCTGACCTGCAGCCATGGCCTTGGGGTCCAGGAAACAATCGTTCTGGATGAGCTCCCCATACAGCCGCCGCCGGGTGGCCTGATCGGCCGTGCGCGCTGCCGCCTGCCAGGTGCGGGCGAAACGACGGTTGCCATCGAGCAAATGCTCCAGGGGATCACCGCCTGGCTGGCAGGCCTGGAGGCTCTCAGCCGCCGGATCGGTGCGGGCAATCGATGGCAGAGCTCCCCAGGCCGTGAGGCCGGCCCCAACCCCCAGAGCCGCCCTGAGCAACTCCCGCCGCGCAACAGCCATACCACCCCATGCCAACCTCGATCCAGTGTCCAGTGTGTCGCCGCAGCTTGGCAATGGCACCCTGCGGCCCGGAGGCTTAGCTGGAGGAAAGGCCCCTGGCCCCGCGCACGCTGCCCATGACCGACTACGCCACACCCGACCCCACCCCCGGCTGGGTGGACGAGATCTTCGATGGGGTGCGCTACGGCCTGGCCGGCCAGGTGATCGCCGAGCAGAACTCACCCTTCCAGAAGGTGACGATCATCGAGAGCGAGCGCTACGGCAAGGGCCTGCTGCTCGACGGCTGCTGGATGACGGCTGAACGCCAGGAGCGGCACTACCACGAATCGATCGTGCACCCGGCCCTCTGCAGCGCCGCCTCCGTGGAGCGGGTGCTGGTGATCGGCGGTGGCGATGGCGGCACCGCCCGCGAGTGCCTGCGCCACCCCGGCGTGCAACACCTCGACATGGTGGAGATCGATGGGCTGGTGGTGGAGTGGAGCCAGGAGCACCTGCCCTCGATCGGCGGGGGCTGCTGGAGCGATCCCCGCTTCCACCTCACCGTGGGTGACGGCATCGCCTGGGCCCGGAAGGCGGCCGATGCCAGCTACGACGTGGTGATCGTGGATGGCTCCGATCCCGCCGGCCCCGCGGAAGGGCTGTTCAACCGGGCGTTCTTCGAACAGTGCCGCCGCATCCTGCGGCCGGGCGGAGTGTTCGCCACCCAGAGCGAATCGCCGGAAGCCTTCCGCCAGGTGCACATCGACACGGTGCGGATCATCCGTGAGGTGTTCGGCCATGCCGACCCCATGTATGGCTGGGTGCCGATGTATCCGAGCGGCTGGTGGAGCTGGACGTTCGCGGCGGTGGACGGCCCCCGCTACCGGGAGCCCCAGGCCGAGCGCGCCGCGGCCGTGGCGGCCGGCTGTGAGATCTGGAGCCCGCGCTGGCAGCGTGGGGCCTTCGACGCGATCCCGGCCTTCGTGGAGCGGGCCCTGAACCCATGAGCACGATCTTCGACACCGACGGCGCGATCTACATGGGCAGCCGCCGTGATCCAGCCGGCTGCACGGTGGGGTTGTTCGGCGTGCCCTACGACGGCACCACCTCCTTCCGCCCGGGCACCCGCTTCGGGCCCGCCGCGATCCGGGAGGTGAGCAGCGGCCTGGAAACCTATTGCCCCCAGCTCGATGCCGACCTGGAGGAGGTGCCCTTCGCCGATCTCGGCGCGGTGGACATCCCCTTCGGCAACCCCGAGCCGGTGGTGAAGGCGGTGAAGCAGGCCACCGAAGCGGTGCTGGCCCTGGGTCTCAAGCCGCTGATGCTGGGCGGCGAGCACTCGATCAGCTCGGGCGCCGTGGCGGCGGTGGCGGAACGTCACCCCGAGCTGGCCCTGGTGCAGCTCGATGCCCACGCCGATCTGCGCCACGAATGGCTGGGGGCCCACCACAGCCACGCCTGCGCGATGCGCCGCTGCCTGGAGGTGCTGCCCAGCGGCCGGCTGCTGCAGATCGCCATCCGCAGCGGCACCCGCGCGGAGTTTGCGGAGCTGCGCCAGGAGCAGCGCCTGGTGGCCATTGAACAGATGGCGGAGGCCCTGCAGCCCCTGCGCGGCAGGCCGCTCTATCTCACCGTGGATCTCGACTGGTTCGATCCGGCCGTGATGCCCGGCACCGGCACCCCCGAACCTGGTGGCTTCCTGTGGAGCCACTTCGCCACCCTCGTGGAGGAGCTGCGCCACCACCATCTGGTGGGAGCCGACGTGGTGGAGCTCTCCCCCCAGCTCGACCCCACCGGCGTCAGCAACGTGCTGGCCGCGAAGGTGGTGCGCAGCCTGGTGCTGCTACTGGGCCGAGCTCAGTAGCAGCAAGTGCCGCTGGTGCGCTGCTCCCGCAGGCGGTCGTGCTGTTGACCAATCAGCAGGATCGCCAGGGTGGGGTGGTTGTGCAGCAGGTTGAGGAAGCGCAGGCGATCGAGCCGCAGGATCTCCACCGGCGTACGGGCCACCGCCTCGGTGCGATACACCCCTTCCCGCCACACGATGTCCTGGTAGCTGAACAGCTCACCAGGCCGGTAGCAGAGCCGCTCACCGGCCTCGCCCACCAGCTCCACGATGCCGCGGCGAACGGCGTAGATCGAGTCCGCCGTACTTCCCCGGGTAAACACCTTGCTGCCGGTCGGCAAGGTGAGCACCTCGCAATCGATCTGAGCCGACATCAGCTCGACTGGACTGGCAACCGTGTGGCCAGCGGATGTGGTGGGGGCAGGAACAGCAATGACCAATCCCGGCACCTCCTGCGGTGTAGATCAATTCACCATTCAAGCGCCGTCTACCTGCGTGGCGAAGGCATCAGGTGACACAAAAGCGAAAGCCGAGGGCAAAACTTTGGATTTGCTTTCGATTTGAGCGGCCAGGGGCTCAGCGCATGGCGGGTTCGAGGCTGAGCTGATGGTTGGTGCCACCAGCCGCTGGAGAGAGCGACGCGGAAGACTCCAGCGAGGGCAGGCGCGGCGGGCGGGGCGTCCAGTGATGGCACCAGAGCTCGGAGGCCAGCTCGCCGTGGATCGCCAGCTGGCGCAGATGGCAGAAACCCAGCTGCTCCCCACTGGGCGGGGTGCAGTGGCGGCAGCTGCGGCAGCTGGGGCGATGACCCAATTCCGGCAGGCGTGGAAGAGCCGAACCTTAAGGAGGGAACTCGGAGCTGTCGCGGAGGAAACCCGAATCCTTCAGGGTGTTTCCCGATTGGGCTCCATAGGATCCGCCCACCTCGGGCCACACCCAGCCCTTCCATGGCCGACGTCTCCTCTGGATCGCCACTGCAGCGCACACCCCTCCACCCGGAAGCCGTAGCAGCGGGCGGCCGGATGGTGCCCTTCGCCGGCTGGGACATGGCCGTGCAGTTCGAGGGCCTGGTGGCCGAACACCGGGCGGTGCGGGAGCGCTGCGGCGTGTTCGACATCTCCCACATGGGGGTGCTCACCCTGCGGGGTGACGGCGCCAAGGATGCCCTGCAAGCCCTGGTGCCCACCGATCTGTTCCGCATCGGCCCCGGGGAGGCCTGCTACACGGTGCTGCTCAATGAGCGCGGCGGCATCCGCGACGACCTGATCGTGTACGACCGGGGCTGGCGGGCCGGCCCCGGCGACACCAGCACCCATGAACTGCTGCTGGTGATCAACGCCGCCTGCGCCGAAGCCGACACCGCCTGGATCCGCAGCCAGCTCGAACCCCAGGGCATCGCGGTGAGCGACCGCAAGGGCAGCGGGGTGCTGCTGGCCCTGCAGGGTCCGGAGGCTGCTGCGCGGCTGGAAGCACTCTGCGGCGAGAGCCTGGCGGGGCTGCCGCGCTTCGGGCACCGGGAGCTCACAGTGAATGGCGCGCCGGTGTTCGTGGGCCGCACCGGCTACACGGGGGAAGACGGCTTCGAGCTGCTGCTGGAGGCCGAGGCCGGGGTGGCCCTCTGGAAGCAGCTGCTGGCGGAGGGCGTGGCGCCCTGCGGCCTCGGCGCGCGCGACACCCTGCGCCTGGAGGCGGCCATGCACCTCTATGGCAACGAGATGGATGAGGCCACCACGCCCCTGGAAGCGGGGCTGGGCTGGCTGGTGCACCTGGAAATGCCCAAGCCCTTCATCGGCCGCGAGGTGCTGGAGCACCAGAGCGCCGAGGGCGTGGGCCGGCGGCTGGTGGGGCTGAAGCTGCAGGGACGCGCCATCGCGCGCCACGGCTATCCGGTGGTGCACAACGGGGCGACGGTGGGGGAGATCACCAGCGGCACCTGGTCGCCCACGCTCGAGGAGCCGATCGCCCTGGCCTACGTGCCTGCGGCGCTGGCGAAGCTGGGCACCGAGCTGGCCGTGCAGATCCGCGGCAAGGCGGAACCGGCGCTGGTGGTGAAGCGGCCCTTTTACCGGCGCTGAGAGATCCCGGCTGGAACGCCGTGGGAAAATCGCCGATTCGTTTCGGGTTTTCCCATGCGCAGCCACGGGTGCGGCGATCTGCGCGCTGAAGCCGCCGGCCAGGCGGTGCAGCTGTGCGGCTGGGTAGACCGGCGCCGCGACCATGGCGGCGTGATCTTCATTGACCTGCGCGACCGCAGTGGCACCGTGCAGATCACTGTGGATCCCGACCTGGGCGCCGAGGCGTTCGGTGTGGCGGAACACCTGCGCAACGAAACCGTGATCCAGGTGGCGGGCAAGGTGCGCGAACGCCCCGCCGAATCGATCAACGACAGGCTGGCCACCGGCGGGGTGGAAGTGCTGGCCGGCGCCATCACGGTGCTGAACAGCGTGAAGGGCAACCTGCCGTTCCCCGTGTCGGTGCACGACGAGGAGAACACCCGCGAGGAGCTGCGGCTGCGCCACCGCTATCTGGATCTGCGCCGCGAGCGCATGAACGGCAACCTGCGGCTGCGGGCCCAGACGATCCAGGCCGCCCGCCGCTTCCTGGAAGACCAGGGCTTCATCGAGGTGGAAACCCCGGTGCTCACCCGCTCCACCCCCGAAGGCGCCCGCGACTATCTGGTGCCCAGCCGCGTGTGCGGCGGTGAGTGGTTCGCCCTGCCCCAGTCGCCCCAGCTGTTCAAGCAGCTGCTGATGGTGGGCGGCATCGAGCGCTACTACCAGGTGGCCCGCTGCTTCCGCGACGAAGACCTGCGCGCCGATCGCCAGCCGGAATTCACCCAGCTGGACATCGAGATGAGCTTTATGGATCAGGAGCAGATCCTGGAGCTCAACGAGGCCCTGATCGCCACCATCTGGAAAACCGTGAAGGGCGTGGAGCTGCCGCGCCCCTTCCCGCGCCTCACCTGGCACGACGCCATGGAGCGCTACGGCACCGACCGCCCCGACACCCGCTACGGCATGGAGCTGGTGAACGTGAGCGACCTGGTGGCCGACATGGGCTTCAAGGTGTTCAGCGGCGCGGTGGCCAGCGGCGGCTCGGTGAAGTGCATCGCCGTGCCCGGTGGCAACGATGCGGTGAGCAATGTGCGCATCAAGCCCGGCGGGGATGTGTTCAGCGAAGCCCAGAAGGCTGGTGCCGGTGGCCTGGCCTTCATCCGCGTGCGCGAGGGCGGCGAGATCGACACGATCGGCGCCATCAAGGACAACCTCTCCGAGGAGAAGAAGGCGGAGCTGCTGGCGCGCACCGGCGCCCAGCCCGGCACCCTGATCCTGTTCGGTGCCGGCGACACCGCCACGGTGAACAAGGCCCTTGATCGCGTGCGCCAGTACCTGGCCCGCGAGCTGGGCATGGTGCAACCCGACAGCGAGAACGACAGCTGGAACTTCCTCTGGGTGGTGGATTTCCCGATGTTCGAGTTCAACGCCGACGAGAACCGCCTCGAGGCGCTGCACCACCCCTTCTGCGCCCCCAACACCGCAGATCTGGGCAGCGATCCCACCGCCTGGGCCGACACCCTGCCCACCGCCCGCGCCCAGGCCTACGACCTGGTGCTCAACGGTCTGGAGCTGGGCGGCGGCTCACTGCGCATCCACGACTCGGCCCTGCAGCGCCAGGTGCTGCAGACCATCGGCCTACCGCTGGAGGAGGCCAACCAACAGTTCGGCTTTCTGATGGAAGCGCTCGACATGGGCGCCCCGCCCCACGGCGGCCTGGCCTTCGGCATCGATCGCATGGTGATGCTGCTGGCGGGCGAGGAATCAATCCGCGACACCATCGCCTTCCCCAAAACCCAACAGGCCCGCTGCCTGATGACCCAGGCCCCCGCCGGGGTGGCCGCCAAGCAGCTCGACGAGCTGCACGTGGCCAGCACCTGGGTGGACGACGAGGAGGGCTGACCCCCCACCCCGGGGCGGGCCCAAAGCTGAAGCAAAGCCAGGCAAACCCGGCCCCCCTGCTGCCCGCAGACAAGGGTGGAGGGCGTCCCCAGCGGGACTCCCCGTGCCCAGATCCCCCAGCACCGATCTGGTGCATCAGTACCTGCAGGAGATCGGCCGCGTGCCTTTGCTGGCAGCCGAGGAGGAACTCCTGCTGGCCCGCGACGTGCAGCGTTGCGTGGCGCTGGAAACCCAGCGGGGCGATGGTCAGTGGCCGGGCTGGGCGGCGCGCTGCCAGGTGAGTGAGCAGGAACTCCGGTTGGCGCTGCATCGGGGCCGACGCGCCCGATCGCGGATGCTCCAGGCCAACCTGCGGCTGGTGGTGGCGGTGGCCAAGAAGTATCAGCGCCGCGGTATTGAGCTGCTGGATCTGGTGCAAGAGGGCACGCTCGGGCTGGAGCGGGCCGTCGACCGCTTCGATCCCACCCGTGGCTTCCGGTTCAGCACCTACGCCTTCTGGTGGATCCGGCAGGGCATCACCCGGGCGATCTCCACCCAGAGCCGCACAATCCGGCTGCCGGTGCACGTGATGGAAAAGGTGAACCGGATCCGCCGCACCCAGCAGCAGATGGCCGCCCAACTCGGGCGGATGCCCACGCTGGTGGAGGTGAGCCAGGCGCTGGACCTGGAGCTCGACTGGATCCGCACGGCCCTGGGTGCGCTGCGGCAGCCCATGTCCCTGGAACGGCGGGTGGGGCGTGAGCAGGACACCGAACTCGGGGCCCTGCTGGAAGACCCAAGGAGCAACCTGGAGCAGGGGCTGGAGCGCGAGGCCCTCCATGCCGACCTGGAACGCCTGCTGCAACGGCTGAGCGACCGGGAGGCCGAGGTGATCCGGCAGCGCTACGGCCTCAACGATGACCAGCCCCGCACCCTCAGCGAAATCGGCGAGGGCATGCACATCTCACGGGAGCGGGTGCGGCAACTGGAGGCCCGGGCCCTCGGAAAGCTGCGCCAGCCCTGCAACCGGGGCAAGGTGCACGACTACCTCGGCAGCCTCGATCGCTGAAACCCCATCCCGGGGAGATCTTGAGAAATCCAAAGCTCTGGAGCACGCCGCATGGCACCCGGAGTTAAAACGGAGTCACTACGGATAAGGCGCCATGGCCGTCACTGCCCCCCCGATCGACATCGGCATTCCCGCCGCCCAGCGCGAGCAGATCGCCCAGGGCCTGGGCCGCGTACTGGCCGACAGCACCGTGCTCTACGCCAAGACCCACGGCTTCCACTGGAACGTGACCGGGCCGATGTTCAACACCCTCCATCTGATGTTCATGGAGCAGTACACCGAGCTCTGGAACGCCCTCGATGAAATCGCCGAGCGCATCCGCGCCCTTGGCTTTCCAGCCCCCTACGGCGGCAGCGCGATCGGAAGCCTGAGCACCATCCCCGAAACCCAGGGCAACCCCGCCGCGCTGGAGATGGTGCGCGAGCTGGTGGAGGGCCATGAGGCCGTCGCCCGCACGATTCGCTCGGTGTTCAACCTGGCCGACGAAGCCAACGACCAGCCCACCGCCGACCTGCTCACCCAGCGGCTGCAGATCCACGAGAAGACGGCGTGGATGCTGAGGAGCCTCCTAGAGGGTTGAGCTGTCCTGGTGCCGCCCGGCCGCCGCGGGCGCGACGCGGCCAAGTGGCACCAGGACGGCTCAACCAGGGGGCTGGGGGTGGGAGGGGCTCCAGGAGCCAACCCAGCCCGAAGACAGCCAGGGGGCAGCGTGAGCGAGCGGGAGGCTGCCAAACGAGCCAGCGAACCGGCAGCTCTGGGAAGCGGGTGAGGGCGAAGCCAGAGGCCGGCCTCGCGCCAGCGGGCCGTGCCGACAGCATCGCCCTCACCGCGTCAGGGGCTCTGGGAGGCGATTGGTAACTTGAAGGGTCGCCCGAGCCGCCATGAGCAAATTCGTCTTTGTCACCGGCGGTGTGGTGTCGAGCATCGGCAAGGGCATCGTGGCCGCGAGCCTGGGCCGGCTGCTCAAGAGCCGGGGGTACAGCGTGTCGATCCTCAAGCTCGATCCTTACCTGAACGTGGATCCGGGCACGATGAGCCCGTACCAGCACGGCGAGGTCTTCGTCACGGAGGACGGCGCTGAGACCGACCTCGACCTCGGCCACTACGAGCGCTTCACCGACACGGCGATGTCACGGCTCAACAGCGTGACCACCGGCTCGATCTATCAGGCGGTGATCAACAAGGAGCGCCGCGGCGACTACAACGGCGGCACCGTGCAGG
>JBBASQ010000061.1:0-8302 GCA_040399185.1 Prochlorococcaceae cyanobacterium
AAGCGGGTGACCGGACTCGAACCGGCGACGTTCAGCTTGGGAAGCTGACATTCTACCACTGAATTACACCCGCAAGGTGTAGGTAAAAGTTTAGCAAGTTTGTGGGACCTGCTTGCCGAAGCAGGTCCCTTTGCCTGGCTGGCCTCAGCCAGCCAGAGCCGCGGCGGTGGCGGCCACGCCCGCGCCGGGGGTGCCCTTGTGCAGCCCGAGCTCCTGCAGCGTGGCTTCGATGGCGGCCACGGCGGTGAGCACGTCGCGATCGCACACGAAGCCGAGGTGGCCGATGCGGAACACCTTGCCCTTGAGGTGGTCCTGGCCGCCGGCCAGCAGGATGTCGAAGCGCTCCTTCACCTTTTTGCGCAGGGTCTCGGCGTCGATGCCCTCCGGAGCTACCGCGGTGATGGCCGGGCTGCCGCAGCCCTCAGCCGCATAGAGGGGCATGCCAATCGCCTTCATGCCGGCCTGGGCGGCGGCACGGTGGCGGGCATGGCGGGCAAAGATCGCCTCGAGGCCCTCGGCCTGCATCATCTCCAGGGCCGCCTCGAGGGCGAAGTAGAGGTTGATGGCGGGGGTGAAGGGGTTGCTGTCGGCCTGGGCGGATTTGCGGTACTTGCCCAGATCCAGATAGAACTTCGGCAGGTCGGATTGCCCATAGGCGGCCCAGGCCTTCTCGCTCATGGCCACGAACGCCAGGCCCGGCGGCATCATGTAGCCCTTCTGGGAGCCGGAGCCGATCACGTCGATGCCCCAGGCATCCATCGGCACGCTGCAGGCCCCGAGGCTGGTCACGCAGTCGGCAATGGTGAGGGCCGTGCCGTGGGCCTTCACGTGCTTCGCGATCGTTTCCAGGTCGTTGATCACCCCGGTGGAGGTTTCCGAGTGGGTGAGGATCACGGCCTTGATCGCCTTGGCCGTATCGGCCTCCAGGGCGGCACGGAACGCCTCGGGGTCGAGGGGCTGGCCCCACTCGGCCTTGATCACCTGCACGTCGAGGCCGTAGGCCTTCGCCACCTTCACCCAGCGCTCGCCGAACTTGCCGTTGTCGCCGCAGAGCACCGTGTCGCCCTTGCTCAGCACGTTGATGATTCCGGCCTCCATGGCGGCGGTGCCGCTGCCGGTGATCACGAGCACGTCGTTGCTCGTTTGATGCAGCCACTTGAGCTGCTCAGTGGTGCGCTTAACGATCTTCTGGAAGTCCGCGCTGCGGTGCCCGATCGGGTGGCGACCCATCGCCTGCAGGACGGTTTCCGGCACCGGGGTGGGGCCGGGGATCATCAGGGTGAGCTTGTCCTGCATGGGTTAAGGAGAGGCGGGCGGCGCGCGGCGCGCAATCAACCACGATAAAAAACAGTGTTCTGACCGCCCCCAGTGCCCACCACCAACCGGGGCTACACCCTGCCGGTGTGGGTGGTCGCGGCGGCCCGGATCGCCCTGGAGCGCCTGTTGGGGGAAGCCTTCCGCCCCCAGGTGTCCCTGCGGCTGGATGCCGGTTCCGCTGCGCCCACCGATGCCGCGCCCGTTCCGGTGGTGGTGGAGGCGGCCGCCCTGCTGCCGGACGGCAGTGCCCTGGGCACGGCCCGCTGCGACCCGGGCCCCGGGGTGCTCGATCTCACCCGGGATCTGGCCGTATGGGTCCAGGTGCGGTGGCTGGACGGCCCAGGGGCTGCCCTGGTGCTGGAGGCCGGTGAGGGGGTGGGTGTGATCGAGGCCTCCGGGGAGCCCTGCCTCTCGGCCTATGCCCGGCAGCTGTTGGAGGTGAATCTGCGCCCCCTGCTGCCGGCGGGGCGCCGGCTCCAGCTCACCGTGGTGATTCCAGAGGGTGCACGGCTCGCCGAGCGCACCAGCAATGCCGCCTTCGGGGTGGTGGATGGCCTCGCCCTGATCGGCACCCAGGCCGAGGTGCAGCGCAGCGCTGCTCCGGAGCAACTGGAGCAGGCCCTGGCGGCGCTGAAGGCGCGCACCGCTGCGCCTGGCTTTGCCGGTGATCTGGTGCTGGTGATCGGCGAGAACGGCCTGGATCTGGCGCCGCGGCTGGGCCTGCCGCCCGAGCTGCTGCTCAAGGCGGGCAACTGGATGGGGCCCCTGCTGGTGGCCGCCGCCGAAGCCGGGGTGTGCCGCCTGCTGCTGTTCGGTTACCAGGGCAAGTTGATCAAGCTGGCGGGCGGGATCTTCCACACCCACCACCACCTGGCCGACGGCCGCGCCGAGGTGCTCACCGCCCTGGCGGCCCTGGAGGGCCTGGACGGCCCGCCGCTGGCGGCCCTGCATGCCGCTCCCACCGTGGAGGCGGCACTCACCGAGCTGGCGGTGCTGGATGTCCCCCTGGCCCAGCGACTGCGCCGGCGCATCGCCGCAGCGGTGGAAGAGCGCACCGCGGCCTACCTCGCCCGCTACGGCCACAGCGGCACCGATGTGGGGGCGGTGCTGTTCGACCGGGCCCGCCGGGTGTGCGCCCGGGGGCCCGCCGGGGAGCGGCTTTTCAGCAGCTTCGGGGGCGACGCATAGGCTGGTCCGAATGCCCTGGTAGCCATGACCGTCATCGACGCCGCGTCGCAGTCGTCACGCCATCCGGCGATCGTGATCCTGGACTTCGGTTCCCAGTATTCGGAGCTGATCGCGCGGCGCGTGCGCGAAACCGAGGTGTTCTCCCTGGTGATGAGCCACACCACCAGCGCCGAGCATCTCAGGGCCCTGGCTCCCAAGGGGATCATTCTCAGCGGTGGCCCCAGCTCGGTGTACGAGCCCGGCGCACCGGTGTGCGACCCGGAGATCTGGCAGCTGGGGATTCCCGTGCTGGGTGTTTGCTACGGCATGCAGCTGATGGTGCAGCAGCTGGGCGGCTCGGTGGTGGCGGCCGGCCGCGCCGAGTACGGCAAGGCGCCGCTCCACGTGGACGACCCGATCGACCTGCTCACCAACGTGGAGGACGGCTCCACGATGTGGATGAGCCATGGCGATTCGGTGGAGCGCCTCCCCGACGGTTTCGTGCGCCTGGCCCATACCGACAACACTCCCGAAGCGGCGGTTGCCGATCACGAGCGGCGTCTCTATGGGGTGCAGTTCCACCCCGAGGTGGTGCATTCCACCTACGGCATGGCGATGATCCGCAACTTCGTGTACCACATCTGTGGGTGCGAAGCCGACTGGACCACCGCCGCGTTCATCGAAGAAGCGGTGAACGACGTGCGCCAGCAGGTGGGCGATAAGCGCGTGCTGCTGGCCCTCTCCGGTGGCGTGGATTCCTCCACCCTCGCCTTCCTGCTGCACAAGGCGATCGGTGATCAGCTCACCTGCATGTTCATCGACCAGGGCTTCATGCGCAAAGGCGAGCCCGAGTTCCTGGTGGAGTTCTTCGACAAGCGCTTCCACATCAATGTGGAATACATCAATGCCCGCGAGCGCTTCATCAACAAGCTCGCCGGCGTGACCGATCCGGAGGAGAAGCGCAAGCTGATCGGCACGGAATTCATCCGGGTGTTTGAAGAGGAGAGCAAGCGCCTCGGTCCCTTCGACTACCTGGCCCAGGGCACCCTTTATCCCGATGTGATCGAGAGCGCCGGCACCAACGTCGACCCCAAGACCGGTGAGCGGGTGGCGGTGAAGATCA
The DNA here is from genome assembly GCA_040399185.1 of Prochlorococcaceae cyanobacterium. GTDB lineage: Bacteria > Cyanobacteriota > Cyanobacteriia > PCC-6307 > Cyanobiaceae > UBA5018. Next base: position 3,608 of record JBBASQ010000061.1, read on the forward strand.
AGAGCCACCACAACGTGGGCGGCCTGCCGAAGGATCTGCAGTTCAAGCTCGTGGAGCCCCTGCGCAAACTCTTCAAGGACGAGGTGCGCAAGGTGGGCCGCTCCCTCGGTCTGCCCCAGGAGATCGTGGGTCGCCATCCCTTCCCCGGCCCGGGGCTGGCGATCCGGATCCTCGGGGAAGTCACCGACGACAAGCTCGACATCCTGCGCGATGCCGACCTGATCGTGCGCGAGGAGGTGAAGGAGGCCGGGCTCTACAACGAGATCTGGCAGGCCTTCGCCGTGCTGTTGCCGGTGCGCAGCGTGGGCGTGATGGGGGACAAGCGCACCTACGCCTTCCCGATCGTGCTGCGCTGCGTGTCGTCGGAAGACGGCATGACCGCCGACTGGTCGCGCCTGCCCTACGACCTGCTGGAGAAGATCTCCAACCGGATCGTGAACGAGGTGAAGGGTGTGAACCGGGTGGTGCTCGACATCACCAGCAAGCCCCCCGGCACGATTGAGTGGGAGTGAGCACACGGCCGGTGGCCGTCGGCGGCTGTCGCCGATACCATCGGCTCCCCGACCCAGCGCCGTGAACGCCGCCTCAGCGACGTCCTCCGCCCCCACCGGCGAGCTCGATCCCCAGCTGCAGCGCCGTCTCCAGCAGGACAGCATCGTGCTGGGCGGCCGCACGATCTATCTCAATCCCTTCCTGTACTGGCGCCGCTTCGACGCCAACACCGACCGCTGGCTGCGGCAGCCCGGCCAGCTCCCGGAAGACCAGATCGCCGCCAACCGCGCCCGCTTTTACCCCGAGCTCGACTGGGACCTGCTCGAGGACGAGCAGCGCACGATCCACGACGGGGCGGTGGAGATGTTCCTCAAGAGCCTGGAGCTGATCAGCACCTTCAACCCCGAGCTCACCTCCGGCCAATTGCTGGAGGTGGAGCGCAAGATGGCGGTCACCAAGAAGCGTGCCTTTGAGCGCTGGGTCACCAAGTCGCTGAAGCGTCGCCAGCAGGACGAAGACCGGGAGCGCCGCCGTTTCGACCGGGAGCGCAGCCTGCGGGCCTGGACCGAATGGTTCGCCCTCGATGTCACCCGCCAGGCCCTGGTGCCCCTCTCGGCCCTGCTGGTGCTGGCCGTTGGGGCTGGCTGGTGGTGGGGCAGCCAGCAGAACTGCCGCCAGGTGATCGTGGCCCCCGCGGTGCGCACGGCAAACTGAACGCTGACGTCTCCGTCAGCCGCCATGGCCGCCGATCCGCTTGATGCCCTGCGGCTCACCCTGATGCAGGACGTGCTCCCCGTGGGCCTGGCCGTGGTGGAGCGGGCCCGCAAGGGAGGGGCGCGGGAAGTGATGGCGGCCTTTGATGGCAGCAGCGCCGATCCCCTCGGCCAGCTCCGGGAGGAGGGTGAACCGACGGCCAGCCAGGTGCGCGAGAACCTCGACCGGTTCAGCCCGGGCCTCGGCAACCCCGTGATGAAGGTGGAGGTGCGCGATGTGCCCACCGAGCCCCAGCCCCCTGGCGCACCCGTCACGAATCCTGGCGATGAGCGGGAGCTGGGTGAGGCCCTGGTGCGGATCACCCAGCGGCTCGAAGCCCTCGAACGGATGCTGCTGCCTGGCTCCCAGGGCAGCTGACCATGGCCTTCGGACCCGCCTCGGCCCGCCACAGCGGCATGGGCCAACAGCCTGTCTGGCTGCTGGCGCTTGTGCTGCTGTTGAGCGGGGCGATGGTGGCGCGCCTGGCCTGGCTCCAGCTGGTGCATGGGGCTGAGAACCGGGCCCGCGCCGACGAGAACCGCATCCGCCTGATGCCGCGCAACCCGATCCGGGGCCGGCTGCTGGATCGCAATGGGGCGGTGCTGGCCACCAGCCGCCTCACCTACAACCTCTACATCCAGCCCCGCGAGGTGGATGACACGGCCTGGCCGGCGTTGCGCGACCAGCTGGCGGTGGTGATGGGGGTGCCGGCGGTCCAGCTGGATCAGAAGCGCCGCAGCGGCGCCAATGCCGAGGGTTTCCGCATTGAGCTGGCGGGCCCGCTCACTCCGGAGCAGGTGCTGCGCTTCCGTGAGCAGAGCGGCGCGCTGAAGGGCGCCGAGGTGGATGTGGATGTGCTGCGCAGCTATCCCCACGACCGCCTGGCGGCCCACGTGCTCGGCTACACCAGCGGCATCACCGAAGAGGAATACAAGGAGCTCGAGCCCAAGGGCTACCGCATTCGCGACCGGGTGGGCCGCAGTGGCGTGGAGCGGGCCTACGAGAGCCACCTGCGCGGCGACTGGGGCGGCCAGCAGGTGGAGGTGAACGCCGCCGGGCAGGTGCAGCGGATCCTGGGCGACAAGCCGGCCCGGGCCGGCAAGGACCTGCGCCTCACCCTGGATCTGCCCCTGCAGTTGGCGGCCGAGCGGGCCCTGGATGGGGTGCGCAAGGGGGCGATCGTGGCGATGGACCCCCAGACCGGCGCCATCCGGGCGATGGCCAGCCGGCCCACCTTCAATCCCAATGTGTTCTCGCCGGGCCCCACCAGCACCCAGTGGGCGGCGCTGAACGGGCCCGAGGCGCCGCTGCTGAACCGGGCGTTCCAGGGCTTCCCCCCGGCCAGCACCTTCAAGATCATCACCTCCATCGCCGCCCTCGAATCCGGCCTCTACAGCCCCAGCTCGAAGGTGATGACGATGAATTCCTTCTGTTACGCGGGCCTTTGCTACGGCGATCACGGCGCCCATGGCGCCATCGGCTTCCCGATGGCCCTGGCGGTGAGCAGCAACACCTTCTACTACCAGGTGGGGCTCAAGATCGGCCCGGACCACCTCTTCGATGCGTCCCGGCGGCTGGGCTACGGCCGGCTCACCGGCATTGAACTGAAAGGGGAGGAAACTCCGGGGCTGCTGGGTGACCAGGCCTGGAAGAAGGAGGTGCTGGGTGAACCCTGGACGCCGGTGGACACGATTACCTCCTCGATTGGCCAGGGGGCGCTGCAGGTAACGCCGATCCAGATGGCCCGCATGTACGCGGCGGTGGCCAATGGCGGCTGGCTGGTGACACCCCACCTGGTGGAGCGGCCCACCCCGCGCCAGTGGATCGGTCTCAAGCCCGCCACCCTGGCCGTGGTGCGCGATGGCCTGCGCCAGGTGGTGACCAACGGCACCGCCACCCTGCTCAACGACCCCAAGCTGCCGCCGGTGGCGGGCAAGACGGGAACGGCCGAGGATCCGCCCCGGCCAGACCATGCCTGGTTTGGTGGCTATGCCCCTGCCGACAAGCCCACGCTGGTGATCATTGCCTTCGGGGAGAACTCAGGCGGCTATGGCGGCACCGTGGCCGTGCCGATGGTGAAGGCCCTGATGACCACCTGGTTCAAGGGTCGTTAGGCAACCAGTTGCAGCGGTGGGGTGGCCAGGTCGTTGAGCACCTGGCGATAGAAGCCGCGCAGCTGTTCGGTGGCCCCGGCCCAGCCCCAGCGCTCGGCTTCGCTGCGGGCGTTGTGGCGCAGTTGCTCGCGCTCGGCCGGATCCCCCAGCAGACGCTGCACGGCGGCGGTGAGGCTGCCGGCACCCCCATCGCTGCCCTCCGGTTCGTAGAGACAGCCGTTCACGCCGTCGCTCACGATGTCGGGGATGCCGCCGCGGTTGGCCCCCACCACCGGACAGCCGGCGGCCATCGCCTCCAGCAGCACCAGCCCGAGGGTTTCGGTGCTGGAGGGGAACACGAAGGCATCGCCACTGGCATAGGCCGAGGCCAGGTCTTCGCCGGCGAGGTAGCCCACGAAGTTCACCGGCAGGCCGGCGAAGAGTTCCTCCAGGCGGCTGCGGTAGGGGCCGTCGCCCACCAGGGCTAGCCGCGCATCGGGCATGGCCTCCAGCACCGGTTTGATCCGCTCGATCTGTTTCTCGGCTGAGAGCCGGCCGATGTAGAGCAGCAGCTTGCCGGTGTCGCTCTGGCCGGCCAGCAGCCGTTCGCGCATGGCCTGGCTGCGCAGGTTTGGGCGGAACAGTTCGGTGTCCACCCCCCGCTGCCAGAGGGCCGTGTGCTGGATCCCCTTGTCGCTCAGTTCCTGCACCATGGCGCTGGAGGTGCAGAGGTTGAGGCGGGCCTGGTTGTGGGCGGCCTTGAGCAGTTCCCACAGCAGGGGTTCCAGCATCCCCATGCCGTAGTGCTCCAGGTATTTCGGCAGGTGGGTGTGGTAACTGGCCACCAGGGGATAGCCCTTGGTTTTGGCCAGCCAGATCCCGCCCAGGCCCAGCACCGCGGGATTCACCACATGCACCAGATCGGGCTGGAAGCCCTCCAGGGCCTCCGCCACCGCCGGCCGCGGCAGGGCCAGCTTCAGTTCCGGGTAGAGCGGCAGGGGCATGGCCGGCACCCCCACCACCCGCGCCCCCATGTAGGTGTCGGGGGCGCCTTCCGGGCAGAAGATCAGCACCTCATCGCCGGCCTCCACCAGGTGGGTCACCGTCTTGGTGAGCCGGGTGACGATGCCGTCAACCTTGGGCAGGAAGGTCTCGGTGAAGAGGGCGATTTTCAAGAGGGGTTGCCTCAGGCCGTCTTGATGGCCTCAGCCTGTTTGTTGGTCCAGGCCGACACGCAGGGAATGCGGCTGCGGTCGCAGCGGTCTGCCCAGCGGCGCGCCACGTCCACCACCTCGCTCAGCAGGCCGTCGTCGAGGGTGGTGGGCTTGAGGCCCAGCTCGATGAAGCAGCGGTTGTC
>JBBASQ010000062.1:0-2012 GCA_040399185.1 Prochlorococcaceae cyanobacterium
GAGGCAGCCATCACGGCGGCGCGGCTGGGGCTGAGCACGGCGCTGTTCTCACTCAACCTCGATCGGATCGCCTGGCAGCCGTGCAACCCGGCGGTGGGCGGGCCGGCCAAGAGCCAGCTGGTGCATGAGGTGGATGCCCTCGGTGGCGTGATCGGCCGGCTCGCCGATGCCACCGCCCTGCAGAAGCGGGTGCTCAACGCCAGCCGCGGCCCGGCCGTGTGGGCCCTGCGCGCCCAAACCGACAAACGCCAGTACGCCCGCCAGATGCTGCAGCTGCTGCAGCACACCCCAAATCTGGCCCTGCGCGAGGCGATGGTGACGGGCCTCGAAATCGAGGGCGACCCCGCGGAGTCCGACGCCCGGGTGATCGGCGTGCGCACCTACTTCGGCAGCACCTATGGCGCCGGGGCCGTGATCCTCACCGCCGGCACCTTCCTGGGGGGCCAGATCTGGGTCGGCAACCAGTCGATGAGCGCGGGCCGGGCTGGTGAACAGGCCGCCGAGGGGCTCACCGAAGCGCTGGAATCGCTCGGTTTCCAGATGGGCCGGCTCAAAACCGGCACCCCCGCCCGGGTCGACCGGCGCAGCATTGCCTTAGGCCAGCTGGAGGAGCAGCCCAGCGACGCGGCTGATCGCTTCTTCTCCTTCGATCCAGCGGCCTGGGTGAGCGGCGAGCAGATGAGCTGCCACATCACCCGCACCACCGCCGCCACCCACCAACTGATCCGCGCCAACCTGCACCTCACGCCGATCTACGGCGGCTTCATCGACAGCAAGGGCCCGCGCTACTGCCCCTCGATCGAAGACAAGATCGTGCGCTTTGCGGATAAAGACAGCCACCAGATCTTCCTGGAACCGGAGGGCCGCGACACCCCCGAGATCTACGTGCAGGGCTTCTCCACGGGCCTGCCGGAGCGGCTGCAGCTGGAGCTGTTGCGCACCCTGCCGGGGCTCGAGCAGTGCGTGATGCTGCGGCCCGCCTACGCCGTGGACTACGACTACCTCCCCGCCACCCAGCTGAAACCCAGCCTGGAAACCAAGCGGGTGGCTGGCCTGTTCTCTGCTGGCCAGCTCAACGGCACCACCGGCTACGAGGAAGCGGCCGCCCAGGGGTTAGTGGCCGGGCTCAATGCGGTGCGGCTGATCCGCGGCCAGGAGCCGGTGCACTTCCCGCGCGAGGGGAGCTACATCGGCACGATGATCGACGACCTGATCACCAAGGACCTGCGCGAGCCCTATCGGGTGCTCACCAGCCGCAGCGAATACCGGTTGGTGCTGCGGGGCGACAACGCCGACCGGCGCCTCACGCCCCTGGGCCGCGAGCTCGGGCTGATTGATGAACGCCGCTGGCAGATCTATACGTCCAAGCAGGACGCGATCGAGGCGGAGAAGCGTCGGCTCGAGACGGTGCGCCTCAAGGCCAGCGATCCGGCCGCTGCCGCCGTGGAGGCCCAGACCGGCGCCGCGATCAAGGGCTCGATCACCCTGGCCGACCTGCTGCGCCGGCCCGGCTTCCACAGCGCCGATCTCACGGGCCACGGCCTGGCCGATCCACAGCTGCCCCAGGACGTGCGCGAGGGCGCCGAGATCGACATCAAATACAGCGGCTATCTGGCCCGTCAGCAGCAGCAGATCGATCAGGTGAAGCGCCAGGAGCAGCGGCCGATCCCCGCCGACATCGACTACGCCGCCATCGGCACCCTCTCCCGGGAGGCCCGCGAAAAACTCAGTCAGGTGCAACCGCTCACCCTCGGCCAGGCGTCGCGGGTGCCGGGCGTGAGCCATGCCGATGTGACGGCGTTGATGCTGTGGCTGGAGCTGAGGGCTCGTCAAGCCCGGATGCCGGCGGTACCTTGAGCCGACTGTTGGCGTGAGCCTGAATCCGTGAGCCCGATGCGAGGCATCCCCACCTCCAGGGCCTACTGGGAACTCAAGGCCGACCAGGTGCTCAACCGCGTGTTCGACGCGGAGACAGCCATCGAGGTGGAGGTGCTGGAGCGCCCGCCCGAACC
>JBBASQ010000062.1:2112-8243 GCA_040399185.1 Prochlorococcaceae cyanobacterium
TGTTCGACGCGGAGACAGCCATCGAGGTGGAGGTGCTGGAGCGCCCGCCCGAACCAGCCGCCGCGCGCCCATCGGCCGGCAGGAGCCAACGCGCCCCGCGCAGCTGGCCTAGCTGGATGGGCCCCCAACCCGGCCTGGTGCTGGCCGGTATCGGAGTCACCGCCCTCATCGCCGCAGGCGGCAGTCTGCTGCTGATCGGCCTGTGGAGCCAGAGCCAGCAGGCCCTGCGCCAGGAGCGCAACCTGCTGCTGCTGGAGCGGCTGCGCAACCTTGGCCCGGCTGCTGCCGAACCACCCTCCAATGCCTCGGCGGAAACCGCCGAAGCGGAAGCCGGCACCACCACGGAGGGGCTGCCCCCCCCGCCGCCGAACGAACCCTGGATGCAGGAACTGGCCACGCTGCCCAGCAGCGGCGCGCCAGCCGCCGAACCGCTGCGCGTACCGGTGAGCGACCGGATCACCACTCCGCCGCCCGCCGCTAGCGGCGGTGGATCCGGGCCCCGGCCCAGCAGCGGGAGCTCTGGAGGTGGAGCGGCGCCCCAGTTGGTGGGCGTGGTGCAGGTGCCGGGCCGCAGCGGCTCAGCGATTTTCCAGGTGGGCGGCAGTTCCACCAGCGCCGGGGTGGGCGAGAGCATTGGGGGCAGCGGCTGGCGGCTGGTGTCGGCCAGTGGCGACAGCGCCGTCATCGAGCGCGGCGGCGAACAACGCCGACTGAGCATCAGTAGCGGTTTCTAGGCTGGAGCGCCTTGGGCCCAAGGCCGTGACCATGGCAACAGCGATGGCTCTGCTGCCATCCCCCGAGCCGTTGTGGCAAGCCCCGCACCGCGACGTGCTGGAGGGCAACAGCAGCCCGGGCCCCGGCCTGGCCCTCAGCAGCCCCTGGCGCCTGCTGCTGCTGGGGGATGGCAGCCCCACGCGCCATCTGCAAACCCTCAGCGGGCTGCCGGTGGAGATCGACGTGATTGCGATGGCGGCGGAACCGAGCCATGCCGCCGGCGGGTTGCCCCCTGAGGAAATCGCCGAGCTGGCGAGCCCGCTGCTGCGCCGGCAGGTGTGGCTGCGCTGCGGCGATGAAACGCTGGCCTGGGCCGAGAGCTGGTGGAACCAGCACCAGGCCGACCTGCATCTGCGCCAGCGCGATCAGCCGATCTGGCGCAGCCTCACCAGCGAGCGGGCCGAACTGTTCCGCGAGGTGGACGGCCTGGCCCTGGTGGATGCCCCCTGGCTGGAGGATCGCTTCGGCAGCGAAGGCCCCTACTGGGCCCGCCACTACCGCTTCTTCCGGGGCGGCCAGCCGCTCACGGTGATCCGCGAGGTGTTTTCGCCAGCCATTGCCCGCTGGCTGGGCCCGAGCACCGGACCCAGGTAAAGCTTCGTGAAGTCGGTAACGACTTGCGCGCTTTTGTAATTGACGGATTGACCGCATCCGTGCTGTGCGCAGCATGGGGCATCTGCACCAGCCCCATGGCCCGCCGTCACCCCAAGACCCACAGCCCTGGGGATCAGGCCGCTCAACGCACCCTGATCGGCCAATGGGCCGACCTGCTCAGCGCCCTCTTCGCGGGGGCCCCGGGGGTGAGTGCCTCCGCCGAGGACATGGCCAGCGAACTCCCAGACGACCTGGTACCCCCGGTGAATGCCGAGCTGCTCCAGCGCGGTTGCAGCTTCCAGGTGCAGCGTCAGGCCAGCCGCAGGGCCTCCGCCTGCCGGGCGGCAGTTTCCAGCAACTCCCGCAGCCGCTCTTCGTCGGTGTGACTGAGGTTGGTGCGCAGCAGCTTGGCGTGGGGCGCATGGGCACGCAGCCGCTCGATCACCCGATCCGGAGTGGCCTCGCGCACCAGCAGGCAGAGGGCAGCGCTGCCGCGGGGCAGGGTTTCACCCAGCTCACGCATGAACGCGTCGTTGATGCCCACATCGGAGAGCGAGCCTGAGGCCGCACCCACACCGGCTCCCACGGCAGCCCCCAGCAGGGGATTGAGGAACAACAGGCCCACCAGCGTTCCCCAGAAGCCGCCCCCCAGGGCGCCGGCCGCAGTGAGGTTGAGGGCCTGGCGCAGGTGCACCTGACCCTCGGGGTCGTGCTCCACCACCACGGCGTCCTCCAGGGCGATCAGCTGTTCGCGCTGGATGTCCACCAACTCCCGGCGCACGGCCTCCGCCTCCTCGGGCTTGGGGAAGCCCACCACCACCAGGCTGCTCATCGACGCGTCAGAACACTGGCCCCAACGGTAGGCAGTTCTGGGGTCAGGGACTGCGGCGGCGGCTGGAGCGCGGCAAAGGCCGGCCGGGTGGCTCCGAGCTGGGCGGCTGGTCCAGGCGCTCAGGCGCCGCTGAGCGCTGCCAGCGCGGCACGGTGAAGGTGTCGTCATCGGGCCAGTCAGTGGCTGGCGCCGCAGCCGGCATCTGCGCCGCAGCCCGCGAGCGGCGGGAGATGGCCTCCAGGGGGCGGCGGCGCTGGCGCACCGCAGACGCCGATGCGGGGGGCTGCTCCTGCCAGGGCTCGCGCCAGTCGTCCTCGTCTTCCAGGATCCAGTCGAGCTTGTCTTCCACCCAGCGGCCCAGTTCATCCAGGCGCGGCAGCGAACCGGCGCGGCGGGCGGCTCCACGGGCCTGGGGACGCGAGCCCGGGCGAGCCCCGGACACCCCATCCACCAACTGCTTTCCAGCGCTCACCAACCGGTCGAGCCCCTGCTCGAGGGGATCGGGACCGCGGCGGGAGTAGGCGCTCATGGAGCCAAGCTACCGGCGCCGAGCTGCCAGCCAGCGCTCACGGCCCATGCCCACCAGGGCAATGGTGAGGCCGCCGAATTCCAGGGTCCACAGGAACACGCCCATCAGCCCACCAGCCGGGTGTCCTGGAATTCCAGCAGACAGCTGGGGTGCCAGAGGCCGCCGTGGAATCGCTCGCAGCAGTGGCGGCAGGCCAGCCCCTTCACCCGTCGTTTGTAGGGAGCAGTGATGCCACAGCTCGGGCAGCGGGCAAGCCAGCGGGGCGGGGCCACGGTGCCGGCGGGCAGGGGATAGCGATGCCGCAGGCTCACCTGGAACTCCTGCTGGGCCGCGTTGATCGCCGCCATGCGGGCCCGGAACTGGGGGCCATGCACCTCGCGCACCCCCAGCACCCGGTCCACCCAGGCGTGAATCATTTCGTGGCAGAGGGTGCTGAGCGTGGCCTCGCGGGGCAGGGGATCCAGCAGCGGCCGCGACAGCACGATCTCGCACAGGGGGCGGCCATCGGCATGGAAACCGCGCCGGTAGAGGCCGGCGGTGCGGCACATCCGCCCGTCACTCCAGCGCAGCTCCACCAAACGCCGCCCCTCGGGAGCCAGGCTGCCGCCGAAATGCTCCCGGTCGAGCCGGTGGAACAGGGGCAGCAGCGGCTCCAGCGGCACCCCGAAACAGGCTGCAGACCAAGCCCATTGTGGCCGGGCAGTCCGTCAGACTCTGGGGCCGACTGGGACGCCACACACGATGGACTGGGGTTTGATCAGCAACATCGGCACCAAGGCCCTGCTGGCCGGTGCCGGCGCCCTACTCCTCTACTGGACCATCAGCGCCGTGAAGCTGGTGCTGAGCGCCCGCGGCATCAACCCGCTGATCAAGCAGTTCTTCACCCAGGTGGCCAGCGGCCAGGTGGATGGCGCCTACCTGCTCACCACCAAGAACTACCGCAGCCACGTGAACCGCACCCAGTTCATCCGCTTCCTGGCGGGGCTGCAGTTGAACAAATACCGCAACCTCAAGAGCGGTCGGCCCCGCGTGGAAGACGAGCAGATCATCCTCACCGTGAAGCTCAAGAGCGAGGGCAACGAAGAGCTTCCCCTCGACTTCACCTTCGTGAAGCTCGAGGACCAGTGGCGCATCGACCGCATCCGCAAAACCGCCGCCGCCTGATCCATGGCTCCGGCCACTGGTGTTGAGGGGCAGCGCGCTGCCGAACTGCGCGACCTGCTCAACCGCGCCGCCCACGCCTACTACGTGCTGGATGCTCCGTTCATGGAGGATCCGGTGTACGACCGGCTCTACCGGGAGCTGCTGGATCTCGAGAGCGCCGATCCCGAACTGATCGCGCCCGACAGCCCCACCCAGCGCGTGGGCGGGGCGCCGGCGGAGGGCTTCACGAGCGTGGAGCACCGCATCGGGCTGCTCAGCCTCGACAACGCCTTCAACATCGAGGAGTTCGAGGCCTGGTACGGCCGGCTGCTCAAGGCCCTCGACCGCGTGCCCGAACCCGGTGCCCCCCTGCCGGCCCTGGCGATGGTGGGCGAACTCAAGATCGACGGCAACGCCCTGGCCCTCAGCTACGCCGATGGCCTCCTGGAGCGCGCCGCCACCCGCGGCGATGGCGAACGGGGCGAGGAGATCACCGCCAACGTGCGCACGATCCAGAGCGTGCCCCTGCGGCTGCAGCTGGAGCACCCGCCGGCCTGGGTGGAGGTGCGCGGCGAGGCCTTCATTCCCGACGGCACCTTCGCCGCGATCAATGCCGAACGGGAGAGCAGAGGAGAAGCCCTGTTCGCCAATCCCCGCAACGCCTGCGCCGGCACCCTGCGCCAGCTCGACCCCAAGGTGGTGGCCGCGCGGCGACTGGATTTCTTCGCCTACACCCTGCACCTGCCGCCCGACTGGCAGCCGGGCCCGGAGGATCCGCCGCGGCCCACCAGCCAGTGGGAAAGCCTGCAGTGGCTCCAACAGGCCGGCTTCAAGGTGAACCCCAACGCCGAACTGCTGCCGGATCTGGCGGCGGTGGAGGGGTTCTTTGCAGCCTGGGATGAGAAGCGCAAGGCCCTGCCCTACGCCACCGATGGCGTGGTGGTGAAGCTCGATGCCCTGCGCCTGCAGGATGCGGCCGGCTTCACCCAGAAGGCCCCCCGCTGGGCCATCGCCCTGAAGTACGCCGCCGAGGAGGCCCCCAGCAAGCTGCTGCGCCTGGCCTGCCAGGTGGGCCGCACCGGGGCAGTGACGCCGGTGGCCGAGTTCGAACCAGTGCCCCTGGCCGGCACCACCGTGAGCCGGGCCACCCTCCACAACGCCGATCGCCTGGCCGAACTGGATTTGCACCTCGGCGACACGATCGTGGTGCGCAAGGCCGGCGAGATCATCCCCGAGGTGGTGCGGGTGCTTCACGAGCTGCGGCCCGCGAATGCGGTGCGCGCGGAATTGCCCCATGTGTGTCCGGAATGCGGCTCGGAGCTGGTGCGCGAGGAGGGCGAAGCGGCCACGCGCTGTGTGAACAGCAGCTGTCCGGCGATCCTGCGCGGCGCCCTGCGCCACTGGGTGAGCAAGGGGGCCCTGGATGTGGACGGCCTCGGCAGCAAGTTGATCGAGCAGCTGGTGGACCGGGGCCTGGTGCGCTCCATCGCCGAGCTCTACCGCCTCGATGCGGCCCTGCTGGCCAGCCTGGAGCGCATGGGCAGCAAGAGCGCCGAAAAGCTGGTGGCCGCCCTGGAGAGTTCGAAACAGCAGCCGTGGCACCGCCAGCTCTATGGCCTGGGCATCCACCACGTGGGTGAAGTGAACGCCAAGGCGCTCGCCAAGGCGTTCCCCAGTGCCGCAGAACTGGCTACCGCTGCAGCAGACACCCCCGACGCAATCACAGCCGTGTTCGGCATCGGCGGCGAAATTGCCCAGAGCCTGCAGCAGTGGTTCGCCACGCCGGCCAATGAGCGGCTGCTGGTGGAGCTGGAGGGGCTGGGCTTCTCCCTGGCCGCCAGCGCAGCAGAGCGGGAGGCCAACACGGGAGACGGAGGCGCCGCGGCCCTGGCCGGAAAAACCTTCGTGCTCACCGGCACCCTGCCGAACCTCACCCGCAGCGCAGCCCAGGCCCTGATCGAAGCGGCGGGCGGCAAGGTGAGTGGGTCGGTGAGCAAGAAAACCAGCTACGTGGTGGCGGGCGAGGAAGCAGGCAGCAAACTCACCAAGGCCGAGGGCCTCGGGGTGCCGGTGCTGGATGAAACTGCGCTGCTTGCACTGCTGGAGACGGAGTCGGCATGAGCCAGCCCACCATCTACCGCTGGATCAAAACGGAGTGCGGCCGGGCGAAATACGCCGAGCTGGCCGCGCGCCCGGGCTTCCTAGCTCGGTTGCGCCTGGCCTGGTTTGTGCTGATCGCGGCGATCCGGGATTGGCGGC
>JBBASQ010000063.1:0-7621 GCA_040399185.1 Prochlorococcaceae cyanobacterium
GCGGCCTGACCTGCCGCCAGGATCTCGGGGTTTTCGAATTCCTCGGTACTGCCGCAGCGCACACACACCAGATGGTGGTGGTCGCGGTGGTGATCACCACCGAGCTCAAAGCGGCGGCCGCCCTCGGGCAACTCCAACTCCTGGAGCATGCCCATGGAGCTCAGCAAGCGCAGCGTGCGGTACACAGTGGCCAGCGACACCCGCTCCTGGGCCTGCAGCAGCCGCTGATGCACCTCCTCAGCACTGAGGTGACGGCCCTCCCCCAGACGCTCAAACAACCCCAACACCCGCTGGCGCTGCGGTGTAAGCCGCTGACCACGGCCGTGCAGGGAACTGCGCAGATCCTCCGGACTGCCGGCTGGGGATCGGACGGGCACCGGCACTCCGGGAATCACCCGCACAATAAACAGCCCTTCTCAACAGTGGCCAGTATTGAGAAGAACCGGGTGGCGGTTACTCACCCCGGCGGAAGGGCAGCGCCCATGGCAACGGCTCCCCCTGATCGATCCGGGCCGTACAGGCTCCGAGCAGGTCGGCCAGGCTCACGATCACCCGATAGCTGAGGGCCAGGGCCAGCAGGGGCCCGGCGGGCACGGCGAAGCCCAACCGCATCAACAGCACCGCCTCAAACACCCCCAGACCTCCCGGTGCTCCGGGCACCACCAGGCCGGCCACCCAGGCCGTGGCAAACCCCGCCAGCCAGCCGCCCCAGTCGAGATTGCGCTGCAGGTCGAAGGCGAACAGGCAGCACGCGAAGCCGCCGAAGCGCACCACCACGAAAACGGCCAGGGCCAACAGGGATGGCCAGGGGGCCGAGGCGAAAGCGGGAGGCTCCACCACCTCGGGATCCAGCGCCAGCTCCACCGCCTTGCGGCGCTCCAGCCTGAGCAGCAGCGGCTGGAGCCAGCGGGGGCGCAGCAGCGCCAGCGGCGCCACGCAAACCAGGGCCCAGCCCCCCTGCCAGCCGCCAACGGCCACCAACGCCAGCGCCGCGATTGCAGCGAGCAGCGGATCCAGCACCACCGCCAGCAGGGCCTGGGCCGTGGTGGCCGGCCGCTGCAAGGGCGCTGCCTCCCCCCGCAACAGCTGGAGGCGACTGGCCAGATGCCACACCCCACCAGGCAGGTGCTTGCGCAGGTTGGTGCGCAGATAGGCGGCGATCAGCACAGCCCAGCGCGGCTGCAACCCCAGTTGGGCCAACACCACCCCCCAGGCGGCCCCATTCACCACCAGGCTCAGCAGGCTCACCCCCACCCCGAGCAGCAGCCACAACCAGCCCTGCAGATCGAGGCGCTGCTGGAGCAGCTGGGGGCCATTGCCCACGAGAGCCGCCAGCAGGAACCCGAAGCTCAGCAGGCTCACCCACAGCCGCAGTCCCCCGGGCAAGGGCGGCAACCGGTCGAGGCGCCGCTGCAAACCCATCCCCAGCTTCATGGCTGCCATGCCCGCATCACCAACTGCCGCACCTCGGCGATGGAACGATTGTGGCGGCGGGCCAGCTCCACCAGATCGTCGTGCTCCGGCTTGGCGCTCCACGCGCCATCGGGGCGCTGGGCCTCCTTGATCCGCACCGGCCCCAGCGGCGTCTCAAGGCTGCGGCTGCGGCGCGGCAGGGCCCAGCGCTGCTGCAACTGCTCCCGCACCCCCAGGCTGGTGCCCTGCTGCCACCACACGGCCCGCAGGGCCTCGCCGCACTCCGGCGCCGCAATCACGCTGAGCAGGGTGCCGCCGCGGCCCTTCTTCATCGCCACCGGCTGGCTGAACACCTCCAGGGCCCCGGCCTCCCGCAGGGCATCGGCCAGAAACGCCAGGTCTTCGGCGGAGGCGTCATCGATCTGCGCCTGCTGGAGCAGAACGGTCTGCAGCTCGGGGCCCGTCTGCAACTCAGGGCCCACCTGCAGCTCGGGAGCGGCCTGGACCTGCCCAGCGGGGGCCGCCAGGCAGATCCGCAGCAGGTTCGGGCGATCCAGCACCCGGCTACCCAGGCCCACCCCGATCGCCTGGGGCACGCACGCCGGGGCCGACCCGAACCGCTCGGCCCAGCAGGCCACCAGGGCCAGCCCCGTGGGCGTGGTGAGCTCAGCGGCAGGGAAGCCCTCGCTGGCCGCGAGGGGAATCGCGCAGCGGCGGGCGATCTCCAGCACCGCTGGAGCCGGCACCGGCAACACCCCATGGGCGGTGCGCACGCAGCCATGGCCCGCCGGGGGCGGGCTGCACACCAGATGCGTCACCCCCAGATGGAGCAGGCCGGCGCATACCCCCACCACGTCCACCAGGGCATCCAGCGCCCCCACCTCATGAAAGTGCACCTGCTCGGGCGCATGGCCGTGCACCGCGGCCTCGGCTTCGGCCAGCAGGGTGAATACCGCCAGCACGCGCTGCCGCAGAGCCTCCGGCCAGGGGGCCTGCTCCAGCTCGCCCTTGAGCACCCCCCAGTGGCGATGGCCGGGCTGGGCCTCCAGCAGCTCCACCTCCAGGTGGCGGCCACGCAGCCCGCCGCTGCGCCGCTCCTCGATCACCAGCCGGTACTGGCCTTCCAGGCCCAGAGCCGCCAGGGGCGCGTGCACCACGGCCTCAGGCACCCCCAGATCCAACAGGGCCGCCAGCAGCATGTTGCCGGCCAGCCCCGTGGGGGCGTCGAGCACCGCCAGGGTCATGCCGGCTTGGGGCTCGGCCCAGGCCGGCCGAGGCGCGGGGCTTCCGCCAGCAGGGCCTCGGCCCGTTGCTCCAGTTGCTCGCGGTGCTGGCGCAGCCACTGCTCCACCTCGCGGCGGGCGCGGCGCTGCTCCCGCTGGGCCGTGTCCACATCAAAGCCAGAGATCCCCCAGATCCGGCCGAGCAGGCTGCGGTCGTCGGCGCCGCCGAGGCTGTCGCCGTACACCAGGGATTCGGCCACCATGCCGGCCTGCAGCACCCGGCTCCAGCGGCGCAGGTCTTCGGCGGGGAGCTTGGCCTGCTGGGGCGGCTCCAGCTGGGTGCTGCCATTGGTGCTGAGGCCAGCGCGCAGGCAGGCCAGGCTTCCCACGAGCACCTCTTTCACCGCCAGTCCTTCTTCCCCGGCCACCAGCACGTGGCCGGCCTCATGGATGGCGATGCGCCGCAGCCGGGCCTCACCACCCGGCAGGGTTTCAGCCAGCAGATGGCCGCCGCGGCCACCGAACTGGGCCGAATCCAGGGTGAGGCCGCCGAGACCCAGCAGGGTGAACAGGGTGATCCACCAGGGCGACACGCCCAGGGGAGGACCCACCACAGCCACCAGGGTTACCAGCAGCACCGCCAAACCGGCAGTGAGGGGTTGGTTCATCGCCGGTGCCCCCGCATGCGTGGGCTCAGCGGGCCGGCCGGCTCACGGCACTGCGGTGGCCACCAGAGCCCTGGCCTGGGCCGGCGGGCCGGCGCTGACCACCACCACCACCAGAGCCACCGGCGCCCGGCTTGCGGCCACCCTTCTTGCCTCCGCGGGTGCCGCGCTGGGCCACGGGGCCGATCACCTCAAAGCGCTCCAGGTGCAGTTCCTGGCCCTGGCGACGCATGTCGAGGGCAACGAAATGGCGCAGGTGCTCCAGGGGAATCTCGCCTTTGAGCTGGAGCTTGAACGGCACGGGTTTGCTGCCGTCAGGCCGGGGCATCACCCGCACCTTCACCACCAGGTCGCCGGTTTCCGGGCGGGTGTAGATGAGCTCGCCGCGGATCGAGAAATAGCCATCACCTTCGGGCAGGGCATCGGCCTCGCCGACCTCGGCGGCGCCAGCCTCGGGATCGAGGGTGCTGGGCTCCCACACCCCAACGAGCTGCAGATGCAGGGTGTTTTCCTCACGGGAGCGGGGATAGACCACCCAGAGGTGGGGTGCCGCCAGATCCAGATGGCGCCGCATCAGGGTGAGCAGGCGGCCAAGCACCACGGCTTCGATTTCGGTGCCGTCCTCACAGCGCAGCGCCCCCCGGGTGAGCTGGTCGGCATCAGTTGGTACGTAGGTTCCGCGCACAACACCGATGGCCCGGTACTGCATCGGCTCGGTGACCGGGGAAATGGGGTGCTGGCGCATCGCTTCGGGAGGAGGGCGGTCCGCTCGGACCAAGGGCCAATGTAGTGGGGCTCTGGCGGCAGACTGGGCGAC
This sequence comes from Prochlorococcaceae cyanobacterium, assembly GCA_040399185.1. Lineage (GTDB taxonomy): Bacteria > Cyanobacteriota > Cyanobacteriia > PCC-6307 > Cyanobiaceae > UBA5018. Next base: position 4,119 of record JBBASQ010000063.1, read on the forward strand.
CCAGCGCCCGCGCCGATGCCCCCAGCCCCCCGTCGCCCCGGCCTGTGGCTCGGCCTGGCCGGGGCAGGGATCGCCGCCGTGGCCCTCGGCACCGGCTGGTGGCTGGGCCAGCTCCAACGGGGCGGGAGCAACACGGCCCAGGACGCCGTGGAACGGCAGGTGGAGCAACTGCTCCCGGTGGTGGAGCGGGGCGATGCGAGCCCGGCGGAGCAGCAGCGGCTGCTGGAGCTGCTGGTGGCCCTCAACCGCAAACCGCAGGCCACCCGGCTGCTGGAGGTCCTGGCCGACCGGCACCCCGACCGCTGGAGCCTGCGGCTGCTGCTGGCGGAACTGCGGCGCGAGCAGAACGACCGCAGCAGCGCCGAGCGGGAACTGCGCCAGCTGCTGGCGCTCCACCCAGATCGGATCGAAGCCCTGCAGCTGATGGCGCTGCTGCAGCTGGAAAGCGGGCGGGGCTCCCAGGCCCAGGCCATGGTTCAAACGGCCCTCAACCGGGCCACCAAACCCAAGCTGGAGCCCCGGGCCCTTGGCCTTGGCCTGCTGCTGGCCAACATCCAGCACAAGCAGGGGCAGACCGGCCAGGCGGAAGCCACGCTGATGAAACTGGCTGCAGACTTCCCGCGCGATCCCAGACCCCTGATGGCACGGGCGCTGCTGCAGCAGGAGGCGGGAAAGACGGCCGCGGCCCAGAGCACCCTGGCCCAGGCCCGCAAACTCACCCAGGGCCCCCTGAAGGCCCAGCTCGATCAGGTGGCGGCGGCCTGGGGCCTGGAAAGCCTCAATCCCCAGACAACCACCAAACCCCCTACTGGGCCGGCTTCACCAGGCTCGACGGGGAACCAGGCTTCGTCCCCGTCGAGCCTGCCGCCTGCTGGTGGAAATCCTTGAGGGCGGCGTCGACGGCATCCCCCGGCGGCGTGGCGTCATCGAGGGCGGTGCCCCGACGCAGCTTGTTCATCAGATCGATCGGGTTGGTGCTGTCGAGGATGCCGCCGCTGTTGCGGTTGGGGCCGGTGCCGTAGTTCAGCTCCCGCTCCTGCTGGCCGTAGCCCATCGTCTGGCCGTAGCCCTGCTGCTGGGCCAGGGCCGGCGCCGCCAGCACGGCGGCGCCCAGCACGGGTGCGGCGAGCAGGGCGGCGAGGAGGGAACGCTGGGGGGAAGCCATGGCGGAAGCCGGAGATCCGGATCGATCGACCGGAGGTTGCATGCTAAGTGGCCCTCAAGCCCTGCCGTCGTCGATGCGGATCGCCACCTGGAACGTGAACTCGGTGCGCACGCGGCTGGATCAGGTGGTGGCCTGGCTGGAGCAGGAGCAGCCCGAGGTGCTCTGCCTGCAGGAAACCAAGGTGGCCGATGAGCTCTTCCCCCACGCCGCCTTCCAGGCCCTGGGCTACGAAACGGCCATCAGCGGCCAGAAGTCGTACAACGGCGTGGCCCTGCTCAGCCGCCTACCGCTCGACGACGTGCAGATCGGCTTCGACGCCCTGCTACCGGGCGACGCCGAGGCCCCGGGCCTGAGCGAGCAGAAGCGGGTGATCAGTGCCCTGGTGGATGGGGTGCGCGTGCTCAACCTCTACGTGCCCAACGGCAGCTCCCTCAGCAGCGACAAGTACCCCTACAAGCTGCAGTGGCTGGCCTGCCTCCACCGCTACCTAGCCGTGCAGGAGGAACAGGGCGATCCGCTCTGCATGGTGGGCGACTTCAACATCGGTCCGGAAGACCGCGACCTCCACGACCCCGCCCGGCTGACCGGCGGGATCATGGCCAGCGAGCCGGAACGGCAAGCCCTTCGCGATCTGCTCGGCGATCGACTGGTGGATGCCTTCCGCCTGTTCGAACAGGAGGCCGGGCACTGGAGCTGGTGGGACTACCGCACCGGCGCCTGGGACAACGACCGGGGCTGGCGGATCGATCACATCTATTTGAGTGAGGAGCTGGCGGCCTGTGCCACCGGTTGCGTGATCGACCGCGGCCCCCGGGGCAATGTCCAGCCCAGCGACCACACCCCGGTGCTGGTGAACCTGGCGTGGCCGCCGGAGGACGATGGGGACAGCGACGGTGACAGCTGGCAGTAGCGGGTGGTCGCGGCGTTTCTGACGGCGGCCGAAACCCTGCCTACGGTGCGGCCATCGCCCCCCGGTGAGAGCAGACGTGGAGATCAATCGCCCCGGAGCCAAGCCCCTCACCCCCGCGCAGCAGGAAGCCTTTGACCGGGCCCGCGAAGAGGTGCATCAACGGGCCCTGCACGGCGGCCTCAGCAGCGATGACGTGCAGCGCATCGTGGCCGCCATGCGGGCCCACCCCGAGGTGAGTCACGAGGTGATCCAACTGCTAATGGATGAGGTGGCCACCCTGCGGGGCGCAGGCCCCGGCATCCGGCTGCTCAACCTCAACGACTGAGCGTCACAACACCACTGGGGCTCACAGCACCACGGCCTCTTCGGGCAGGGCGACGCCCTCGGCCTTGAGCACCTGCACGCGCCGGGCCGATTCGGCGCAGGTGCGTGGGGTGGGGAACAACTTGCCGGGGTTGGCCAAGCCATCCGGATCCAGCGCCTGGCGGAGCAGGGTCTGGGTGGCCAGGTCGTCGGGGCCGTACATCCAGTCGAGATAGCAGCGCTTGTCGCTGCCCACGCCGTGCTCGCCGGTGATGCTTCCACCGGCCTCCACGCAGAGCCGCAGGATCTCGGCGCCCAGCTGCTTCACCCGGTCGCGGATCTCGGGCCCGCTGTCGCGATACAGGATCAGCGGGTGGAGGTTACCGTCGCCGGCGTGAAACACGTTGGCCACCGGCAGGCCAAAGCGCGCGCTCAGCTCCTCAATCGCCGCCAGCACCCGCGGCAGGGCACTGCGGGGCACCACGCCGTCCTGCAGGTAGTAGCTGGGATAGCTACGGCCCAGGGCCGAGATGGCACTCTTGCGCCCCTTCCAGAGCAGGGCCCGTTCCGCCGGATCGAGGGCCTGGCGCACGGCCCGGGCACCCGCCTGGTGGCAGAGCTCGGTGGCGAGGGTCACGGCCGCCGCCACCTCCCGCTCCTGGCCATCGAGCTCGATCAGCAACACCGCCGCCGCATCGCGGGGGTATTCGTCGCGGCCGAAGTAATCATCCACAGCCTCGATCGTGAGGCGATCCATCATTTCCATGCCGGCCGGCAGCACGCCCGCGGCAGTCACCAGCCGCACCGCCTCCCCGGCCGCCTCCATCGAGGTGAAATCCGCGAGCAGCACCGCCACGCTCTGGGGGGCCTGCAGCAGCCGCAGGGTGATCGCCGTGGCGATGCCGAGGGTGCCCTCGCTGCCGATGAAGGCGCCGCGCAGATCCAGCTCGGGCATCTCATCGAGCTGGCCGCCCAGCTGGGTGATGGTGCCGTCCGGCAGCACCACCTCCAGCGCCAGCACGTGGTTGCTGGTCACGCCGTACTTGAGGCAGTGCACCCCGCCCGAGTTTTCGGCCACGTTGCCGCCGATGCTGCAGGCCACCTGGCTGGAGGGGTCGGGGGCGT
>JBBASQ010000064.1:0-3395 GCA_040399185.1 Prochlorococcaceae cyanobacterium
CCGAGCAGATCATCCGCAAGCTCAAGACCGCCGAGCAGCTGATCGCCCAGGGCAAATCCGTCGCTGAGGTCTGCCGGGTCCTTGAGGTGTCCCAGCCCACCTACCACCGCTGGCGGCAGCTCTATGGCGGCATGCAGGCCGAGGAGGCCAAGCGGCTCACCCAGCTGGAAAAGGAGAACAGCCGGTTGAAAAAGCTTCTGGCGGAAGCTGAGCTGGAGAAGGCGATGCTCTAGCCGAAGGCTTCTGCGAAGCAGTAGGAGTTAGACGAGGGAAACTTCTGAGCCCGGAGCGATTCGCCTGCAGGGTGGTGGGCCAGCACCGCAGCACCCAGCGCCATGGGGGCAAGGCCATCGGCATTGAGGAGGCCAAGCTCAGGCATCGCCTCCGGGACATTGCTGCTGAGCAGATCCGCTGGGGAAGGCGGATGGTCCACCGACTGCTGCGGCGCGAGGGCTGGACGGTGAACCACAAGCGGGTGCATCGGCTCTGGCGGGAAGAGGCCCACGCCCAGAAAGCAGAAGCGTGCCCGGCCCGCCGATGGGCGCCGGCTCAAGTTCCTCAACGTGATCGACGAACACAGCCGCCTCTGCCTGGCGATTCGGGTGGGCCGGCGCTGCAAGGCCAAGGATGTGGTGGCGGTGCTGGAGGAGCTCACCAGCCTCTACCCGGCGCCAGCGTTCATCCGCTGCGATAACGGTCCCGAGTTCATCGCCCACGCTCTGCGGCGTTGGAGCAAAGACAGCGGCACCACAACCGCCTACATCGAGCCCGGATCCCCGTGGCAGAACGGTTTTGCCGCGTCGTTCAACGGCCGGTTCCGGGACGAATTCCTGAACACACGGCATTGAGCAGATGCACCGAGATAATTCGGATCGGGCAGGAGCGGACCAGAGGAGCGGCGGCCATGGCTGAGCTGGCGAACGACACCGCCGTTTCGCCCCGGCGCCGTCAGTGCCGCGCAAGGGGCGCGCAGCGACTCGCCTTCAGCCTTTGCGCGGTGCAGGCGGCGGGGCAGGCCGGGTGACCTGATCGCCAGCCCCTGCCGCACTGCTCTCTTTTCCCAGCGAACCCCGTGTCCCAGTGTCGCCTTGGATCCGGTGAGTATCAGCAGGGTCGCAGTGGAGGCGGTGGCGTCCACTGAGGAGGGCACATCTGCCAGCCGGCCTTCCGCTTCATGGCCCAGAGCTTGATCGCCTCGACGCGGGTGATCTCCCTGCGGTACTTGAGCAACGGCGGCTCCCCGGCAGGCATTACCTCCCCCAGCGTCACCTCCAGGGCCTGGCTCCAGCGGTCGTAGCGGAGCGGCTTGCCATCGGGATGCGTGTGGAGCACAAGGAAGCGGATCTCGCAGCAGGGAGCGGGGGGAGGGGACGTGTCATGGAAAGGGAGGGCGTGGAACACCCCGACCGAGGTTGTGGGGTGAGCCGATGGCTGGAGCGCATCGAAAAAACCGGGAATTAAGACGAAGGCTTCTGAGGTCTTTGCCAGAGGATTGCAAGCTTGTTGCGCTGTCTTTGCCGCCAGGTTCGCTGGAGCGAAGGCCTTTCAATGGCGGTGTGGTGGTGGTTTTGTTTGTAGTCCTGGAAAGTCACACCCGATGACGTCGCCTTGTCCGTTTGGACTGGGATTGCCAAGCTGAGAGGTGAGCTGGAACAACGCCTCGATGCAACCGCCGGTTCTGGTGGATCGCGCGGATCCGATCGATCTGATGCTGGCTCAGGAAGAGAGCCGGCTGGATTGGCTCCTGCCCGTGCGCCATAGCCGCATGGCGGTGAGTGCATTCACGTTTTTTCGGGGTACGGCGGTGGTGATGGCGGCCGACCTGGCCCGCCAGCCCCACTCCGGGGTGATGGTGCAGTTGTGTGGTGATGCACATCTGTTGAACTTTGGCTTCTATGCCTCACCAGAGCGTCACCTGCTTTTTGATCTCAACGATTTCGACGAAACCCATCCCGGCCCGTTTGAGTGGGATGTGCAGCGGCTTGCAGCCAGCATGGTTCTTGCCGCTCGTGATCTGAATCTCAGCGTCAAGCAGCAAGAGAAGGTGTGCCACCTCACAGTTCGCGCCTATGCGAAGGCCATGGCGGAATTTGCCGCCATGCCGGTGATGGAGATGTGGGTGGTGCAGCTGGATCTTGCGCGTTTGATCAAGGAAGCCGAGAGTAAAATCCTTCAACGCCACGTTCAGTCATTGGCAGCCCGCGCGCAGCAGCGCAACAGTCGCCAGGCCGTGAGCAAGCTCTGCGAGAAAGATCGTTCGGGAGAGCTGCGGTTCCGCCAAGATCCGCCGCTGATCTTCAGGTTCTCTGAGTTTCAGGGCAAATGGCTTGACTACAGCATGTCTCAAGACGAGTGGCAAGAGGAGATGTACAAGCAGTACCTAAACAGTATCCGCCCCGACTTGCAGATTTTGCTGTCTAATTTCCGCCTAGTTGATGTTGCGTTCAAGGCCGTGGGCGTTGGCTCGGTTGGCACCCGCTGCGCGATTGGTCTCTGGGTGGATCAACGCAGCGAGGAGGTGTTCGTGTGGCAAAGCAAGGAAGCACAACCCTCGGTGTTGGCTCCCTACGTGAACCTGCCTAGCCCTGACCATCAGGGCCAGCGGGTGGTGCAGGGGCAGCATTTGATGCAGACCGCCAGCGATCCCTTCCTCGGTTGGACCAGCTCACCGGCTGGCGATCACTTCTATTGCCGTCAGTTTCGTGACTGGAAACTCTCTGTGGATGTGTCGCTCCTCGATGCCGATGGGCTCACGGATTACGGCAGGCTCTGCGCCTGGACCCTGGCCAAGGCCCATGCCCGCAGCGGCGATCGGGAGGCGATCTGTGCCGCCATGGGGTCGTCCAAAGCCTTCGCCGCCACCGTGCTCGAGCAAGCGGTGGGGCATGCGGATCAAGCTCAGCTCGACCATCAGTCGCTTCTCACTCGGATCGCCAGCGGCGAGATTTCCACCAGCGATGTCTTTTGAGCCCGATCAAAGAATTGAGTGTTCGGCGGGCTGACCCTGCTCCGGCGGCCCAAAGTCATCGCGATTGATACGAGCCTGCCTTACCCACTTTGCCAAGCTGCTGACAGGCAGTCCCAGCCGCTGGCCCACAGCGGTGCAGCTGAGCCCCTCACTGAGGCAGAGCTCTACGGCCTCCTGCCTTTGCTGCGCGGTAAACCGGCGCCGAGTCCTGGTCGGGTTGGTCATTGATGAACAGTCTGAGGTTCATGGCGTGACTCCTATCGACTTGTCCTCAAAACCGGGGGAAGCCCAAGATCCCGAGCTTCCTGGAGTTGATGGAGCGGATCGCGCTGCTGGAGCAGCAGTGCAATGCCATTGCTCGCTCTGTCAGTTGAGCCGGCAGGCCGCCACGTCTTTAGGCCAAGGGGGACCTCGGTTTTTGCGCTAC
>JBBASQ010000064.1:3495-7481 GCA_040399185.1 Prochlorococcaceae cyanobacterium
GCTACCGGACCTTATCGCGGCTCTGCGGGGAGCCCGAGCAACAAAAAAGACCCCCTGCAGCGCAGAGAGTCTGATGGAATGGAGCCAAGCGGACTCGAACCGCTGACCCCCTGCATGCCATGCAGGTGCTCTACCAGCTGAGCTATGGCCCCGTGTGTGACGCAAGACGGACGGAACGCTGGTGGTTCGTCCTTGGCCGTCGGCCTCGTCTGGCGTGAGCAGAGCTTACAACGCCGGGGTGCTCACACCTGGCGCCATACCGCCACGAGCTTGCCCTGCACGGCCACTTGATCGGCGGGGAGTACCAGGGGCTCGTAGGCCGGGTTGGCAGCCTCCAGGGTCACGGTGCTGCCCTGGCGGTGGAAGTGCTTGAGGGTGGTGCCGCTGCCGGGCACAAGGGCGCTCACGATGGTGCCGTTGCGCAGCCGCACCGGATCGCTCACCGGCTCCATCAGCACCACGTCGCCGTCGGCAATGTGGGCGTTCACCATCGAGTCACCGTTCACGGTGAGGGCGAACAGGCCGCGGGTTTCGAGCAGGGGAGCCAGGTCCAGGCGCTCGCGTACGTCGTCGAAGGTTTCCACGAGGCCGCCTGCAGCCACGGCCCCAAGCACCGGGATGCCGCTGGCCACGTTCCCCAGCAGCTGCAGCGTGCGGGCCTGGCCTTCCTGCCAGGTGATCCAGCCCTTTTGCTGCAGGTGGCGCAGGCGGCTTTGGATGGGGGCTGGGGAGCGCAGGCCCATCGCCTGCATCATCTGCCGGATCGAGGGGCTGTGGCGGTGTTCCCCGATGTAGCCCGCGAGCCAGTCGTACAGCTCCCGCTGCGCGCTCGTGAGCTCCTGCTGGGCTGGGGCGAGCGACGGGGGGCTGGATTGGGTCACAGGCACGGCTGAGCTGATACAGATGTACCGCTCGATGGCGCCTTTGTCCAGCGGCGGGCCGGGGTTGCCGGCTTCAGAGGCCGCCGAGCAGGGCGGCGAGCAGGGCCTGTTGCGCGTGGAGGCGGTTCTCGGCCTGGTCGAACACGCGGCTGCTGGGGCCCTCGATCGCGCCGGCGCTGATCTCCAGGCCGCGGTAGGCGGGGAGGCAGTGCAGCACGATTGCGCGGGGATCGGCCTCGGCGATCAGGGCCTCATCCAGGCACCAGCCGCTGAAGGCCCGCTCCCGCTCGGCCTTCTCGTCTTCCTGGCCCATTGAGGCCCACACATCGGTGTAGAGGGCATGGGCACCGCGCACGGCCGCCACCGGCTCATGCACCACATCCACCGTGGCTCCCTGCTGGGCGGCGATGGCCCGGGCGTGCTCCAGCACGCCGGCATCGGGACTGAAGCCTTCCGGGCAGCCGATGCGCACGTTCACGCCCAGCAGGGCGCCGCAGAGCATCAGCGAGTGGGCCACGTTGTTCCCGTCGCCCACGTAGCTCAGGGTGAGGCCCTTCAACTCGCCAAAGGCTTCCTGAAGGGTGAGGAAGTCGGCCAGGGCCTGGCAGGGGTGCTCCAGGTCTGTCAGCGCATTCACCACCGGGATCGAGGCCCAGTGGGCGTACTCCTGCAGTTCGCTCTGGGCGAAGGTGCGAATGGCCAGCGCGTCCACGTAGCGGCTCAGCACCCGGGCGGTGTCAGCCACCGGTTCGCCCCGGCCCACCTGACTCACCTGGGGATTGAGGTCGATCGTTTGGCCCCCCAGGCGTGCCATCGCCACGGTGAAGCTCACCCGGGTGCGGGTGGAGGCCTTCGAGAAGATCAGGCCCAGCACCTTGCCGCCCAGGTCCACCCGGCGGCGTCCGCTCTTGAGGTCGGCCGCCAGATCCAGCAGGGCGGCGGTCTGCTGGGGGCTGAGGTCCGCCGAGGAGAGCAGGTCGGCGCCCTTCAGGGCAGCCAGAGCGGCGGGATCGGCGAGCGCGGCCATCGGGCCCATCTCAAAGAACCCTTATCGGGGATCACCGTGCCCGCCGTCAAGGCCAGCTTCACGCCAGGGCCTTGGCCTCCTCCGGCATCACGCTCTGGGCCAGCAGGCCCTTGAGGTCGTCGCCCTCGATCACCTCCTTCTCCAGGATCTGCTGGCTGATGCTCTCCAGCAGACCGCGGTTGTGGTTGAGGATCGTGAGGGCTCGCTCATGGGCGCGATCCACCAGGCTGCGCACCTCGCGGTCGATGGCCTGGGCTGTGGCATCGCTCACAACCCGGCGCGGGTTGTTGTTGCCCCCGAGGAAGCGGCTGCCGCCCTGCTTGTCATAGGCGAGGGGGCCGAGGGTGGAGCTCATCCCGTAGGTGCCCACCATCTGCTCGGCGATGTCGGTGGCGCGCTGGAGGTCGTTGGCGGCGCCGGTGGTGACCTCACCGAACACGATCTCCTCGGCGCTGCGGCCGCCCAGCAGGGTGGCGATCTGGCCCTCCAGGTCTTCCTTGGAGTTGAGGAAGCGCTCTTCGGTGGGGAGCTGAAGCGTGTAGCCCAGGGCGCTCATGCCGCGGGGCACGATCGAAATCTTGGCCACCTTGCTGCCGCCGGGCATCAGGTGCCCCACGATGGCGTGGCCCACTTCGTGATACGCCACCACCCTCTTTTCATCGGGCTGGAGCACCCGGCTCTTCTTCTCCAGGCCAGCCACCACCCGTTCGATGGCCTCGTTCAGGTCGCCCTGCTCCACGGAGGTGCGCTTGGCCCGTGCAGCCAGCAGGGCCCCTTCATTCACCAGGTTGGCCAGATCGGCACCGGCAAATCCGCTGGTGGCCTGGGCGATGCGATCCAGATCGACGCCAGGGGCCAGCTTCACCTTGCGGGCATAGATGTCGAGGATCGTCTTGCGGCCCGAGAGGTCGGGGCGGTCGACCAGCACCTGGCGGTCGAAGCGGCCCGGCCGCAGCAGGGCGGCGTCGAGGGTTTCAGGCTGGTTGGTGGCGGCCAGCACGATCACCGGTTTGTCCTTGGCGGCGAAGCCGTCCATCTCGGTGAGCAGCTGGTTGAGCGTTTGCTCGCGCTCGTCGTTGCCGCCAACCACGCCCATGGAGCCAGCGCGGCTCTTGCCGATCGCATCGAGTTCGTCGATGAAAATGATGCAGGGCGCCTTTTTCTTGGCCTCTTCGAACAGGTCGCGCACGCGGGCGGCACCGGCACCCACGAACAGCTCCACGAATTCGGAGCCCGAGATGATGAAGAAGGGCACACCGGCTTCACCGGCCACCGCCTTGGACAGCAGGGTTTTGCCAGTGCCGGGAGGACCCACCAGCAGCACCCCCTTGGGGATCCGGGCGCCGATGGCGGCATAGCGCTCGGGGGTTTTGAGGAAGTCGACGATCTCGGTGAGTTCCTGCTTGGCCTCATCCACGCCGGCCACATCGGCGAAGGTGACGCGCGATTCCTCATCGGGCACGTACACCTTGGCCTTGCTCTTGGTGAAGCTCAACGCCCCCTGGGCACCGCCCATGGATCGGCGGGCGAAGAACTGCAGCACCAGGATGAAGATCAGGGGCGGCACCACCCAGCTGAGGGCCGTGGTGATGAAGCTCGGCTTGCGCGGTGGGGCGGCGGCGAACTCCACGCCATGGTCTTCCAGCCGCTGGGGCAGGTCCATGTCGAAGATCGGCGTGGTGGCCAGCACCGTGGGGGCTCCCTCCGCCGGAGCCTCCTTGAGCTCATAGCGGATCTGATCCGAGGTGATGTAAGCCCGGCGCACGTTGTTGTCGTTCACCTGGTCGATGAACAGCGAGTACGGCACGCGCGGCACCTGGGAGGCCGGGTTGGGGATGAAGTTGCTGAACAGCAGCAGCACCCCAACGCCGATCAAGATCAGATTGATCAGGCCGAAGCGCCGGTTCGGTCGGTTTTCGTCCTGGCGGATGGGCATGGCGCATGGGCCGGCTAGTGGGCCCAAGCTAAAGGCGTGCTCGGGCCGCGCGGCCCGGGGGAGAACCGAACGCTGCAGCCCTCCTGCCGATGTGTGGCCGTTACTCCCTCACCGCCAGCCTCGATCGCCTGCTGCCGCGTCT
>JBBASQ010000065.1:0-4488 GCA_040399185.1 Prochlorococcaceae cyanobacterium
TCCATCAAAAAGCCGGCCCGAGGGCCGGCTGATTCATGGGGCGGATGAAGAGCTTGAAGCGCTGAGGCGCTCCGGCTCAAACCGGGGGCAGTTCGCTCTGGGGAACGCCGCGCAGGGTGAGGTTGATGCGACCGCGGTTGTCGATTTCGCGTACGCGCACGGTTACCTGATCGCCCACGTTCACCACGTCTTCCACCTTCTCCACCCGGGCTTCGCTGAGTTGGGAGATGTGGATCATGCCTTCCTTGCCGGGGAGGATTTCCACGAAGGCGCCGATCGGGATCACCCGGGTCACGGGGCCGCTGAACACCTCGCCTTCGCTGACGCGGCGGGTGAGGCCTTCGATGATGCGCTGGGCTTCCTCTGCGGCGGCACCGTCGTGGCTGGCGATCGTCACCACACCGCCGTCTTCGATGTCGATCTTGGTGTTGGTGCGCTCGGTGATGCCCTTGATGGTGCGGCCGCCGGGGCCGATCACGGTGCCGATCAGTTCGGGGTCGATGCGGAAGCTCAGCAGACGCGGAGCGTGGGGGCTCAGGGTGTCGCGGGGCTTGTCGATCGCCTCGAGCATCTTCTCGAGGATGTGCAGGCGGGCCGGGCGGGCCTGGTTGATGGCCTCCGTCACGGTCTTCATGGCCAGACCGGTGATCTTCATGTCCATCTGCAGGGCGGTGATGCCCTTCTCGGTGCCGGCCACCTTGAAGTCCATGTCGCCGAGGAAGTCCTCGATGCCCTGGATGTCGGTGAGGATGCGCACCTCATCGCCTTCCTTGATCAGGCCCATGGCGGCGCCGCTCACGGGGGCCTTAATCGGCACACCCGCATCCATCAGGGCCAGGGTGCTGCCGCACACCGAACCCATGGAGGTGGAGCCATTGGAGCTGAGCACCTCGCTCACCACCCGCAGCACGTAAGGGAAGGTGTCCTTCGGGGGCAGCACGGGTACCAGGGCCCGCTCGGCCAGGGCGCCGTGGCCGATCTCGCGGCGGCCGGGGCTGCGCATCGGGCGGGTTTCAGCCACCGAGTAGGGCGGGAAGTTGTAGTGGTGCAGGTAGGTCTTCTCGTTGGACGGGTTCAGATCGTCCATCTCCTGCGCATCACTCGGGGTGCCGAGGGTGGCGGTGGAGAGCACCTGGGTGAGGCCGCGCTGGAACAGGCCCGAGCCATGCACGCGCTTGGGCAGCACGCCCACGGCGGCGCTGATCGGCCGCACCTCGTCGAGGGCGCGGCCATCCACGCGCTTGCCCTCCTTGAGGATCTGCTCGCGCATCAGCTTCTTGGTGAGGCTCTTGTAGGTGTTGCCCAGGGCCTTGCCGTTGCTGCTCACGGCCACCTTCACGGCGTCGTCCTCCTTGAGGGCGGCGATCTTTTGGCTCACCTCGGCCTTGATGGCGTCGAGCTTCTCATCGCGCTCGGCCTTGCTCTGGGTGAATTCCTTGAGCACCAAGCCAATGCCCTTGGCGCACTCCTTCTCCAGGAAGGAGGGGAGGGTGGCATCTTCTGTGCGCTCCTCAGGGATCACCTGTTCGATGCCGAGATCCTTGAGCAGGGCCTGCTGGGCCTTGATCAGTTCACACACGGCTTCGTAGCCGAAGTCGATGCCCTCGATCACATCCTGCTCGGGCAGCTGGTTGGCGCCCGCTTCCACCATCACCACACCCTGTGGGGTGCCGGCCACCACCAGGTCGAGCTCGGAGCGCTCGACCTCGCGGTAGCTGGGGTTGAGCACGAAGTCGTCGCCGAGCAGGCCCACTCGCACGGCGGCCATCGGGCCGTGGAAGGGGATCCGGGCCAGCAGGGTGGCCATCGAGGCGCCGGTCACGGCCAGCACATCGGGGGGAACACGCTCATCGAGCGACATGCAGGTGGCCACGATCTGCAGGTCGTCACGCATCCAGGCCGGGAACAGGGGCCGCATCGGCCGATCGATCAGGCGCGCGATCAGGGTGGCGCGCTCCGGCGGGCGGCTTTCGCGGCGCATGAAGCTGCCGGGGATGCGACCGGCGGCGTACAGCCGCTCCTCGTAGTCGCAGATCAGGGGCAGGAAATCGATCCCTTCGCGGGGATTGGAGCGGGTTGCCGTCACCAGAACGGCCGTGTCACCGCATTCGACCATCACCGAGCCCCCAGCCTGGGGGGCATACCGACCGGTGGTCAGCCGGATCTCCCGACCATCGAAGGAGATCGACTGAGTTTGACCTTGCACGTGGGCTTATGTCCTTTTTGTCAAGGCTCATTCTCGCATCCGACACAGCCACTGGGGGTGGTGGTGCCGGAGCGGAGCCTTAAGCCTCTGTGAAAACTGTTACCGCTCGGCATAAAAAAGCGCCCATTTTTGGGCGCTTGCCGAGGGGATGCTGGCTTGGGCCAGCGATCACCAGGACGACTTGACCACGCCGGGGAGCTCGCCTTTGTGGGCGCGCTCGCGCAGCTGGTTGCGGCAGAGGCCGAAATCGCGGTACACACCACGGGGCTTGCCGGTGGCCCAGCAGCGGTTGCGCACGCGGGTGGGAGCGCTGTTGCGGGGCAGCGACTGGATCTTGCGGTGGATCTCCAGGCGCTCCATCGGATCGGCTGCGGCTTCAAACGCGGCCTTCAGGGCAGCGCGCTTGGCGGAGAAGCGATCCACCATCTTCTTGCGCTTGACATCGCGCGCGATCATCGACTTCTTCGCCATGCGGCCTTAAGAGCGATCCGGTTCGGTAATGGTTGAGCTTACCCCTTGGGCTTACCCATCGGACAGAGATCGGCGATCGGGCAGCCGGGGCAGTTGGGTTTGCGGGCCGTGCATATGGCCCGGCCATGGAAGATCAGCCGGATCGAGAGGTTCTGCCAGTCGGCCTGGGGCACGAGCTTCATCAGATCGGGCTCGATGCGCCGCGGCTCGTCGTGGCGGGTGAGCCTCAGGCGCTGGGCCAGGCGGCTCACATGGGTATCCACCGTGACCCCGGCATTGATGCCGAAACACCAGGCCAACACCACCGAGGCGGTCTTGCGGGCCACCCCCGGCAGCACCAGCAGCTCTTCCATCGTGCGCGGCACCTCGCCGCCATGGCGCTCCATCAGCAGCTGGGAGGAGGCCACGATGTTCTTGGCCTTGTTGCGGAAGAACCCTGCAGACTTCACGTAGGGCTCCACCTCGGCCGGCGTTACGGCAGCGGCGGCGGCGGCATCGGGGAAGCGCTCGAACAGGGCCGGGGTGATCTGGTTCACCCGCTCGTCGGTGCACTGGGCCGAGAGCATGGTGGCAATCAGCAGCTCGTAGGGCGTGCGCCAGTCGAGTGAGCACGTGGCATGGGGATAGAGCTCCCCCAGGCGTTCCAGGAGCTGGGGCGCGCGCTGCTTGGCGGAGGGAAAGCGCGGCATTGGAGCTGCCCCGGCTCAGCGGCTCAGCAGCTGCTGCACGGCCGGCAGCTGGGAGGTGTCCTTCACGATCAGCACCACGCTCAGCCCCACCAGGAACACAAAGCCCGACTGCATGAACGCCAGCTGGAACCTCTCCGGCAGGGGCTTGCCGCGCAGCCCCTCCAGCAGCAGCAGGGCGAACTGGCCGCCATCCAGCAGCGGCAGGGGCAGGGCATTGAGCACCGCCAGGTTGATCGAGATCAGGGCCGTGAACAGGAACAGGCTGCTGCCGCCCTGCTTGGCCAGCGACGCCCCCATCTCCACGATTTTCACGGGCCCGCTCACCTGGCTCGCGGTTTCCCCGAAGCGGGTCACCAGCGCGGTGAAGCCCTCAATGGTGCGGCCGGTGAGCACCACCACGTCGTGGTTGGCCTGGCGAATCGGCTCCAGGGGGCCGCGGGGGCGGCGGAACACCTCTGCGCCATTGGGCTGCAGCTGGGCCCCGATTCGGCCCACGCCCCCCGCGTCGGCGGGGGTGAGCTGCAGTTGCACCGTGTTGCCGTTGCGTTCGGCCGTGATCCGCAGCGATTCGGCCGGGCTCGTTTTGATGCGCTCCACCAGATCGCCCACGGCGCCCTGGCCGCCGCCGAGGGCGTTGCCGTTGATCGCCATGATGCGATCACCCAGCTGGAGCCCGGCGGCATCAGCGGCCATGCCCGCCTGCACGCCTGACACGATCACCCCAGGGGTGGCGCTGAACCCAGACGGGATCCCCACCACCACGCCCTGGGCCACCAGCACCAGCCAGGCCAGGGCCAGGTTGGCCAGCACACCGGCGGCAATCACCAGGGCGCGCTGGTGCAGCGGCCGGTTGGAGAGCAGATCGGGGTCGTCCTTGGGGAACGTGCTGTCTTCGTCGTCGTCGGGGAACGACACGAAGCCCCCCAGGGGAATCGCCCGCAGCGCGAACTGCACGCCGCGGCGCTGACGCTCGAGCAGCACCGGCCCGAAGCCGATCGAAAATCCGCTCACCCGAATGCCCTGCAGGGTGGCAGCAAAGAAGTGCCCCGCCTCATGCACCACGATCAGCCCGGCCAGGATCGCCAGTGCGGTGAGAACACCCATGCGGGCCAAGGCAGCAGT
>JBBASQ010000065.1:4588-7233 GCA_040399185.1 Prochlorococcaceae cyanobacterium
GCGGTGATCCGATCGCTGCCGAAGTAGGGCACCAGGGCGGCAGGGAGTTTCACGCTGCCGTCGCTCTGTTGGCCGTTCTCGAGCAGGGCAGCCATGGTGCGACCGATGGCCAGGCCGCTGCCGTTGAGGGTGTGCAGCAGCTGGGTGGTTTTGCCCTCCTTGCAGCGGATGGCGGAGCGGCGGGCCTGGAAGTCGCCGCAGGTGCTGCAGCTGGAGATTTCGCGGTAGGCGCCGGCGCCGGGGAGCCACACCTCCAGATCGAAGGTGCGGGCGGCGGAGAAGCCCATGTCGCCGGTGCAGAGCTCAATCGTGCGGTAAGGCAGCTCCAGGGCTTCCAGCACGGCTTCGGCATCGGCCACCAGCTGGGCGTGGGCGTCGTCTGATTTGTCGGGATGCACAAACCAGTAGAGCTCCACCTTGTTGAACTGGTGCAGGCGGATCAGCCCGCGGGTATCGCGGCCGTAGCTGCCCGCCTCGCGGCGGAAGCAGGGGGTGTAGGCCACGTAGCGCAGGGGCAGCTGCTCGGCCGGGATCACCTCATCCCGGTGGAACGAGGTGATCGGTACCTCGGCGGTGGGGGTGAGCCAGAGGTCGTCGTCGGCGCAGCGGAAGCTCTCCTCGGCGAACTTCGGCAGCTGGCCCGAACCGGTGAGGCTGGCACTGTTCACCAGGATCGGCGGCAGCACCTCGCGGTAGCCCTTGCCGCTGTGCAGATCCAGCATGAAGTTGATCAGGGCGCGCTCCAGCCGGGCGCCCTGGCCGAGCAGCGTGATGAAGCGGCTCTGGGCAATCCGCACCGAGCGCTCGGTTTCGAACAGGCCCAGGCGCTCCCCGATCTGCCAGTGCTCCTCCAGGCCTTCCTCCTGGCGTGGGGTGCCCCAGCGCTTCACCTCCACGTTGTCGGCTTCGCTGCGGCCGTCGGGCGCGAGGCCTGAGGGGAGGTTGGGAAGGGCGGCCAGCTCGTTGCGCAGCCTGGTTTCGAGGGCTTTTTCCTCCTCTTCCAGTACCGCCACCTGGTGCTTGATGCGGTTGCCCTGGGCCCGCAGCTCCTGCACTTCGGCGGAATCAGGCGCGGCGCCGCCCTTGATCTTCTGGCCCACCTCCTTGCCGATCCGGTTGCCCTCGGCCTGGAGGCCGCTGCGCTTCTCCTCCAGATCCCGCTCCTGCTGGGCAATTAGCTGGAGGGAGGTGAGATCCACCTGCATGCCGCGGCGGGCCAGCTGGCTGGCGATCAGCTCCGGATTGGTGCGCAGCAGACGCTGATCGAGCACGGGGCCGCAGGTGGAGGGCGGGCGGCAGCCTAAAAGGCGGTGCTCAGAGCACCTGCACCACTTCGGCTACCTCGGGGATGGCTTCGCGCAGCTTGCGTTCGATGCCCATCTTGAGGGTCATGGTGCTGCTGGGGCAGGAGCCGCAGGCGCCCTGGAGGCGCACCTTCACGATCGGGCCGTCGATCTCCACCACTTCCACGTTGCCGCCGTCGGCCATCAGGTAGGGGCGCAGCTCATCGAGGGTGCGCTCCACGTTTTCCAGGGTGAGGGCGCGCGGGTCGGCATTGTCTGCGGCTTGGGTTTCGGTGGCGGGTGCGGTGGTTTCGGCAGTCATGGCGTCTTCAGGCATTGATTTGAGCTTAGGAATCACCCTCGCGGCGCGGGCTTGTCTTGCTGTGCAGTCCGCTCGGCGACGGCGTTCAGCAATCCATCGCTGAGGTAGTAGCCGGTTTCCCTGAGCTGTTTCAACAGATCGACAGCAGAGGGGATGAGTCCTTCCTGCTCGGCCAGAACCGCTACACCAGCTGTGCCGGTCACGGTGAGGTTGTGGTGGCGTGCTTCCGCCCGGCCGGCTCGGTCATCGATCAGAAGCAGAACGGCATGGCCCGCGTTCTGAAGGTGCAGCCCCAAGCTGATGGCGCTGGCTTCGCCGGGGTCAACGCCGGGATTCAATGGGGCAAAGTCGCCCGCGCGCTCTCCATGAATGGTGATCCAGCCATCGCTCAGGGCAGCAGTGAGCTCGGACACCTCGGGCGCGTCGTTGCGTTGATCCAGCTGCAGTTCTTGCAAAACAGCGGGTGTGATCCAGATCTCTTGAAAGAGCTGCCGTAGAAGCCCGAGGCCATCCACCCGCGCTAACCCGATCAGTGGTCCGGCGTCAGCGATCACCAGTGGGGCCTGGTGGGCGCGCTCAGCCATCACGCCGGAGCCAGCGCCGGGCGGCGGCTAAGTCGGCGGCGAGCTCAAGCGAGGCCTCGGCTTCCTGTGGTGCTCCCGCCACCGGGATCTCAAGGCTCGACAGCAGGCTGATGAACCGTCCGAGGGGCATGCCGGCCAGGCGAGCCGCAGAACCCACCGACAGATGGCCTGCCTGGAGCAGGCTCAAGGCCAGGCCTGAGCGAACAGCTGCTGGATCCGGACTCTCCAGGCGGTTGAGGGCCACCACCAGCGCTGTGGGCTCATCGCGATTGGTCACCACGGCAAAGGCGTCCTGCTCGGCTGCCTTGAGCACGGTGCTCGGATTGCTCTTGAGCTCGCGGATCGAAAAGGCTTGCATGGTGTTCCTCCGCGCTGTAGGAACCCTAGGGCTCCCGGCCAATGGCAGCGCCGCTTCTAGGATCCAGTGATCAGAAGTGACTTGCGGGGATCTGGCTG
>JBBASQ010000066.1:0-5167 GCA_040399185.1 Prochlorococcaceae cyanobacterium
TGCGTGCCTGGATGGCACCGGCTGACCAGCCTCACGAAAACTTCGTCTTCCCTGAAGAGGTACTGCCCCGTGGAAACGCCCTTTAATTCCGGGCTGGTGAGTGTCGGGGGTAAAGACCTCGACTCCACCGGCTACGCCTGGTGGTCGGGCAACGCCCGCCTGATCAACCTTTCGGGCCGCCTGCTCGGCGCCCACGTCGCCCACGCCGGTCTGATGGTGTTCTGGGCCGGCGCCATGATGCTGTTCGAGGTGAGCCACTTCACCTTCGACAAGCCCATGTACGAGCAGGGTCTGATCCTGTTCCCGCACGTAGCCACCCTTGGCTACGGCGTTGGACCTGGCGGTGAGGTCACCGATCTCTATCCGTTCTTCGTGGTGGGCGTGCTCCACCTGATCAGCTCGGCCGTACTCGGCCTGGGCGGCCTGTATCACGCCCTGCGTGGTCCGGAAATCCTCGAGAACTACTCCTCGTTCTTCTCCCAGGATTGGCGCGATAAGAATCAGATGACCAACATCATTGGTTATCACCTGATTCTTCTGGGTGTGGGAGCCCTGCTCCTGGTGTTCAAAGCCATGTTCTTCGGTGGCGTCTATGACACCTGGGCCCCCGGTGGTGGCGACGTTCGCCTGATCACCAACCCCACCCTCAACCCCGGTGTGATCTTCGGCTACCTGTTCCGCGCCCCCTTCGGTGGCGAGGGCTGGATCATCGGTGTGAACTCGATGGAGGACATCATCGGTGGCCACATCTGGATCGGCCTGATCTGCATCTTCGGTGGCATCTGGCACGTGATCACCAAGCCCTTCGGCTGGGTGCGTCGCGCCTTCATCTGGAACGGTGAGGCTTACCTGAGCTACAGCCTTGGCGCCCTGAGCTTCATGAGCTTCATCGCCTCGGCCTACATCTGGTTCAACAACACCGCTTACCCCTCGGAGTTCTACGGCCCCACCAACGCCGAAGCCTCCCAGGCCCAGAGCTTCACCTTCCTGGTGCGTGACCAGCGCCTCGGCGCCAACATCGGTTCGGCCATGGGCCCCACCGGTCTGGGCAAGTACCTGATGCGCTCCCCCACTGGCGAGATCATCTTTGGTGGTGAAACCATGCGCTTCTGGGACTTCCGTGGTCCCTGGCTGGAGCCCCTGCGCGGTCCTAACGGTCTGAGCCTCGACAAGCTCCAGAACGACATTCAGCCCTGGCAAGTGCGCCGCGCGGCTGAGTACATGACCCACGCGCCCAACGCCTCCCTCAATTCCGTGGGCGGCATCATCACCGAGCCCAACTCGGTGAACTTCGTGAACATCCGCCAGTGGCTGGCCGCGACCCAGTTCGTGCTCGCCTTCTTCTTCCTGGTGGGTCACCTCTGGCACGCCGGCCGCGCCCGCGCCGCCGCTGCTGGTTTCGAGAAGGGCATCGACCGTCAGGCCGAGCCCGTGCTGGCTATGCCAGACCTCGACTGATCCCCTCCGATCACTGCATTGGGGCCCCTGCTTCGGCAGGGGCTTTTTTTGTGAGCAACGCGTGCGGGAACTACTCCCCACAACGGTTCGAAGCCACAATTCAGGAACTGATCACAACCCAAAGCAGGCATGGCCCACCAGCAAACCAGGAAGAATCGGCGCACCAACGTGCTCAGCCACGCGGTTGCTGCAGCCTGGGCGGCCCTGGGCGCCACCAGCGCCATCGCGATGCCAAATCCCTTTCCCCAGCCGATGCCTGGGCAGACGCTGCTGTTTCCCTCGGCCGGTGTGGTGTGTGATCAAACCGCCCAAAGCTGCTACGACAGCACGGGGCTGTCCCTAGGGCTAACCCGCCAGTACTTCGGGGCGTACGCCGAGCAGAACGTGCTGCGCAACCTCAACGGCCAGGCACCACCGCGTCAATTCCGGCTCAGCAACGGCGCCGCCTGTGATGTGAACCAGCGGGTGTGCTGGAGCGATGGCTGGGCCCAGCGCACGGTGGATCGCCAACTCAGCAGCCAACTGTTCGGCAACAGCGGTGGCGGTAGCGGTGGCGGAGGAGGGACCAACGCAACGGCCACCGGCCTGTGCCGCCTCAACCAGGGCTTCCGCACGATCTACAACGGTCAGTGCGATCTCAAGGAAATCAGCAACGAGAAGCGCAAGCGCTTCGTGGTGAATCTCGGGAATGGCTCCCGCTACAGCTTTGAAGACCGCGGCAATGGCTACCGCATCAGTGATGGCATGGGCGGCAGCTGGCCGGTGAGTTTCAACGACCAGGGCCGCAGCGCGGTATTCCGCTGGGCCGACATGAACCTGAGCGTTACCCAGAACGCCTATCAGGGCGGCAGCTCGATGGGCCGTGCCCTTGGCAATCTGCTGGAGGCGCTGTTCAACTAAGGCGGCTCACCGCAGCTCCAGCCGATTCACCCCATCTCAGGTGCTGGGTCAGAAGTTGAGGTTCAGCAGCTTCTGACCCTTGGGGCGCTCCGTGCTGCGAAATTGCAGCGGCAGATTTTCATCATCAGCCACCTGCACGCTGTAGGTGGACGACACGGTCTGCAGATGGGTCTGCTCCCGGGCAATGTCCTGATCCACAGCCACAGATGCCCCGGAGCGGGGCATGGGCTCAGCCGCCGTTACGGGACAGGCCCATCCACACAGCAACAGGGAGCCGACAACAGCAAGCGCAGCGGATGTCATGAAGGATGGACAACGGTCTTCCTTCGCGTTAGCCACGGCCTGGAGTCAGTGGCAACTGGCCTGTAACCAACGCCGCAGCAGCGGCAGGCTGAGCCCAATCACGTTCGAAAAACAGCCTTCGATCCGCTCCACCACCAGGCCTCCCACGCCTTCCAGCGCAAATCCCCCAGCGCACATCAACGGCTCGCCCGTGGCCACATAGGCGTCGATCTCGGCCTGATCCAGGGGCGCGAACTGCACCCGGGTGGTCACCGTGGCCCGTTGCTCGCGCGCACCCAGCAGGCAATGGCCCGTGTGGAGCTCCCCCCAGCCACCGGCCATGCGGTGCCAGCGGGCGATGGCCTGGTCGGCATCCGCCGGCTTGCCAAACACCTCCCCCTCGAACACGAGCACGGAGTCGCACCCCAACACCCCGTTCACGCTGTCGAGCTGCCCCACAGCCGCCAACTGATCCCGCACCACATCGGCCTTGGCCGCAGCCAGGGCCTGCACCAGCAGCCGCGGATCGGGATCCTGAATGGCGTCTTCATCCACGCCACTCACCTGCACCCGGTGGGCAATGCCGGCCTGCTCGAGCAGGCGCCGGCGGGCGGGCGACGCCGAAGCCAGCAGCAGGGGCCGATCAGAACGGATCACAGAACAGGCGCCCGATGGCGGCGCGACAGCATCGGCTTCCCATCCTGGCGGCCAACCCTTACACCGCCGGCGATCCGAGCGCCAGCATGGGGTCCACCCGTGGGTGCTTGGATGCAAGCCATGACAAGCGCCGCCCTGCCAGGCATCGACCACCGGGCCCTGCGCCGGGCGAGCCAGGCCCTGGGCTGCCTGCCCTTCCGGCGCGCGCTTTACGACGCGCTGGCCAGCTCCGCCCTGAGCAGCAGCGCCATCGCCGCCGCCGGCTCCCCGTACAGCCGCACTCCCCTGAACGCCAACGCGGCGGAAGGCCATCTGATCTGGCTGATCCAGCTGGGAGTGCTACGCCGGGAGGTGGACGGCCAAGGGCTCACAGAACGGGTGAGGCTCACCCCGATGGGCCGCGAACTGCTCAGCAGCCTTCCAGGTGAGATCCCTGCCGCAGGGCCGCTCAGCCGGGTGCGCCATTGGCTACGGCGCCGTCGCCCCCGGTTGTGACCGCCGCTCCCACCCCGCTGATGGTGCTGGGCACCAGCAGCGGGGCCGGCAAGTCGTTGATGACGGCCGCGCTGTGCCGGGTGCTGCGGCGCCGCGGCGAAACGCCGCTGCCGTTCAAGGGGCAGAACATGAGCAACAACGC
Organism: Prochlorococcaceae cyanobacterium; assembly: GCA_040399185.1. GTDB lineage: Bacteria > Cyanobacteriota > Cyanobacteriia > PCC-6307 > Cyanobiaceae > UBA5018. The sequence continues at coordinate 3,935 of JBBASQ010000066.1, forward strand.
CTGGGTGGATCAGGCGGGCGGCGAGATGGCCTACTCCCAGGCACTCCAATCGTGGGCGGCGGGGCTGGAGCCCCGGTGCGCCATGAACCCGGTGCTGCTCAAGCCCCAGGGCGATTCCACCAGTGAGGTGATCCACCTGGGGCAGTCAGTGGGCAGCTGCCGCGCCGAGCATTACTACCGCGACTGGTTCCGCCCGGGTTGGGCCGCCATCCGCCGGGGCCTCAGCGAGCTCCAGGCGGCCTATCCGAGCGGGCGGCTGGTGTTGGAAGGGGCCGGCAGCCCGGTGGAGGTGAACCTGCAGCCCCGCGACCTCACCAACCTGCGCCTGGCCCAATACCTCCGCGCCCGCTGCATCCTGGTGGCCGACATCGAGCGCGGCGGCGTGTTTGCCCAGTTGGTGGGCACCCTGGCGCTGCTGCGGCCGGTGGAGCGTCCGCTGATCCGGGGCCTACTGATCAACCGCTTTCGCGGCCGCCGCGAACTCTTCGATGAGGGCCGCCGCTGGCTGGAGGCCAACACCGGCATCCCGGTGCTGGGGGTCATGCCCTGGCTCGATGAACTATTCCCCCCGGAGGATTCGCTCGATCTGCTGGAACGCCGCGGCCGCAAGCGGGGCGCCGAGCTGGAGATCGCGGTGCTCAAGCTGCCGTCGCTGAGCAACTTCTCCGATCTCGATCCCCTGGAGGCCGAGCCCACGGTGCAGCTGCGCTGGGTGGCGCCGGGACAGGAGCTGGGCCAGCCAGCGGCCGTGATCGTGCCGGGCAGCAAACAGACTCTGCGGGATCTGGCGGCATTGCAGAGCAGCAACCTGGGGGAAGCGCTGCGGGCCTATGCGGCCAGTGGCGGCCAGGTGTTCGGCATCTGCGGTGGCATGCAACTGCTGGGCCGCGAGCTGCTCGACCCCCAGGGGTTGGAGGGGGGTGCCACCCACACCGGCGGGCTGAACCTGCTGCCGCTGCGCACCACCTTCGGCGCCACCAAGGCCCTGCGCCAGCGCCGCAGCCAGGCCCTCTGGCCAGCCACCCCGGGGAATGCAGAGAGAGCGGAGCTGGAGGGCTTTGAGCTGCACCGGGGCGTCACCGAGCTCGTGGGGGATGGGGTCGATGGCGACAGCCAGCTGGGCAAGCCCCTTGCGGCCGATCGCGAGCTCGGCTGGTGGCACGCGTTCGGCGACCAGGGGGGCGTGGTGGCCGGCACCTATCTGCATGCAGTGTTCGAGAGCGGCCCCTGGCG
>JBBASQ010000066.1:5267-6918 GCA_040399185.1 Prochlorococcaceae cyanobacterium
GCCTGCGAGATCGAGGTGAACGGCCAGATGGTGCGCGCCTGCATCGCCACCGTGCCCGCCAGCCAGAGGGGCCGCCTCAAGGTGGACTGGGCCAGCGATCCGTATTGGTGAGCGCCCACGCAGGTGAGCACCAGAACAGCGCTCAGTCGCGCTGAATCAGCCCGCCCCCCAGCACCACCTCGCCCGCGTAGAACACCGCCGCCTGGCCCGGGGTGATCGAGAACTGGGGCTCGGCGAACTCCAGTTGCACCCGATGGGGGCGGCCGCCGGCTTGATCGGCCTGGGTGGGGTGCAGCGGCGTGAGCAGGGCCTGCTCTGGCCCGCTGCGGTACCTCACCTGCACCTCCACCTGCACCGGTTGCTCCGGCGGCGCCATCGACAGCCAATTCACGGCGCCCACCACGCAGGTGCTGCGGGCCGCCTCGGAGCGCGGCGCCACCACCACCCGGTTCATGGCGCCGTCGATGCGCACCACGTGGAGCGGCTCCTTCCAGGCCACGCCAAGCCCTTTGCGCTGGCCGATAGTGAAGTGCTGGATGCCGTCGTGCTGGCCCAGCACCGTGCCATCGCCCAGCACGATCTCGCCCTGGCGGGGAGGCAAGTGGGCATCGAGAAAGGCCCGCATCGAGCCGTAGTGATCGGCGAGGCAGAGGTCCTGGCTTTCGGGTTTCTGGGCGGTGCGCAGACCCCGATGCTCAGCCTCGGCGCGGGTGTCGGGCTTGGTGAGCTCCCCGAGGGGAAACACCAGCCGCCCCAGCGCCTCCTGGGGAAGGTCGTAGAGGAAGTAGCTCTGGTCTTTGCGGGTATCGAGGCCCCGCAGCAGCTGATGGCGACCGGTGGCCTCACCCGGCACCGGCAGCCGCTCGCCGTCATCGGCATGGCGCACCCGGGCGTAATGCCCCGTGGCAATGCGATCGATGCCGCGCTCCTGTTGGGCCCAGCGCAGCATCGGGCCGAATTTCACCTCGCGGTTGCAGCGCGAGCAGGGCAAGGGCGTCACCCCGTCGCCGTAGCCCTCCACCAGGAAATCAACGATCTGCTCCTTGAAGTGCTCGCGGAAATCCACCACGTGGTGGGGCACCCCCAGCTGCTCGCAGATGCCGGCCGCATCCACCAAGCCCTCGGCGCAGCAGGCGCCCTTGCCGCTCATCAACCAGAGGGTGAGGCCCTCCACACTCCAGCCGGCATCCACCAGCAGGGCTGCCGTGAGCGAACTGTCCACGCCACCCGAAAGCCCCACTGCCACGCGATGCTCCCCGGGCCAGGCCCGCAGCCGCTCCAGCGCAGCCGCTCCAGCGGGGGTGGCGCTGGTGCCGGGGGTGAGGGCGGAACTGGGCGCGGCGGCTGTCATCTGCCCATCATGAAACCGTGCCACCCGCGCCTGCCGTGATCGCCGCCGCTCCCGCCTGGCCAGCCCGCGACGCGGCCCACCTGCTGGTGAGCAGCAGCCAGATGGCGGCGCTGGAGCAGCAGCTCTTCGCCACTGGGCTGCCGGTGGAGGCACTGATGGAGAAGGCCGCCCTGGCCGCAGCTCGCCGCATCCAGGAGCAATGGTGCGCCCATCTGGCCGCCCACGGGGCCCTGGTGCTGGCGGGGCCGGGCCACAACGGCGGCGATGGGCTGGTGATCGCGCGGGAGCTGCACCTGGCCG
>JBBASQ010000067.1:0-2050 GCA_040399185.1 Prochlorococcaceae cyanobacterium
CCGCCGGGGCTGGCCAGGTTGCGGAAGCGGGTGAACTGGGGTTCGAACAGCAGCTTCACCGTGCCCACCGGTCCGTTGCGGTGCTTGGTCACGATCACTTCGGTGATGCCGCGATCGGGCGTGTCTGGGTTGTAGTACTCGTCGCGGTAGATCATCAGCACCAGGTCGGCGTCCTGCTCGATCGAGCCCGATTCCCGCAGGTCGGAGAGCATCGGGCGCTTGTTGGTGCGGGCCTCCACGCCGCGGCTCAGCTGGGAGAGGGCCACCACCGGCACGTTGAGTTCGCGGGCCATGCCCTTGAGGCCCCGGGTGATGCGCGAGAGCTCCTGCACCCGGTTGTCGGAACCACTGCCCTCCATCAGCTGCAGGTAGTCGATCACGATCAGGCCCAGCTCCTTGCCGGTTTCGGCCATCAGCCGCCGGCAGAGCGAGCGCATCTCCAGCACGCCGGCATTGGGCTTGTCGTCGATGTAGATCGGCATCTGGCCCAGGGCGTCGATGCCGCGCCCCAGCAGGGGCCACTCCTCCTGCTGCAACCGCCCCGTGCGCAGCCTGCCGCTCTCGATGCCGGTTTCCATCGCCAGCAGGCGATAGGTGAGTTGTTCCTTGCTCATTTCCAGGCTGAACACGCACACCGGCATGCCGTGCAGCTGGGCCACGTTTTTGGCCAGGTTCAGCGTGATGGCGGTTTTGCCCATGGCCGGGCGGCCCGCAATGATGATCAGGTCGCTGCGCTGCAGCCCCTGGGTCATGGCATCCAGGTCGTAGAAGTTCACCGGGATGCCGGCCACGGCCGTGCCCACCGAGCGACTCTCGATCTCCTCGAAGGTGCGGGTGAGGATCTCCACCGTGGGCGTGAGCCCCTGGCTGGGTTTCTCCTGGCTGATCGCAAAGATCTTCTGCTCGGCCTCATCGAGCACCTGATCCATCGGCTTGCCCTGGTCGAAGCCCAGGGCGATCACCTCATTGCCGGAGCGGATCAGCTGGCGCCGCAGGAACTTGTCCATCACCAGGCGCGCCACCTGGTCGATCGAGGCGGTGGAGGTCACCCGCTCCACCAGCTCCACCAGCCGGTTGCTGCCGCCCACTTTCTCCAGGTGGCCGGTGTCGGCCAGCCAGGCCGTCATCGCGGTGAGGTCGGTGGGTTTGCCCTGGCTGTGGAGCATCAGGGCGGTGCGAAAGATCTCGCGGTGCGCGCTCAGATAGAAGGCTTCGGGCTGGAGCACATCGGCCACCCGGCCGATGGCATCGGGGTCGAGCAGGATCCCGCCCAGCACGGCTTCCTCGGCCTCCAGGTTCTGGGGCGGCACTGCATCAGGCAGCGCGTCGAACTGGGCCTCATCGCGGTTGCGACGGCCTTGGCGGCGCCCGTCGCTGGGATCGGAACTGGCCAGGGGAGCGGAAACCATCGTGGGGGAACAGGCGGCCGTGGGCTGCGGTTGCCTTCAACAGAAAGCCGCCAGAACCCGGAGGCACTGACGGCGGAGGGGGGTCTTGATTGTCGCCCGGCCGGCCTGTGGCAGCCCGGGCGGGCATGGGCTCAGTAGCTGGCCACTTCCAGATTGATTTCGGCCACCACTTCGGAGTGGAGCTTCACCTGCACCTTGTAGGAGCCGGTGCGGTGGATTTCGGGAACGATGATGTCGCGGCGATCCACTTCCTTCTTGGTGGCGGCTTCGATGGCCTCGGCCACGTCGCCGTTGGTCACGGTGCCGAAGAGCACGTCGTCGCCGCCGGTTTGCTTCTTCACGGTGAAGCGACCGATGGTGGCCAGGGCGGTGCGGAAGGCTTCGGCTTCGGCCTTGAGGGCGGCCTGACGCTCGGCTTCCTTGGCGCGGCGAGCCTCCACCTGGCGCATCACCGCGGGGGTGACGGGCACGGCCTTGCCGGTGGGCAGCAGGAAGTTACGGGCGTAGCCAGGGGCTACTTCCACCAGGTCGCCGTCCTTGCCCAGGCTGAGGACGTCTTCGTTGAGAACGACTTGTACGCGCTTGGCCATGGGTTCGAGACGGGGGTTCTGATCGCTAGCCGATTGACAACACTACGTGAC
>JBBASQ010000067.1:2150-6586 GCA_040399185.1 Prochlorococcaceae cyanobacterium
CTTGCCGGCTGCGCCGGCAGGTAGGCGCACTGCTGTGGCGAGGCCGAGCTTGCGCATCAGGCGGATGTGCTGCCAGGTGAGGTCGATCTGGCGGCCGAAGCCGTGGCGAGCGGAGTGGGGGAAGGCGTGGTGGTTGTTGTGCCAGCCCTCGCCGAAGGTGAGGGCGGCCACCCAGGGGTTGTTCTTGGAGTGGTCGCCGCTGTCGTGGGCCACGTCGCCCCACCAGTGGGTGGCGGAATTCACCAGCCAGGTGCAGTGGTACACCACCACCAGGCGCAGGGGGATGCCCCAGAGCACCAGGGCCCAGCCGCCGGCGCCAGTCACGGTGCCGATCCAGAACAGCAGGCCCGCCAGGGGCAGTTGCAGCACCAGGAACCAGTTGTTCAGCCAGCGGTAGTAGGGATCCTTGGCCAGATCCCCGGTGAGCCGGGGCACGGCCCCCATGGCGGGGATGGTTTCAAACATCCAGCCCATGTGGCTCCACCAGAAGCCCCGCAGGCTGGTGTGGTGATCCACCTCGGTATCGGAGAACTTGTGGTGGTGCCGGTGCAGGCCCACCCAGTCGATTGGTCCGTGCTGGCAGCTGAGGGCGCCGCAGGTGGCGAAGAAGCGCTCCAGCCACTGGGGCACGCGGAAGGCGCGGTGGCTGAGCAGCCGGTGGTAGCCGATGGTGACGCCCAGGCAGGCGGTAACCCAATACAGCACTAGGAAGCTGGCCACGGCGGGCACGCTCCAGAACTGGGGCAGCAGGGCCACCACCGCCAGCACGTGGATCACCACCATGAAGCCGATCGTGCCCCAGCGGGTGCCCGTTTTGATGTCGGGCAGGGGTTCGCCGGCGCGGGGCGCATGCAGGGCGGCGGCGCGGCGGGCGCCATCGAAGCCTCCATTAATGAAGGCGGGCCTGCGGGTGCCCCGGGAGGCAAGGGCGGCCCCCGGCTGGCGGGCTGGTGCGGCGGTCATCAGACCACTCCTGGATCAATTGCTACGATGGTAGCAATACGAAATCGGATCGTCGGCGAGAATCCGATACGAACCAGTTTTTCGGAGGGCGCATCGCTTGGGCTATCGGGATGAGATTGCCGCAGGCCGCATCGCCTTCGCCCATCTGATCCGGGTGTGGCACGAGCGCAACGGCTGGAATCACAAGGTGCTGCCGGCCCTGGCCGAGGCCCTGGATCTGGGCCGGGTGCACAACTCCCAGATCTCGATGCTGCGCAACGGCAAGCTGGCCTCGCCGGGGCCTGAGGTGTTCCTGGCCCTGGGGCGCATCAATCAATTGCTGGCCGCTGAGGCCGGACCCCGCGGTGTGGGGGCGGCGCTACGGGAGCAACTGGAGGGCCGGCCGGAGCTGCTGGCGGCCCTGGAAAGCTCGGCCCTCGCGGTGCAGGGTGAGGGGGCTCCGGTGCTCGGGCCCGGTGAATTCCTGGAGGTGTTCGTGGGATTGCGCCCGCCGCCGGCGGCGTTTGATCTGCGCATCGCCGATGCGGAAGCCGCCGAGCTGAGTGCGGCCTTGGCGCTGCTGTTCACCGATGGGCAGCCCTGGCGCCTCTGCCGTGATGCGGTGCTGGCGGCCTATCCGGCCAGCAAGCGGCAGCGGCGCGAGCGCTTTACCGAGGTGATGGCGGGTCTGCGCGACTTCACCGCTACGGAGTTGGAGGCCGAGCTGCCCGATCTCTTGCAGACCGCCCGCAGCCTGGGGGTGGCTGGGGCGGTCGCCATGCAAGCCGATGGGCTGCTGGAGCAGCTACGGCTGAAGGTTCATCCCGGGTAACGCGCCACCCGCACCTTGCGGGCCCAGCCGAGGGCGCGCAGCAGCTTGATGTGCTGCCAGGTGATGTCGAACTCAAACCAGCGCAGGCCGTGGCGGGCGCTAGCGGGGTGGGCGTGGTGGTTGTTGTGCCAGCCCTCGCCGAAGCTCAGGATCGCCACCCACCAGCAGTTGCGGGAGAGATCCGGGCAGTCGAAGTTGCGGTAGCCGAAGGCGTGGGTGGCCGAGTTCACCAGCCAGGTCACGTGATACACGAGCACCAGGCGCAGCGGGATCGCCCAGAGCACCAGGCCCAGGCCGCCGCCATGCACGCCAGCCATCTCCCCATACCAATAGAGGGCGGCGCCCAGGGGCAGCTGCAGCAGCAAAAACCAGCGATCGAGCCAGCGGTAGAAGGGGTCGCGCTGCAGGTCGCCGGTGAAGCGATCCACATGGGCTAGCGCCGGGATCTCATGCAGCATCCACTCGCTGTGGGCCCACCACAGGCCGCGGGCGGCGTCGTGGTGGTCGGTGGGTTGGTCGGAGAACTTGTGGTGGTGGCGGTGCAGCCCCACCCACTCGATCGGGCCGCTCTGGCAGGCCAGGGCCCCCATCAGCACCAGCCCGCGCTCCACCCACTTCGGTGCCACGAAGCTGCGGTGGGCCAGCAGGCGGTGCAGGCCGAGCGTGACCCCCAGCACGGTGGTCCAGTACAGAACCGCCAGGGCCGCCACCCCCTGCCAGCTCCAGAACTGGGGCAGCAGGGCAAACACCGCACCCACGTGCATCACGAGCATGAAGCTGGTGGTGCCGGTTTTGTATTTGCGCTGGCGCGGAGGCAGCGGGGCCCGGGGCTTGGCCACGGCCTCGCGCATCCGCTGCTCCTGTCGTTGGCTGGAGCTTGCTGGGATACGCAGCGTCTGGGGCGGCGGAACCGCAGCAGGCGGGGTAGGGGTATGAACCAAGGGGTTCTCCGGTAGAAGGGGAATTTAGAGCTGAGCTCATGTCTCACGAGTCCTGGGCGGCCGAACGTGTTGCACAGGCGGCTGAGGCCATCGCTCCCGTCGCGGCCCGGCACACCACAGGAGTGGCCCCACGGCTGGAGCGGGTGCTGGAGGCCTTCCAGGCCGAACGGGTGGGGGTGCAGCACTTCGCCTCGGTGAGTGGCTACGGCCATGGCGACCAGGGCCGGGAAGTGCTCGATCGGGTGTTCGCCCGGGTGCTGCAGGCGGAAGCCGCTGCCGTGCGGCTCCAGTTCGTGAGCGGCACCCATGCCATCGCCTCTGCTCTCTATGGCGTTCTGCGGCCTGGGGATCGCCTGCTCGCCCTGAGCGGCCGGCCCTACGACACCCTCGAAGAGGTGATCGGGATTCGCGGCAGCGGCCAGGGTTCGCTGGCGGAGTTCGGCATCAGCTACGACGAACTCGATCTCCTGCCCGAGGGCGGCATCGATTGGGACGGCATCGCCGACGCCCTGGCGGTGCCCACCCGCATGGTGCTGATCCAGCGCAGCTGCGGCTACAGCTGGCGGCCCTCGCTCACCGTGGCCCAGATCGGCGAGCTGGTGGAGCGGGTGAAGGCAATCCAGCCGGATTGCGTGGTGTTCGTGGACAACTGCTACGGCGAGCTCGTGCAGGAGCTGGAGCCCACGGCCGTGGGCGCCGACCTGATCGCCGGCTCGCTGATCAAGAACCTGGGCGGCACCATCGCCCCCACCGGCGGCTACGTGGCCGGCCGCGCCGAACTGGTGGAGCAGGCCTGCTGCCGGCTCACCGCTCCCGGGATCGGCAGCGAAGGGGGCACCAGTTTTGACCTCAATCGCCTGCTGTTTCAGGGACTGTTCCTGGCGCCGCAGATGGTGGCGGAGGCCCTGATCTCTGCCGAGCTGGTGGCCCGCACCTTTGCGGATCTGGGTTTTGCGGTGAAGCCCCTGGCGGGGGGTGAGCGCAGCGATGTGATTCAGGCGGTTCGGCTGGGCAGCGCCGATCCGCTCAAGCTGGTGTGCCGTGCCTTCCAGGCCGCCTCGCCGATCGGCTCCTATCTCGATCCGGTGCCGGCTCCGATGCCCGGCTACGCCAGTGATCTGGTGATGGCGGGCGGCACCTTCATCGATGGCAGCACCAGCGAGTTCAGCGCCGATGGGCCGCTGCGGGAGCCCTACGTGCTCTACGCCCAGGGCGGCACCCACCACGCCCACGGGCGCATCGCCCTGGAGCGGGCATTGGTGGCCTTGGCGGAAGCGGGGCTGGTTCCGACAAACTGAGCACGAAACGCCCCACCCCGATGGCGCTCTCCTTCCCCGCCGACTGCCGCTACGCGGACAGCCATGAATACGTGCGTGCGGAAGGTGAGCACTGGCGGCTGGGGCTCAGCGCCTTCGCCATCGACCAGCTGGGCGACATCGTGTTTGTGGAGCTGCCCGAGGTGGGCGCCAGCCTGAGCAAGGGCCAGAGCTTCGGTTCGGTGGAATCCGTGAAGGCGGTGGAGGATCTGATCGCACCGGTGAGCGGCGAGGTGGTGGCCCGCAACGAGGCGGTGCTGGCCAGCCCGGAGGAGCTGCAGAACGATCCCTATGGCGAGGGCTGGCTGCTCGTGATCCGCCCCAGCGATGCCGGTGAGCTCGAGGGCCTGTTGGATGCGGCGGCCTATGGCGGCAAGGTGGAAGGCCACTGATGGCGGCCCGTTC
>JBBASQ010000068.1:0-6453 GCA_040399185.1 Prochlorococcaceae cyanobacterium
TCCGGCCACGAGTGTTTGGTGTCGCACCAGCTGCAGCCCACCCTGCAGCCCCCCAGCCGGATGAAGAACGCACTGCGGCCGGCATGCATCCCTTCCCCCTGAAGGGAGTGGAAGGTTTCGACGACGGGGAGACTGCCGCACAAGGGGGCTGGGTCGAGGACTGCATAGTGCGTCATCTGTTCACCGTATTGGGCAGCACAGTCATTTGAAGGCAGGATGGCCGGAGGTATCCATTTGGGCTTGTCCAACCTGTCGTCTGGCCCGCCCATCGGCGCTCTTTCGCTCGAGACGCTCGCATCCCTCGCCCACCACGGCCTGCTCCGCCCCTACCTCCGTCAGCGCCTGATGGCCGAGGCCCTCGCAGCCGAAGAGCTCAGCGAGGAGGAGCGGCGCCAGGCCCTGATGGCCTTTGCGCAGGAGCGGCGCCTCGCCAATGGTGAGGCCCTGGAGCGGTTCCGCATCGCCAATGTGCTCACTCCAGAGGCCCTGGGGCTGCAGGTGGAGCTGCCGATCCGGCTGCGCCGCCATTGCGAACGGCTGTATCGGCCCAAGGCAGAAGCTCGCTTCCTTGATCGCAAGCAACAGCTGGATCGGGTGGTGTACAGCCTTCTTCGCCTCAAAGACGAGGGCTTGGCGCGGGAGCTGTATTTCCAGCTTCAGGACGGTGAGGCCACCTTTGCGGATCTGGCGGCCCAGTACGCCGAAGGGCCTGAGCGGGCCACCCGCGGCATTGTGGGCCCGGTTCCCCTCACCCAGGCCCATCCCCAGCTGGTTGAGCGCCTGCGCACAGCCCCCCTGGCCCAGGTGCAGGAACCCTTCCCGATCGAACAATGGTGGCTGCTGTTCCGCTTGGAATCCCTCACCCCCGCCACCTTTGATGAGCCCATGGCCCTCCAGATGAGCCAGGAGTTGTTTGAGCAGTGGTTGGAACAGGCGGTGGAAGCCCGCTTGGAGCAGCTCAGGCCCCAGCTGCTGGCCCCCCTCTCTGCCCAGCCCCAATGACCCAGGCCCCTCCTTCTGCGCTGCTGAGCAGCCATCCCGCCTTCGCGTCTCTGTCCGAGCCAGGCCGTCAGGCCCTGCTGGCCCGCTCCCAGCTGCGTGCATTCACTACGGGCCAGGAGCTCAGTAAGGCCGAGTTGATCTCCAGTGAGGTGTTGTTGCTGGCCGATGGCCAGGCGCGCCTCCTCAGCCGCGACAGTGGCCGACTCTGCACTGTGGAGAAGCTGACGGCCGGCTCGTTCGTGGGACTGGCCTCATTGCTGCGTGTTCAGGCCTGTGAGGCGGTGAGTGCGGCGGGGCCGCTTCAGGCCTGGGTGATACCCGACGCCCTGGTGCTGGAGCTGATCGGCTCGGAGCCCTCGTTTGCCCAGTGGTGTGCGGGCCATCTGTTCACTGCGGAACTGTTGGCCCTGGTGGAGCAGCTGCTCGCCACGCACCCGCGGCAAGGGGTGAGCACTCTCCACGAGATGGAGCGGGTGCGCACGGCGGCCCGTCTGATCCAGCCCTCACCTGAGGTGCTCGCTCAGATGCATCCGGATGTGGTGCTGCTGGCCGCTAGCCACAACCTGCCCCAGCATTCGATCGGTGCGCGCTTGGATCCTGAGGCCGGTGTGCCCCAGTCCAATCCGCCGCTGCCGCCGCGGCTGATCGGCGTTCCGCTCGACTGGTATGCCGGCATCGTGGAGTCCGAGCCTGGCGAGGTTCCTGGCATCGGTGGCGATGGGGCACCTGCGGCCACGGCTGAATCAGCAGCCCTGGTGCCGAGCTCCAGTGGTGCGCCCCTGGCCTCCGGCCTGGAGCTGGGCCAGCGCGATCAGGTGCCGTTTCGGCTCCAGCGGGGTGAGGGGCCACTGGAGGAAACGCTGGCCTGCTTCCAGATGCTGGCGGCCGAGCTCAAGCTGCCCTTCCGCCGCGACGCGATCGAGAAGATCCTGCGCGATGCCCTGCGGCGCGGTCAGTCGCCCGATCTCCAGCTCTGCGGCAACATCGCCGCGATGATGGGCTTGCACGTGAGCGGCGTGCGGGTGCCAGCCAGCCAGGGCACCCGTCTGCAGGCCCCAGCCCTCATTCCCTGGAAGGAGGGTTTTGCGCTGGTGCGCGCCGCCAATGCCCGCGGCCTGCATGTGGCCTCGCCCCGCGATGGGTTGGTGGTTGTGCCGCCGGCGGATCTTCCGGAGGTGTTCCCGGAGGGGATTGAACTCCTGCTGTTGGAGCGCCGCACCGGCACCCCCGAGCAGCGTTTTGGCTTCAACTGGTTCTGGCCGGCGCTGAAGCGCTATCGGGGAATCCTCAGCCAGGTGCTGCTGGCCTCCTTCGTGGTGCAGCTGTTCAGCCTGGCCAATCCCCTGCTGATTCAGGTGATCATCGACAAGGTGATCAGCCAGCGCAGCCTCGATACGCTGCAGGTGCTCGGCATTGCCCTGGTGGTGGTGACGATCCTGGAGGGGGTGATTGGCTCCCTGCGCACGTTCCTGTTCACCGAAACCACCAACCGCATCGACATGCGCCTCGGCGCGGAGGTGATTGATCACCTGCTGCGTTTGCCGCTGAATTACTTCGACCGCCGGCCGGTGGGTGAACTCGGCACCCGCATCGCCGAGCTCGAGAAGATCCGCAATTTCCTCACGGGCCAGGCCCTCACCACCCTGCTGGATACCGCCTTCTCGGTGATCTACATCGTGGTGATGCTGTTCTACAGCTGGCTGCTCACCCTGATTGCCCTCTGTGTGCTGCCGATCCAGATCGCACTCACGGTGATCGGCGCTCCCCTCTTCCGCCGCCAATACCGCGACACGGCCCAGGAAAATGCGCGCACCCAGAGCCACCTGGTGGAAGTACTCACCGGCATCCAAACGGTGAAGGCCCAGAACGTGGAGATGATCAGCCGCTGGAAGTGGCAGAGCCTCTACAGCAACTACATCGCCCGCGCCTTCGAAAAAACGATCACCGGCACGGCGATCAGCGAAACCTCCCAGGTGCTCCAGAAGCTGTCCCAGTTGCTGGTGCTCTGGGTGGGTGCCACGTTGGTGCTCAAGGGCGAGATGAGCCTGGGCCAGCTGATCGCTTTCCGGATCATCGCGGGCTACGTCACCCAGCCCCTGCTGCGCCTTTCTTCCATCTGGCAGAACATCCAGGAACTCAAGGTGAGCTTCGAGCGGCTTGCCGATGTGGTGGATACCCCTGAGGAATCCGACGAGGCCGATAAGGGCAAGATCCCGCTGCCACCGATTGCCGGTGAGGTGCGCTTCAACGATGTGTGCTTCTCCTTCCAGCCCGGTGGTGCGCTCACCCTCAATCACATCGACCTCACCATCCCTGCGGGCACCTTTGTGGGGGTTGTTGGCCAGAGCGGCAGCGGCAAGAGCACACTCACCAAGATGCTCTCCAGGCTCTACTCGCCGAACAGTGGTCGCATTTTTGTGGATGGCTACGACATCGACAAGGTGGAGCTCTATTCCCTGAGGCGCCAGATCGGCATCGTGCCCCAGGAGCCGCTGCTGTTCACCGGTTCAGTGGCGGAAAACATCGCCCTCACCGACCCGGATGCCACCAGTGAAGCGATTGTGGAGGCAGCTCGCCTGGCCTGCGCCCACGACTTCATCATGGAATTGCCCGGTGGCTATAGCGCCAACGTGGGCGAGCGCGGCGCCAACCTCTCCGGTGGCCAGCGCCAGCGTCTGGCCCTGGCCCGCACCCTGCTCTCACGTCCCAGGTTGCTGGTGCTGGATGAAGCCACCAGCGCCCTCGACTACGACACCGAGCGGCGGGTGTGCGACAACCTGCTCGACAACCTGCAGCACTGCACGGTGTTCTTCATCACCCACCGGCTCTCCACGATCCGGCGGGCCGATGAGATCGTGATGCTCCACGAAGGAGCCATCGCCGAGGTGGGTACCCACGATGACCTGATTGAGCGGCGCGGCCGCTACTACGCCCTCTATCGCCAGCAGGAGTCCGTCTGATGTCTCGCACGAATCCCGCAGGTGCGCTGGTGCGTGCCGCCCAGAACGCCCTGGAACGCCGTGTTCAAACCAGCTCCGAAGAGCTGGGCCTGCAGCAGTCGCGCTTTCTGGTGCGCACCATCATCTGGGTGTTGCTTGGTACCACCGGGGCTGCGGTGGCCTGGTTGGCCTTCGCCAAGACCGATGAGGTGGTGGTAGCGCCGGGCAAGTTGCAGCCTGTGGGCGATGTGAAAACAGTGCAGATGCCCGTTGGCGGTGTGCTGGATCAGATGCTGGTGAAGGATGGCCAACGGGTGAAGAAGGGGCAGATCCTGCTGCGCCTCGACAACGAGGCCACCGTGGACCGGGAAGCCAGCATTCGCCAGGGCATTGCAGCCAAGCAGCAGCAATTGCAGCTCAAGCTCCTAGAGCTCCGCCGCTATCAAACCCTGAACGACACCGAGCAGCAGGTTCTCCAACGCAACCTCGAGTTGGAGCGTCAGATTCTCGGCCGCTTGTCGTCGTTGCAGAAATCAGGGGCTACCGCCGAGCTGCAGTATCTGCAGCAGCGCAACAAGGTGCGTGAGATTGAGGGAGAGATTCAGAAGGTGCGGGTGGATCGCCTCCGCCAGACGGCGATCCTGGAACAGGCGGTTCAGCAGCTTCAGGGGGAGCTGGCCGAGCTGCGCAGCAAACTCACGGAGTTGTCCGTGAACATCCGCTACCAGGATTTGCGCTCGCCAGTGGATGGGGTGGTGTTCGATCTCAAGCCCAAGGGCTCCGGATTTGTGGCCCAAACCAGTGAGCCAGTGATGAAGATCGTGCCCTTCTCGGCCTTGCAGGCCAAGGTGGAGATCGATAGTTCCGATATCGGCTTTGTACGCGTTGGCCGGCCTGCGGATATCTCCATCGACTCCTTCCCCGCTACCGACTTCGGGGTGCTGCAGGGCACGTTGGCCAGTGTCGGTTCCGACGCCCTGCCCCCCGATGAACTGAAGCAGACCTATCGCTTCCCCGCCACCGTGAGCCTGAACTCCCAGCAGTTCAGGCTGAAGAGTGGCCAGGTGCTGCCGCTGCAGGTGGGCATGTCGCTCACGGCCAACATCAAGTTGCGCAAGGTGAGCTACCTGCAGTTGTTGCTGGGCTCTTTCCAGGACAAGGCCAAGTCTCTACGGGAGATCTAAACCCCGCCCACGTCACCCCGCTTGGTCTGCGCCGCTTCGATCAGCCCGCGGAACAAGGGGTGCGGCTTGCCGGGGCGCGACAGGAATTCGGGGTGGTACTGGCAGGCGGTGAAGAACGGGTGGTTCTTGAGTTCAATCAGTTCCACCAGGCGCCCATCGGGTGAGGTGCCGCTGATCTCGTAGCCCGACTCCAGGAACAGGTTGCGGTAGGCGTTGTTGAACTCGTAGCGGTGGCGGTGGCGCTCGTACACCACTTCATCGCCGTAGAGGCGGTGCGCCATGGTGTTCGGTGCCAGGCGGCAGGGATAGACGCCCAGGCGCATCGTGCCGCCGAGGTCCACCACGTCCTGCTGCTCCGGCAGCAGGTGGATCACCGGATGGGGGGTGTCGGGGTCGAGCTCGGCGCTGGTGGCGCCGGCCAGGCCGGCCTGGTTGCGGGCCCACTCGATCACGGCGCACTGCATGCCGAGGCACAGGCCGAGGAAGGGCACGCGCTGTTCCCGCGCCCAACGGATCGCAGCCACCTTGCCGTCAACGCCGCGGTTGCCGAAGCCTCCGGGCACCACCACCGCATCCATGCCCTGCAGCAGGGCTTCAGCCCCCTGGCTTTCGATCTGTTCGGCGCAGATCCAGTGGAGATCCAGCGAGGCATCGCGGTCGAGGCAGGCATGGCGTAGGGCCTCCACCACCGACAGGTAGGCGTCGTTGAGCTGCACGTACTTGCCCACCAGCGCCACCTTCACGGCGGGGCCGGGGTTGCGCAGTTTGGTCACCAGTTCCGACCAGCCCACCATGTCGGTGTCGTGGTTCGGCAGTTGCAGCACATCCAGCACTTCCGTGCAGAGGCCCTCTTGCTCCATCGCCAGGGGCACGGCGTAGATGCTGTCGGCATCCAGGGCCTGGATCACGGCGTGCTCCTGCACCCCGCAGAACCCGCCGATCTTGCGCTTGAGCTCGGGTGTGATCGAACGGTCGCTGCGGCACACCAGCACGTCGGGTTGGATGCCGATCGAGCGCAGCTCCTTCACGGAGTGCTGGGTGGGCTTGGTCTTCAGTTCGCCGGAGGTGCCGATGAACGGCAGCAGGGTTACGTGCACGTAGGCCGTGTCGTTGCGGCCCACTTCGCCGCGGAATTCGCGGATGGCCTCCAGGAACGGCAGGGATTCGATGTCGCCCACCGTGCCGCCGATCTCGGTGATCACCACGTCGGCGCCGGTGTTGGCGGCCACCCGGTGGATGCGCTCGCGGATCTCGCCGGTGATGTGGGGGATCACCTGCACGGTGCCGCCGTTGTAGTCGCCGCGGCGCTCCTTGTTGATCACCGCCTG
>JBBASQ010000069.1:0-6317 GCA_040399185.1 Prochlorococcaceae cyanobacterium
CTGAACCCATGGCCCTGGAGATCGAGCGGCGTTTTCTGGTGGCGGGTGAGGCCTGGCGCTCCCACGTGCGCTGGAGTCGAGGCCTCCGCCAGGGTTATCTGGCCGGAGGCCCGGAGGGCTTCACGGTGCGGGTTCGTCAGGCGGCCGATCAGGCCTGGCTCACGCTCAAGGCGGGGGCCTCGGCCGATGGTCTGGTGCGTCATGAGTTCGAATACCCAATCCCAGCGGGCGATGCCAGTGCTCTGCTGGAGCTGGCCCCGCGGCAGCTGGCCAAGTGCCGCCATGGCCTGGATCTGCCCGGCGGTGACTGGGTGCTGGATGTGTTTGAAGGGGCGAATGCTCCCCTGGTCGTGGCGGAGGTGGAACTGGCGGATGCGGCCGTGGCGATCACTCCGCCGGCCTGGTGTGTGCAGGAGATCACCGGTCGCGGTGAGCTGAGCAACGCGGCCCTGTCCGCCCGGCCTCTGGGCAGCTGGCCGGAGGCGGAGCGCCAAGTTCTGCTGGCTCTGCTCCAGCCCGGATCCAGCCACCAGTAAGGTCAAATCGGAATTTTCTGTGAAGCCTTGGCGCCGCCAGGCTCCCTTGTGCAGTCTTTGCCTCCCATTCGCTTCCCCCTCCAGGCCGCTGCCGCTGCCCCCGCTGCATCCAGCAGGGTGTCCCAGCCCTTCATCGCGCTCTATGACGCCCAGGGCGTCTTGCGCTGCACGGGGAGCGACCAGGGCGAATGCCTGGCGTATGCCGAGCTCTTTGCCTTGGATCCTGCCGTCTGCTCTCTGGTGAGCCTCAGCTGAGTGCTCAGTCGCGCCCGTCGATCGAGCAGCAGTTGAAGCCATCGCGGCAGATCTTGCCGTTGTCCATGGCCCAATTCAGCAAGGCCACCCGGTTCTTGGCGCCGGTTTTGGTGAAGATGTTGCTCACGTGGTTGTCCACGGTGCGCTTGCTGATCGTGAGGCGCTCGGCGATCTCCTGATTGGTGAGCCCTTCGGCTACCAGCTCAATGATCTCGATTTCCCGCTCCGAGATCTCGTGCACAACGCGACGTCCGATGTGATGCCTGGCTCGGGCGTAGAGCCATGGCCCACTCTAGGCAGCCAACTCTGGGTCGCGCTGCCGCATGATGGGGTCCGTCTGCGGTGGTGGTTTGCGGCTTCAGGAGGGTCTGGCCAGTGGCCGTTTTGTGGTCACCGCGGAGGTCACCCCTCCCCGGGGCGGAGATCCTGCCCGCACCCTTGAGGCGGCCCGGGCCCTGCGCGGCTGGGTCGATGCGGTGAATGTCACCGATGGCAGCCGTGCCGTGATGCGGATGAGCAGCCTGGCGGTGTGCTGCCTCCTGCAACGGGAGGGGATCGAGCCCGTCTTGCAGATGGCGTGCCGCGATCGCAATCGCATTGCCCTTCAGGCTGATCTGCTGGGCGCCCATGCCCTGGGGCTGCGCAACCTCCTCTGCCTCACCGGTGACCCGGTGCGGGCGGGTGATCAGCCGGATGCCAGACCCGTGAACGAGCTGGAATCGGTGCGGTTGCTGCGGCTGGTGAGCGAGCTGAATGCAGGCCGGGATCCGGTGCAGGGTGTGCTTCCCGATGGCCCCACAGCTCTGTTTGCCGGTGCTGCGGCCGATCCCCAATCCCCGAGCTGGAGTGGATTGCGCAGCCGGGTACGGCGCAAGGCCGAGGCGGGCGCCCGCTTCGTGCAAACCCAGATGGTGACCGATGCCGGTGCCCTAAGCCGGTTTGTTGAAGAGATTGCGGCGCCTCTCCAGTTGCCAGTGATCGCCGGGGTGTTCCTGCTCAAGTCAGCCAAGAACGCAGCCTTCATTAACCGGGTGGTGCCTGGAGCCAACATCCCCCAGGCCGTGATCGACCGGTTGGCGGCCGCTACCGATCCGGCGGCGGAAGGGATCGCCATTGCCGCCGAGCAGGTGGTTGCCTACCGCAGCATTGCCCAGGGGGTGCACCTGATGGCGATCAAGGCCGAGGAGCGGATTCCCCGGATCCTTGAGCTTGCCGGCCTGGAGCCTTCAGCCGACAACCTGGCTGAGGGCCAGGTCGGTACCGAGCAGCTCGGCCATCGCCTTTTGCTGCGGTGACGGCGCTGCGTGATCCTGCCGGCGGGCGTCGGTGATCAGCCAGTCAAGGGCGGCTTCCTGCAGATCGAAATGATCGCCATTGCGATCGACGCAATAGCGGCCAAACACAAGTTTTTCCACCAGGCGCACGCCCGGGCCGATGCGTGAGTAGTCGAAAATAATCGAGTTGTCGATGGTTGCGCCTTCGCAGATGTGGCAGCTGGGGCCGATCATTGCTGGCCCGATGATCGTGGCACCGTCTTCAATGCGGGTCATGCCGCCCACGTAGATGGGCCCCTGCACGTTGATCTTGTCCCAGTTGGCCGCCACATTCAGGCCGGCATACACTCCGGGACGCACCTCCTGGCCCGGGATCTGCACCTGCCGCACCTGGCCCTGCAGAACGCTGCGGATCGCTTGCCAATAGTCGGGAACCTTGCCGATATCGACCCATTCGAATTCCATCGGCAGGGCATAGAACGGGGCCCCGGCCTGCACCAGGCGGGGGAACAGGTCGGACCCGATGTCGAAGGGTTGGCCATCGGGAACGTAATTGAGCACTTCCGGCTCAAAGATGTAGATGCCCGTGTTGATCATGTCGCTGGCGGCATCTGCCACGGCCGGCTTCTCCTGGAACGACTGCACCAGGCCGTTCTCATCCGTGACAACCACCCCGTAGCTGCTCACCTGGTCGCGGGGCACGCGCTTGGTGATCAGGCTGGCCAGAGCGCCTTTCTCCCGGTGCCGTCGCACGGCTTCCGTGAGGTCGAGGTCGATCAGGGCATCGCCGCACAGCACCACGAAGGTGTCGTCAAAGAAGGGCTGGAAGTTCTGGATCTTCTTGAGGCCGCCCGCCGATCCCAGGGCCTCACCAATCAGCTCACCATCCTCGATTCGGCCTTCAAAGCTGTAAGCGATCTGCACGCCGAACCGCTGGCCGTCGCGGAAGTAGTTCTCGATCTCCTCTGCCAGGTGGGAGACGTTCACCATGATTTCGTTGAACCCGTGCTCGCGCAGCAGCTCCAGCAGAAACTCCATCACGGGTTTCTGCAGGATGGGGATCATCGGCTTGGGGATCACGTGGGTGATGGGCTGCACCCGTGTCCCCTTGCCGGCCGCCAGGATCATCGCCTTCATCGGCGTTCTCTTGCTTCCGACAGTTGGACCACCTTAGGGATGGCCATCAGGCCGCCAGTGCTTCCCGAGCCGGCGTCTGAGCTGACCCCAGGGTTGGAGCCAGGGGGAGTTGCACGCTTTCACTGCTCACCAGGATGCGCCGCAGGCTGAGGGGCCCGAACAGCCCGCCGTGCTGCTGCAGCTCCACCTTGCCCTGGTGGCAGAGGAAGAGCAACGCCCAGAACACCCCCACCCGATCCGCATCGAGATCGCGCTCCACCTGGCCGCTGTGCACCGCGTCAGCCCAGGCAGCCACCAGCTCCTCAAATCCCGCCCAGTCGGCGGCCGGATCCCAGTGCAGCAGGAACTGGCTCAGGGCAGCGGTGGTTTCCGGCAGTTTTTCCCGGTGGGCCAGGGCCGCCACCTGCTCGATCGCCGCCCGTTCGCTGTAGCGCTTGGGTCGGTGGCGCTGACGGCTCCGCAGCTCTTCGTTTTCCAGGCGCTCGGCGATGTCCTCCAGTTGGCGAATCAACTCGCCCAGGGTGACGGGCCGTTGCAGCGGGGGCGGGGCCACAGGCCGTCGCCAGAGATGGCGCTCCGGTTTACGGGGGATCTCGATGCCCGGCGCCACCAGCCAACCCTGGCCGGCGTCGCCGAATTCGTCGTCGAAGTGATCCTCGATCTCCGGTTCCGGCGGGAAGGTGCTGGCTTCGAGCACCTCGGCCTTGAGGCTCACCAGCACTGACGCTGCCAGAAAGGCCTCGCTGGTGTCCGCCAGATCCTGCTCGTAGCTGCCGCCGAAGCCCTTGGTGACCAGCCGAGGCACCACAATCCGCTGCCGCAGTTGGTCGAGAAAGCCATCCACCACGGCGATCACATCCACATCCCAGGGGTCAATGTCCCCCCGTTCGGCCGCGTCCTGGAGCAGCCGGATGGCAAGCCTGGCACCGCTGTCAGCCAAGCCCTTGTCGCTGCATCACCACGCGCCACGCTACCGGTGGTGGGGCTGGGGCACCAGTGCCCGGTTTCAGTTCACGGCCACCGATACGGAGACATCAGCCTCGCTGGCGGCCCCAGTGCTGCTACCGCCGCTCTGGCCAGCCGCCGGCAACAGACCCAACTGGGCATCCACCGTGGCCCGATAGCGCTGCAGGTCGTTTTCCAATTCCTGGATGCGCACCTGTTGGGCCGCCATCTCGCTCTGGTTCTGGATGGCCTCCACCTTGCGCACCACGCCGGTCCACACGGCAAACACCCAGGCGGCAGTGGCACCCACACCCCCCACCAGCAAGAGCATGGCGGCCAGCGGCAGGGTGGCGTTGACGCCCGGCAGGAAGTGAACGGTGGTGGGGGCGGTGTTCTCCAAGGTGAACATCACCATGGCCAGACCGAAGCTGAAAATCAGCAGAAAGTTCAGCTGTTTCATAGGGATTAACCCCCGGGCATCTCCTTGCCAGGAGCCTACGCGGATTAGCCAGGCAGGAACGGCGCCCGTAACGGCGTCTGTCGAATCAGGCTGGTTCCTGCCGGATTCCGTAGGGCTTTCATCGCCGCTTCGTCGCGGGCCACGAGCACCTCCATCGTGGCCCGGTAGGTGTCGGTCATCAGTCGTGGGTAGAGGCCGATCCCGATAATCGGCACCAGCAGACAGCCGATCACGTAGATCTCGCGGGGTTCGGCATCCACCAGGTGGGTGTGCTCCGCCAGTTCCACCTTCTCCTTGCCGTAGAAGATCTCGCGCAGCATCGACAGCAGATAGATGGGGGTGAGGATGACCCCCACCGCTGCCAGGCCATCGATCACCACCCGGAAGGGAAGGGTGTAGGCGTCGTCGGTGGCAAATCCCACGAAAATCATCAACTCACTCACGAAGCCGCTCATCCCAGGCAGGGCCAGTGATGCCAGGGAGCAGACGGTCCAGAGGGCGAACATCTTGCGCATCTTCTGGCCCACGCCGCCCATCTCATCGAGCTGGAGTGTGTGGGTGCGGTCGTAGGTGGCGCCCACCAGGAAGAACAGGCTGGCGCCGATCAGGCCATGGCTGATCATCTGCAGCATCGCGCCGCTAGAGCCAAGGGCGCTGAAGCTGCCGATGCCGATCAGCACAAAACCCATGTGGCTGATCGAGCTATAGGCGATCTTGCGCTTGAGGTTGCGCTGGGCAAAGGACGTGAGCGCGGCGTAGATGATGTTCACCACCCCCAGCACCACGAGCAGCGGTGCGAACTGGGCGTGGGCATCGGGAAGAATCTGGCAGTTGAAGCGCAGCAAGGCGTAGCCGCCCATCTTCAGCAGGATGCCGGCCAGCAGCATGTGCACGGGAGCTGTGGCTTCGCCGTGGGCATCGGGGAGCCAGGTGTGCAGCGGCACGATCGGGAGCTTCACGCCGAAGGCGATCAGCAGGCCGGCGTAACAGAGCAGTTGGAACTGGGGGCTGAAGTTCTTGGCCAGCAGATCGGCATACTCAAAGCTGATCGTGTCGCCGTAAAAGGCCATGGCCAGGGCTGCGATCAGGATGAACAGCGAGCTGCCGGCCGTGTACAGGATGAACTTGGTGGCGGCGTACTGACGCTTCTTGCCGCCCCAGATGGCCAGCAGCAGATACACCGGGATCAGCTCCAGCTCCCAGGCCAGGAAGAACAGGAGCATGTCCTGCACGGCGAACACGGCGATCTGGCCGCCGTCCATGGCCAGCAGCAGGAAGTAGAAGAGCCGTGGCTTGAAACTCACCGGCCAGGCGGCGAGACAGGCCAGGGCGGTGATGAAGCTGGTGAGCAGGATCAGCGGCATCGAGAGGCCATCGGCCCCCACCGACCAGGCCAGGCCCAGACTCGGCAGCCAGTTCACGTGCTCGTCGAGCTGGAGGCCTGGATCGGCTGGGTTGTACTCGTTCAGATACCCGCCCACCGTGAGCAGGAACGTGATCAGGGCCACGCCCAGTGCGAACCAACGCACCTGCTTGCCATCGCCCTTGTCGGGCACGAAGGGAATCAGCAGGGCTGCGCCGATCGGGAAGAGGATCGACGCGCTCAGCCAGGGGAACGCCACGCACATGCCACACCGTTGGCCGGAGTGTAGAAATGGCGTTCAGGCCTGATCCCACCGGGTTGGGGGAGCCACACAGTCCGTCGTAACT
>JBBASQ010000070.1:0-5701 GCA_040399185.1 Prochlorococcaceae cyanobacterium
CCATGCTTCATCTCACCGGCCGGGTAGCCCTCGGCGTGGATGTAGCTGATCTCCTTGAGCTTCAGGGCACCTTCAAGGGCGATCGGGTAGTTGATGCCCCGCCCCAGGAAGATCACGTCCTGGGTGCTCTCAAACCGGTGCGCCAGCTCCTCGCTGCGCCGGTCGTGCTCCTCCACCAGCGCCCGCAACTGCTCCGGCACCGCCTTCAATCCCTGAACCAGCGCCTGCAGCCGCTCCCTTGTGATCGTGGCGCCGCCCGCCTGCTGGCCCACCCGCCGCTCGGCAAAGGCGATCGCCAGCCCATAAAACGCAAGCAGCTGGCCCAGGAACGTTTTCGTGGCCGCCACGCCCACCTCAATGCCAGCGCCGATGTCCACCACATCACTCACCAGCCGCCCCAATGAGCTCTCGGGGCGGTTGGTGATCCCCAGCAGCCTTGGGGCATAGGCGGGATCGGCCACCAGCTGCCGCCGCTCCTGCTCCATCGCCAGCGCCGCCAGCGTGTCGGCCGTTTCCCCCGACTGGGTCACCCCGATCGTGAGCGTGTTGGCGCTCAGCGGCGGCGGCGCATACCGGAACTCACTGGCATAGAACACGCTCGTGGGAATCCCCGCCAACTGCTCCAGCAGATACGCCCCCACCAGCGAGGCATGGCGGCTGGTGCCGCAGGCCAGCACCTGGATGCGCTCCACCCCGCCGTAGAAGTCCTCATCCAGCGGCAGTGCCACCAACGGGCCAGCCGCGCCCTCGGATTCGGGCAGGTGGCGCGCCACCCACAGCGCCGCCGTTTCTGGCTGCTCATGGATCTCCTTGAGCATGAAGTGCCGGAAGCTGCGCTTGTCCGCCACGTGCTCCGTGCCGCTCAGCAGGCTGGGGGTGCGCTGCACCCGCTCGCCCGCTGCGTCGTACAGCTCAATCCCCAGCGGCGTCAGCAGCGCCACCTCCCCGTCTTCCAGGGGAAGAATCGTGCGCGTGAATCCCGCCAGCGCCGGCGTGTCGCTGGCGCAGAGGAACTCACCCTCCCCCAAACCGATCAACAGCGGAGCGGCCTTGCGGGCCACCACCAGAGCTCCAGGCGTTTGGGCCCACACCACCGCCAGCGCATAGGCCCCATGCAGCCGCGGCAGCACCTGCTGCACCGCCTCCAGCAGCAGCGCCCCACTGGGCTTACGGCCCGCAGCCGCGAACTGCGCCAGCTGCCGGCCCACCAGGTGGGGGATCACCTCGGTGTCGGTCTCGCTCTTGAACACAACACCCTCCGCCTGCAGCTCCTCCCGCAGGCTCCGGTAGTTCTCGATGATTCCGTTCTGCACCACCGCCACCGCACCGCTGCCATCGAGGTGCGGGTGCGCGTTGCGCTCCTCTGGTTTGCCGTGCGTCGCCCAGCGCGTATGGCCGATCCCGCACTGACCGGGCGCCCCCTGGGCCTCGTAGCGGGACGTGAGATTCACCAGCTTCCCCTCGGCCCGCAGGCAGCTCAGCTCACCCGGCCCGTTCACCGTGGCGATGCCGGCCGAGTCGTAGCCCCTGTACTCCAGTTGCCGCAGGCCCTCCAGCAGTTGCGGCGCCGCTTCCCTCGATCCGATCAGCGCAACGATTCCGCACATAGGGCTGGGGCAATAAAAAAGCCCGGCTCCGGGCCGGGCTTGAGCTTATGGGAACTCAGTGATCGGGCCCAGTAGCCAACCGATCAGTAGGAGAGACCCATGGAGCGGGAGGTCTCGTCGCCGAGGTACACCCGAATCGAGAGGAAATCGGTGGGGCAGGCGGTTTCGCAGCGCTTGCAGCCCACGCAGTCCTCAGTACGGGGAGAGGAGGCGATCTGACCGGCCTTGCAGCCGTCCCAGGGCACCATCTCGAGCACGTCGAGAGGGCATGCACGCACGCACTGGGTGCAGCCGATGCAGGTGTCGTAGATCTTGACGGCGTGGGACATGTGCCTCGGGTTGCGTCAGCGGGGCTTTGGCCGAAGAAAACGGCAAGGCGCTCAACGTACCCAAGGGATCCAGGGCCAGACCGGAGCCATCCACGGGCCTTCACCCTTGTTCATACGCCCAGCCAGCCGCCGGGAGTGACCTCAGGGCGACCCGTAGAGTGCTGCGACTCTCTCAGCGGCCATGTCCCAGGAAGCAATTTTCGAGAAAGTGCGCTCGATCGTTGCCGAGCAGCTCAGTGTTGATGCTGCTGAGGTGAAGTCTGAATCCAACTTCCAGAACGATCTCGGCGCTGACTCGCTCGACACCGTTGAGCTGGTGATGGCCCTGGAAGAGGCCTTTGACATCGAGATCCCCGACGAAGCCGCTGAGGGCATCACCACCGTGGGTGACGCCGTCAAGTACATCCAGGACAAGCAGGCCTGAGCCATTCATGGTGCAGGGTCTCCAGCGCGTCGTCGTCACGGGCCTCGGCGCGGTCACTCCGATTGGCAATGACGTTCCCACCTATTGGGAAGGTCTGCGCACGGGCCGCAACGGCGTGGCAGCGATCACGCTGTTTGATGCATCGCGCCATGCCTGCCGCTTCGCCGCTGAGGTGAAGGACTTTGATCCCAGCGGCTGGCTCGAGCCGAAAGAAGCCAAGCGCTGGGATCGTTTCTGTCAGTTCGGTGTGGTGGCTGCCAAGCAGGCCGTAGCCCATGCCGGGCTCACGATTGATGCATCGAACCAGCACCGCGTTGGTGTGGCCATCGGATCCGGCGTTGGGGGCCTGCTGATGATGGAAACCCAGGCCCACGTGCTGAACGATCGCGGCCCCGACCGGGTCAGCCCGTTCTGCGTGCCGATGATGATCCCCAACATGGCCACGGGACTCACGGCCATCGCCCTCGGCGCCAAGGGCCCCAGTACCGCCGTCGCCACGGCCTGTGCCGCAGGGTCGAACGCCATTGGCGATGCCTTCCGGATCATCCAGCTCGGACACGCCGACGCCATGGTGTGTGGCGGCGCCGAATCGGCCATCACTCCCCTGGGGGTTGCCGGCTTTGCCAGCGCGAAGGCCCTCTCCTTCCGCAACGACGACCCCGCCACAGCCAGCCGCCCCTTTGATGCCGAGCGCAACGGCTTTGTGATCGGCGAAGGGGCCGGGGTGATCGTGCTTGAAAGCCTCGAGCACGCCCAAGCCCGTGGGGCCCAGATCCTCGCTGAGATCGTGGGCTATGGCATGACCTGCGACGCCCACCACATCACGGCCCCCTCCCCGGGCGGTGTGGGCGGAGCCGAGGCCATGCGTCTGGCCCTCAAGGACGGTGGTCTTGAACCCGAGGCCGTGGATTATGTGAATGCCCACGGCACCAGCACCCAGGCCAACGACGCCAACGAAACGTCGGCGATCAAGAGCTCGCTCGGTGAGCACGCCTTCAAGATCCCCGTGAGCTCTACCAAATCGATGACCGGCCACCTGCTCGGTGGCAGTGGCGGCATCGAAGCGGTGGCTGCGGTATTGGCGATGGAACACGGCATCGTGCCGCCTACCATCAATTACCAAAATCCGGATCCGGCCTGTGATCTGGATGTCGTTCCGAACCAGGCCCGGGAACGGAAACTGGATGTGGTTCTCTCCAATTCCTTCGGTTTTGGCGGCCACAACGTCTGTCTTGCCTTCCGCCGGCTGAGCTGATGACGCGTTAGCTCAAACCCCTCGAACCTCCTTACCCCTTAACTCCCCACACCTCCCGTCCGATGGTCGCCGCCCCCTCCTCACCCGCGTCCACCAGCCAGGTGGAAACGCTGTGCATCAACAGCATCCGCTTCCTGGCTGTCGACGCCATCAACAAGTCGAACTCCGGTCACCCGGGCCTGCCCATGGGTGCCGCGCCCATGGCCTTCGCCCTGTGGGACAAGGCCCTCAAGCACAACCCCAAGAACCCCAAGTGGTTCAACCGCGACCGCTTTGTGCTGTCGGCCGGCCACGGCTGCATGCTGCTCTATGCGCTGCTGCATCTCACCGGTTACGACTCGGTGACCATCGATGACATCAAGCAGTTCCGCCAGTGGGAAAGCCGCACCCCCGGCCACCCCGAAACCTTTGAAACCGCCGGTGTAGAAGTCACCACCGGTCCGCTGGGTCAGGGCATCGCCAATGCGGTGGGTCTGGCTATGGCCGAAGCCCATCTGGCGGCCAAGTTCAACAAGCCCGACTGCACGGTTGTTGATCACTACACCTACGTGATCATGGGCGACGGTTGCCATCAGGAAGGCGTGAGCGGTGAAGCCGCCTCCCTCGCTGGCCACCTGGGCCTGGGCAAGCTGATCGCCCTCTACGACGACAACCACATCACCATCGATGGAAACACCAATGTTTCCTTCACCGAAGATGTGCTGAAGCGCTACGAGGCCTACGGCTGGCACACCATCCACGTTGCCGACGGCAACACCGATGTGGCCGCCATTGCCAAGGCCATCGAGGAAGCGAAGGCTGTCACCGATCGTCCCACGATGATCAAGGTGACCACCACCATCGGCTACGGCTCCCCCAACAAGGCCAACACCGCCGGTGTTCACGGTGCTGCCCTTGGCGCTGAAGAAGCGGAACTCACCCGTAAGAACCTGGGTTGGAGCTACGGCGCCTTCGAAGTTCCCCAGGAGTCTTACGACCACTGGCGCCAGGCCATCACCCGTGGTGAAGCGGCTGAAGCCGCCTGGAATGCCGCCCTGGCCGACTACCGCGCCAACTACCCCACCGAGGCCGCTGAGTTCGAGCGCCGCCTGCGTGGCGAACTGCCCCAGGGCTGGGATGCCAACCTCCCCAGCTACACCGCTGAGGACAAGGGTCTGGCGACCCGCCAGCACTCCTACAACTGCCTCAACGCCATTGGCCCCAGCCTGCCGGAGCTGATCGGCGGTTCGGCCGACCTCACCCACTCCAACCTCACCGACATCAAGGGTGAGAAGGGCTTCCAGAAGGACGCAGAAGCCAATCGCTATCTGCACTTCGGTGTGCGCGAGCACGCCATGGCCGCCATCCTCAATGGCCTCGCCTATCACGGCAGTGGTCTGGTTCCCTACGGCGGCACCTTCGCCGTGTTCGCCGGCTACATGGTGGGCGCCATGCGCCTCTCCGCCCTGAGCGAACTGGGCGTGATCTACGTGCTCACCCACGACTCCATCGGTCTGGGTGAAGACGGCCCCACCCACCAGCCGATTGAAACCCTGGCCAGCCTGCGTTCGATTCCGAACATGCTGGTGATCCGCCCTGGTGACGGCAACGAAACCAGCGGTGCTTACAAGGTGGCTGTCGCCAACCGCAAGCGCCCCACCGTGCTGATCCTCAGCCGTCAGGCCATGGCCAACCAGGCCAACTCCAGCGCCGATGCCGTGGCCAAGGGTGGTTACATCCTCGAAGACAGCAACGGCACCCCCGATCTGATCCTGATCGGCACCGGCACCGAGCTCGAGCTCTGCACCAAGGCCGCAGCCCAGCTGCGTGCCGAAGGCAAGAACGTGCGCGTGGTGTCGATGCCCTGCGTGGAGCTGTTCGAAGAGCAGGACGCCGCCTATCGCGAAAGCGTGCTGCCCTCCTCGGTGCGCAAGCGCCTGGTGGTGGAAGCTTCCAGCTCCTTCGGCTGGCACAAGTACACCGGTTTCGATGGCGACAGCGTGTCGATCGACCGCTTCGGTGCCTCTGCCCCCGGCCCTCTGCTGATGGAGAAGTTCGGCTTCACCGTCGACAACGTGGTGGCCAAGGCCAAGGCTCTCGGCTGATC
>JBBASQ010000071.1:0-5480 GCA_040399185.1 Prochlorococcaceae cyanobacterium
CAGCGCTGCGGCGGAGCCCAATGGGTGGCGTTTGATCCCGTGGCACCGGCTTTGCAGCTGGAGGAGGCCATCGCCTCCCGATGGATTCACGGCGACCGGCACGCCCAGGTGGTGCCCCTGGATCAGGAGGCCTTCAGCCCCCACACCGCTCGGGCCCAGGCGGGCCAACTGCGCCGCTTCTTTGACCACTGCCTGCAGACGAGGCGTGCCGCATGACCACCGCCTTGCCCCCGTTGGTGGAAGCCAAGGCCGAAGATCTTGGCCACGCCT
Organism: Prochlorococcaceae cyanobacterium; assembly: GCA_040399185.1. Lineage (GTDB taxonomy): Bacteria > Cyanobacteriota > Cyanobacteriia > PCC-6307 > Cyanobiaceae > UBA5018. Next base: position 271 of record JBBASQ010000071.1, read on the forward strand.
ATCGGCAGCTGCAGCGAACACTGCTTCAGTTCCTGCCGCTTGGTGGCCTGTTTGTGGTGGCCTCCCTGGTGCCCGAGTCGTTCACGCGGGCGATGGCCCTGGGGCTGGTGCTTCTGGCGTTCTGGGGGGTGTTGCGGGCCTGGGACGTCTGTTCCGACGACGAGCTGCCCCACCTGCCCGTGTATGTGCTGATGCAGACGTTGATGTTGGCCCTGCCGATCTACAAGGATTCCGAGGGCCTGCTCACGCCACTGGACCAGATCTTCCCAGCCGGCATGAACATCGCCTGTTGGTTGGCCGGCTTGTTCGTGGGCTGGAAGCTCTGCCCCGAGTCCTGGGGGGTGTTGCCCCCTGCGCCCCGTCTGCCTGTGCAGGTGGCCAAGATTCCCGTGCTTCCCCATCTGCTCCTGGCCGCTGGGCTGGCCATCGAGCTGTTCATCCGCAGTGATCTGTATTGGCAGTTGCTGGGCAGCGGAGGCACGTCCCTGTTATCGCCGATCCGCACCGGCGCCTTGATGCTCGAACTGGTGGGTGGCTTTCTGGGGGCTCTGGAGTTTGGACTGGGCCGGTTGCCCAGTGATCTGGTGTGGTGGGCCCTCTGGCTGGGTGTGGTGATCAACAGCTTGTATTCCCTGTTGCTCTCGGCCAGTCAGTCGTTGCTGATGGCCACCTTGTTTGGTGTTTGGCTCACCTCCATCAAGCGCGCCATTCCCGTCACGCTGACACTGCTGTTTCTGTTCTCTGTGTTACACGCTGGCAAGTACGCCATGCGTCATAAGCACTGGGAGGAAGGCCAGCAGATGCCGAGTAATCCGATCGAGCTGATTGACGGCTGGCTGGAGGCGAGTCGTCGGGCCTCGAAAAAGCCCAGCAAGGATCAACACAGCGCTGAGGCGCGCTTCAACCTCACCCAGAATGTGCTGTTTGTGCAGACGGCGATCGCCAATGGCTATCAGCCGATGTTGGGTGGAAGCTACGCCGTTGTTCCGCAGGTGCTAGTGCCTCGCATCTTGTCCAGTGAGAAAGTGCGTAGTCAGGAGGGGCAGGTGTTGCTCAATCTTCACTTCGGCCGCCAGCAAACCAGAGAAGAAACGGAAACCACCTATATCGCCTGGGGCATGCTCGCCGAGGCAATCGGCAACTTCGACAATTTCCTTGGGCCCCTGTTGATGGGAGGGGTGTATGGGGCGTTGGTGCGGATCTCTGCCAATCTTGCGCGCTATCAATATCTCTTCTCCACACCTGGAGTGGTCAGCATGATCCTGATGATGCTCTGGGTGGTGTCGTCTGAATTCGTGGCCAGCACCTTCGCGGCATCCGCCTTTCAGTGGGTGATGATGCTGGTTGGCTTGATGTGGGTGGTGCGCCGGCTGATTCCCGGCAGCCATTCCTCGCAGCTGGGTTAGCCGGATGGGCAGCGCTCCTTGTCGTCTTGCCGTGGTTGTGAGTCATCCGATTCAGTACTACGCCCCGTGGTTTGCTCGCCTGGCAGAGCTGCAGGGTCTGGTGATCCATGTGTTCCACCTCTGGGATTTTGGCGTGGTGGAACAGCGCGATGAAACGTTCGGCGTGTCTATTCGCTGGGATCTCCCACTGTTGAACGGTTACGGATCGTCGTTTCTTCCGAACCGCGCTGCTGATCCCGGACCCCATCATTTTCGCGGCTTCGACAATCCCGGGCTCGTGCCGGCGTTGCGGCGCTGGAATCCTGATGCTGTCCTTGTGTTTGGTTATGCCTCTCTGTCGCATCTGCGGCTGCTGCTGGATCCCCGGCTCTGGCGGGTGCCGTTGCTGTTCCGTGGCGACTCCCACGACCTGGCCCGAGCCCGCGGCTGGCGCGAGGGGTTGTCTTCCGCGCTGCGGTGGTTGCTGTTCCGGCGTTTTGCCGCTGCCCTAGCCGTTGGGCAGGCCAATGGCTCCTATCTGGCGCGCCATGGCCTGGGCCGCCGCATGGTGTTGGCGCCGCATTGTGTGGATAACGCCCGTTTCCAGGCGGCGGCCCAGGCCGCCGAAGGGGAGGCGCTTCGCTGGCGCGACCAGCTCGGCATCGGCCGGGATCAGCTGGTGGTGCTGTTCGCCGGCAAGTTCGAGCCGAAGAAGCGGCCGCTGGATCTGCTCGAAGCCTTTGTCAGCCTTGAACATCCCTCGGCGGTGTTGGTGTTTGTGGGGGCCGGCCCCCTGGAAGGCGAGCTGCGGGAGCGCGCCGCTTCCCTTCCTCCAGGCCGGGTGATTGTGCAGGGTTTCCAGAACCAGCAGGCGATGCCGCGCACCTATGCCCTGGGTGATCTGCTGGTGCTGCCCTCCTTCGGCAATGGCGAAACCTGGGGCCTGGCCGTGAACGAGGCCATGAATCTGGCCCGGCCGGTGGTCGTGAGCGATCACGTGGGCTGTGCGGCGGATCTGGTGCTGCCTGGTCGCACGGGATGGGTGTTCCCGGCGGGTGATCGCCTCGCCCTGCGCCGCTGTCTGGAAGAGGCGCTCATGGATCCAGCCCGGCTGCGCCGGATGGGCCGGGCCGCCCAGGAGCATGTGGCTGGCTTCAGCTACGACGCCGCCACGGCTGGTTTGCTTCAGGCGCTGGCTCGTCTGGGCTGTGGGCCGGGGGGGCTCACATGAGCCCCAGGGATGAGGTGCTGGTGGTGGCGCCCGAGCTCTACGCCCGCGATGGGGGTGTTCAGATGTACGGGCGCACGTTGGTGCGGGCCTTGCTGAGCGTGTTGCCGGCTTCGGTGGGCCTGCAGGTGTACGCCCGCAACGATCGTCCGGGACTGGGGCGGTGTGAGCCGCGTCTGCGCTTGCGGGGCTGTCGCTCCCGCTGGGGCGCCCTTGCCGAACTACGGCTCAGCGTGGCGGTGCTGCGGCGAGCCTGGCGCCGGCGTCCTGCCCTGATCATCTCCACCCATCCCCAGTTCGCTCCGCTGCTCTGGCTTGCCGGTGTCCTGAGTGGGGCCCCCACGTGGTGCGCCTGTCACGGCATCGACGTGTGGCAGCTGCGGCCGGGTATTCGGCGCTGGGCCCTGCAGCGGCTGGACCGGCTGCTGCCGGTGAGCCGGTTCACCCGCGATCAGCTTCAGCGGCAACTGACCGGTCGTTGCCCCGAGCTCACGGTGCTCCCCAACAGTTTTGATGCCCAGCGGTTTTCTCCTGGGCCCCGGCCAGCCCAGCTGTTGCGCCGCTACGGCCTGGAGCCAGAGCAGCCTGTGGTGTTCTGCCTCACCCGGCTGAGCTCCACCGATCGCTACAAGCGCGTGGATGCCCTGATCGAAGCGATGCCGAGCCTGCGTCAGCAGGTGCCTGGCTTGTGCTTGCTGATCGGTGGCTGCGGCGACGACAGAGGTCGCCTGGAAGCTCTGGCGCGCCGCCATGGCCTCGCCGATGGTGTGCTGTTCGCCGGGGCGATTGCCGACGACGAGCTGGTGGATCACTACCGCTTGGCCTCGGTGTTCGCCCTGCCGAGTGAGGGCGAAGGCTTCGGCATCGTGTTTCTGGAAGCCATGGGCTGCGGTTGCCCGGTGCTGGCCGGGGATCGTGACGCCTCGCCCGACCCCCTCGCGGATGGGGCCTATGGCCTGCTGGTTGACCCGCGCCAACCCCTGGCTCCACCCCTGTTGGCGCTGCTGCAACGGCAGGGTTTGCCCCTCTGGTTCGATGCCGATGGTCTGTCGCGGGCTGTGGCGGATCGCTTCGGTTTTCAAGCCTTGTGTGGCCGCCTGAGGCAGTTGCTGCCAGCGTTGCGCTGATGTGCGGCATCGCCGGTGCGCTCTCGACAGGTGCTGCTGAGCCCCTGAATCCCGCCAGCATCGCGGCGATGGGGGCCGCCATGGGCCATCGCGGCCCCGACGATGGCGGTTGCTGGCAGGGGGACGGGGCCACGCTGCTGCACCGACGCCTGGCCATCCAAGACCTCTCACCCCTGGGCCACCAGCCGATGGCCTCCCCCTGTGGGCGCTATCACCTGGTGTTCAACGGCGAGATCTACAACCAGCGGGAGATCCGGGCCCGGCTCGAGGCGCGGGGGGAACGCTTCGTCTCCTCAAGCGACACCGAAGTGCTGCTGCGCCTGTTGTGCCTCGATGGAACGGCGGCCTTGGCCCAGTTGCGGGGGATGTATGCCTTCTGTTTCTGGGACCGTCGCCGCGCCCGTGCGTTGCTCGCCCGCGACCCCTTTGGGATCAAGCCCCTCTACCTGGCACGGCCTGCGGCCACCCAACTGCTATTCGCTTCCGAGGTGCGCACCCTGCTGGCCAGTGGCCACGTTGCCCGGGAGCTCAATCCCTCGGCCCTGGCCCACTACCTCCAGCGCGGCTGTCTGCCAACCACCGCCACCCTGGTAGCGGGGATCAGCGCGTTGCCCCCCGGCTATCTGGGGATCTGGGAGCAGGGTGAGTGGCACACCATGCCCTTCTGGCAGCCCAGCTATGCGCCGGAGTTGCCCCTCAGCCCGGCCCAGTTGGTGGAGCACACCCGCGAGTGCCTGCGCCAGAGCGTTCAGGCCCACCTGATTGCGGATGTGCCGGTGGGTCTGTTTCTCTCTGGCGGCCTGGATTCGGCGTCGCTCCTGGCCTTGGCGGGCCCCGGTCTCACCACCCTCTCGATCGGATTTGAAGAGGACGCCTTTGATGAGAGTGCGCTGGCGGCCAGGCTGGCAGCGCGGTTCGGCGCCAGGCACTTGCCGCTGCAGCTGCGCCGTGAGGAGGCCTGGCAGCGCCTGCCAGGTTTTCTGGCCGCTCTGGATCAGCCCAGCATCGACGGCTTCAACACCTATTGCGTGGCCGGCCTGGCAGCGGAATCGGGATTGAAGGTGGTGATGAGCGGGCTGGGCGGTGATGAGCTGTTCGGGGGGTATCCCAGTTTTCGCCGCCTGCCCCAGTGGCTGCGTTGGCGTCGCCGCCTGGGTGCTGCCGCACCATTGGCGGCCCAGGTGTTGCGTCGCCGCGGTTCGGGTCAGGCCCAGCGGCTGGCTGAGCTGCTGGAGCAGCCGCCCCAGCTGGCGGCCACCCATGCCTGCCTGCGGGGCGTGTTTGCCAAGCGGGAAATCGATCGGCTGTTCAGCTGCTGGGGCTTGGAGGCACCCGCCACCAGCAGTTCTGCCGCCTCAACGGAGGCCGAGGTGGTGGCTGGGACGCACCGCTTTCCCACCACGGCCGATGCCGTCGCCTGGCTGGAGAGCAGCGCCTACATGGGCGACATGCTCCTGCGCGACAGCGATG
>JBBASQ010000072.1:0-5402 GCA_040399185.1 Prochlorococcaceae cyanobacterium
GGCCCGTTCCCTGAGCCCGTTTGCGGCTCGCCACATCGGCCCCAGCCCCGCTGAGCAGGCCCGGATGCTGGCCGATCTGGGCTGCAGTGATCTGGAGCGCTTCGTGGCCGAGGTGGTGCCCGAGGCGATCCTGCTCGAGCCGGAAGAGGCGGCCGAGGGGCTGCCGGCGGGCTGTGATGAGGCCCAGGCGCTGGCGGAGTTGCAGGCCATCGCTGCCGCCAACACCGTTCAGCGCTCCCTGATCGGCCTGGGCTACTCCGGCACGGCCACCCCCGCGCTGCTGCAGCGCCATGTGTTCGAAAACCCGGCCTGGTACACGGCCTACACGCCCTACCAGGCCGAGATCGCCCAGGGCCGCCTGGAGGCCCTGCTCAACTTCCAAACCCTGATCGCCGAGCTCACGGGCCTGCCGATCGCCAACGCCTCCCTGCTGGACGAGGGCACGGCGGCGGCCGAGGCGATGAGCCTGAGCTACGGGGCCTGCAAGCGCCCGGAGGCCCGCCGCTTCCTGGTGGACGCCGATGTGCTGCCCCAAACCCTGGCGGTGCTGCACACCCGCGCCGAACCCCTGGCCATCGAGGTGGTGCCCGTGGAGCCCGCCGCGCTGCTTGCCGATCCCTCGGGTTTGGAGGGCGCCTTTGGCCTGCTGCTGCAGCTGCCGGGCGCCAGTGGACGCCTCTGGAATCCCGCGGCCCTGATTGCTGCCGCCCGTGCGGCAGGCGTGATGGTGACGGCCGCCGTGGATCCCCTGGCCCAGGTGTTGATGGCGCCGGTGGCGGAGCTCGGCGTGGACATCGCCGTGGGCAGCAGCCAGCGCTTCGGCGTGCCGATGGGCTTTGGCGGCCCCCATGCCGCCTTCTTCGCCACCACCGACGCCCACAAGCGCCAGATTCCTGGCCGCCTGGTGGGGCAGTCGCTTGATGCGGAGGGCCGGCCGGCCCTCCGCCTGGCGCTGCAAACCCGTGAGCAGCACATCCGCCGCGACAAGGCCACCAGCAACATCTGCACGGCCCAGGTGCTGCTGGCCGTGATGGCTGGTTTCTACGCGGTGCACCACGGCCCCGAGGGTTTGGCGGCCATGGCCCGCCGGATCCTGAAGCTGCGCGAGGTGCTCCGGCTGGGGCTGGAGGCCATTGGCCTGCCGCCGCGTCCCGGCGCCGGTTTCGACACGCTGTTCATTGACACCCCCCAGGCGGCCGACCTGGCCGACCGGGCTGAGGCGGCTGGCTTCAACCTGCGCCGCGAACCTGCGGGTCTCGGCATCAGCCTCGATGAGCTGACTGACACCGCCGAGCTCGACCGGCTCCTGGCCGCCCTGGCTGGTCCCGGCGCTGCCGGGCCCACTGCAGCCGGGCTGCTGGCCGAGCTGGAGCAGCAGCTGCAGGCGGCAGGCGCGCTGGAGAACCCGGAGCAATGGCTCTGGGGGGCCGGCGCTGCCTCCCACGAAAGCCCTATCCCCCTGCGGGAGCACGCCTGGCTGCGCCAGGAGGCCTTCCACCGCTACCGCAGCGAAACCGAGCTGCTGCGCTACATCCAGCGCCTGGTGAGCCGGGATTTCTCCCTGGTGCACGGGATGATCCCGCTCGGCAGCTGCACCATGAAGCTCAACGCCGCCGCCGAGCTGCAGCCGGTGAGCTGGCCCGCCTTCGCCCAGCTCCATCCCTTCGCGCCGTTGCACCAAACCCGGGGATACCAGCGTCTGGTGGCCGATCTGGAGCAGTGGCTGGCTGCCATCACGGGCTTTGCCGGGGTGTCGCTGCAGCCCAATGCCGGCTCCCAGGGGGAATACGCCGGCCTGCTGGTGATTCGCGCCTACCACCGCAGCCGCGGCGAGGGCCATCGCCACGTGTGCCTGATCCCCACCAGCGCCCACGGCACCAACCCGGCCAGTGCTGTGATGGCCGGGCTCACGGTGGTGCCGGTGGCCTGCGATGGGCAGGGCAACATCGACCTGGCCGATCTGGAAGCCAAGGCCAGCCAGCACGCCCAACAGCTTGCGGCGCTGATGGTCACCTACCCCTCCACCCACGGGGTGTTCGAGCCCGGCATCCGCGAGATCTGCGCCCTGGTGCACCGCCATGGCGGCCAGGTGTATCTCGATGGCGCCAACCTCAACGCCCAGGTGGGGCTGTGCCAGCCGGGCCGCTACGGCGCCGATGTGTGCCACCTCAACCTGCACAAAACGTTCTGCATTCCCCACGGCGGAGGCGGGCCCGGCGTGGGGCCGATCGCCGTGGCGGAGCATCTGGTGCCGTTTCTGCCTGGCCATCCCCTGGCGGCCTGCGGTGGCGAACAGGCGATTGGCGCGGTGAGCGCGGCCCCCTGGGGCAGCGCCGCGATCCTGCCGATCAGCTGGATGTACATCCGCATGATGGGCGGGGCCGGTCTGCGCCAGGCCAGCGCCGTGGCCCTGCTGGCGGCCAACTGGATGGCTGAGCGGCTGGAGCCCCACTTCCCCGTGCTCTATCGGGGCGGCGGCGGCCGCGTGGCCCACGAGTGCATCCTCGATCTGCGGCCGCTCAAGCGCAGCTGTGGCCTGGAGGTGGATGATTTGGCCAAGCGCCTGATGGACTACGGCTTCCATGCCCCCACCGTGAGCTGGCCCGTGGCCGGCACGGTGATGGTGGAGCCCACCGAGAGTGAGGCGCTTCCCGAGTTGGAGCGCTTCTGCGAGGCCATGGCCGCCATCCGGGCCGAGGCCGCAGCGATCGAGAACGGCAGCGCCGATCCGGCCAACAACCCGCTCAAGCGTGCACCCCACACCCTGGCTGCCGTGACGGCCGACACCTGGGAGCGGCCCTACAGCCGCCAGCAGGCCGGATTCCCCGCCGGTGAGCAGCAGCAGGCCAGCAAGCTCTGGCCGGCGGTGGCCCGGATCGACAACGCCTACGGCGATCGCAACCTGGTGTGCACCTGTCCGTCAGTTGAGGAACTGGCTACGCCGAGCCCGGCCTGAGGTTCCGGCCCTTGAGATCGGAGCCGCAATGCCGCAACATGGCGACGCAGTGGATGGTGAACCTCCAGCATTTCTCCTGATTTGCTGTGGTGAAACCTCCCCACAATCACGCCATTCATCATCTGGGGACCATGAACGGCAACGACCACACCCAGGCCAGCGACGGCACCAACGTGGTGCGGGTGCCGTTTGGCGTGCGCCGCGCGCGGCGGCGCCGTCCGGAGCGCCCGGATCACTGGGCCACCCTGGTGATTCCCTTTCAGGCCAGCAGCGATCCCACGCCTCCGCCTCAGGCGGCCTGAGTGCCCCTCTGGCTCAGGCGCCAGTCAACCAGGGCCTTCACATCGGCCACGGAGCTGGCGGGGGCCCGGAAGGGCAGCATCCGCATCGGGCTCCGTTCCGGACGCACCAACCAGGTGAGATCCGCTTGGGGGATCAGAACGAAGCCGCGGTAGCGCACCACGCTGTGACGATGCAGCGCAGGGTGCTGAGCTGACGGCAGCTCCGGTTGCATGGCCCGAACGGGTGGGGACTGGCATTACAGAGGCCAGGGCCCCTGGGTTGCCATTTGAAGGGTTTTCCTTCCGATTTCATGCAGCGGCTGCGACCGTTCGGTCGGAATTTGGGCCGGCTCAGTAATTGGCCCCGCTGCGGCGCTGGTGCACGGCTGTGGTGCCGGCGGCATCGAGCAGGCCGCCGTGGCTCACTTCGGCATACACCAGCCAGTGGTCGCCGCATTCCATGCGCTGCTTCACCGTGGCCTCGAGCCAGGCCAGTGCTTCCGGCAGCACCGGCTGGCCGGCGGGGCTGGCGTCGAGCTCCAGGCCCGCCAGACGATCCGACCCCGGTGCAAACGGTTGGAGGAACTGCTTCATCGGCCCCGTTTCCCGGCCGGCGGCCAGCACATTCAGGCAGAAGCGATCACCGGTGTAGAGCAGCGCTTCCACGGCCCGGTCTTTGGCTACGGCCACGGTGAATCCCGGCGGGCTGAAGCTGGCCTGGCTCACCCAGCTGGCCACCATGGCGCCGCTGAGGCGGGCGGCACCTTCGCCCTTGCAGGTGGTGAGCACGCAGAGCGAACCCACCACCCGGCCCAGGGCCTGGATCGCCGGGTTGCTGCGGCTGTCGCTGAGCCCGCCGGCGGCGGTGCGGCGCTGGGCGCGGCGTTGTTCCGCGAGCAGCGCACGGCCGAGGGCCGTGCCGGTTTCCTCGATCCGCTTCACCGTGGCCACATCGGGGCTGAATTTCACCTTGATCGGCTCGAAGGCGAAGCGGAAGCCGCCATCGCGCAACTTGCTCTCCAGCAGATCCAGCGCCTCACCGCTCCAGCCGAAGCTGCCGAAGACTCCCACCGGTTTGGCCCGGTCGCCTTCGGCCAACAGGGTGCCCAGGGCCGACACGATCGGTGTGGGGGCATGGCCGCCGAGGGTGGGGGAGCCGATCAGCACCGCATCGCAGCTGCGAATTGCCTCCAGCAGGGTTTCGGTGGGGCTGAACTCGCAGTTGATGCTCTCCACCCGCACGCCGGTGCGGCTCACCCCCTGGGCCAGGGCGTCAGCAATGGCCGCCGTGTTGCCGTAGGCGCTGGCGAACAGCAGCGCCACCGCCAGCTTGCTGCGCTCGGTGTTTTCGCCCCAGCGCCGGTAGTCCACCAGCAGGCTGCGCCAGCTCTCGTCGATGGCCGGGCCGTGGCCGGGGGCGATGCAACGGATGTCGAGCTCCTCAAAGCGCTCCACCACGGTTTCCACCTGACGGGCCATCGGCGCCATCAGGCAGTCGTAGAAGTAGCGCCGGTCTTCTTCCGTGCTGTTGCGGTTGGATTGGGCCCAGGCCTCGGTGCAGAGGTGGGCTGCGAAGAACTTGCCGCTCATCAGTAGGCCGGTGCGCTCCTCAAAGGCCACCAGGGCACCGGGCCAGCGCGGCGTGGGGGTGGGCAGCAGGCAGAGCCGGTAGCCGTTGGCCAGCTCGCGGCAGATCTCCTGCTTCACCACGTCGATCGGGGGGAGGGGCGGCAGGGGTGGCTCCGCGCTGGGTTCGCTGCCGGGGGGCGCTGGTTTGCGTTGGCTCCAGAGCTCCTCGATCAGCTTGGTGCCGGCGTTGGAGGCCACCAACATCAGCTGGGGCCAACGGGCCGCCAGCTCCCGCAGCAGGGCCACCCGGTTGGGGTTCACGTGGCCCACCACCACCTTCAGGGCTGCATCGGCTGCCACCAGTTCGGCGAGCTCGGCCAGGAAGGATTCGGCGAAGGAGCTGCCCGGCGGATGCACCAGCACCGGCGGCACGATCTGGCCGCTGGCGTTGTGCCCTCCCTCCAGCAGGAAGGCGTTGGAGGTGGTGCCCCGCTCCAGTCCGTACTCCACTTCGAAGCGCAGCCGCTTGGGGCTCAGGCCGCGCAGGCAGATCAATCCGGGCTCCAGGGGGAGCCGGATCACGCGCCGCTCATCGG
>JBBASQ010000073.1:0-5229 GCA_040399185.1 Prochlorococcaceae cyanobacterium
ATGATCTAGAGCCGGATCTGAGGCGAATGGATACCTGGGTGCAGCTTTGGGCTAGGGAGACTCTGGAAAACCGAGCCCATCCGCGGGATAATGGCCCCGTGATCACAGGCCAGGACTGGGTTGATGGGCGGCAAGCAGCTCGGCTTCTCGGATTACGAGCTGACCACCGCCAAGAAGCAGACTAAACGGGAGAAGTTTCTCTCTGAAATGGAGGTGGTGGTGCCCTGGCAGGCGCTGATCGCGCTAATTGAGCCCCACTACCCAAAGACCAGCAAGAAAGGCGGCCGGCCCGCGTACCCACTGGCGACGATGCTGCGTATCCACCTGTTGCAGCAGTGGTATTCGCTCAGTGATCCAGCCATGGAAGAGGCCTTGATCGAGGTGCCCACCATGCGCCGCTTTGCTGGCATCGAGTTGATCAGTGACCGGATCCCTGATGAGACGACGATCTTGACCTTTCGCCACCTGCTGGAGAAACACGGGCTTGGCGAGCAGATCTTTGAGACCGTCAAGGCTCACCTCAGTGCTCGGGGCATGACGATGCGGCAGGGCACGATCGTGGATGCCACCTTGATCGCAGCGCCCAGCTCCACCAAGAACAAAGCCGGGAAACGAGATCCGGAGATGCATCAGACCAAGAAGGGCAACCAGTGGTATTTCGGGATGAAGGTCCACGCAGGCGTGGACAAGGACTCAGGCCTGATCCATTCGGTCGTGGTGACGGCGGCCAACGTGCACGACCTCACCCCAGCCACGGAGCTGCTCCACGGCGATGAAGTCGTCGTTTATGGCGACGCTGGCTACCAGGGAATCGCCAAAAGGCCTGAGATAGCCGGCAAGACAACGGAGTTCAGGGTGGCGATGCGGCCCGGCAAACGCCGCGCGCTACCAGAGACGCCAGAAGGAAGACTGCAGGATTTGATCGAGACCGCCAAAGCCCACATCCGCTCCAAGGTGGAGCATCCGTTCCGGGTGATCAAGCAGCAGTTCGGTTTTCAGAAAACCCGGCTACGCGGCCTGGCCAAGAACCACTGCAAGATCAATGTGCTGGCAGCCCTGACGAATCTGTTCCTGGCCCGGCGACAGTTAATCGCTACGACTTCATAATGGAGATGGTGCGCTTAAACGCCCTAAATGAGGTGCGTTGCCCAGCCAAAAGAGGCTGGAAATAAGCCCGCAGAGACGCCAACACATAGCTGGCGAGGCCAATCAAAGCCGCAAGCAGCAATGCTGACCTCAGCAGTCGCTCAAACCCCTGTTGCCCAGAGACTCCCTAGTGATCGTTTGGTTGCCAGCAACACTGATAGCACCTCAAGAACTACGTGCCGCGATCCCACCATGGGCATGTCGTCGTGCGGAGATCCGTTAGATCATCAGGTGGAGTTCAAGCCCTGTCATCTGCCAAAGATGGCTGCTTAATCTGGGGCTATAGACTTAATGAGCGGCGGCTTACTTCCTGCCGGTAGAAGTCGGCCTGGCCCCATTTGCTGAGGGCTTTGCTTGAGCGTAAACAAGAGTCTTGATCATCGCCTCCGATGGTGCCTTCCCCCATGGGGTGTTGGGGAACGAGCTGTTCGATGGCGGCGTCATGAACTGCCAGGAGTTGCATCACCAGTTGGCTCGACCGTTTGCAGGCTCCTGCTGCCGCTGCAACTCCCAGAGCTCGGTGGTGATGGCGCTCGACACGCATGGGATCGGAAGGCCGCGGTGGATCTGCTGCTCAACAAACTGGACATCGGCGTTCTGCGCCAACCGGGCTTGCGCCCCGAAATGGGCCAGGGCCCGGAGTGGGACGCTGAGGGTGGAAAAGTCCTTGCGGCCAAACCTCCGGGGCCCGCAGCTGTAGGAGTAGGAGAGCAGGGCTGCACAGCCCAGGTGGTGGTCAGCGCACCTGCTGCACGTGGCGGCTGCTGAATAACGGCCCGGTGCAATGAACCGGGAGTAAGGCGGACTTGCCGGCCTCGTACCAGGCCTCCGCCAGCGCCGTACTCGATTCCGGGCCGAGCTGGCTGGCCAGTCGCCAGAGCTCGTCGCTGAGAACCTCCGCCAGATCCGGAAAGGGCCCCGTTGAGGGGGCTGCTCGACGGCAGCTGGCCGCTTCCTGGAGCGAACGCCAGCTCAGACCGCAGGAGTTGGGCAGAGTCAGGCGACCCTCCTCTCGCCGCTTGCACGCGATGGCCAGCCCGGCTGAGCAACCCACCGAGGTGCTGGCGGGTTCGATCGAGCGCGTCACCTTCCACAATCCGGCCAACGGCTTCTGCGTGCTGCGGATCAAGGCCCGCGGCCACCGGGATCTGGTCACGGTGGTGGGCCATGCCGCTGAAATCAGTGCCGGTGAATGGGTCACCGTCAGTGGCGTTTGGGTGAACAGCAGGGAGCACGGCCAGCAGTTCAAGGCGGCCTTCCTGCGCTCCTCGCCCCCCACCACCGCCGAGGGCATCGAGAAGTACCTCGGCTCAGGAATGATCCGCGGCATCGGCCCCATCTACGCCAGCAAGCTGGTGGCCGCCTTTGGCGCCGAGGTGTTCGAGGTGATCGAGCAGGCGCCCGAACGGCTGCGCGAGGTGCCGGGCATCGGCCAGGTGCGCGCCGGCCGGATCGCCGAGGCCTGGGCTGATCAGAAGGTGGTGCGCGAGATCATGGTGTTCCTGCATAGCCATGGCGTCGGCACCGCACGGGCGGTGCGGATCTTCAAGACGTACGGCCATGGGGCCGTGCAGGTGATGGCGGAAAACCCCTATCGCCTGGCCCGCGACATCCGCGGCATCGGCTTCCGCACTGCTGATGCCATTGCGGCCCGGCTCGGCATTGAGCCCACCGCCACGATCCGTCTGCGGGCCGGCATCAACTACGCCCTGCTGGAGGCCAGCGGCGAGGGGCACTGCGGCCTGCCTGCCGCCGAGTTGCTCAAGCTGGCCGGCGACCTGCTGGCGGTGGAACAGCCAGCCGCTGATCAGGGAGGTGGCACTGCCACCAGCCGCCGCGTTCCCCTGGAACCCGATCTGATCCAGACCGCCCTCGACCTCGAGCTCAGCGAGGGCTCCGTGGTGGCCGACACCCTGGCCGGCGAACCGGCGATCTTCCTGGCCCACCTGCATCGAGGCGAGCGGTGCATCGCCGAATGCCTGCAGGAGCTGGCGCTGGGCACACCGCCCTGGGGATCGATCGATGCGGCCAAGGCGATCGCCTGGGTGGAGCAGCGCCTGGGCCTGCAGCTCGCCGCCAGCCAGAAGGCCGCGGTGGAGCTGGCCCTGGCCAGCAAGCTGCTGGTGATCACCGGCGGGCCAGGGGTGGGCAAGACCACCCTGATCAACGCGATCCTGCGCATCCTGGCGGCCAAGCAGCTGCGCATTCAGCTCTGCGCCCCCACCGGCCGCGCCGCCAAGCGCATGGCTGAGGCCACGGGCCTGGAGGCGAAAACCATCCACCGCCTGCTGGAGTTCGATCCAGCCAGCTATGGCTTCCGCCGCGGCGCCGAGCTGCCGCTGGAGTGCGATCTGCTGGTGGTGGATGAAACCTCGATGGTGGATGTGCCGCTGATGGCTTCGCTGCTGGCCGCCATCCCGCCCGAGGCAGCCCTGCTGCTGGTGGGCGATGTAGACCAGCTGCCCTCGGTGGGGCCAGGGCAGGTGCTGGCCGATGCCATCGCCAGCGCTGCCCTGGCCGTGGCACGGCTAACGGAGGTGTTCCGCCAGGCGGCCAGCAGCCGCATCATCACCACCGCCCACGCCATCAACGGCGGCACCATCCCCGATCTGGGTTCCCCACCGGAGGGCACCAGCAGCGACTTCTATTTCCTGCCGGCAGACACCCCTGAGCAGGCCGTGGGCCTGATCCTCAAGGTGGTGGGCGAGCGCATCCCGGCACGCTTTGGCTTGGATCCGATCCAGCAGGTGCAGGTGCTCTGCCCGATGGCCCGCGGCGGCTGCGGATCGCGCTCCCTCAACCTGGAGCTGCAGAAGCTGCTCAACCCCGATCCAGCCGAGCAGGTGGAGCGTTTTGGCTGGCGCTTTGCACCGGGCGACAAGGTGATGCAGATCGCCAATGACTACGAGAAGGAGGTGTTCAACGGCGATGTCGGCACCATCGATGCGATCGACGCAGACAACAGCGAGCTGAGCGTGCTGTTCCCCAGCAGCGACACCGACACCAGTGGCGGGCGGCTGGTGGTCTACGGCTGGGGCGAGCTGGACACGCTGGTGCCGGCCTATGCCTGCACCATCCACAAGAGCCAGGGGAGCGAATACCCCGCCGTGGTGATCCCCCTTCTCACCCAGCACTACGCGATGTTGCAGCGCAATTTGGTGTACACAGGCCTCACCCGTGGCAAACAGCTGGTAGTACTGGTGGGCCAGAAGAAGGCCCTGGCGATGGCCGTTAACAATCACCTCGGCCGCAGGCGCTACACCAAGTTGGCCGAGTGGCTCAGCTCGTTTGGATCCCCCCAAAGCCCATCACCACCGGCGGCTGATTCGGCCTGAGCCGCTGAGCCAGCGCAATGCCGGCCCTGAAAGAGCCCAGGGGACGATGCGGAGAAGACCCCATGGTTTCCGCCGGCGTTGAATGGCTTTCGGGGCAACGAATTGCTCTGTTCAGGGTGCCGGCATGGCCGGAGCGGGCGGCTGCATGGGCGCCGTGCGCTCCAGCAGCAGCTCCAGCTTGCGGTCTTGCCGCTCCAGCACCGATAGGAAGCCGGCCACGGTGACGCCGAGCACTGCAAGCCAGGCCAGGGAGGTGCCTGCCGCGATCCGCCAGATCAGTTGGCGGCGCTTGCGCAGCTGCCTTGGTGGATCCCAACACGGGCCAATCAGTAGGCCGGTTCTCCGTATCCGGCATCACGCCCACCACTGACGTGATCGGTTGAAGATGGAGAAGTTGCGAAGGTCATATCGCCATGAAAGAGGTTGTGTTCCGCGTGCTCATCGAAGGCCCGGGCCACCTGGAAGCCAGAGCCGACGCCCCTGCCCTCCGCATCACGGCGTCCTCCCTGGAAGAGCTGCACCATGAAGCTCGCGATGCGCTGATCCAGCGGCTGGGCCCAGTGCACTGCGCCTATCGGGTGCGGATCCAGCGGCCCAACTCTGCAGCCAGCGCTATTCGGCCGCTGCAGCGCCATCGGGCCCGCTGCTCCTGAATGGAGGGTTCGATCGTGCTGGCTGCCGGATGCCCCCGCAGCCCTGGCCTGCCGGTGGCTGGCTGGAGATCTACGCCCCCTCCCGCCAGCGGCCC
>JBBASQ010000074.1:0-4954 GCA_040399185.1 Prochlorococcaceae cyanobacterium
GCTGCGGGCCATGCCCCGCTGGAAATAATCTTCTTTGATGCCTGATCATGGGGACACCATTGCCGCCGTCGCCACAGCCGTGGCGCCGGGCCAGGGCAGCGTGGCGATTGTGCGCCTCTCGGGCCCTGAAGCCGAAGCGATCGGGCGCCGCCTCTTTGAGGCCCCCGGCCAGCAGGTGTGGGACAGCCACCGGGTGCTCTACGGCCATGTGGTGGATCCGGCCAGCGGCGAGCGGGTGGATGAGGCCCTCTTGCTGTTGATGCGGGCCCCGCGCAGCTTCACCCGCGAAACCGTGGTGGAGCTCCACTGCCACGGCGGCGTGGTGGCGGTGCGCCGGGTGATGGAGCTGGTGCTGGCGGCCGGGGCGCGGCGGGCGCTGCCGGGGGAATTCAGCCAGCGCGCCTTTCTCAATGGCCGCCTGGATCTCACCCGGGCTGAGGCCATCAGCGAGATGATCACGGCCCGCAGCCGGCGCTCGGCCCAGCTGGCGATGGCGGGCATCGATGGCGGGCTGCAGCGCCGCATCACAGCCCTGCGCGAGCGCCTGCTCGATCAGCTGGCGGAGCTGGAGGCGCGGGTCGACTTTGAAGAAGACCTCCCGCCGCTCGATGGCGATGCGGTGGCCGCGGCGATTGTTGAGGTGCGAGGGGAGCTGGAGCAGCTGGTGGCCGAAGCCCGGCAGGGGGAGCTGCTGCGTGAGGGTCTGCGGGTGGCGATCGTGGGCCGGCCCAACGTGGGCAAGAGCAGCCTGCTGAACCTGCTCAGTCGGCGGGAGCGGGCAATTGTGACCGACCTCCCTGGCACCACTCGCGATCTCCTGGAGAGCGAGCTGGTGCTCGACGGCGTGCCGCTCACCCTGCTCGACACCGCCGGCATCCGTCCCACCAGCGATGTGGTGGAGCGCCTGGGGATCGAGCGCAGCCGTGAGGCCCTGGCCGCTGCCGATGCGGTGCTCTTGTTGTTCGATCTCACGGCGGGTTGGACCACGGAAGACCAGCAGCTGCGCGAGCTGGTGCCGGACGGTGCGGCGGTGCTGGTGGTGGGCAACAAGGCCGATGCGGCTGGTGCCCGCGCAATCGCCCCAGCCGACGTGGCGATCAGTGCCCTCACCGGTGAGGGGCGCGAGGTGTTGGTGGAGCGCTTGCTGGAGCGCTGCGGTGCCTCCGAGGTGCACGGGCTGCAGGTGGCCCTGAACACGCGCCAGCGGGATCTGGCGGCCAGTGCGGCCGAGGCCCTGGGCCGCAGCCTGGAGGCCGCCGCCGCCCAGCTGCCCTGGGACTTTTGGACCATCGACCTGCGCGGCGCCGTGCGCAGCCTCGGGGAGATCACCGGTGAGGAAGTGAGCGAGGCCGTGCTGGATCGGGTGTTCTCGCGCTTCTGCATCGGTAAGTGAGCTCCCTGGGGCACGAGAGACTGCCCTCCGCTTGCGACCGCGCGTTTTGACCCGAACCCTGCCGCTGTCAGCCCTGATCGCCGCCGTGGCCCTGCCGGCCGTGGCCCTGCCATCCATGCCGGCCGCTGCCCGTTCGCTGCCGGCGCCCCAGGGGCTGATGGAATGCGCTGCGCCGGCGCCGGGTCGTTACGCGCTGCTGGGCAGCGGCCAGCTGGACGGGGAGCCCGCGGCCCTGTTGATGCAGGAAACCTGGAAGCCCGATGGCCGCATTGAAGGCATCCGTTGGCAGCGCCAGGGCCGCCGCTTTCTGGAGGAGCGCTACACCGGCACGGTGACGGCAGATGAGCACTGTTGGGCCCGGGTGGTGCGCCAGGGCAAGGCCGGCACCATTACCGAAACCGTGGGCCTCGACCAGCAGGGGGTGCCGCGGGTGTCGTTGGTGGGCGGCACGGGCCAGGTGCTCTCCCTGCGCTACGTGCCCCAGGCCGATACCGCCTGCCGCACTGAGCTGCTCGATGGGCTGGTGACCAGCCAGCAGCAGGGCCAGAGCTGGCGCAATGGCAGCTGGCAGCCCAATGCCGTGGTGCAGCGTGAGTGGTGGCGCGCCGGTGTGGTGCAGGGTCTGGCCTACTCCAGCTATGGCGGCCAGCAGGAGCAGGCCACCTACAGCGGACGTTTGCAGGTGAACAAGGAGTGCCTGGGCCGCATGGTGCAGCGCGACTCCAAGGGCGTCACCTACAACTACCGGGTGCTGGTGCTGGCCAACGGCGGCGGCTACTTCTATCTGCAGACCGACCCCGACGACCTCACCCTCGGCCTGCTCCAGCGCCAGCGCTGACGCATGACCGTTCATCCGCCCCTGCTGCCGTTCACGCCGGTGTTGCAGCAGCAGCTGCGCGACTGGCTCGCCGAGGACCTCGGCCGCGGCGATCTCACCGCACCGGCCCTGGCCGGCGCCCATGGGCGTGCCTGCTGGATTGCCAAGGCCGATGGGGTGTTCTGCGGCGGGGTGCTGGCCGAGCCCCTGTTCCGGCTGCTGGACGGGGCCGTGGTGGTGCGCCAGCTCGTGGCCGACGGGGAGCAGGTGCAGGCCGGCCAGCGGCTGCTGGAGCTGGAGGGTTCGGCGGCGGCCCTGGTGGCCGCCGAGCGCACGGCCCTCAACCTGGCTATGCGCCTGAGCGGGATCGCCACCGCCACTGCTGAGCTGGTGGCCCAGCTGGCCGGCACGGGCGTGGCCCTGGCCGACACCCGCAAGACCACCCCGGGTCTGCGCCTGCTCGAGAAGTACGCCGTGCGCTGCGGTGGCGGCATCAACCACCGCCTTGGCCTCGATGACGCCGCCATGCTCAAGGAGAACCATTTGGCCTGGAGCGGCGGCGTGGGGCCGGCGATGGCGGCGGTGCGGGCCTCAGCGCCCTGGCCGGCGCGGGTGATCGTGGAGGCGGAAACCGAGGCCGAGGCTGAAGCGGCCGTGGGCGCCGGTGCCGATGGGGTGCTGCTCGATGAGTTTGCGCCGGCGGCGTTGGAGGAGCTGGTGCCGCGGCTGCGGGCCATCGCTGCTGAGGCTGGCCGGGCCGTGGTACTGGAGGCCTCCGGTGTGCAGCCCGAGCAGCTGCGGGCCTACGCCGCCACCGGCATCGATCTGATCTCCACCAGCGCGCCGATCACCCGCAGCCGCTGGCTGGATCTGAGCATGCGCTTCGAGCCTGCGATGGCCTGAGAGGGATGATCAGTGCAGCCCCGGCCTGCACCGTTTTCCATGCTCCGCATCGCCCACGCCCTGGACGCCCAGCTGCGAGCGGCGATGGAACGGGCCTTCCCCGAGGCCGCCGCCGCGGCTGAGGCAGCGGGCCAATCTCTGGATCCCCAGCTGGCGCCGGCCTCCAAGCCGGAATTCGGCGATTTCCAGGCCAACGGCGCCCTGCC
The DNA here is from genome assembly GCA_040399185.1 of Prochlorococcaceae cyanobacterium. Taxonomy (GTDB): domain Bacteria; phylum Cyanobacteriota; class Cyanobacteriia; order PCC-6307; family Cyanobiaceae; genus UBA5018. Next base: position 3,320 of record JBBASQ010000074.1, read on the forward strand.
CCTGGCCAAGCCCCTGGGCCAGCCCCCCCGCAAGATCGCCGAAGCGGTGGTGGCGGAGCTCGGCAACGACCCCGCCTTCTCCGAGCTTTGCCTGGAGCCCCAGATCGCCGGGCCCGGCTTCATCAACCTCACCCTGCGGCCCGAGCGCCTGGCGGCCGAGGTGCAGGCCCGGCTGGGCGATGGGCGCCTGGGCGTGCCCACCGCCGCTGAGGAGGGCGGCGCTGAGCCTGCACCGGTGGTGGTGGACTTTTCCAGCCCCAACATCGCCAAGGAGATGCATGTGGGGCATCTGCGCTCCACGATCATTGGCGACTCGCTGGCGCGGGTGCTGGAGTTCCGCGGCCATCCGGTGCTGCGGCTCAACCACGTGGGCGACTGGGGCACCCAGTTCGGGATGCTGATCACCCACCTCAAGCAGGTGGCGCCCCAGGCCCTCGACACCGCCGATGCGGTGGACCTGGGCGATCTGGTGGCCTTCTATCGCGAGGCCAAGAAGCGCTTCGACGACGACGAGGCCTTCCAGACCACCTCCCGCGAGGAGGTGGTGAAGCTGCAGGGCGGTGATCCCGTGTCGCTCAAGGCCTGGGGCCTGCTCTGCGATCAGAGCCGCCGCGAGTTCCAGAAGATCTACGACCGGCTCGACATCCGCCTGAGCGAGCGCGGTGAATCCTTCTACAACCCGTTCCTCGAGGCGGTGGTGGCCGATCTTGATGCCGCCGGGTTGCTGGTGGTGGATGACGGCGCCCGCTGCGTGTTCCTGGAGGGGGTGAGTGGCAAGGACGGCAAGCCCCTGCCGGTGATCGTGCAGAAGAGCGATGGCGGCTTCAACTACGCCACCACCGACCTGGCGGCGATTCGCTACCGCTTCGGCGCCGCTCCCGATGGCGACGGTGCCCGCCGGGTGATCTACGTGACCGACGCCGGCCAGGCCAGCCATTTCGCCGGCGTGTTCCAGGTGGCCCGGCGCGCCGGCTGGATTCCGCAGGGCGCCAGCGTGGAGCACGTGCCCTTTGGCCTGGTGCAGGGCGAAGACGGCAAGAAGCTGAAAACCCGCGCCGGCGACACCGTGCGCCTGCGGGATCTGCTCGATGAGGCGGTGGAGCGCGCCGAGGCCGACCTGCGCCGGCGCCTGGAGGAGGAGGAGCGCCGCGAAGATGAGGCCTTCATCGAGCACGTGGCCACCACGGTGGGCCTGGCGGCGGTGAAGTACGCCGACCTGAGCCAGAACCGGATCACCAACTACCAGTTCAGCTTTGACCGGATGTTGGCGTTGCAGGGCAACACGGCGCCCTACCTGCTCTATGCGGTGGTGCGCATCGCCGGCATCGCCCGCAAGGGCGGCGATCTCGAGGCCGCGGCGGGCACCCTGAGTTTCAGTGAGCCGCAGGAGTGGGCCCTGGTGCGGGAGCTGCTCAAGCTCGATGCGGTGATCGCCGAGGTGGAGGAGGAGTTGCTGCCCAACCGCCTCTGCAGCTACCTCTTTGAGCTCAGCCAGGTGTTCAACCGCTTCTACGACCAGGTGCCAGTGCTCAAGGCCGACGGGCCGGCCCGCTCCTCGCGCCTGGCCCTCTGCCGCCTCACCGCCGACACCCTCAAACTGGGCCTCGGCCTGCTGGGCATCCCCACCCTGGAGCG
>JBBASQ010000075.1:0-4757 GCA_040399185.1 Prochlorococcaceae cyanobacterium
AGCGACAGGCAATGGAGCAGGGCACCCACGATGTCGTCCACGTGCACCCGGGAGAACACCTGCCCCGGTTTGTGGATCAGGCGGCTCTCGCCCCGCCGCAACGCGGCGAAGGGGCTGCGGCCCGGGCCATAGATCGCGGGCAGGCGGAAGCTCTGCACCGGCAGCCCGCTGGTGAGCCAGGCCTGTTCGGCCTCCAGGCGGGCCCGGCTGCGGCCCTGGGCGCCGGCGGTGGGGCTCGTCTCATCCACCCAGGCGCCGCCGCTGTCTCCGTACAGCCCGGTGGTGGACAGGTAGCCCACCCAGGCCAGGGGCAGATCGCTGAGCAGGGGGGCCAGGGACCGCAGCACCCCGTCCCCTGCGCTGCCGTCAGGCGGGGCGGTCACCAGCAGGTGGGTGGTGCCAGTCACGGCTGCGGCGTCGAGTCCTGCGGCCTCCCGGCTGTCGAACGTGAGCCAGCGCAGGGCCCCATCGCCCGTTGATCGTGCTGTCCGCCCGGTGAGCGTCACCGCGGCCCCCTGGGCGGCCAGGGCCCTGCCGAAGCGCAGGCCCGTGTATCCGCCTCCCACCACCAGCACCCGCATGGCGGGGTTGACACGATCGCTCACCATGAGTACACCTGTATCACTGCCTCTGAAGTTCCATGGTTGCCTCCGTGCTGCCGCCATTAACCCGCCGGGCCAGGGCCCATCGCCCGGGGCCTGCTCCTCTGCAGGCGGGGCCATCCTGCCGCCGCTGCGGAGCCCCTGCTGTTTCGCATCAGCGCGGCGGCCAGGTGCCCTCCCGGCCGCTGGTGCGGCGTGATGCCCTGATCCCCGCGGCCCTGGCTGCCCTGCTCACCCTCGCCGCCACGGTGGTGGCTCCCGAGAGTCCCCAGGATCAGGAGGCCATCTGCCAGCGCCACAACGGCGTGGAGGCCTGCCGGGTCTGGTGAGGCTCCTGGGCGGCCGGCTGGGGTGTGGATGTCCACTCCAGCAGCCGCATCGCCAGGCGCATGTCGCCATCGGTCCAGGCCCGGATCGCCATGGCCCGCCGCGGGTCGTAGAAGCGCTGCTGCCGGTACCAGGCGAACGCGTCGGCATCGCCCTTGTGGCCGTTACAGCCCAGGCACGCGGGCACGCAGTTCTCGGTCACGCTCAGGCCGCCCCGGCTCTTGGGGAACACGTGGTCGATCGATTCCGATCGTTCGCCGCAGTAGATGCAGCGCTGGCCGGTGAGCTGGTGAAGCGACTGGCGCCATCGGCGCGCGCGGAGCTTGGGGCAGAGATCCTCAAGGAACACCGCATCCCTGGCCTGCATTCGCGTGGCTCGGTTTGCGGCAGTTTGCCCCGGGTGTCCAGGCTGTCAATGTGTCGTGGGTTGCCGTTTCGCCCATGCGCTGCCTGTTGCGTCTGGGCGCCACCGGCCGCATTGAGGTGGTGTCGCCCTACGACGCCGTCACCCAGGCGCAGCTGCGGGCGATCCGGCCGCGGGGTCGCTGGCTGGGGGGGCGCGGCTGCTGGGAGTTCCCGCTGGAGGCCGCCGCTGCCCTGCGGCACACCCTGGCCGACCGTTTCCCCGTGGAGCCGGAGCTGGCCCAGTGGCTGACCTGGATGCAGCAGCCCCTGCCGCCGCTGCCGCCCCACCGCGCGCTGGTGCAGGCCGCCGCCCTGGAGGAGCCCCTGCCCGATGGCCGCCACCTGTTCGCCCATCAGCGGGCGGCCGTGCGTTGGCTGCTGGCCCGGCGCGGCGCCGTGCTGGCCGATGCGATGGGCCTTGGCAAGACGCTCTCGGCCCTGGCCGCCGCCCGGGCCATGGTGCGCCTGGCCGACTGCCGCATCCTGGTGCTGGCGCCGGTGGGGCTGCATGGCCACTGGCAGGCCGAAGCCGCCTCGCTGGGGCTGGCCCTGGAGCTGCACAGCTGGGCCAAGCCCCCGGCCGATCTGCCCCCGGCCGGCACGGTGCTGATCGCCGATGAGGCCCACTACGCCCAGAACGGTCACACGGCCCGCAGTCAGGCCTTGCTGCGGCTGGCGCGCCACCCGCGGCTGCGGGCGATCTGGCTGCTGAGTGGCACCCCGATGAAGAACGGGCGGCCGGCCCAGTTGTTTCCGCTGTTGGCCGCGATCGATCACCCCCTGGCCTGCGATCAGCGCCAGTTCGAGGAGCTGTTCTGCCAGGGGCACTGGCGCGAGCAGGGTGGGCGCCGGGTGTGGCAGGCCCATGGGGCCAGCCGGCTGGAGGAGCTGCAGCGGCTCACCCGGCCGCTGGTGCTGCATCGCCGCAAGCAGGACTGCCTCGACCTGCCGCCCAAGCAGCGGCGTCTGCTGCCGGTGGAGCTGGGCGAGGCCGAGGCCACCGGCTTCCAGCACCGGCTGCAGCGCACGGTTGAGGAGTACCGGCGCCGCGCCGCCCGCGGTGAGGTGCGCCGCGATGCCGAGAGCCTGGCGGTGTTCACCGCCCTGCGTCGCATCGCCTCCGATTACAAGCTGCCCGCCGCTGCGGCGCTGGTGGAGCAACTGCTTGGCCAGGGGGAGCCGGTGGTGGTGTTCACCGCCTTTTTGCACACGGCCCGCATGCTGCATCGCCAGGGGGAAGACAACCGCCAGGGAGAACACAACGGCCGGGGCGTGCTGCTCACCGGAGCCCTCGCGCCCCAGGAGCGCCAGCGGGAGGTGGATCGCTTCCAGGCGGGTGAAATCCCGCTGCTGGTGGCCACCTATGGCACCGGTGGGCTGGGCTTCACCCTGCACCGGGCCCGGCACGTGCTGCTGGTGGAGCGACCCTGGACGCCGGGCGATGCCGAGCAGGCTGAAGACCGCTGCCACCGCATCGGCATGGGCCATGCCCTCACCAGCCACTGGCTGCAGCTGGGGGTGGCGGATCAGTTGGTGGATGCCCTGATCGAAAGCAAGGCCGAGCGGATCGAACTGGTGCTCGGTAACCGGCGCCGCAGCCTGGAGCGCCGGCGTCTGCCGGCGATGGTGCGCGACCTATTGGCGAGCTGGTGAGTTGCAGAGCTCTCCGCGCAGCTTCAGATCCAGCTTCAGCTGCTCGTCGAGGCTGCCGGGTTTGGCATCGCGGGCCAGCGCGGTGGCCCGGCGGATGTCGGCACAGGCCTCCTGGTTGCGGCCGGCCAGGCTCAGCAGCAGGTAGCGCTCATTGAGGGGGGCCGGGTTGCGCGGGAAGCGGGCCACCACCTGATCGCAGCGGCGGATCTGCTCGGGGAGCTGGTCGAGCTGCACATCCCGCAGACAGTCGTCGCTGCGCAGTTCCCGCTCCGGCAGCGGCGCCTCACCGCAGGCAACCAGCAGCAGCGGCAGGCCGCAGAGCAGCAGCGCCAGGGGGCTACTGGCCCAGCTTTTCGCTGCGGGTCTGGGCGCCGCCGCCCTGGGGTGCCGGGGTTTCGGGCGTAACGGGTTTAACGAAGAGATCACCGAGGAAGCGGCCGCAATCGGGATAGGTGCCCGGGTTCTGCACCACAGCTTCCGTGATCATCACGGCGGCATGTTCCGGTGAGGTCTTGAACAGGCTGGCGCTCTGCCGCTTGATCAGGGCGTAGGCCGCATCCCAGCTCACCTGGTGGTTGTTGCCGTTGCTGCGCATGAAGCAATAGATCTGCGCCCCCTTGGCCCCGGGGCTGCTGTCAGCAGCGGCGCGGGCCGGCTGAACCGTGCTTCCCACGGCCAGGGAGACCCCGCAGAGCAGGCCGGCGGCGAGGGCGAGGCGGGTGCGCTGATGGCCCATGGCAACCAGGGGTTCATGACGGCGACCCAACGTATCCAGCCCTTGCCCTGGCGGCCAGGTGTGCTGTGATCAGCACCATTGACATCCTTGCCATGACACGCGAATCGGTCTCGTTCCGGATCACCCGCAACGCCGAGGATCTGGCCCAGACCATCCACACCCTCTCCCAGCGGGTGGTGAAGCTGGAGCAGCGCCTGGCGGCGATGGAGCTCCTGCTCGATCGCCGCGCGGATCCCGATCCGAGCGAGGTGACCAGCCTCGACAACGTGGAGCGCCTGCTGGAGGACTGCCGTCAGCTGCTCGACCTGAGCCCTGTCGAAGCTGGGTCCGACCAGCCGGAGGTGACCGACGACACCCGCTGGGCGGAGGCGGCCTGATCCCACGCCCTGGTGCGCGGCAGCCCTTGTCGAACGGTGTCAAAATGGGAAGAAAGTCAGCCATGGCTTTCCCGTCTTCCCCCTGTGGTGCTGTCCCCCAGCCCCCCGCAGGTCCCGGCTTCAGTCAGCCACGCCGCGCCGCCGTGCCCAGTGCAGCCGTGCCCAGTGCCCCCGCGGCCGAGGGTGCTTCCGAGGGCGATCACCAACTCGAGAAACTCGAATTTGCCCTCGCCGTGGCCCTCACCCGGGGGGATGTGCTGCGTTCCGAGCAACTTCGCCACCAGATCGATGCCCTCGGTGGCAATCAGGAAGAACCGGGAACCTGAACCTTTGCCTTGTTGTTGACGCGTTGTTGGTTAGATTCCCCCTATGACATTGATGCTTACGAAAACAGCCAAGGATGGCCAGCGCATCCAGCTGGACGCCGAGGTGAGACGCCATGGGGCCTTGGCGCGGGCGGCAGCGGAGCGTGGCGATATAGAGGCTTCCGCCAGAAGCATCCTGGCGATGCTGGATTGCGAGCGCCGTCAAGGTGCCCAGGGTCCCCAGGTGATGCAGGTGATCAAGCCCCGCAGCGCCGTGGTGAATCGCGGGCTGCCGAGCTGACCCACCAGCTGCGATTGGTTGAGAATCTCAAGCGGGTGACCGGACTCGAAC
>JBBASQ010000076.1:0-2349 GCA_040399185.1 Prochlorococcaceae cyanobacterium
CGATGTGTGGCCGTTACTCCCTCACCGCCAGCCTCGATCGCCTGCTGCCGCGTCTCAAGGGCCCCCTGCCCGAGGGCCTGATGGAGTACTACGCCCCGCGCGCCCTGATCCGCCCGGGCGAACCGCTGCTGATCGAGCGCCAGGAGCATGGCCAGCCCGCCGTGGCCCTGGCGCTCTGGGGCCTACTGCCCAGCTGGGTGAAAGATCCGGCCAACGCCCACCGGCCAATCAATGCCCGCAGCGAAACCGTGGGGGAGAAGCCCAGCTTCCGCGGCCCCTGGCGGCACCATCGCTGTTTGATTCCGGCCGATGCCTTCTTCGAGAAGGGGCACACGATCCGCCGCCGCGATGGGGGCCTGTTCTGGCTGGCGGGGCTGTGGGAGCGCTGGATCGGCCCCGATGGCAGTGAACTCGACACCTGCTGCGTGCTCACCACCCGGCCCAATGCCCTGATCGCCCCGCTGCACGACCGCATGCCGGTGCTGATTCCCGATGGACTGGAAGAACCCTGGCTTGCCCCCACGGATGGGCCAGGATTGCGGGCGCTGGAGCCGCTGCTGGAACCCTGGGATCCGGCGGGCTGGGAGGTGGTGGAGCCGCAGTTACCCCTGTTCCCAGCTAGGGGATGAAGCCAAGGATCTGACCCACGATTTCCAGCACCTGATCGAGCTGCTCACCCTTGAGCTTCCCAAGAGGGTGGGGACGGGCGCCGCGAGCTCTCCAGTCGAAAGACTTGATCTGGTGGCACAGCACGAAGCTGTGGAAACCTGGCCGATCCGCGATTGGCCCGAGATCGACAGCCAGTGAGGAGCCTCGGTTGTAAGCGGCCGAGGTCATGGCGCAGCCCACAACGAGCCCCACTTTTTGGGCGAACGGAGCCGTGGATAACACCGCGAAAGGGTGATGGTCTCGCATCTCTCGGCCTGCTTGGGGGTTGTGGTCGATCCAGATGACATCGCCACGATCAGGAACCCAAGCCGCCGCTTCGCTGCGGGGGCTCATTCCTTTGGGGCAAGGGCAAGGATTTCTGCGCCAACTTCTGGCCAGGCCATGGTTTCAACGGGCTCTCCTGGCATGGGGGCGTAGGAGGCCAGCCGCTCAGCCAGGGACGGTCGCAGGGGGATTGGCCGAATCAGCACACCTTCCTCGACAACGGTGAGTTCCACGGTTTGCCTGTCCTGCAGATGTGCTTCACGTGCAATGGCTGCGGGCAGTCGCACGCCAAGGGAGTTACCCCAGCGCCTGATGGCTTGACGTGGTGAAGTCGCGGCCATGGCGAGAGCGGATGTTTATCAAAAGTTTAGACGTCTTTTCCCATGGCGCCCTGTTCTGGGCGCGGGTCGTTAGACCGGGAGGGTGCGGCATTGGATCGATGAGCCTGGAGCAGTTGGACGCGTTTCTCGCGAGCGCCAAGGACGATCCGGAGCTCAGCAAGCGGTTGCACCATCCAGGTGAGCCCCTGGAGCTGGCCGACTTTCTGGCCCTGGCCCGCGGCGCGGGGTATGAGCTCAGTGAGGCCGATGTGATCGCCGCGCAGACGCGGGCGGAGGAGGGCCTCAGCGACGAGGAGCTGCAGGCGCGGGCGGGGGCTGAAGCCCGGCGGCTGCGTCATTTCATCCTGGCCTGATCGGGTTTGTGTGATGGCCGAGCGCGTCTGCGACTACCCCCGGCCACCGGCGCTGGTGGAGAGCCATGAGCACGTGCGGGTGGAGGCCCTCGGCCGTGTGCTTTGCGACACCCACCGCTCGCTGCGGGTGCTGGAAACCTTCCACCCGCCCACCTACTACCTGCCGCCCGAGGCGATGACGCTCGAGCTGCTGGTGCCCGCCGAGGGCCGCAGCTTCTGCGAGTGGAAGGGCATCGCTCGCTATTTCGATGTGGTGGTGGATCAAGGCCTGTCCACGGAGCGGCGCCTGCGGCGCGCGGTGTGGAGCTATCCCGAACCAACGGCCGCTTTTGCGCCGTTGGCCGGCTGGTTTGCGGTGTATCCGGGCCTGATGGATGGCTGCTGGATCGACGGCGAGCGGGTGACGCCCCAGCCCGGCGGTTTCTATGGCGGCTGGATCAGCTCGAAGGTGATTGGCCCGTTCAAGGGCGATCCCCTCCATCCGGAGCTGATCTGAGCCGCCAGAGCCAGTCGTGGCCGAGGGGCTCGGGAGTACTGCCGCTCCAGAGCGGCACCTGATCCATGGCCGTGAAGCCCAGCTCCCCCAGCGGCGTGCGGGCGGGTTCACCGCCCATCAGCTTGGGCGCCACCACCGCTGCCACCTCCTGCACACAGCCCTCGCGGATGGCGGCCGCGGCCAGCTCCGGCCCGCATTCCCACAGCACCCGGTTGCAGCCGCGCCG
>JBBASQ010000076.1:2449-4608 GCA_040399185.1 Prochlorococcaceae cyanobacterium
TGCCGATGAGCTCCTCCCCCAGCTCCAACGAGCCGGCGCCGATCAAGCGCTCCCTGCCCTGCTGGGTTGGAGCATCGCGGCCTTTGACCTGGCGTCAGCGGCTCTCCTGGTTGATCTCGGCATTGAGTGGAACAGTCGAGCTCGAGCTCGAAACCGCTCGGATGTACGACGAGATCGAGCGCTACGACGCGTTCAAGCGACAATTGGCTTCCAGGTCGCGCTCTCAGGATTCCTGCTCAGTCCAGGATCCGGCAGCAGAGCAAAGCTGATCGATACCTCAAGGGAACTTGAATTCCTTGAGCAGATGAACCAGCGCTGAGCTCACCCCTCAGCCGTAGGCAGGCTCCGCCATTCCGCCACTACGTAAGGCGGTACCGGCAGCTCGGTGAACACACCGGGGAGTTGCAGGCGCAGGGGCCGGTCCTTGCGGAGATCGGCCACGAGGGGAGCTAGATCAAATTCGGCGGCGGCATCGCGGCTGTCGTTGGCGAGCTTGGGGTTGGCCAGGGTGATGTCGGCCAGCTCCCAGCTGCGGCGGCCGCCGCGCACCATCAACGGCGTGGGGTGATCGAGGCGCACCTTGCCGGGATAGCCCACGATCCGCAGGGTGAGGGGGCCGCCGGGTGGGCCGGAGCGGTAGGCCACCACCTGCCAGCTCTGGTAATCCAGATCGCGCAGGCTCTCGAGGCTGCGCACCACCGGTGCACCGCCCTCGTCGCTGTGGGCATGCACCTGGGCGGTGGCCCCATCCGGCAGGCCGATCAGCAGGGCCAGCCCCATCAGGCTGGCGATCAGGGAACGCAGCAGGGCAGTCATCAAATGGTGAGGGCAGGACGGTTGGCGCCGGGGATGGGTTCCCAGCCGGTGTGAGTGGCCCAGAGGGCCCAGATCGCCATGGCGCGCAGGTAGTGGCAGGCGCGGAAGGTGTTCACGGCGGTGATGGCTTCCGGGGTGCGGAACTGCAGGCCGCCCTCATACACCTGGCCCACCACGGCTGAGCAGATCGCCATCGCGGTGTTGGTGTCGCCCATCAGGCGGTAATAGGCAGCCAGGCCAAAGTTGATGCCCGTCCACACCTCCAGCGGGTGGGTGCCGTTGGGATCGAGCGGTGTGCCGTCGCGGCGCAGGCCATTGGCCACGCCGAGCTTGCCGCCGTTGAATTTCTCGAAGCAGGCCTCCTTCACCGCGCCCAGGGCGGAGCGGCTGCGCTCGTCGGCCACCACGGGGGGCAGCCCCAGCAGGCGGGCGTAGAAGTCGCCGCAGAGCTGGTCGGCCATCACCACCGGCGTGCCGCTCTCGGCATCGATCTCGTAGTACTCGCCGTTCCAGAGCAGGCGATCGAAGTTGGCGCGGCTCTGCTCCAGCCAGCCCCCAAACTCGCGCTGCTCGCTGGAGGTGTCGAGCCCCAGCTCCAGCTGCAGCCGCTGACCCATGGCCAGGGCCGCCTCCAGCGCAGCGATCCAGAGGGCGCCGCAGTAGGCGCTCACACCTTTCAGCGGCCAGTCGTCGAAGGTCTGGTCGGGGGCGCCGCCGTTATCCGGCAGGCCATCGCCGTTGGCGTCGAAGGTCTTGAGGTAGCGCAGCGCCGTCACGGCTGCGGGCCAGCAGTCGGCCAGGAAGCGCAGGTCTTCGCCGCTGGGGGCCAGCCGGAAGGTGCGCCACACCTGCAGCACGAAGTCGCTGGCCAGGTCTTTCCAGAGGTTGCAGTCTTGATACGCCGTGTAGTTGGTGGCATCCCAGGGGCGCTCGTTCGGGGCCCCCAGATCGTGGGGGGTGGCGCCGGCCACCTTGCGGGCCGCTTCCACCCGGCCCTTGCCCTGGGTGAAATACCAGCCGATCGGCCGCGGCGTGGCATCGCTGGCGGGAATGGCGCGGGCGAAGCTGCGCAGCACGCTCTTGTCGAGCTCGGGCCAGAGCTGCAGCAGGGCAAAGGAGCCGTAGAGCCGCACGTCGAGGCTCTCGTACCAGGCGTAGTCGAGGCACTCCAGCACCCCGAACCGGCCCACAGGATCGGCGCTGCTGGCGGCGGTCCAGAGGCTGCCGCCCGAGGCCAGGTCGTAGAGCTCGTTGAACAGCGCCATGCGCAGCTGCTCCGGCAGATCGGTGCGCTCCAGCACGGGCCGCTGCCAGGCGTCGATCTGCTCGCGCCACTGGGGCCA
>JBBASQ010000077.1:0-3900 GCA_040399185.1 Prochlorococcaceae cyanobacterium
GTGACCAAGCGGCTGCCGTCGATGTAGTGCTGATCCACGCGGCGGGAGCCGTTGCACGGACTGTAGCCACGGGAACATGGGTTACAGACCGTTGCAACCGACCGAATGCGCCGTCGGTGGTGTATAGTTCTCTCATCGACGCCACCCCACCCATGGCAACTGCACTCTTCCTCGACGATTCAGTGAACACCTGCGACTGCTGCGGCCGCACCGAGCTCAAGGCCACTGTCGCAATGCTTCTCGACTCCGGCAGCCTGGTGCACTACGGCCAAGTCTGCGCCGCTCGCAACACCGGCAAGACTCGCAAGCAAGTCACCACCGAGATCCGTGCAGAACGTGATGCCGCCTTCGGTCGCGCCCAGAACGAGCTGGCCGCCATCCGTCGCGCCGGCACCAAGCTCACCCGCGAGATCATCCGCCACGTGGCCGCGCAGCACCGCGCCGATGTCAAGCTGCTGATCCAGAGCTGGGCTTGAGCGTGGAGCACTTCATCCCACCAGCAGACGGCGCTCACCTCCTCAGCGCGGAGGAGGCCGCCAACTGCCCGCCCGGCTGCTTCAAGATGAACCGTGACGGCTCCGGCCTCTGTGTGGTGTGGGAGCAGAAGGTGATGCACACCGGCGGCCGATGCACCTACGTGAAGTGGTGGGTGCCCGTTGAGCCCGGCACCGATCTCGCACCTCTCCATCCATGACCTACATCCTCGATCTCGGCCTCTGGCACGTGGGGCCATTCCCCACCCACCTGGCGGCCCAGCACTGGGCGGAGACCCATGGCTGCGATGACTACCGGATGATCCCGCTCGATGATCCGGCGGAGGCGCCGCTGCGCATCCATCGCCACAAGCAGACCAGGGCTGCGCTACGGCATAGCTGAACCCTGCGCAAATAGTGCGCAAATGGCCTCGACAGACTCTCGCAGCCCGTCGGGGCTGTTCTCTTAAGCGGCTGATCTTGCTGTGGTTTTTGGTGCCCAGGGGCGGAATCGAACCACCGACACTGCGATTTTCAGCTGCATGAGTCGCCTTCCCGCTCGCTCACGGAATCTCCCGAACGCTCTGATTCTTCACAGCTTTTTCGGTTGACGGATTCACCCCCGTTCGCGCAAGTTCACCCCCGTTCGCGCAAATCTGCGCGAATAGTGCGCGAATGGGAGAGCGTGAAATGAAGCGTGAATGGCAGCCCGATCGGAAGATCTCCGGCCTCGGGCTGATGGTCCTGCCGACCGGTGTGCGCACCTGGTACGTGCGTTACCGGGAGCCCAGCGGCAAGCAGCAGACCCATAAGATCGGCCGCGCCGAAGTGGTCAGCCTGACCATGGCCAGGGAGGAGGCGATCAAGATCTTGGCGGCAGTCGCCAAGGGTGAAGCGCCCGGTACCGATAAGCAGCTACTGCGCCAGGGCAAGACCGTCACCGAGCTGTCCGAGATGGTGACCACGAAGCACTACGCCTCCCGTGTGCGGCCCTCCACCGCCGTCGGCTATGAAGTCCTCTGGCGCCGGCACATCCTCCCGCGGATCGGCGCTGAGAAGGTCGCGACGCTGCAGACCATCCAGGTGATCGACATGCTGGAGGAGCTGCCCCGTGGTCAGCAAAACCGCGCGCTGGCGGTGCTCAGCAAGGCGATGACCCTGGCCGAGCTGTGGGGCATCCGTCCGAAGGGCACCAACCCCTGCAAGGGCATCCAGGGCAACGGCGAGCGCAAGCGCAAGCGCTACCTATCCCGCGATGAGCTCGAGCGGCTCATGGCCGCACTGGATCAGTTCGCCGAAGCCGGGGTGCGCTGGCGGTTTGCGCAGCTGATCCGGCTGTTGCTGCTCACCGGTTGCCGGGTGCGCGAGATCATGTGCGCCGAGTGGAGCTGGTTCGACGAGCAGGCAGCGGTGCTGACCATTCCCGCCGACAATCACAAGACCGGCAGCAGCGGCGACGATCGCAAGGTGCACCTGCCGCCTCCAGCTGTGTCCACCTTAAGAGAGCTGAGACGCAAGTCGAACAGTGAGTGGATCATCGCCGGCGACGATGACGGGCACCTGGTCGGCTACTGGCGGATGTGGGATGACCTGCTCACCGCGGCGCAGATCACCAACCTGCGGGTGCATGACCTGCGCCACAACTTCGCCAGCCTGGGTGTCAGCGCGGGGCTCAGCCTGCCGCAGATCGGTGGGCTACTGGGCCACGCCAGCGCGCAGACGACGCAGCGCTACGCCCACCTGGTCGATGAAGCTGCTGCAGCCGCTGCGGCCAGGGTGGCGGCGCTGGTCCGGTAGTTCGTGTGCACCACTTATCACCCGAACTCGTTGCGCTGCAGTGGATCTGACCTGCTAGTACATCCGTTCACCCCCAATTGCGAACGGATGTAACGAGCAACTGGCACACCCCTGTGGAAATCGTTTTTTCCACAAGAACGCCTGTACCGTTTCGCCGAAATCCCTTGCGCTGCAGTGTATTTCAGCGGTGGCTTACCCGTACCAATCAGGCGGTTTTGGTATCAAGGCGCTACACGTTCTCGGGCCGAGTGTGCCGGTTTGGTGTGCCAGTCGTGTGCCACTTCGGGCTTATATGTGCCACTACGTCACCGGCACACACTGGCCAGATCGACTGCGCCGCAAGGGATCTGGCCGATCTTGGTACGCCTGTATTGCTCCGCCCTGTGCCCCGTGTGCACCGCATGTAACCGAGACTGATCGGGCACCACGCACCGCCCACCCATGGGAGTCATCGCAGACACGCTCGCCGCCACCCTCCGGGATATGGCCGAGAGCGACGCCCGCCTGTATCGCGGGATCGATCAGTACAGGACACGCACGCAGCGACTACTGGATGCCGCGCAGGCGCTGCCTGCCGCCGATCTGGACAGCGAGATCGCTGCGGCAATCGAGCTGCTCGAGCAGCACGGCTACACGGTCACGGGCCCCTGAGGGCCCCTGGCCCTCCCTGCCCGCTGTGCACCACGCATCACGCATCACAGGCCCCTTGCAGGGCCGCACAGGCCCCACTCACGACACGACGCCCATGACTGCTGACGCCATGCGCCGCCTCCGGCTCCGACGGGCCGGCCTGCTGCCTGATCTGCCTGCCTGCCCGGACTGCGGTCGCCAAGTGCGCAGCACTAGGACCGCGCAGCTGTGCTCCCGATGCTGGCGACTGTCGCCGGCCGGCCGAGAGTGGAATCGTCAGCGCATGGCAGCGCGACGCTCGGCTGTGATCAGCCCCGGCTCGCTGTCACGTTGAGGTCGCCGTTGTAGCGGCCGGTCACCGCGTAGGAGCGCTCAGGCCGGCCGGCCAGGCTGTGGAACACCATCTGGCCGATCTTCATGCCGGGCCACAGCGCGATGCTGTGGAGCCGGCGGCTGTTGTGCAGCTCGAGCGTGAGGCGGCTGCCATGCCAACCAGGGTCGCAGTAGCCGGCCAGCAGGTGCTCGAGGCCCTCGCGTGCGCGGCTCGACTTCAGCACGAACTGAGCCGCCACGTGATCCGGCAGGTTGAAGATCTCGCGCGTCTCCGCCAGCACGAACTCACCCGGCGCCAGCCAGTACGGCTCGTCCTGCGTGTGGTGCCCGATCTCCACCAGCTGCAGCTCCGGCGTGTGCTCCACCTCGACCATCAGGTGGTTGCCGAGCGTCACGTCGAGGCTGGCCGGGTTGAGCAGCTCAGGATCGAACGGCACCACCATCGCCTCTTCGGTGCAGAGGCGACGGATCTCGTGGTCAGGCAGGATCATGCGGGTGGGTCAATAGTCCCAGCGGACTTTAGGCCTGCCGCGGCGGATGCCCAGGTGCACGAAGCCCTTGGGTGCGCCATAGCCCACGCTGAACTCCCAGTAGCGGTCGCAGAAGGCCTGCACGGCGTTGATGTCGGCGCCGTCGATGTAGAAGTCCACGGCACCGACGCCGGGAG
>JBBASQ010000078.1:0-3747 GCA_040399185.1 Prochlorococcaceae cyanobacterium
GGAAACGCCCCACCTGGATGAGGGTTTCCGCCACCTCCAACTGGTGGGGGCTGATCTCAAGGCCGAGCTCGAGCAGAACCGGTGGCAGAGGCATGTCGGGTAACGCCGGCAGCGCCAGAAGTGGCGCCGACCTTAAGGGCCTGGGCGGGATCGTGTGCGTCTGCTGATCACACCCCCTCAACAGTGGGTGGTTTCCGTTGCCATGGCTACGGTCCCAAAAGGGCAGCGGCTAGGGATTCGGCGACATGGCAGAGCATCAACCCCTGAATCTGCGCCTGCCCACCCCCGGTTGCTACGCCGACGCTGACCGCAGCGGGCTGCTCGCCGACGACGTGTTCGACGGCATGACCGAGCACCTCTTCTACACGCTCGGCAAACTCGCCCCGGCCGCCAGCCGCCACGACCTCTACATGGCGCTGAGCTACGCCGTGCGCGACCGGCTGATGACCCGCTATCTGGCAGGCATTGAAGCCCTGGCCGCCACCCCCACACGGGTGGTGGCCTATCTCTCGGCCGAGTTCCTGATCGGGCCCCAGCTGGGCAACAACCTGCTGATGCTGGGCATTCAGGATGCCGCCGCAGAAGCCCTGCGCCGCTTCGGCATCCCCGACCTCAACGAAATCCTGGAGGTGGAGGAGGAACCCGGCCTGGGCAACGGCGGCCTGGGGCGCCTGGCGGCCTGCTTCCTGGAATCGCTGGCCTCGCTGGAGATCCCGGCCACCGGTTACGGCATCCGCTACGAGTTCGGGATCTTCGATCAGCTGATCCGCGACGGCTGGCAGGTGGAAATCACCGACAAATGGCTGAAGGGCGGCTGGCCCTGGGAGATCCCCCATCCCGACCAGGCCTGCTTCGTGGGCTTCGGGGGCCGCACCGAGAGCTACCGCGACGAGCACGGCAACTACCGGGTGCGCTGGATCCCGGCCGAGCACGCCATCGGCGTCCCCCACGACGTGCCGGTGCTCGGCTACAGGGTGAACACCTGCGACCGGCTGCGGCTGTGGCGTGCCGATGCCACCGAGAGCTTCGACTTCTACGCCTTCAACATCGGCGACTACTACGGCGCCGTGGAAGAGAAGGTGGGCTCGGAAACCCTCTCCAAGGTGCTCTATCCCAACGACGGCACCGACGAGGGGCGCCGGCTGCGGCTCAAGCAGCAGCACTTCTTCGTGAGCTGCTCGCTGCAGGACATGATCCGCAGCCTCGATGCCCGCCGCATTCCGATCCGGGAATTCCCAGACCACTGGGCGGTGCAGCTGAACGACACCCACCCGGCGATCGCGGTGGCCGAGCTGATGCGCCTGCTGCTCGATGACAAGCACCTCACCTGGGAGGAGGCCTGGGACATCACCACCCGGTCGCTGTCGTACACCAACCACACCCTGCTGCCTGAGGCCCTGGAGAAATGGGGCCTGGGGCTGTTTGGCTCGCTGCTGCCGCGGCACCTGGAGCTGATCTACGAGATCAACCGCCGCTTCCTGCAGCAGGTGCGCTTCAAGTACCCCGGCAACGAACAGATCCTGCGCCGGGTCTCCATCATCGATGAGGACGGCCCCAAGGCCGTGCGCATGGCCAACCTCGCCACGGTGGCCAGCCACCACGTCAACGGCGTGGCCGCGCTGCACAGCGAGCTGGTGCGCACCCAGCTCTTCCCCGAATTCGCGGCGCTCTGGCCCCAGAAGTTCACCAACGTGACCAACGGCGTGACGCCGCGCCGCTGGGTGGCGCTGGCCAATCCGCTGCTCTCCGCGCTGCTCACCGACGCCGTAGGCGAAGGATGGGTGAAGGACCTGGAGCAACTGCGCGGGCTGGAGCGCTTCGCCGATGACGCCGGATTCCTGGAGCGCTGGGAGACCACGCGCCTGGCGGTGAAGCGCCAGCTCACCCACTACATCCATCGCCACAACGGCGTGCTGGTGGATCCCGCCTCCCTGTTCGACGTGCAGGTGAAGCGCATCCATGAGTACAAGCGCCAGCACCTCAATGCCCTGCAGGTGATTGCCCAGTACCTGCGCATCAAGAATGGCCTGGCCGATGGCATGGCGCCGCGCACCGTGATCTTCGGGGGCAAGGCAGCGCCTGGCTATTACATGGCCAAGCTGATCATCCGCTTCCTCAATGGCATCGCCGACACGGTGAATGCCGATCCGGATATGGAAGGACGGCTACGGGTGGTATTCCTGGCCGACTACAACGTGAAGCTGGGCGAGCGGGTGTATCCCGGTGCGGATCTCTCCGAGCAGATCTCCACCGCGGGCCTGGAGGCTTCAGGCACCGGCAACATGAAATTCGCCATGAACGGTGCCCTCACCATCGGCACCCTGGACGGCGCCAATGTGGAGATCCGCGAGCAGGTGGGCGCAGAGAACTTCTTCCTGTTCGGCAAAACCACCGAAGAAATCGAAGCCCTGCGCCACGATTACCGCCCCTGGGAACTGATCCCCAGCCAGCCGGAACTGGGTGAAGTGCTCAAACTGATTGAGCAGGGCCACTTCAGCCACGGCGACGGCGATCTGTTCAAGCCGTTGCTGCAAAACCTCACCGGCCGCGATCCGTTCTTCGTGCTGGCCGATTTCGCCGACTATCTGCGCGCCCAGGATGCCGTGAACCGCGCCTGGGCCGACCGGCCCCGCTGGAACCGCATGAGCCTGCTGAACACGGCACGCACGGGCTTCTTCTCCTCAGACCGCTCGATCCGCGACTACGCCAGCAACATCTGGAAGGCCGAGGAATTCCCGGTCACAATCACCTGCGAACTGGACTGATCGGGTTCAGCCCCGGTCGGGCAGATCGGGGGTCTGGTGGAGCAGGCGGTTGAGGCGCAACCGATCGGCGTTGAGGGGATCGGGTGCGAGTTCACCGGCGAGCTCGCGGAACTTCTGCTCCACCTGATCTGGCACGCGCACATCAAAGATGCGCTCCATCAGCACCTCGATCGAGAACAGATGGGCCGTGATGTTCTCCAGATCGGCCATGGCCTGCTGGATGCCATCCGAGGGCTCAGCGGGAGCGCCCGATCCAGCACCTGCACCGGCAGTTTCCAGGCCGGCGGGAGGGGCGGGTTCGCTGTCGCCGTGCTGCTTCTGCAGCTCCTCGAGCACACGGCCAGCCAGGGTGCGGAACGACTGCAGCGCAGCCCAGTTCAACTCCTGCTGCTGACGCAGGGTGGGATTCTCACGGATCAGTCGGTCGTGCTCCCGATAGAACCGCTGGCAATCAGGGCATTGGCAGGGCTCTTCTGGCACCGCACTCCCTTGTGCTGTCAATGCCCATCATGGCATCAGGCAGCGAGTGGCCGGTCGTCATCGCCCTGAACACCCTCATCGGCAGCCAGATCAGAGGCCGCCGGCAGTGGGATCTCGATCGAGGTCACCACATGGATCACGTCGCGCAGGCGCATCGAATCGGCAAACCAGCCCATCGCCTGCTCCACATCCCCGCGCCGCTCCGCATCGGTGGCCTGCTCCTCATGCGCTTCGGCCAGCAGGGCCAACCAGCAGAGGCAGCGGGCCTGCACCACCGAGAGGTCAAGCTCCTCCGGCTGGCTGTCGGCAATGCGCTCGCTCTCCTGTTGCACCAGCAGACGCAGGCGCAGGTCGTGCAACTGGGTCATCCCGGTCTGGCGACTGCAGCCACGCTAGCGGTGGCGATCAAGACGACCAGGGCACTACTGGTAGTGCCTGCTACCAGGGGAAGAATCCACGGGGCTGGCGGGACTCGAACCCACGACCTACGGTTTAGGAAACC
>JBBASQ010000079.1:0-3707 GCA_040399185.1 Prochlorococcaceae cyanobacterium
GAAGAATCCACGGGGCTGGCGGGACTCGAACCCACGACCTACGGTTTAGGAAACCGTCGCTCTATCCGGCTGAGCTACAGCCCCAAGGTTCTGATCGTAGGGCCGCAGGCATGATGGGCCTTGAAAGCAGGCGAGGTGGTCGCGATCGGGGGCGCTGCGGTCTTCGGGCCGAGGCGTCGTCCGGTTGAGGAAAGTCCGGGCTCCCCAATGGCCAGGCTTGCTGGGTAACGCCCAGTGCGGGTGACCGTGAGGAGAGTGCCACAGAAACACACCGCCGATGGCTCCGGTTTCACCTCGGTGGAGCAGAGCACAGGTAAGGGTGCAAAGGTGCGGTAAGAGCGCACCAGCAGCATCGAGAGGTGCTGGCTCGGTAAACCCCGGCTGGGAGCAAGGCCCAGGGACAACGGTTGGCCATGACACCCGTCCCGACTCAAGCGCGCCGCTCGAGGCCGTCGGCAACGGCGGTCCCAGACAGATGACCATCCCCCTCCGGCTCGCCGGTGGGAGAACAGAACCCGGCTTACGTCCTGCTTTCACCCCCTTTTGCCGTCAGCCCATCCCGTTGCTGATGACGCGTCCGCGCCCCCATACCGCCCAGCCCACCGAGCGCCGCGCCGCCCTGACGGCCTTCCTGGGGCAACTCGGCCTCAACCCCGGCCAACGGAACCTGGCGCCGGTGGATGAGGCGCTCACCCACACCTCGGCCGGGCTCACCCGCAATCACGAGCAGCTGGAATTCCTGGGCGATGCGGTGCTGCGCCTCGCGGCGGCGGAATTCCTCCAGCACGAACACCCAGCCCTCACGGTGGGCCAGGCCTCCAACCTGCGGGCCCAGCTGGTGAGCGACCGGTGGCTGGCGGAGCTGGCGGAGCGCTGCAGTTTGGACGCGGTGCTGCTGATCGGCCCGATGGCGGCAGGCGACAGGGCCGGCCTGGCCACGGTGCGCGCCGAGTGCTGTGAAGCCCTGATCGGCGCTCTGTACACCTGCTGGGGGGGCACCGAAGGAGGACTCGCAGCGGTGCACGCCTGGCTCGACGCCCACTGGCGCCGCGAAGTGGCCGAAATGCTGGCCGATCCCCACCGGCATAACTGGAAATCGGCCCTGCAGGAACTCACCCAGGGCAATGGCTGGGGGCTGCCGAGCTACCGCACCGAGGAAGTGAGCGCCGCCCATGCCGACCCCCGCCGCTTCCGCTGCGCTGTGACGGTGGCCGGATCCCTGAAAGGAGAAGGCTGGGGCCGCTCCCGCCGCGATGCCGAGCAGGCAGCGGCCGAACAGGCGCTCAACGCCCTGGGACCTACGCCTGGGCGAGCGTCTTGAGCGGCATGGTGACGAGCTTGTCCCAGTTGCCGCCCTCGAAGAGCACGGCCGCACGGCTGCCGGAGATGCGCTGCACGAAGCCGGTGTAGCCGTTGTAGATCGAGCGGGCGTCCCGCACCACCACGGTGGAACCGGGCAGGATCGGCAGATCGGCCATGGGGCGGGGCTGACGGGAGGGTCAGCGGTGAGGGTGCGGCCATTATCGGGAGATGGACGCGACCGTGACGACAGCAGTGGCAGAGATCCCGCAATCCCCCGCCAGCTCCGCCGACGAGCTGCTGGTGGTGGGCAAGATCGTGGCGCCCCAGGGTCTGCGCGGGGAGCTGCGTGTGCTGCCCCTCAGCGACTTCCCGGAGCGCTTCACCAAGGCCGGCCCGCGTTGGCTGCAACGCAAGGAGGATCCACCCCGCAGCGTTCAGCTCAAGGGCGGGCGCCAGCTGCCCGGCAAGGAGATGTTTGTGGTGCGGCTGGAGGGCGTCGATAGCCGTGAGGCCGCTGAAGCCCTGGTGGGCGAGCAGCTGCTGGTGCCCACCAGCGACCGGCCCAAACTGGCCCGGGGTGAATTCCACCTGCTGGATTTGGTGGGCGTGGAAGTGCGCCTGGAGGAAAGCGGCACCGTGGTGGGCCACGTGCGCAACCTGATCCACGCCGGCAACGACCTGCTGGAGGTGGAGCTCACCGCCGAGCGCGGCGGCCGCACGATCCTGATCCCGTTTGTAAGAGCCATCGTGCCCAGCGTTCAGCTCAACGAGGGCTGGGTGGGCATCACACCGCCGCCGGGACTGCTGGAGCTCTGAACGGCAATGTCCAGTCCCATCGCTGGAGTCACCCCGCTTCACGCTCCACTGTGGTGCGCGAATCTGGTGTTGCATGCCTTCTCCTGCCATGACCGCCAGCACCCTGGTACCGGTGATCCTGTGCGGCGGCACGGGCACCCGGCTGTGGCCGCTGTCGCGGGCCACCTATCCCAAGCAGTACTGGGCGCTGGCAGGAGGCGGAGAGGAAACGCTGCTGCAACAGACCCACCAGCGGCTGGAGGGGCTGGTGGGGTTAGCGCCGCCGCTGCTGATCTGCAATGAAGACCACCGCTTCATCGTGGCCGAGCAAATGCGCCAGATCGGGGTGGATCCGGCCGCGATCCTGCTGGAGCCCGTGGGGCGCAACACCGCACCGGCGGTGGCCGTGGCCGCCCTCAAGGCCACGGCCCGCGGCGACGATCCGCTGCTGCTGGTGCTGGCGGCCGACCATGTGATTCGCGATGCCAGCCGATTCCGAGACGCTGTGGAAGCCGGCATGGCGGCCGCGGAAGCTGGCCAACTGGTGACGTTCGGGATCGTGCCGACCGCACCGGAAACGGGCTACGGCTACATCGAGGCCGCCCAGGCGTTGGCGGGAGCCGGTGCGCCGGTGCCGATCGCGCGATTTGTGGAAAAGCCCGATCGCGCCACGGCCGAGCAGTTCCTGGCCACGGGCCGGTTCACCTGGAACAGCGGCATGTTCCTGTTCAAGGCCAGCGCCATCCTGGCGGAGCTGGAGCGGCTGGCCCCGGAGGTGGTGAGCGCCTGCCGCTCGGCCCTGGAGCACGACGCCGCCGATCTGGACTTCCTGCGGCTGGAGCGGGGGGCCTTTGCCGGCTGCCCCAACGTGGCCATCGACGTGGCGGTGATGGAGCGCACCGACCGCGGCGCCGTGCTGCCGCTGGAGGCGGGTTGGAGCGATGTGGGCAGCTGGAGCGCCCTGTGGGAAACGGCCGATCAGGACAGCGACGGCAACGTGCTGCGGGGCCGGGTGATCAGCGAAGGCAGCCGCAACTGCTATCTGCGCAGCGAGCACCGGCTGGTGGTGGGGCTGGGCGTGGAAGACCTGGTGGTGGTGGAAACCGACGACGTGGTGCTGGTGGCCCACAGAAATCGGGCCCAGGACGTGAAGACCGTAGTGGGGCAGCTGGAGGCCGCCGGTGCCCGCGAGAGCAAGGCCCACCGCAAGATCTACCGGCCCTGGGGGTCGTACGACGGCGTCACCGAAGGCGGCCGCTGGCAGGTGAAGAAGATCGTGGTGAACCCCGGTGCCAGCCTGTCGCTGCAAATGCACCACCACCGGGCCGAGCACTGGATCGTGGTGGCCGGCACCGCCGTGGTGGAGAAAAACGGGGTGGAGGAGCTGGTGGGCGAGAACCAAAGCACCTACATCCCCCTGGGCTGCCGCCACCGCCTCAGCAACCCCGGGAAGATCCCTGTGGAAATGATCGAGGTGCAGAGCGGGCCCTACCTGGGCGAAGACGACATCGTGCGCTTTGAAGACCGCTACGGACGCAGCGACCAACCGCAGCAGGCAATCGCCAGCTGACTACCGCTGAAGCGAGCACCTGATCGTCGGGCGCCGGCCT
>JBBASQ010000080.1:0-1687 GCA_040399185.1 Prochlorococcaceae cyanobacterium
GCTGTTGGTTCATCGACAACCCGGGGGTGGAGTGCAGCGGTCTCAGGCGCTGAGCAACTTGGTCACGATGCGGATGCCGGTGATCGCCTGCCAGCCAAAGAGCGCCAGAATCAGGCCATTGAGGCCCACGTGCAGACCCCGGGCCCAGTCTTCCCCCTTTTGCAGGGCAGGTCCCAGCGCTGCTGTGGCGAGCACCAGCACGGCTACGCCACCGCCGGCGATCAGGTGAGGGCCCACAAACACCTTGCCGTTGTTGATGTACGTGACTGCTACGCCGCCGATGCTGCCCAGCAGCGTGAGTGCCACGATCCAGCGTCCCAGGGCAGCGTGGCGCTGGCCGTAGCGCAGCGGGATCATGGCCTTCCGCTCAGCGGCATCTACTTTGCGAATTTGGCTGGCCTTGAGGCCGAGATAGCCGGAAAAGAGCATCAGGCCCAGAAGCACCCACATCAAAACGGGGTGAACAAAACTCAGAGCGAGAGGCATGGTTGAACTCCTGAAGGGAGGGTGAACAAGGGGATCGAGATGGTTGCGATCAGCAGAAAGGGCCTGGATGAATCCAGGCCCTGGGGTTGCAGTGCAGTGCTGTACTGCAGTGCTAGTGCCAATCGAGCTGGGCGAGGTTCAAAGCCTCACTAACCGATGGCAGGAGCGCTGAGGGCCACAGGCTCGGTGGAGACGGCAGCCAGATCGAGGGGGAAGTTGTGGGCATTGCGCTCGTGCATGGCTTCGATGCCGAGACCAGCGCGGTTGAGCACATCGGCCCAGGTGTTCACCACATGGCCCTGGTGATCCAGCACTGAGTGGTTGAAGTTGAAGCCGTTCACATTGAAGGAGAAGCTGATCACGGCCAGGGTGGCGAACCAGATTCCCACCACCGGCCAGGCGGCCAGGAAGAAGTGGAGGCTGCGGCTGTTGTTGAAGGAGGCGTACTGGAAGATCAGCCGGCCGAAGTAGCCGTGGGCGGCCACAATGTTGTAGGTCTCTTCTTCCTGGCCAAATTTGTAGCCACGGTTTGCCGATTCGGCCTCGGTTGTTTCACGCACCAGGCTTGAGGTCACCAGGGAGCCGTGCATCGCAGAGAACAGGCTGCCGCCGAACACGCCGGCCACGCCGAGCATGTGGAAGGGGTGCATCAGCACGTTGTGCTCAGCCTGCAGCACCAGCATGAAGTTGAAGGTGCCGGAGATGCCCAGGGGCATCGGATCGGAGAAGGAACCCTGGCCGATGGCATACACCAGCAGCACGGCGGTGGCGGCGCCAACGGGGGCGCTGTAGGCCACGGCAATCCAGGGGCGCATCCCCAGGCGGTAGCTCAGTTCCCACTCCCGGCCGAGGTAGGCATAGATGCCGATCAGGAAGTGGAAGATGATCAGCTGGTAAGGCCCGCCGTTGTAGAGCCATTCATCCAGGCTGCTGGCTTCCCAGATGGGATAAAAGTGCAGGCCGATGGCATTGGAGCTGGGTACCACCGCGGCGGTGATGATGTTGTTGCCATAGAGCAGGCTGCCGCTGATCGGCTCGCGGATGCCGTCGATGTCCACCGGCGGTGCGGCGATGAAGGCGATCACGAAGCAGATGGCGGCGGCCAGCAGGGTGGGGATCATCAGCACGCCGAACCAGCCGATGTAGAGGCGGTTGTTGGTGGAGGTGATCCAGTCCTTGAAGGACCCCCAAGCGCTGCCCC
>JBBASQ010000080.1:1787-3563 GCA_040399185.1 Prochlorococcaceae cyanobacterium
TTGCACGACCTGGCCACCTCCGCTCCGCAGGCGGGATAGTGGGGCCCACTGGCCCGCCTTGCATGCAGCCCCTCATCCGTGCCATCAACGATCATCTGGCCTCCGAGTTCCAGGCCAGTCACGCCTATCTCGCCATGTCGATCTGGCTGCGCGAAAAAGACCTGGCGGGCTTCTCCCAGTACATGCTCCAGAAGAGCAACGAGGAGCGCGGCCATGCCTCGCGGATGATCACCTACCTGGTGGATTGCGACGCTGAGGTGGAGCTGCCCACGATCCAGGCGCCCCAGCGCCAGTGGGAGTCGGTGCAGCACCTGTTTGATCAGGTGGCGGTGATGGAGCGGGAGGTGACGGCTTCGATCAACCGGCTCTATGCGATGGCCGATGACGCCGGCGATCGCAGTGCTTCCTCGATGCTCGATTGGTTTGTGGAGGAGCAGATCCAGGAGGAGGCGGAGGCGCGCTTTGTGCGCAAGCGGCTCCGCCTGGCCGGTGACAACGCGGCAGCCCTGCTGCTACTGGATCAGCAGTTCCTGGAGGGAACGGCCCTGGCGTTTGTGAAGGGCCAGGGCGGCGCCGGCGCGCCCGCCTGACCCTTCTGGTTCTTCAGCCCTCGAAGGTCCGGCGTGCTGTGCTCACGCCGGATGGCTGTTGGCCTTTGAGGTGGGCCAGCATCGTGTCGGCGTCGCTCACTTCAAAGGGATCCACCGGGCAGTTGTCGCCGAAGTCGGGCTCGGTGAAGATCGTCTCGATGTGGCCATCATTCACGAGCATCGAGTAGCGCCAGGAGCGCATGCCGAAGCCCAGGTTGGATTTGTCCACCAGCATGCCCATCTTGCGGGTGAATTCGCCGTTGCCATCGGGCAGCAGGAACACATTCTTGGCGCCGATGTGGCGGCCCCACTGGAACATCACAAAGGCATCGTTCACCGACACGCACACGATCTGATCCACACCCTGGGCCCGGAATTCCTCGAACAGCTCCTCGTAGCGGGGCAGGTGGTTGGAGGAGCAGGTGGGCGTGAACGCGCCGGGCAGGGAGAACACCACCACCTTCTTGCCGCTGAACAGCTCGTCGGTGGTGAGATCGTGCCAGCGGTAGGGATTGGGCCCGGGAACGGATTCGTCCCGGACACGGGTCTTGAAGGTCACCTGGGGAACCCGGTTGATCACGGCCATGGAACACGCGTTGCGCGACTGCCAGGTCATACTCGGTATGAGTTAGCTTGCCTGGCAATGGGTGGAAGTGCTCATTGCATGGCCATCAAGGGTTTATGCGGTCATAATCATCATCTTGTTGTTGATGGGGGGTGGTCTGATGGCGGAATCTCTGGCAGAGCGGCTGGGGCGCTGGGGTTTCAGCTGGGCGGGGTTGCGTGACAGCCGGCGCGGCGAGTGGTGGTTGATCGCCCAGATGGCCTTGATCACGGCCCATCTGCTGCCGCCCTTTCCGGCGCCGCTGCAGCTCGGCATCGTGTGGCCCCTAGCCCTGCGGGTGCTCGGTTGGAGCGTGTTCGCCCTGGGGTTGGTGCTGGCGGCCCAGGGGGCGTTCAACCTGGGCGCCAGCCTCACGCCCCTGCCCGAGCCCATGCCCGGTGCCGCCCTGATCACCGGCGGCGCCTATAGCCGCTGCCGCCATCCCCTCTATCAGGCCGTGCTGGTGTGCTCCTTGGGGGTGGTGGTGGCCCTGGGCAGCCTGTTGCATCTGGGGCTGCTCCTGGCCCTGGCGGTGGTGCTCAGCTGCAAGGCCCGCCGCGAGGAGCGGCGCCTGCTGGAGCT
>JBBASQ010000081.1:0-3299 GCA_040399185.1 Prochlorococcaceae cyanobacterium
CTCCCGGCGTCGGTGCCGTGGACTTCTACATCGACGGCGCCGACATCAACGCCGTTGAGCGCTGGATCGATAAGGAATGGCCCTACTCACATGGGTATGGCGCCAAGAAGGGCTTCCACCACGTCGGCATCCGCAAGGGCCGGCCGCGCGTGAGGTGGGATTACTGAGTGGCTTTCTAGACTGAAGCCGGCACCGTTATAGGGGCAACCATGCCGCTTTACCTCGGCGAAGGCGGCGCCTATGACGGCGCCGCGGAGAGCACTGACCGAGACCTGATCACCCGCACGCTGCCTGGCCCCTGGGCCACGGTGGCGGCTTATCTAGTGGACTCCTTCGACGATTGGGACGACATCACCGACGTGGATGCCCACCTGGTCGAGAGCGGGCAAGCTGTCTGGCAAACCGGCTACTTCCTGGCTGACGCAGAGGGCAACATCCTGAGCAGCGGGATGACAGTCGCTTTCGACACTTCGGAGTTCGTCTACGGCTACACCGTCGGCGATCAGCTGGATCTGAACGGGCGGGTGTTCGATGTGCTGGCGACAGATCCGTTCAACGGCGGCGACTGGCTGCTGCTTCACATCGAGCCCGTCGCCTAACCTGCGGCGGCACACGATCCCACCCGCATGATCCTGCCTGACCACGAGATCCGTCGCCTCTGCACCGAAGAGGCGATGGTGGTGCCGTTCGATCCTGAGCTGCTCAACCCGGCCAGCCTCGACGTGACGCTCGGCAACCACCTGATGGTCGAGGTGGAGCACACGCCGGAGCTGCAGCTGGTGGAGATCGGGCACCACACGCAGGACGAGCCGTACTGGCTGGCGCCGGGTGAGTTCGTGCTGGCGGAGACGCGCGAGATCTTCAACCTGCCGGATCACGTGGCGGCTCAGTTCGTGCTGAAGTCGAGCCGCGCACGCGAGGGCCTCGAGCACCTGCTGGCCGGCTACTGCGACCCTGGTTGGCATGGCAGCCGCCTCACGCTCGAGCTGCACAACAGCCGCCGGCTCCACAGCATCGCGCTGTGGCCCGGCATGAAGATCGGCCAGATGGTGTTCCACAGCCTCGCCGGCCGGCCTGAGCGCTCCTACGCCGTCACTGGTCGCTACAACCTGCATGAGCGAGTGCACGCGTCGTTGGGCTGATCACAGCCGCCACCCTGGCCGCCATCCCCGCTGCTGCCTCATCGACCAGGTGCGCGTAGCGGGCGGTGGTCTGCGGGCTGGCGTGGCCCAGCAGCGCACCGACTTGGGGCAGCGTGAGGCCGGCCTCGGTGATCGCGTAGCTCGCCCAGCTGTGCCTAGCGTCGTGAGGTCGGAGGTTGCTGATCCCGGCCGCGGCGATCAGATCGCGCCACATCCGCCAGTAACCGACCAGGTGGCCGTCGCCATCGCCGGCGATGATCCACCGGCTATTCGTCTCGCGTCTCAGCTCTCTTAGGATGAGAATCGCTGCCGGTGGCAGATGGATCACGCGCTCGCTGCCATCGCTGCCGGTCTTGTGAGCTTCGGGTGGCAGGGTGAGCCGCGCTGTCTGCTCATCGAACCAGCTCCACTCGGCCGCCATCAGCTCATTGATCCGGCAGCCGGTCAGCAACAGCAGGCGGATCAGCTGCGCAAACCGCCAGCGCACACCGGCCGCGGCGAACTGATCCAATGCGGCCACCAGCCGCTCGAGCTCCTGGCGGGATAGGTAGCGGCGCCGCTTGCGTTCGGTGTTGGCTGCCACGCCGTTGCATGGGTTGGACCCCTGAGGCCGCAGCTCCCACAGCTCAGCTAGCGCCATGGCCTTGCTCAGCACCTCGAGGCAGCGGTTCGCGCGCACGGGCCGCTCGGCGCTGTGAGCGTTGAACCAGGCGACCACCTGGCGGCGCTGCAGCTCGACCACCTTCGTAGCCCCGAAGGCTGGCAGCAGGTGACGACGCCAGATCAGCTCATTGTTCACCACGGTGCCGGGCCGCAGCTTCGGCCAGTGCTCCCGCTTGATGCGCTCGAGCAGCTGCGCAACGGTCGGCGACCTGCGGCGCTCCTGGCGTGCGCTGGTGGGCGCCTCACCCTTGGCCACCGAAGCCAGGATCTTGTGCGCCTCTTCGCGGGCGGCGGTGACGTTCACCACGTCGGCGCGGCCGATGCGGTGGTGCTGCTGCTTGCCGGTCGGCTCCCGGTACCGCAGGTACCAGGTCCGCACGCCGGATGGGAGCACCATCACCCCAAGACCCGGCACCTTTCGATCGGCGATCCACTGCTTACTCATTCGCGCACCTTTCGCGCAAAAACCCCGGAACGGGCGGGATCTTGCGCGAACAAGCGGGAAACAGTCAAGCCGAATAGATACGAAGATTCAGACGTTTAGGGACGTGTCGGTAAGCGTTAGGAACACTGGCAGTGAGGCTCATAACCTGAAGGTCACAGGTTCAAATCCTGTCCCCGCAACCACTTTCCCCTGTGAAGTCAATAACTTAAGAATCTTTCTGTTGTTGCTGCCCAAGGCGTTCGCGCACTATTCGCGCGATCCTGGCCGGCGCCTCGGCCGGATCATCGAGCGGGATCATCCGGTAGTCATCGCAGCCATGGGTCTCCGCCCAGTGCTGGGCCGCCAGGTGGGTGGGGAATGGCCCCACGTGCCAGAGGCCGAGATCGAGGATGTAGGTCATGGATGGAGAGGTGCGAGATCGGTGCCGGGCTCAACGGGCACCCACCACTTCACGTAGGTGCATCGGCCGCCGGTGTGCATCACCTTCTGCTCCCACACCACACAGAGGCCGGAGCCGTCACGGTTCATCTTGAAGCAGCCGGGCGGGCAGTTGGCGGCCTCCTCCGCGCTGAGGAGGTGAGCGCCGTCTGCTGGTGGGATGAAGAGGGGGGCTTGCGCCCCCGCTTGCGGTTCAGTTGAGTGCACGGTTGGCGAGCATGGTGTCGGCGGTGGCCAGGCGCTGCATCAGCTGGGGCAGGATGTGGAAGTGGCGCTCGCGCTTGGCAGCCTCAATCATGCCGAGGGTCTCGGCGCGGAACTCCTGCCACTCCTGGCGCTGTGACTTGCGAGCGGGCTTGGCGGCGCGGGTGATGACGTGGACGGTGGGGCGCTGGGCGAGGTTCTGAGCCTTGAAGGCGGCGATTTCGGCGGCGGTGCGGGTCATGGTCTCGGTGGGTGGTGGGCTCTGCGCCCGATGACAGAACTATACACCACCGACGGCGCATCCGGTCAGTCGCAACGGTCTGTAACCCATGTTCCCGTCGCTACCATCCGAGCAACGGCTCCCGCCGCGTGGATCAGCACTACATCGACGGCAGCCGCTTGGTCAC
>JBBASQ010000082.1:0-3152 GCA_040399185.1 Prochlorococcaceae cyanobacterium
CCATCAGGTTGGTCTTTTTGCGGCTGCGGGCTTCGGACTTGAACAGGTTGCCAAACAGGGGAATGTCGCCCAAGCCCGGCACTTTTTCTTGGCTGTTGGTGGTGTCGTCTTGCAGCAGGCCACCCAGCACCACGATGGCGCCGTCGTCCACCAGCACACTTGATTCGATGGAGCGCTTGTTGGTGATCAAGCCTGATGACGAGGAACTGCGTGTGTCGATGCTGCTGACCTCTTGAAAGATCTGCATTTTGACGGTGCCGTTTTCGCTGATCTGGGGTTTGACCCGCAGTGTCAGGCCCACGTCCTTGCGCTCAATGGTTTGGAAGGGGTTGACCGCGCCGCTGTTGCTGTTGTTGGCGGTGTACTGGCCCGTGACAAAGGGCACGTTTTGGCCAATCACGATTTTGGCCTCTTCGTTGTCCAAGGTGAGTAAGTTGGGCGTGGACAACACGTTGGAGTCGCCGTCGGCTTGTAAGAAACGCGCCAATGCACCCAAGGCCAACACGCCGTTGCGCCGTTGGCCCAGCGCCAGGTTGAAGCCGGTCGAGAGAACAGGGTTGCCCGCGGCCACGCCCGCGGCCAGGTTGAACACGTTGGTGCCGCCCACATTGAAGTTGGTGCCCAGCACACCCACGGCGCTGCCGCTGTTGCCGGTGCCGCTCATCCACTGCACGCCAAACTCGGCGGCCTTGTCGGCGTTGACTTCGGCGATCAGGCTTTCAACAAACACCTGAGCGCGGCGCTGGTCGAGCATGTCGATCACGCTGCGCAGCTGGCGGTATTGCGGCTCGGGCGCGGTGATGATGAGGGCGTTGGTGGCCGGGTCGGCTTGGATCTGGCCGCCAGTCGACGGTTGGGCCGAGGCGCTGAGACTGCCAGCGGCGGCTCCTGCAGCGGCCGGGTTACCGGATGTTGTGCTGGTGCTGACTGCGCCACTGCGT
Source organism: Prochlorococcaceae cyanobacterium (assembly GCA_040399185.1). GTDB lineage: Bacteria > Cyanobacteriota > Cyanobacteriia > PCC-6307 > Cyanobiaceae > UBA5018. The sequence goes on from JBBASQ010000082.1 coordinate 942, forward strand.
GCTTCGCCCGCGATGGCCGCACGCAAAGTGGTGGCCAGTTTGGTGGCATCGGCGTTTTTCAGGTACACCACATGGATGTTGCCGCTGGCCGCGCCTGTGCCAGTGGCGCTGGGTTGGTCAAGCTGGTCCACCAAGCTGCGCACCAGGGCCAGCCGTGCGGGGTTGGCGGCCCGCACGATGAGCGAATTGGTGCGCACCTCGGGGATGACGGTGGTCTTGAAGGCGTTGTCGGTTTGGCCTTGGGCCGCCGGGGCAGCGGCCGCGCCCGACTCGATCAGGCGCTGCACCATGGGGGCCAGGTCGCCTGCGATGGCGTGACGCAGGCGCAGCACTTCCACGCCCGTGGCGTTGGACACGTCGAGCGCCGCAATAATGCGGCCCAGGCGCTGCAGGTTGTCGCTGTAGTCGGTGATGACCAGCGCGTTGGTGCCGGGGTTGACGTTGATGGTGTTGTTGGGGCTGATCAAGGGGCGCAGCACCGGCACCAGGTTGTTCACGTTTTCGTGGTTGAGTTTGAAAATTTGCGTGACGATTTGCCCACTACCACTTGGCACAGCCCCGGCCGACACGGCGCTGCTTTGCAGCTTGGCCTCGGCCTCGGGCACCACGGTATAGAGCCCGGCTGATTCCACCAGTGCAAAGCCTTGTGTGCGCAGCTGCGCGGCAAACAAGCGCAGGGCTTGAGCTGGGGGCACGGGCACATTGCTCGACAGCGACATGGTGCCTTTGACGCGGGGGTCGACCACCACGTTGGCGCCCGACAGGGTGGCCAGTGTGCGGGCCACGGCCTCGATCTCGGCGTTCACAAAATTGAGCGTCACGGGTTCGCGGCGCGATGCCCTGAGGGCGGGCGGGTTGGCGATCGGATTGGCCGTTGTGTTGGCCGCGGCTTTGTCTGCGATTTGGGCCTGCACCCCGGGTGTAAGGCAGCCCATGGCCGCTAGGCAGGCCACGGCCAAAACGCTGTGGGGCCAGCGGGCACGGTTCAAGGGGCGCATGTGAGCAAAGTCGTTCATGGTGTGGTGGTCTTGAATCGGTGGGTGCAGAAGTTGCATGGGGGGCTGAGGATGAACTGGGTTTATCCCATAGACAGCAGGCTTCGCGCACCTTGGCGTCGGCCCAGAATGTTGAGCAAATTATCGAACGCGGCCTCATGGCCCTCGGCGGCGCGGGCTTCTCCGGTAAAGCGCAGGCGCTGGCCCACCCATTGGCCTTGACCCGACAACAGCAGGGGGCCTTGCAGTGTGCTCAACTCCAAGCCCGGTGTCGGGGTGCCTTCAGGGGTGCCGGTCAGTGCGATACGGTAGCTGCCCATGGGCTTGACGGGGCTCAGGCGCGAGGACATCTCTTGCAGGTTCAGCGCCAACAGCCCCTGCATTTGCAGACGGCCTTGAGCCCAGTGCAATTGCAGCGCTTCGGTCCGTAGTTGCAGCTGGCCTTGGGCTTGCAAGGTGTTCCACGGTGCGCCCAGTCCCGTGAGCAGCGCGGCGGGCCAGTTGGAGCCGTGGTCGCTGACCTGCATGTGCAGGGTGTTCCAGCCCAGGGCCACTTGCACGCTGGCGGCTTGCGCCATGCAGCAATCTGCCCGCCAGCTCAGGCCCAGGCCGGTCAGGGCGGGTGACAAGGTCCAGTGCAGGCGCCCAGGCAGGGCCTGCGGCTGGCGGCTGCCCGCGCCGCCGCTGAGCAGCAGTTGGGCCGAGCCTTGCCAGACCGTGCCACGGGGGTTGAGCCATTGCACCTGGCCTTGACTGGCCTGTGCCACGCCCCAGGCCAGCCAGCGGGCAGGGGCCCAGACCGCCAGCGCCAAGACCAACCCCAAGAGCGCACCCAGCAGGGCCATTGACCAAGGTGAGCGTGCCGCGCTGGCGGCTTGGGTGTTGGAGCGGGAAGGCGCTGTCATGGGGGGCATCGCATTCATGGCAGGCGCAGTACCAGGCTGCCACGCCAGGTGACTTCAGGGCTGTCTGATTTGGTGGGGCTGACTTGCTGCAGCTGAGCTTGTGTGGGCAAGGCCTGGGCATTGTCTCGCGCCAGGCTCAGCCAGCGGGCCAAGGCAGCCGCCGGGGCGGCTTGCAGACTCAGGGTGGCGCTGTCGCCTTGCAGGCTGATGCGTGCGTTGGGGCCGAGCTCGGTCAGATTTTTTTCTAACCACAGAGCCGCATCGGTGCGGGCGATGGTGCTCGGTTTTTGCAGGCCTTGGGCCTGCGCTTG
>JBBASQ010000083.1:0-1096 GCA_040399185.1 Prochlorococcaceae cyanobacterium
CAGGTAGGGGGCCACCACCGCCGAGCCGGCCTGGGTGGTGATGCGGTTGCAGCCGCAATACCAGCAGGCATGCCGGCAGAACGGCACGTGCACGTAGAGCGAGAGGGGGGCGGTGGTGGGCTGGGCCAGCTGGGCCCCCAGCTGCGCGGCCCCCACCCCGCCATGGAAGGCGGCGGCGGTGGGATAGCTGGTGTAGCGGGGAACGGGGCGGTCGTACTTGAGCAGCAGGTTGCTGATCTGCGGATCAAGGGCGCTGGTGGAGCAGGCGGGGGCCGGGGGCATGGTGGGAGGAGAACGGCGCGAGCGGGGCAAGGAGAGAAATGGGGAAGGCGGCGCTCAGGGGAGCTCACCGAGTTCAGCCAGCAGCCGCTGGGTGAGCAGAAACGCCTGCTCGCTCTCCTCCAGCAGTTCCTCTTCTTCTGCCGGCGAGAGGTCGAGCGCCTCAAAGCCGTCGTGCAGCTGCTGCTTGAGGCTGGCGATCGGCTCACTGAACGACCAGAACTCCAGCCCGGGCAAGGAATGGGCGGCGAGGATGGCCTGGGCCTGGGCGGCCAGCTGCTGTCCGCCGGAGAGATCGCCGCCGTAGCGCACATACACGTGGGCCATGAACCGGTGCGGCGCCTCACGGGCCAGCAGGGCCAACCGCTGCAGCCATTCAGCCGCCGCCGCCGAAGCGGGGGTGGCGGGCAGAACAGCCAGCTTGGCCACGTCGTGGGCGAGGGCCGTGCGCCGGCCCAACGCAGCCCAGGGCAGCGCGGCGGCCAACTCGGGCGCCCGCTCTTCCAGCAGGTTGTAGGCGGGGGCCAGCGCCCGAATCAGGGCCGCCAGCTGCAGGGGGGAGGCCTCCCCAGCCAGCAGGGCCCTGGAAAAGCCCATGCCCTCAGCCTGGTGATGGGCCTTGCCGATGCGGGCATGCAGGCGGCGCACCCGCGGCCCGAAGCCACGGCGCTGGGCGGCATCGGCGGCGGTGGCGTGGTGCGAGATGGAAGCTGCGGTCACAAGGGGCACCCGATCAACGTGCCAACGGTATAACGCTAGCGTTGTTCTGCAATCCTCAGATTGCAGATTCGTTGCATTCCGCCGCCCATGCCTGCCC
>JBBASQ010000083.1:1196-3066 GCA_040399185.1 Prochlorococcaceae cyanobacterium
GCTGTTGTGTAAGAGGCGCCTCAGCAGAGGGCGGCTGCAGCCAGCCGCCCAACCAGAGCGCGGGCCTCGTGCGGGGCGTAGCCAATCGCCTCCAACGCCTCCTGGAATCCGGCCACGAATTCGCCCACCACGTCAGTGGGCTCCATGCCGATGGCCTCCAGATCAGGCCGCAGCGCCTGAAGCATGGCCAAAGCCACCGGCACCGCCTCCCGGCAGCAGGCCTCCACCTGCTCGCGAACCGCGGCCAAACGGGGGCGCAACCACTGCTCGCCGTAGTTCAGGTGCTCGTGCTCATCGCGCAGCACCGCCTCGGTAATCGGCGCGGCGTAGGGGTCGGCCACCGGCAGGTAGCAGCGGTAGGCGGCCACGGCGAAGCACTCGATGATCAGGCACTGAATCACCAGGCAACGCACCACATCACCGGCGGCATCCGCCTCGGCGAACTGCGCCTGCAGCGGCGCCAGCAACCGGCGGGCCAGGCCGCTGTCGGGCTTCACGCCCAGGTTGCGGCCGCAGCCCACGAAGTCGGCGGCATGGCGGGCCTCCATGGCGCCAAGCCGCAGGAGCTCATCCCGGTCGGCGGGCAGCAGGGAAGCGAGGCGGCGGAAGTGGCGATCGGCCAACCCCTCGCCCACCACCACCATGGCGTTGATCCGGCTGTAGGCCTGGCAGTAGCTGGGGCTGGTGAAATCCAGGCTCATGCCACACCTCCTGCCGCAGCGGCGTCCTGCTGGGCCGGCTGCATCGGCTGGCTGAACTGCCGCAGCAGCAAGCCGGCAAAGCGCAGCTGAAGCCCCAGCTTGCGCAGCGGCTGGCCGGCGGCACCGGCCGCCTTGATCGCGCGGAAGGTGTCCACGATCTGATCGCGCAGCACAAGGAAACGGCTCTGCTCCAGATCAAACACCCACGGGAAGGCGCGCCGGGCGGTGCGGTTGGTTTGGCGCATCACCTCTGCATCGAACAGGGCCGGATCCATCCCGAGGATTCGATAGAAATTGCCCCGCTCACACACCGTGAGGCTGTGGGTGAGAAACACACTCCACAGAAAGAAGCGGCTGAGCAACCGGCCCCGCAGCCCCTGCTTGAGCTGGGGCCAGCAGCGGATCAGCACATTGAAGATGTCGCCGTGGCGGTTTTCGTCTTGGCACCAGGGTTCGAAGAAATCAAACAGCGGCGCGAAGGCGTTCTCGGGGTGGGCCTTGAGATGGCGGTCGATCAGGATGTAGCGCCAGTAGCCGATCTTCTCGGAGAGATACACCGAATAGAGCACCCAGCTCAGCGGAAACCAGGTGATCGGCCGCTTGGTGCTGAGGCTGGGCAGATCCACCGTGATGCCCTCTGCCACCAGCGCCCGATTGAGGAAACCGGCATGCCGCGCTTCGTCGCGAGCCATCAGCTGGAACAGGCGGCCCAGATCGCTCTGCCCGGCCTGCAGCAACCGGCGCGAGAGCTCCTTAAACAGCAGAAACCCGGAAAACTCCGACACGCAGGAGCGCACCAGGTAGCTCTCATAGGCCTCCTTCTCCTCAGCGGAGAGGGCCTTCAGCCGGCCGAGGGGCGCCTTGCGATCGAAGTGATCGCGGTTGTAGTCGGCCTCCATCTCGCCGAGCATGGCGTCGAAGACCGGGCGCTCCAGGCTGAGGTCGGTGCGGGCGGCCTTGTCGATTTCCGTGGTGTAGAAGCGCGGGGTGAGCAGGTCTTCGCGCAGGTGCGGAGCAGCGGGGGTGGCGGTGGTCATCGGCGTGGAGAACGGGGAGGGAAGCGAGCAGGAATCAGCGCCTAAACAACCGCGGGCTCGGGGGCGGCAGCCCGGGCGGCGAGGGCATAGGCCGTGGCGTCGGGTCCGGCCTGGTGCTGGAGAAACCAGCCC
>JBBASQ010000084.1:0-3051 GCA_040399185.1 Prochlorococcaceae cyanobacterium
TGCGTGCCTGGATGGCACCGGCTGACCAGCCTCACGAAAACTTCGTCTTCCCTGAGGAAGTGCTGCCCCGCGGTAACGCTCTCTGATTGGGTTTCGATCTGATCTCAATCCATACACCTGGCGCCCCTCGGGGCGCTTTTTTGTTGGCATGGGAACAGTGGACCCGCCCAACTCCGCTAAAGTTTTCAAGTCCCGTCAGCAGTGGCGTGGCGATTGAGCCAAGGCCCAGTCGCCGCATGCGTCGCCGGCTGGCATCATCCACACCGGAGGAGGTGCCCGTGAGTCACAGTTGTTCCATCAAGGGTCTGCTGATCGTGGAGAACGCCGGCTGATTCGGCGCCTGATTCCTGATCATTCGGTTCCGTGATCAATGCGGACCCGGCGAGAGCCCCCGGTGAGCCACGGTCGTCAGACCATGCTCACCGGGGGCATCGTTTTGGGATGCACTGCCTTGATCTCAAACGACAGCCATCAGCTGCGGCTGAGATCCCGCTGGCGCAGCAGTGCCACGATGCCAAGCGCGCAGGGCACGGCCAGGGTGGCGAAGCGCAGCATCAAGGTGGCCGCCAGCGCATCGGAGCGTCCTGCGCCGTAGGCCATGGCCAGGCCGATGGCCGTGGCTTCACTGGTGCCCAAGCCAGCTGGCAACAGGGAAAGCACGCCTCCCAGGCCGGTGGCGGTGCGGATCACGGCGGTTTGGTGCAGGCTCAGCGGCGTGCCCAGGGAGCCGTAGATCCCCTGCAGAGCGGCGGCTTCCACCATCCAGCACAGACAGGCCAGCAAGGTGCCCACCAGGAGGGGCTTGGGTTTCATCAGTTGGCGCACCCGACCCATGGCCAGCAAGGCCTCGCGCAGCAGCCGGATTACCCCATGCCAGCGGGGATGGAGGGGCAGCCGTTCCAATGCATGTTCCAAACGCCGGATCACACCGGGGTGGGTGAGCAGCCAGCCACCGGCCGCGAGCACCGCGAAGCCCACCAGCACCGCCGCCCACACCTGTTCCCCCAGCCCCCAGCTGAGCACCAGCAGGGCACTGGCCAGATCCGCCAGCCGCTCCGCCAGCGTGATGCCAACGCCAACCTGGAGCGGAAAACCATGGCGCCGTTGGAGCCACAGGCCCCGCAGGGCCTCGCCGCTGCGCCCTGGAGCTGCGATCAGTGCCAATCCAGCGAGGTAGATCCGGGCGCTGGGCCTCCAGGCAAGGGGGAAGCCCAGCCGTTGCAGGTAGAACTGCCAGCGCTGGAACAGCACCCCATGGCTCAACAGTGCTGCGGCCGGTGCCACCAGCCACCACCAAAGCGGTAGCCGCGCCAGGGTGCTGCCCAGATCGCGCATCCCAAAGGCCAGGCCCAGCCCCAGGTAGATCACCAGGGCCGCCACCAGGGCGAGCAGCCAGCGCTTGCTCATGGCGCCTGCCTCAGGGAATGAACCGCAGCTTCCGTGCCGCGTAGGCGCACATGCGCGCCAGGATTAGCCCTTCCTTCACATGGGCGATGTTGGAGCTGCCGTAGATACGTTCCTGGTAGCGAACCGGCACTTCCACGATTTTCAGATTCAGCTTGCTGGCGCCAAAGAGCAGGTCGAAATCGCCAAACGGATCAAAATTTCCGAAATAGCTGCGACCCGCCTTGAGGCGTTCGTAATCGGCTTTCCAGATCACCTTGGTGCCGCACAGGGTGTCTTTCAGGCGCTGGCGCAGCAGCCAGGAAAACACCCCGGCGAAGAAGCGGTTGGCGGCCGTGTTCAGCGGCGGCATGGCGGCCTTGCTGCGGGGATACACCAGGCGGCAGCCATTCACGAATTCACCGCGCCCATCGGCCATGGCCTGCACAAAGCGGGGCAGATCCTCCGGCCGCACCGTGAGATCGGCATCCAGGATCATCAGGATCTCGCCTTGGGCCTGCTCGAAGCCCAGCCACACCGCATCGGCCTTGCCCTTGCCGCTCTGGCGCAACTTCTTGAGCTGGAACGGGCCGGAGTAGGTGTGGCACACCTCTTCAATCCTCTGCCAGGTGTCATCTGTGGAGTGGCCTTCCACAAAGATCACCTCGGTGGCCCGCCCCAGCTGGGGCAGCCGCTCGATGGCCGGGCCGATGTTGCCGGCTTCGTTGCGGGCTGGAATCACCACGCTCACGCTGGGCTCGCGCTCTTGTTGGCGTGCTGGGCGTGCCACCAACCAGTGGGTGAGTCCGAACTGCTCAAACACCGGCAACTGGCTGAGCCAACGGTTGGCCAGCGGTGTGAGCAGGGGAATGCGGCGAGGCATCAGGCAGCGGTGGCCGCCTTTGAGCACTTCCCAGCCCGCCAGATCCAGCAGGTTGGTCACGTCGCGGGGCGTGAGCCAGCTTTCAGGGGGCTGGGGCTGGCGCTGGCCCAGGGCTTCTGCGGCCTTGAGCAGGGGCTGCCAGAGCCAGTTGTGGAAACTCACCACCAGCCGTGTTCGCGGATGGCAGAACGCCTCCAGCCGTTCAATCACCCCCTGCACGTCCTGGAGAGTGTTGAGCGTGTTCGGCAGCAGGATCACATCGAAGGGCTGGGTTTCACCGATCGAGCCCGGTGTGATCTTTTCGGCATCGGCACACACGATCCGCAGCTGGGGGTGTCGGTCGCGGGCGGCCGCGGCCAGCGCGGGATCCAGCTCCACGCCCACGCCATGGCCAGGCTTCACGCTGGCGAGCAGGTCCCCCAGCCCGCAGCCGATCTCCAGCACCCGCAGCCCTTCGCCCACCAACAGGTGATGCAACCGGGCCAGGTCGTCGTAATACACCCGGTTGCGCTGGCGGAAGCGGAGCTGGCTGGCCGGGTTGGTCATGGGGTGATCAGGGAGTGGGCCTTGGCGAGGTCGAGTCGCATGGCCGCCGCCACGGCGCGCAGGGTGCGCAGGGTGGGGTTGGAGGGATTCAGCTGGGCAGCTTGATCCAGCGCCGGTTGGGCTGCCCAGGGCTTGAATCGGTAGAGCTGCACGAAGCCGAGGCCGAGGTGGGCGTTGGCGTTGCTGGGATCCAGCTCCGTGATGCGGCTCAGGGTGGCTGCCGCCGCATCGGCCTTGCG